>JBIQJI010000041.1:0-56449 GCA_044507605.1 Actinomycetales bacterium | reverse complement strand
GTTCGCTGGTCATCACGACGTCCATGTCGAATGTCGCGAGCAGGCCCAGGCATTTGGCGCGGGAGTCGTCGTCCACGCCGGCGAAGGCCTCGTCGAGGGCGACCAGGCGCGGGGCGTACGGGTTGCCGGCGGACTTGTAATGCGCGGACGCCGCGGCGAACAGGGGCACGGAGGCGGCCAGCACGCGCTCGCCGCCCGAGGCCGGGCCGGTCGCAGGACGCCACTGGCCGTCCTGCAGCCGCTGGATGGTGAACTCGTGCCAGGTGCGGTAGTCGAGGGCGCGGGTGAGCTGCTCGGTCCAGCCGATCGCGGGATTCTCCCGGTGCTCGTGGGCGATCTGGGCCTGCAGGAACGCGCCGACCTCGGCGCGGTCGCCGGGGGACCAGGCGTCGACAGTCTGGCGCAGCCGTTCGCGTATACGTCTGAGGCCGTCCGGCGCCTTGCCGGCGGTCTTCCACACGAGACGCAGCCGCATGCCGGTCGAGGTGGGTCTCGCCTCTAGCTCGGCGTTCATCTCGCGCACCTCGTCCTCGGCGGCGGCGATCAGCTCCTGGAGGGTGCCCGCGACTTCGCTGAGCAGGTGGTTCTCCAGGATTTCGCGTTCCCTGGCGGACAGCAGCCGGGCTCGTTGCTCGGTCTCGGCGGCCAGTGCCGCGACGAGCCCGGGGATGTCCCTGGTGTGCCCCTGGAAGACCACGTCGATCACCATCACACCTTCGGGCACCGTCAGTCCGACCGAATGGCCGTGCCGGGACATCGCGTCCTGGAGGTTCTTCTGCTGCTCGGAGATCTGCTTCTGCAAACGTTCCCACGGACGGTCGCCGTCGTCCACGGCATCCAGCTCGGCGTTGACCGCGCGGGCGAGCAGAACGGCCGGGGTCGCCGCCCATTCCTCCCGGGGGTCGGGGATCTCCAGCTCGGGTAGCGCCACCCGCAGCAGCCCTGTCGCGGCGAACGCCCGGAACTCGGCCACTGCTCTGTCGCGGTCCGCCGTCGCCTGCTCGATCTCACCGCGCAGCGTCTCGCGCCTGCCGTCGGCCTTCCCGCGCTCGCCGAGCGCGGCCTCCTCGTCGGCGCGGGCGGCACGTTCGGCCGCGTCGCGGGCGGTCATCGCCCGGTCGACCTCGGCGAGGTGCCGGTGCAGTTCCTCGACGGCATCGCCCACGGTCTCCATGAGCGTGCGATAGGTCGTGGCGGCCGTCTCGGCCTGCTCGCGCGCCACCGCGGCCTCCCTGGCGGCCTGGCCGAGCCGGTCCCGTACGCCGAGAAGTTCCTCGGCCGCCTCACCGGCGATGTCGCGAGCGGTAAGCAGTGCGTCGGCGGCCGGCCAGAGCCCGGCGAGCGCGAGGCGGTAAGCGGCGACGGCGTTCGCGACTGCCTCCAGCTCCTCAGGACTCGCCGGCAGGCCCACGTCGCCGGCGAACTCGGCGGCCCGGGCGGACTCTGCCTCGGCGGCCAGCCGAAGCCCATCGGCCGCCTCGATAGCGGCCACATGACGGCCGTGCAGATCGCGTCGCCGATCATGCTCGGCGGCCAGCTTGACGTGCGCCTCGCGCAGGTCGGCGTCGGAGGGCACGGCACGGTGCTCATCGGCCAGCGTCCGCTGCCGTACCGTCAGCCCGGCCAGTTCGTCGCGCAGTGCGGCAACCCGCTCGCGCACGCCGCTCAGCTCGTCGCGCAGCACCGCGATCCGGGCCCGCCTGGCAGCCTCGCGGGCCCCTTCGCCGATGTGGTCGGCGTGGTCCTTGTGCCAGCAGCCGGTCAGGACCCCGTTGCCCCATCGCCCGTCGACAAAGATCCAGGCCGTCGGCCCTCCCAGAGACGATCCCGCCGCTCCTGGTCGCCTGCCCAGGCCGATCGAGTCGAGCACCGCCTGGACCGCCGAGTCGGGCAGGGCCGCGGCCTGGGGATCGGCCCGATCAACGGCGGGACGCAGCACCGTCGAGCAGGCCGGGCCAGAGACCGGGCCGGGGGCGAGCAGCACGGTGTCGTGAGCGTCGACGATGATGCCTTCGGGGGTCACCCAGGCGTCCAGAAGTCCAGCCGCCTCCAGCGCTGCCTCCAACCCGGCCCGGTGATCGGCGGGGACCTCGTCGGCGAAGTCGATGACCCGCCACAGCGGCGCGCCCGGCCGGCCTGTCCGTGCTCCCTCGGCCCGCGTGTAGGGGACGGGCGGGGCATCGTGGCCGCCGGCGACGAGCCGGTCGATCTCCGCCTGGAGGGCCGCCGCCTGCTCCTCCCCGGCCCGTACACCGGCGGTCAGCTCTGCCTGCCGACCTGCGAGGGCGGCGGTCGCCGCTCGGGCGGCGTCGTCAATGGCCGCGACGGCTGGGTTCGGTCCGTCGACGCTGACGGTCCACGGCTCCAGCAGGGCGAGAACCTCGTCGGGGTCGGGAATGACCAGCTCGGTCACCCCGGTCAGGTAGCCGACGTAGTCGTCGATCAGCCCGGCCGCTCGCTCCTGGACCGCCGTCTCGGCGGCGCTCACGCGTTCGGCGGCCTCCTGGAGCTCGGCGGTGAGCCGGTCGACCTCGGCGCGGGCAGTGGCGTGGCGGCGTTCAACCCGGCCGACGGCGACGAGCAGGGCACGCAGCTCGGTCACGGCCCGGTTCCGCCGCACGGCCAGCGCCTCGGTGTCGCGGCGGGCCCGTGCGGGGTCGGCTGCCCAGTCGCTGGTGGCCGCCACATGCTCCGGCTCGCATAAAGCCCGCCCGGCGGCCGACCTGGCCGACTCGCTCGCCGCGGTCAGGGCGTCCTCGGCGCGGCCGGCCTTGGCGGCGGCGTCGGCCGCCCGCCGCTCGTACCTCTGGACCTCGGCGGCCAGGTGATCCCGGTCGCGTTCCCGGATCGTGGCATGGGAGTCGCGCCGGGAGGCGTCCTCGCCGATCTGCTTGAGGCGCTCGGCGTGGCGCATCTCGGGGCTGGCCTGGAGGGCGTCTCGGCGGGCGGTCAGCCGGCTGCGCTCGGCCGCCGCCTCCTCTAGGCGTGCCTTCGCGTCGCCGAGGGCGGACTCGGCGGCGGAGTACCGCTGCTCGGCCTCGGCCAGGTCCCGGTTGAGATGCTCGTACCGGCTCTGCGCCAGGCGAGGCCCGGCGGCCTTTCGCTTGCTCGCGAGCGCGGCGTACCGCACGTAGTAGCCGAGGAAGTCCTCCGTGGCCCCGTGCGCGTCCTCCAACGCGCGCAGCGCGTCGCGCTCCTCGTCCAGGCCGCGGAAAGCGTCTGCCACAGTGCTGATCAGGTCGGGCCCGAGCGGCGGCAGCGCCTCGGTGAGCGCCTTCGACAGCAGCCGCTCGTCGGGTCGTTTCGACAGCTGCGGCTGGCGGAGCTGGATGAGCAGGTTGACCAGCGACTCGTACCGGTGCTCGCCCAGCCCGAACAGCGCCTCGTCCACCGCACGGCGGTAGTCCGACGCCCGCTCGTACAACATGCCGTGGCCGTCGAGGGCGTCGCGCAGCTTCTCGCGGGTCAGCGGCACCCTGCTGGGCGACATCAGCGCGAAACCGCTGCCGACGCGCTGGGTGGTGACGAAGAACCAGTGCCTGGCGATGCCGCGATCGCGCACGGCCTTCAGGCCGCACCCGACCGTACGGAACTCGGTAACGCCGTCGCGGCCGGCTCGCCCGAACTCCAGCCACGTATAGCCGATGCGCTCAGGATGGGGATGCCTGCCGCCGAGCAGGAGGTTCCACTCCATCCTCTTCTGCCGGTCGCCGTCGGGTTCCACCCGATGCGGGGCGAGCTCGCCGTCGAGCAGGAACGGCAGAGTCAGAGCCAGCACCTTCGACTTGCCCGTGCCGTTGTTGCCGCGCAGCAGCAGCCGGCCGTCGTGGAAGTGAAACTCCTCGGCGTCGTAGTAGAACATGTCGACGAGCCCGGCGCGCAGCGGCTTCCAGCGCTCCGACGTAGGGGTGGGCAGGGTCACCGGTCGGCCCTTCCTGTCTCGCGGATGGTCGGCTCGTCGAGGGCGTATCGGGCGATCGCCGGCAGGCCGCGCACCCGGGCGGGCGTACCGGGCAGCACTTCGACCAACCGCAGCGCGGTCAGCTCTCCAGCGCGACGGCGGTCAGCGCCTCCTCGGCGCCCGGGTCGGTCACACCCTTGCGCCAGTACACGGCGTGTTCGGCCGCCGCCCGGCGGACGAACACGTGCAGCTCGGGCAGCGACGTCTCGCTGCGGCCGGCAAGATGCTCGGCGACCAAGAGGGTCACATGACCGTCGGTGCGCTGCTCGGGCATGCGCACGTCGGTCAGTTCGTCGTCGGGGTCGACCATTGCGATGCCCTCGGCGCGCACCTCGGGCAGTAGGCCGGTGGCGTCCTCGATCCTGCGCGTGATCGCGTGCCGCTGGGACGTGAGGTACGCCAACTCGTCGGCATCGAGTTCGGCGTAGTAAACGACCGGGTCGTCCAGCAACCGGCGGGTGAGGCGACGGCGCAGCGCCTGGTTGCGAAGGTCGTCGGTGTCGGCGACCGGCTCGGCGGTGAGCTCGGCCAGCCGCTCCTTGAAGCCTTCCGCCCGCACGGTCGAGGGACCACGCGTGCCGGTGAGCAGGGCGGCGAGTACCGGCCGACGGACGTCGTACAGGACGTCGCCGGTGGCCGACAGGTACGTCTCCTCGTCGCCCGCGACCCTGCGCAGCACCCCCCAGTCGAGCAGGGCCCGCACCACGGCCACCAGGTCGGACCGCTCGGTGCGGCGTTCCAGGTTGAACTCGACGCCCGCGAGGTCGGGGTCTGCGGCGGCGTTCAGCACGTCTTCGGCGAGCCTGCCGAGCGTTGTCTGGGAGTCGGCCCGTTCGAGCACGGCGAGGGCGAGGCACAGCAGCACATAGCGGCGGCGGCCGAACGGCTCCTTGGCGTGGCCCCTCGCCGGATGGGTGTCGTCGTCGAGGGTGGGGGCGGTCTTGAACAGCCGGGCGCTTCCGGAGTCCACGACCAGCCGCCAGCCGGTTTCGCGGGTCAGCCACTCGCGCAGCTCGCCGGCGTACCGGCGCACCAGCACCAGGGCCTGCGCGTCGGTCTCGGCGGTGAGCAGCGGCCTGGCCAGCAGGGCGCGCAGTGCCGAGCGGCGCTTGGTGAGCTCGTCTTCGGGTGTCATGGCAGTGCGGCGAGGTTCCTGATCTCGATGATGTGCTCAGGCCCGCGCAGCACGCCGTCCTCGGTGTGGATCTCCACTTCGGTGGTGGCGCCGCCGGCGTCGGTGACCAGAGACAGCCGGATCTCCATCGAGCCGTCGCCGGTCACAGTCTTCACCTCGGTCTCGCCCGGCGGCCGCGCCGCGAGGGCGTCGCCGAGCAGCGCCAGGAACAGCCGGAACGCCTTCGGGTCGAGGACCCCCAGCTCCGATAGCAGTGTGGGCCCGCCAGTGTGCAGCGACGCCCGCGCGGCGGCGGTTTCGGCGGCCTCTCGCTCGGCCTGCTCCAGCAGAAACCTGCGCTCCTCGGACCGGTCTCGCACCTGGTTCGGCCGGCCGCGCCGCTCGTACGTCCCGGTCCTGCGCAGCTGCGGCGAGATGCGGATCGGCGGCGCGTCGCGCCACGAGGTGGCCGCGCCCGGCTCGTCCCGCTCGCGTGCCTCGACCGTCGCCACCGGCACGGTGAGATGCCGCGCGCTCGTCAGCCCGAACGCCGCACGCCACAGCCGATGCGCAGCCGCGTCGTCGGGCGCCTGCGCGAACCAGCGCGCGAGCGTGCGGAAATCGGCGGACCGGTCCGAACGACCCGAACGCCGCTCGTTGAGCAGCCCGACCGCGTCGACGAGCTGTTTGATCGCGGTGACCGCGGCCTGCCGCAGCAGCCGGGCCTGCGACGGACGCCGCGGGTCGTGCGAGATGAACCAGTCGCGCAGGCCGCGCCACCGGTTGCGCCAGGAGGCCAGTGCCGCCGCCTCGGCCGAGACGTATGCCTCCCCCTCTTCTGGCCCATCCGGCACGGCGTCGGCGGCCTCCCGCCGGGCCGCCAGCACAAGCAGCCTGGGGTAGTCCAGGGCGTCGAGATCGTCGAGCAGCCTGGCGATCCGCGAACCTGATGCGGCAAGGTCGGCGATGAATCGGTTGATGTAGTCGATCAGCCGTTCCTTGTACGCCACAAACGCCTCGACGTCGCCGTCGGAGAAGTCGATCGCCCGCCGCAGTGAGGCCATGAACGCCTGAGCGTTATCGGCCAGCGAGCTGAACCGTCCCGCGAGCGACAGCAGCAGCAGGTGGGTCTTGGCCGGGTCGGGGTCGGCATCCTTGGCCAGGACCGTGAGGGACTCGAGCTGATCGGCGACGTCGGCGAGGGCCACCGACTGCAGCGCGCCGCGGCGTCCGATGGCCTCCTCGTAGAACGCGATGGCCTCCTCCGCGGCGTGCCCGGCATGGGTGAGCTGGAATAGGAACCGCTTACGGTGGAAGTCCTCGACCGTGGCCACCCGCCCGGTATCTGCGTCGGCCCGCAGATTTCCCCACTCGACGAGCCGATCCAGCGCGCCCATGAGCCGATCGTCGCCCTCGCACCCGAGCTCGGCCGCCACGTCCTCCGGGCGCAGGTGCACGATGAACCGATCCTTGGCCCGCGCGAAGGCCCGCAGCACGTCGCGATACAGGGAGACGTTCGGAGCGCTGAGGTGAGCGAAGGGCTGCGGATAGGCACGGCTGGAGGCGAATGGCTCACTCACACGTTCCAGTCTGACGGATACCGACCGTCACTCGTGGCGGCTTGGCCGACCACGGCCGTGGGGCGGGGGCGGGCACAGTACGGTTATCGGGCGACAGGTGGAGGTGCGGGGCCGGGAGGGCTGGCGGCTTTGTCGATGGACCGTTGGCAGTGGCCGGACCATCGCTCACGCCGTGGGCGGGGGCGGGGCGGTCAGGTCCTCGGGTGGATGGCCGTGGGGCTGGCGCTCGTGGTCGCGGCGGTCTACGTGGCCTGGGACCAGAGCGCGACGTACCACACAGGGCGGCCCGCCGCGCGGCCCACCGGGTGGCGGCTGGTGTGGGCCGACGAGTTCAACGGCGGGGCCGGGCCGCCCGACCCCGCCAAGTGGAACGTCGTCGAGGGGCATCTCGGGCACAACAACGAGCTCGAGTACTACTCGCCGCACAACGTCGCGCTCGACGGGCAGGGGCATCTGGTCATCACGGCGCGCGCCGACGACGCCGCCACGTACGACTGCGGTAAGCGCGCCTGCGCCGCCTCCTCGGCGCGGCTGTTCACCGACGGGAAGTTCAGCCGGCGCTACGGGCGGCTGGAGGCCCGGGTCAAGCTGCCGAAGGGGCAGGGCATGTGGCCGGCGTTCTGGGCGAAACGCGCCCCGCAGGGCTCCGGCCGGGGCGAGATCGACATCATGGAGTACATCGGCGGCACGCCCGACACGGTCTACGGGAGCCTGCACGGTGACAACGGGTTCGACGTGGTCAACCCGCACAAGCCGTCCGGCGGGGCCGGATTCGCCGACGACTTCCACGTCTTCGCCGTCGACTGGTACCCCGACCACATCTCCTTCCTGATGGACGGCGAGGTCTACGCCACCCAGCGCAAAACCGACACCCCGCCCGGCGGCTGGGCCTTCGACACGCCGTTCTTCCTGCTGCTGAACCTCGCCGTCGGCGGCGACTGGCCAGGCCCGCCCGACAAGACCACGAAGTTCCCGCAGCGCATGCTGGTCGACTACGTCCGCGTGTACGCCAACGCGGCCACCGACCCGCCGTAGGGCCGTCCACGCGGCCTCCGGCACCCTCCTGTTCGTCACCCAGTGAGAAGCACGGCTCTCGTGAGGGCGGCCTGGCGGGAACATCTCCCACCCGACACCCGTAACACATAGCCACGACCGGCGACGTTACGTAGTCGTTCGTGATGGGTAATCAAAGCCTTCGACCGGACCACCTGCACGTGGAGGCACCCCATGACCCGCATCTCACGCGCCCTCGCCGCGCTGTCCATCTCGGCACTCACCGTCACCGCCCTTCCCCTCGCCCTCGCCGCGCCGGCGCACGCTACCCCTGACGAGTGCATCAGCTATCTCGCGGAGCACGGATACGAAGGGTCAAAGTTCGTCAGCGCGTGCAACGTCAGCGTTGGCAATATTTACGCGTGCATCGCAATGATCGACGACATCCCGCAGGAGTTCTACACACTGGCCTGCGTATTCGGCGCGGACAGTGAGGTGGAGCCGCTGCCGCGCTAGTGGGGTGTCCGCACCTGCGCGAAGTTACGCGCAGTCCGCGAGCGGCTCGACCACGAGACGCCGACTCAGGCCGCTCTGGAGGGGCGGCATCCAGGTGAAGTCGACGGGCACCGTAGCCGTCCCGGTTCTGGCCGTTCCCTTCCCCGGGTCAGGGCACGCGCCGGGCGACGGTGAGCAGGTGGCCGCTGACGCCGAGCAGCGACGGCACCGATTCCATCGCGCGCTGAGCGTCGAGGAGAAGAGTCCGGCGTCCGGGGTCATCGAGCCAGTCGTCGATGTCGCCGTACAGCCAGAAGGCGCCCTCCAGCCCGTAGCGCTCGACATCGTCGAACCCGGCGTCGGCGCATGACGAGCGAAGACACCAGGGGGCGGGCGGTGGCGTGCGGTCTATTGGTCATCGGCTGCGCGCTCGGCGGGACCGTCGTCTGTCGGCTTACGGGCGAGAAGGTACGCCTGGGGGGTTGTTTCGCCGAGGGTGGCCTCGCGGACCAGGCGGGCGACCTCGTGCAAGCCGGCGTCACGGAGATGGGCGGAGATCTGATCGGGGGTGAAACGGTGGAAGTCGAGGGACACCTCGTGTCCGAGGGCCTCCGACAGGTGGAGCGGCTCGTCGCCGACCTGGAAGGCGAGCAGGACGTGCCCGCCGGGTGCGAGCACCCGGCCGAACTCGGCGAACACCGTTGGGAGGTCGGGCGGCGGGATGTGAATGACCGAATACCAGGCGAGTACGCCGCCCTGGGAACCGTCGGGCAGGTCGAGGGCGGTCATCGAGCCCTCGCTGAAACGCACGTCCGGATGCTCGCGCCGCGCGATCGCCAGCATCGCGGGTGACAGGTCGATGCCGCAGATCGGCACCCCGAGCGAGTGCAGATACCCGGTCACCCGCCCGGCTCCCGCCCCGACGTCGGCCACCGGCCCAAGATCACTCGCCTGGACGATCTCGGCGAACGCCCCCAGCATCGCCCGCTCCATCGGCCGCCCGGCCAACGCGTCCCGCCACAGCTCGGTGAGATCCTCGGCCGCCGCGTCGTACCCCGCGCGAGTCGAGGCCAGGTAGCCGGGTTCGTCGCCGGAAGCACCGACCCGCTGCTCAGAAAGGGAAATTTCGGTCACAGCGCCCGACTCTAATCAACCCGCAGGCTCACCAGCACGCCCCGGCCGCCGCCCTTCCGGCCGCCACCGTTCCGGCCGGGGGCACGCCGCTCAGCCGTGCTTCCCAGCCCGAATCCCGCGAATGAACTCGGCCCAGTCGTCGGCGGTGAAGGTGAGGATAGGGCCATCAGTGTTCTTGCTATCTCGGATGCCGACCATACGGGTATGCGTTACTGCTACCTCAATGCAGTTCTCCGAGGTGGCGCTGCCTCCGCTGTAGGAACTCCTGTGCCAGCTGAGAGCCTTGGTGTGATCCATATCCACCTGCTTATCCGTGGAAGCCGAGCAGCTCTTTCAGGCGGGACACCGTCTCCTCTGGGGTGAGCGCCGATGCCATCACCCGCTGGAACATGAGTGTATATGCCTGGACATCGTCCTGCTTCTCCAAGATAAGGCAGCTGGTAAACGCCTCCAGAAAGACCATCGGCGCGTCATCGACCCCGGCGAAGTCGAGGATCACGAACGCGCCGGTCATGGCCGCATGGGCGCCCGCTTCTGCCGGGACGATCTGGATCGTGATGTTGGGCCGAGAGGCGAGACGTATCAGGTGGGTGATCTGATCGGCCATTACGTGCACACCGCCGACGGGGCGAGTAAGTGCGGCCTCGTCGATCAATGCGCACACCTGGGGTGGATCGGCGCGATCGAGAATCTTCTGCCGTTCGCAGCGGGCTTTGACCCGGTCGGCCGCGGCGTGGTCGGTGAGGACCTGCGTGGCTTTGAAGAGCGCCGTGGCGTAGTCGGCCGTCTGGAAGAGCCCTGGGACCAGAACCGCCTCATAGGTGCGTATCGTGGCAGCGGCTTCTTCGAAGCCGGGGTAGTTGAGGGGGAACGCGTCTCGGTAGGAGGCCCACCAGCCCTTTTGGCTGGCCTGTCTGGCGAGTTCGAGGAGGCCTTCGCGGCGGTCGCCCTCGATGCCGTACAGGTCGAGGAGGGCGGTGATGTTGCGGATGCTGGCCTTGACCCATTTGTTGTGTTCCACATAGGTGAGGCGGCCCTGGGACCAGTTGAGGCGTTTCGTGACCTCCTCGACCGTCAGGCCGGCCTCTTTGCGCAGGCGGACGAGTTCCTGGCTGAGGCGGCGCAGGCGGACGGTTGAACTCACGGTGGTCTCCTCTTCTGGGCTGGAAAATCCGATCACATCGGACAAACCACGACCTATTCGGGGATTCTTCTCAGGTTGAATTCGAGCTTGAAATCGACTGCCTATAGCGCGACTATGTGCATGGTAGCTGTAACGCAAAGTGATGGCGACATCACTCGCCTGCGGCCTCGACTGGGCACCTCGCACGACCACTGGAGCCCTACGCGGCCTGGACCTGGACCACGAATCTCTGGAGGTCGTGTGAGCGTGCGCGAGGTGTGCTGGGACCTGCCGTCCGAGCCGGAGTTCATCGCCAAGGCGCGGACGATGGTGCGGGAGACCCTGGGAAGCTGGGGACTACGGACCGAGATCGGCGACGTCGAGCTGATCGTGAGCGAGTTGTACACCAACGCCGTGGTCCACGGCGGCCCCCACATCACCCTCACCCTGCGCCTCGCGGGCCCGATCCTGAGCGGTGCCATCACAGATCACAGCGCGTCCGCACCCGCCCTCGTCCGAGCCGACGCTTTCGCGGAACACGGCCGGGGCCTGGCCATCGTGGACGCCCTCGCCGACCGATGGGGAATCGCCCCCAAGACGGAAGAGAGCGGCAAGACCGTCTGGTTCGTCATCAGAAGCGGCCGGCCTTCGTAAAAGCTCCGACAACCACGTCATCCTGGTCGAAGTATCGCCGTCGTCTCCACCACTGATGGCGCGCCATAGCGGCGCTGACCAGGGGTATGAGGGCCGGCAGGCCAAGCCGGGAGGTGTGCCATGCTAGGCGAAAGGAGGCAGCATGCTGACGCGGCTGGAAGTCGACGGCTTCAAGAACCTGCTCGACCTGCGGGTCGACTTCGGAGCCTTCACCTGCATCGCCGGTGAGAATGGCACGGGCAAGTCCAATGTCTTCGACGCGATTCAGTTTCTCAGTCTCCTCGCGGACCGTTCGCTGCTGGACGCGGCGCAGGAGGTGCGCGGTGTCCATGGTGAGCGTCTGGGCGATCCGCGGGACCTCTTCTGGAACGGTTACGCCTCCGGTGACCGGACGATCCGATTCGCCGTCGAGATGATCGTCCCGCTTGAGGTGGCCGACGACTTCGGGCGCGCCGCTGCCCCAACGGTCTCGTATCTGCGCTACGAACTCGCGTTGGGATATCTGCCGCCTGCCGGTATCGAGCGGATCGGGCGGCTCACTCTGCTGGCGGAGAACCTCCGGCGTATCAGCGTGCGAGAGGCGCCCAAGCGGCTGCACTTCCCTCACAGCGCCAGGGACTTCCGTGACGCGGTGGTGAAAACTCGAGGGGGCGGCACCGCGTTCATCTCGACGTCCAGCCGAGATGACCAGCCCGTCATCAAGATCCATCAAGATGGAGGCGGTCGGGGTCGGTCGAAGACGGCGGCGGCTTCTCGCGCGCCGGCCACCGTCGTGAGCACGGTCACTAGCAACGATGACCCCACGATCTTGGCCGCTCGCCGCGAGATGCAATCGTGGCGAAGATTGGCACTGGAGCCTTCCGCGCTGCGTAGCTCCGACAGGTATGTCGATCCTCGTGATATGGACGTGACGGGCCGGCATCTGCCGGGCGCGTTGTTTCGCATCGCGAATCGCGACGAGGCGGCAGACCCCGAGCGTGTGTACGCCCAGATCGCCAATCGCTTGGCCGACCTCGACGGGCTGCGGGTGCGGGGTCTGCGCGTCGACCAGGACGACGTGCGCGAGCAACTCTCGGTGCAGCTACTCGAGGCGAGCGGCCTGACGCTCCCCGCGCGGAGCCTTTCCGAGGGCACCCTGCGTTTCCTCGCCCTCTGCGTGCTTCTCGAAGACCCGTCCGTGACCGGGCTCATCTGTATGGAGGAGCCTGAGAACGGCATCCACCCCGGCAACCTCAGTGCCATGGTGGAGTTGGTGGAGGACCTCGCTGTAGATCCCATGGACGCGCCAGGCGACGACAATCCGTTTCGTCAGGTGATCATCAACACACACTCGCCGGTGATCGTCCAGTTGGTGCGACCAGGCGATCTTCTCTTTGCCGATTCCATGCTGAGACGTCGGCCCGATGGAGGCTTGGCCCAGGCCCTGCGCCTTCGTCCGTTGGAAGGAACGTGGCGGGCTGCGGAGGCGGGCGCGGTGCCGGTGACCAAGGCCGACATTCTCCCGTACCTCACGACGCCGCCCGACGCGCAGACTCGTTTGGAGATCGCGTGACAGTTCGCGCCCTGTTCCTTGGCTAGGGCACCAGCGATAGTGGTTCATCCCGCAAATTGAGACCCTCGCGGCAAATCATGGGATCGACATCGCCATCACCGACCCTGATCTCGCACGTCTGCCGAAGCCTCCCGGGCGAGCGGTGAGCGAAAAGCTTCGTGCGATCACCGAGATGGACGGTCGCTATGACCTCATCATCATTCATCGGGACGCGGACCGGGATGGCAGGGCTGCCCGCCTCGCAGAGATCACGGACGCGGTCAAGGCACATGCCTCCGGCACACCCCACGCGGCCGTGATTCCGATCCGAATGACCGAGGCATAACTGTTGCTCGACGAACGTGAGCTGCGCATTGTCGCCGGTAATCCCAACGGCCGTGTCCGGCTTGATCTACCTGGGCCCCGGAAGGTGGAAAGCATCCCTGATCCAAAGAGTCTGCTCAAGCAGAAACTTGCGCTGGCCTCGGAGCTTTCGGGAAGGAAGCTGGAGAAATTTCAGGGTCGGTTTCCGCATCACCGGCGGCTACTGCTCGAACGGATCCACCCGGATGGGTCTATCACCAAAGTTCCCTCATGGTGCGATTTCGTCGCTGATCTCACATCTGCCCTGGTGGTCGCGGCCTCCGCGGGTTGATGACGGCGGCGACAGGGCCGCGTTCGTGATGGGGGTCAGTGTGGCCGGCCTTCGTCGGCGGTGGGTGGTGCGGAGAGCAGGCCTGTTAGGACGCGGGTGAAGAGGAGGCGGGCGGTCCAGGCGGTGGGGCGGGCGAGTGGGGGTGGGAGCCAAGGGAGGGCCAGCTGCTCGCGCCAGGTGACCTGGGAGGAGTCCGGGCCGGTTCGGTGGACCGCTATTTCGGCCCAGCCGGTGACGAAAGTGCCGCGTTTTTCCAGGCGGCACAGGCCGTGGGGGTCGGGTGCGGTGGGCGGGTCCCAGTGGACGACCTCCATGGGGTCGTCGAACGCCAGGGGGCCGATGCCGGTGCGGGCGACGAAGCGGGTGCCGACGTGGGTCGGGGGCGGGGTGCGCAAGATGATCGTGGTCAGGGGCACGTGCGCCGCGTGGCGTTCCCAGTCGGTGACCCGCCGCCAGGCCTCCTCGGCGGCGAGCCGCACCCGCCGTTCGATCACGATGAGGGCCACGGTGGCCACGCTAGCCGGGGGGTGCCGAGGGGGGCGGTAGGTGGGGGAGGAGGTGTTCGGTGGCGATAGGCAGTTCGCGGACGCGGTATCCGGTGGCGTGGTGGACGGCGTTGGCGATGGCGGCCGCCGCGCCGACCTGGCCGATCTCGCCGACGCCTTTGACGCCGAGGGGGCCGGTGATGGGGTCGTCGACCTCGATGAAATCGACGTCGATGTCGGGGGCGTCGGCGTTGACGGGGACGAGGTAGTCGCCGAGGCTCGCGTTGGCCCAGCGGCCCAGGCGGGGGTCCATGCGGGTGCCTTCGAGGAGGGCCTGGCTCATGCCCCAGAGCATGCCGCCCATGAGCTGGCTGCGGGCCGTCCTGGGGTTGAGGACCCGGCCGGGCGCGAACACGCCCGTCATGCGCCGGAGCCGGACGAGGCCGAGGTCGGCGTCGACCGCGACCTCGGCGAACTGGGCGCCGAAGGTCAGCAGACCGTACGGGGTGTCGAGGGGTGGCGGGTCCCAGCTGCCGATGGCCTCGGCGTCGTTCATGCGGTGGCGGGCCATCAGGTCGGCGTAGGTCTCGTTCGCGGCGGGGTCGCCGGTGCGGGTCATGCGGCCGCCGGTGACGGTGACCTCGCCGGGGCCGGCGCCGTGCAGCGGCGACTCGGGGTCGCCGGCCGCCAGGGCGATCAGCTGGTCGCGTACGGCGGTGGCCGCGTTGTACACCCCGGAGCCCACCATCATCGCGCCGTTGGACCCAACGGGCGAGCCCGCGGTGGGCAGGTCGGTGTCGCCGAACTCCAGGCGCACGTCGTGCAGGTCGACGCCGAGGCCGTCGGCGGCGACCTGGGTGAGCACGGTGGTCATGCCGGTGCCGAACTCCTGGGCGGCCGTCGAGACCACGGCGGTGCCGTCGGAGTAGAGGCGGGCGCGGGCCCGCTGGGTGCGCATGAAGAACGCCACGGGGTAGCCGGCGGAGGCCATGCCGGTGCCGATGAGCCAGTCGCCTTCGCGCCGGGTGCCGGTCGCGGGGTCGCGGCCGGCCCAGCCGAAGCGTTCGGCGCCGCGCCGCAGGCATTCGGCCTGTCCGCTGCTGGACCAAGGGTGGCCGGTGTTGGGGTCGACGCCGGCGAGGTTGCGCAGCCGCAGTTCGACCGGGTCGAGGCCGAGCCGGCAGGCGAGCTCGTCCATCGCGCATTCGAGGCTGAACACCCCGCAGCATTCGCCCGGCCCGCGGGTGAACGTGGGCGTCATCGTGTTGCCGCGCACCAGCCGGTGCCTGCCCTCGAAGGCGGGGCAGGCGTAGAGGCTGGAGGACACGCCGAAGGCGGGTTCGGCCCAGTCGTCGAACGGCGACGTGACGGAGATCTTGTGGTGCCGGATCGCGGTGAGCGTGCCGTCGCGGCGCGCCTCCACCCGGACCCGCTGCTCCTGCTCCTCGCGATGCCCGCACGAGGTGAACATCTGCTCCCGCGTCACCACGAGCCGGACCGGCCGCCGGACGTGCCGGGCGGCCATCGCGGTGAGGGTCACGTGCGGCCAGACCATCGCCTTGGACCCGAACGCCCCGCCGACGAACCGCGTCAGCACGCGGATCTTCGACGGGGAGACGCCGAGCAGCGCGGCGACGGTCAGTTGCACGGCCTTGATGCCCTGGCACGAGTCGTACAGGGTGAGCCGGTCGCCTTCCCACACGGCGGTCGTGGTCAGGGCCTCCAGCGCGTTGTGGTGGTTCGGGGCGAACCGGAACGTGGCGTCGACGCGCACGTCGCCCGCCGCCGGCCCGTCCTCGACGTCGCCGCGGGTCAACGCGCCCGGGATGAAGCCGCCGAAGATCTTCTCCGGCTCGTAGGCGTCGGCGCGGCCCTGGTCGATGGTGGTGACGGACGGTGTCTCGGCGTACCGGACGTCGACGAGGGTGGCGGCGTACCGGGCCTGCTCCGGCGTGCCGGCCACGACGATCGCCACCGGCTGGCCCGCGTAGTGGACCAGGTCGTCCTGCATCGGGAAGAACGTCTCGCCGGGCGCGGGCCCGCCCATCAGGGACGGGATCAGCGGCACGCGGGGGACTTTCGGCAGGTCGTGGTGGGTGAGCACCGCGACGACCCCGCCGGCGCGTTCCGCCGCCGCCGTGTCGATCGCGGTGATGCGTCCGCTGGGCACGGCGGCGCCGACGATCTGGGCGTGGGTCAGGCCCGGCAGCGGGATCTCCCCCGAGTAGCGGGCCGCGCCGGTGACCTTCTGCGGGCCGTCGACGCGGGCAACGTCCTGCCCGATGGATCCGCTCATCGCCGCTCCCCGTCCGCGAGCGTCGTCAGCGCGCGGACGATCGCGCGTCGCGCCAGCTCGACCTTGAACGCGTTTCCCGGCCGTGGCGTGGCCGCCGCCAGCTCCCGCGCGGCCGCCTCGTCGAAGGCCGCCGGCGAGGCCGGCCCCCCGGTCAGGCTCCGCTCCGCCGTGCGGGCGCGCCACGGTTTCGTCGCGACCCCGCCCAGGGCCAGGCGGACCCCGGCGACGGCCCCGTCCCGGACGTCCAGCGCCGCCGCGACGGAGACGAGCGCGAACTCGTACGACTCGCGGTCGCGGATCTTCACATAGACCGACCGGCGGGCCATCGGGAGCGCGGGAACCTCGATCGCGGTGATCAGTTCGCCGTGTTCCAGCGGGCGTTCCCGCTCCGGGGTCCGCCCGGGCAGCAGGAAGAAGTCGTCGATGGCGATGGTGCGCTCGCCGCCCGGCCCGCGCGTCCGCACCGTCGCGTCGAGGGCGACCAGCGGGACCGCGACGTCCGACGGGTGGGTGGCGATGCAGCTGTCGCCGGCGCCGAGGATCGCGTGCCCGCGATGGTGACCGTCGATGGCGGCGCAGCCACTGCCCGGCTCGCGCTTGTTGCACGGCGAGATCGCGTCGCGGAAGTAGGAGCAGCGGACCCGCTGGCACAGGTTGCCGCCCATCGAGGCCATGTTGCGCAGTTGCGGCGACGCGCCCAGCAGCAGCGCCCGCGCCACGAACGGGAACCGCTCCACCACCCCGGGCGCCCGCGCGACGTCGCTCATGCGGGCCAGGGCGCCGATGGACAGGCCTCCGCCGGGCAGGTCGTCGACGCGGTCGAGGGGCAGGTCGTTGATGTCGACCAGCAGGCCGGGCCGCAGCACGTCCTGCCGGACCAGGTCGACCTCGGTGGTGCCACCGGCGAGGAACGCGCCGCCGGGGTTGTCGCGGACCGTCGCGATCGCGGTGCCGACATCGGTGGCCCGCGCGTATCCGAACGGTCTCATCGCCGCCCGCCCGTCCTGCCGCGGACCTCGCGGACCTCGCGGATCGCGGCCCTGATGTTCGGGTACGCCGCGCACCGGCACAGGTTGCCGCTCATCCACTCGGCGATCTCGCCGTCGTCGGTGGCGTGCCCCTCGTCCAGCAGCGCGACCGCGGACATGATCTGCCCCGGAGTGCAGTAGCCGCACTGGAACGCGTCGTGGGCGACGAATGCCTCCTGCATCGGGTGCAGGCCGCCGCCGTCCGCCAGTCCTTCGATTGTGGTGACCGCATGCCCCTCGCACATGACCGCGAGCGTCAGGCAGGCCAGCATCCGGCGCCCGTCCACCCACACGGTGCACGCGCCGCAGGCGCCCTGGTCACAGCCCTTCTTCGAGCCGGTGAGCCCGAGATGCTCACGCAGCGCGTCCAGCAGGCTCACCCGCGGCTCGATCCGCAACTCCCGCTCGGCGCCGTTGACGGTGAGCACGACCGTCCGTGCCTCCGCCCGCCGGTCCAGGCGCGGTGCGTCGACGTCCATCCCCATCAGGACCTTCCTTCGACGGTGGCCTTCAGCGACTGTCCGCATGCGGTTATGTCCGTGACGGGCCCTCCGTAACGTCTGTGCCGTGAGCCGCGCCCCGGACGCAGCGATCGACGGCTGAGATCGAGTCCCGGCATCAGGTCCCAGCACACTTCGCGCCCGCAGGACGGCGCGAGCGCCGGGGGCCGGGGGCAATTTCCGAAATGCGGGTGTGGTAATTTTCTGGGGAAAGTTCGGTCGATGTTCGGAGGGTTTCTTGGGGTTCGTGTCGCGCCGGGGAATGGAAATACGGGATGCGGCAAGCAGAAATTACGCCGTCCGCCTTCTGATGGTCACCATCGGGTTGGCGTTGAACGGCGTCGGAATCGCGATGCTCATTCAGGCGGATCTTGGGCTGGGTGCCTGGGACGTGTTGCACCAGGGGCTTTCGGAGCTGACCGGGATCAGCTTCGGGGTCGTGGTGATCCTGGTCACGGTGGCCGCGTTGATCCCGTGGTGGCCGCTGAAGGAGCGGCCGGGGATCGGCACCGTGCTGAATGTGTTCATCGCCGGAATCGTCATCGACTGGATGCTCGGCCTGACTTCACCGGCCTCCGAAATGTGGCTGCGGGTGCTCCTCATGGTCGGTGGGGTCGTGATATTCGCGCTCGGTCAGGGGCTTTATCTGGCACCCAAACTCGGGGCCGGGGCGCGGGAAGGGCTGATGACCGGGATCAACCGGCGATTCGGCATCTCGATCCGGCTGACCCGGTTTCTGATCGAGCTCACCATTTTGATTCTCGGGGTCATTCTCGGTGGCTCGGTCGGCGTCGGCACCATCGTGTTCACGGTGGCCATCGGGCCGCTCGTGCAGGTCGCGATGAAGCTGTCCGGCTACCGCGAAGACCCGGCGGCCGAGGCCGACCCGGCGGCGGCCGCCACGTAACGCGGCTAGCCGCCACGTAACGCGGCTAGATGGCGGTGGCAACGGTCACCTCCGTGCGGGCCACGACGCGCCCCCGTCGCCAGACGATGCGGTCGGCGGGGGCGCGGGCCACGGCGTCGCCGAGCGAGTCGGCGCGTACGGCGACCAGGTCGGCCACCGCGCCCGGCGTGGGGCCCGCGAGGGGCCGGCCGAGGACGGCGCGGGCGTCCGCGCCGACCATGGCGGCCGCGACCGGGACCTCCTGGTGGCCGCCCGTCACCAGCAGGGACGCCGTTTCGAGCGGGTCGCAGCGGCCCGTCGGGTTGAAGGGGTCCTGGATGTTGTCGGCGCCGGCGGCGACCGTGGCGCCGCATTCGCGCAGGACGCGGATCGCGGTGATGCCGCGGCGGGCGTCCTGCCTGCCCTGCAGGTAGAGGTTGGTGGCGGGCAGGGCGACCACGCCGACCCCGGCGGCCACGACCCGCTCGGCGATCGTGCGGGCCGCCTCCGGGGGAAGGCTGCCGAGGGACACGCAGTGGGCGGCCGTCACCGGGTGCGGGTGGGCGGCGGCGAGCTCGGCGACCAGCGGCAGCGTGAGGACGGCCGGGTCGGTCGTCTCGTCCACGTGCAGGTCGAGGCCCGTGCCCAGCTCGGCGGCGACCGCGAAACACGTGCGCAGGGCCGTGGGCGGGTCCGCCTCGGCGAACGGGTTGCCGCCGATCAGGTCGGCGCCCGCCTCGACGGCCGCGCGCAGCAGGTCCGCGTGGGCCGCCGGGTCGTCGCCGGGTACGGCGGCATGCGCCACGATCTCCAGGTCGGCCGCGTCGCCGACCTGGTCGCGTACCCGGGCCAGGGCCTCGATGGCCGACACGCCCGACAGCGGGCCGCAGCCCACCTGGCAGCGGATCGTCGTCGTGCCGGAGGCCAGGAACATGCGCAGGGCGGCCAGCGCCCTCGCCTGGATGTCGGCGGGGTCGGGCCGCGCGGCCACGCTCGAATAGCCGAGCATGGCCCCGGCCAGGTTCCCGTCGAGGTTGGTCGCCCGGGCCGCCGTGAACGCCTTGTCCAGGTGCACGTGCGGCTCGGCGAACGCCCCCAGCAGCAGCCGGCCGTCCAGCTCGACCACCGGCTCACCGTCGCGGGCGGCGAGTTCGCCGACCTCGAGAACCGTTCCGTCACCGACCCGGACGTCCGCCCTCGTGCCGTCGGTTAGCAGGGCCCCCCGAAGCAAGGTCATCCCGTCACCTCGTTCCCTGGGTGCGCCGTGCCGGGCGCCGTCGTTCTCTGGCGCCGAATTCTCGCCGCACCACGTCCCGCCGTTTCGGCGCCTTTGGTTCCTTGGCCTTGGCCTTGGCGTTGGCGGTGGTCATCCTTTTACTCCGCCGCCGGCTATTTCGGTGAGGTAGCGCTGGAGGAAGGCGAAGAGGATGACGACCGGGAGGGTCATGAGGACGCCGCCGGCGAGGAGCTGGCCCCAGTCGGTGGTGTATTCGCCGATGAGGGAGTCGAGGCCCACCGACAGGGTGCGGAGCTCGTCGCTGTTGATGAAGGTGTTGGCGTAGAGGAACTCGTCCCAGACGAGGATGATGCTGAAGGCGCCGGCGGCGGTGACGCCGGGGAGCGCCGGGGGGAGCAGGACCCGCCAGAGGGCGGAGAAGTGGCCGCAGCCGTCGACGAGCGCGGCCTCTTCGATCTCCATGGGGACGGTGATGAAGTAGTTGCGCATCATCCAGATGCAGAACGGCAGCGCGAACGTCACGTACACGAGGATCAGGCCGGTGCGGGCGTCGAGCAGGCCGAGGGTGCGCAGGATCTTGTAGAGCGGGATGGCCATCAGGACGGCCGGGAACATCTGCATGGCGACGATGGCGAGCAGCAGTGGCCTGCGGCCGCTGAAGGGCCAGCGGGCGAGGGCGTAGCCCGCGAGGATCGCCACGAACAGCGCGAGCAGCGTGGTCAGCAGGGCCACGAAGAGGCTGTTGAGGAAGTAGAGCGCGAAGTTCCCGGACTCGAACAGGTTGGTGTAGTTGTCCAGGTAGAGCGACTGCGGCAGGAAGTCGTTGATGACGCCGTTGAGTTCCTGCGGCTGCTTGAAGCTCGACATGACCACGTACAGGAACGGCCCGGTGAACAGCACGACGGCGAGCAGGGTGCCGAGGTAGAGCAGCGGCCGGGCGTACGGTTTGGTCTTCATCGCCGCTTCCTCCCTTCGACCAGGTAGAAGTAGACCGTGCTGAGCACCAGCAGGAACGCGAACAGGATCATCGCCACCGAGGCGGCGCGGCCGAAGTCGAACTGGACGAAGGCGAACTGGTACGCCAGCGTCGTCAGCGTCTCGGTGGCGCCGGCCGGGCCGCCCCTGGTGAACATCCAGATGCCGTTGAAGTTGTTGACCGAGTAGCCCACGGTGAGCAGGCCGGCGAGCGCGATGGAGGTGCGGATGCCGGGGACGACGACGTAGCGGAACCGCTGGAGGCGGCCGGCGCCGTCGAGCATGGCGGCCTCGTGCAGTTCTCTGGGCACGGTCTGCAGCCCGGCGAGCAGGATCACCGCGACGAGCGGCGTCCACTTCCAGGTGCTGAGCAGGATCAGCACGGGCATCGCGGTCGACTCGTCGGCCAGCCACTGCGGCGACTGGTCGACCAGCCCGAGCTTCAGCAGCGCCTGGTTGAGGGGGCCGGACGTCGGGTCGAGCAGGTACCGCCAGACCACGGCGACCACGACCGACGGCACGATCCACGGGATGATCACCAGGCTGCGGAACAGTCCGCGCCCGGCGAGTTTCTGGTGCATCAGCCCGGCGAGGGCGAACCCGAGCACGAGTTGAAGCACGAGGTTGGCCACGCCCCAGAGCACGGTGTGCCAGACGGCCGACAGCACCGCCGGGTCGGTCAGCACGTCCTGGTAGTTTTCCAGGCCGGAGAACCGGTCGGCGTCCGGCTTGGTGAGCAGGCTGTGCGTGAAGCTGGTGCGCAGCCCGTCGAGCACGGGGTAGCCGAGCACCCCGCCGAGCAGGAGCAGGGCCGGGGCCAGGAACGCCCACGGCAGCCAGCCCCGCCTCCTGCGGCGTGGCCTCGACACGCTCTCCGGGATGACCGTCGCCGGCTCCTTGGCCTGAGTCGTTGCCATGTTGGGGGCCTCTATCCCCGCGACAGCGCCTTGTTCGCAGCGGTCGCGGCATCGTTGAGAGCCTGCTGGGGAGACTTCTTCTTCTGGATGACGGTGTCCCAGGCGCTCGCCATGATCTGCCATTCGATGTCACCCCACGCGGTGACGGTCGGGCGGGTGTTGGCGGACGCGGCCTGCTCGACGAACACCTGGTGCGCCTCGTCGAGGCCGGCGGTGGAGCCGCTCGCGACGTCGGTGCGGGCCGGGATGCGCTTGTAGCCGTCCTTCAGCACGGACTCCTGCTCGGCGCCGGTCAGCCACGACACGAACCCCCAGGCGGCGTCGGCGTTCTTGGCCGCGCTGGTGATGCCGATGGCGTTGCCGCCGAGCACGGTGGCGCTCTGCTTGCCCTTGGGCAGCGGGGCCACGCCGTACTCCAGGCCGGGGTTGCCCTTGGCGATGGGCGACAGGCCCCAGTCGCCGATGGCGAGCATCGCGACCTTCTCGGTGAGGAACGGCTGGATGTACTGGTCCCAGGCCTGGGTGACGCCGAGGAACGTGGGCGGCACGACCTTGTGGGTCAGGTACAGCCCCGAGTAGAACGCCCACGCCTCCTGGCCGGCGGGGTCGTTGAACAGCGCCTTGGTGCCGGCGTCGTCGAGGATCCGGCCGCCGTTCTGCCACAGCCACGGCCAGAACAGGAACGAGCCGTAGCCTTGGGCGCCCAGCATGTAGCCGTACTGGTCGCCGCCGGTGAGTTCCTTCGCCGCCGCGAGCAGTTCGTCCCAGGTCGTGGGGGCCTGGGCGATGCCGGCTTTCTGGAACATCTTCTTGTTGTAGAGCAGCGCGACGTTCGAGGTGTCGAACGGCACGGCGTACACCGCGCCCTGGTATGTCGCGGCGGCCACGTTGCCGGGGAAGAACTGCGACTCGATCGGCTTGAACCGGCTGGTCAGGTCGGCCAGCATGTTTCCGGCGCCGAACTGCGGGATCGACGAGACGTCGGCGATGATCACGTCGGGGCCGCCGCCCCCGGCGAGCGCCGTCGTGATCTTCTTGGTCAGGTCGTTGGCGGGGAAGCCCTGGACCTCGATGGAGAGGTTGTTCTTGCCGCCGTACTGTTGCGCCGCCTTGTTGAGCGCCGACCCGGAGTCGCCGGCGAACGCCGTCGACGCCCACACCGTCAGCGTGCCCTTCGCCCCCGACCCCGAGCCGGAGCCGCCGCTGCTGCTGTCGTTGCCGCCGCAGGCGGACAGCGCTGCCATCGCCGCCAGCCCGCCCGTGACGCCGAGCAGTGTGCGGCGGCTCATCCGCATTTCTTCGAGTTGACCCATGGGAGTCGCCTTTCCTGTTAAGACCGCCCGGGTGGTTTCCCGGGGCCCCACTGCCAGTCGGCCGCGTGCTCGCGGCCGGTACGCCTGGCCAGGTCGCGCGTGACGTGCCACGCGCGGTCGGCCAGCTCGTCCTGGTCGGCCAGCGTCAGCCGGCCGTTCCTGACCACGAACCGGCCGTCCACCAGCACGTCGGCCACGTGCCGCCCGGAGGCGCGGTGGACGCACGACTGCACCGGGTCGGCCAGCGGACGCATGGACGTCCCCGGTCGCAGCGTGATCAGATCGGCCCGGTCCCCCGCGAGCAGGCCGCCGCTCGTCGTCTCCCCGATCGCCGCGGCCGCGTCGCCCGTGGCCATGCGCAGCGCCGCGTCCGACCGCAGCACGCCGGGCCGTCCCGCCGCCTGGCCCTGCGCGTACACGGCCTGCCGCATCTCGGTGAACAGGTCGTCCATGCCGTCGATGCCGAGCCCCACCCGCACCCCGGCCTCGCGCAGCGCCACCACCGGCGCGAAGCCCTTGGCGAGCCGCAGATGGTTCGACGGGCAGTACGCCACCGCCACCTGGTTGTCGGCGAGCAGCCCGATTTCGCGCTCGGTGAGGTGCACGCAGTGCACGAGTACGGTGCCGGGCCGCAGGAACCCGATGCGGTGCAGCAGCTCGATGGGCCGCACCCCGTGGTCGGCGAGGCAGCGCTCCACCTCGTCGGCGGTCTCGGCGATGTGCGTGTAGAGCCGCAGCCCGGTGCGCTCGGCGGCCCGGGCCGCCGCCGCATAGCCCTCGGCGGAGGTCTGCCGCAGCGACACCGGTGCGAGGTACAGCCGCTCGGCCGGGATCACGTCGTCGGCGGCGGCCTCGGCCTGCGCGATCTCCTTGTCGATGTCGACGCCGGTCAGCCCGTACGCCAGGTGGGCCCGCAGCCCCACGTCGGCGTGGCCGGCGGCGACGGCCGCCAGCATGCCGGGGGTGTGCAGCGGGTAGACGTGGTCGACGGCCGTGGTGACGCCCGACAGCACCATGCGGGCCGCCGCGAGCGCGGTCAGCGCCCGGTAGTCGGCCGGTGTCGCCGCGGCGCCCGCCTCCTGCCCCGCCTTGATCATCTCGGCCAGGCCGCTGGTGTCGCCGCGCCGTGTCATGGGCAGCAGCGACCGCAGGTGGTCGTGGGTGTTGACCAGGCCGGGCAGCACCAGCAGGCCCGTCGCGTCGAGGGTCTGCGCACCGGCCGGCGGGGGGCCGTCCGCCAGCCGGCCGTCTCGGACGAGCAGGTCGCGGGGGGCCGGTTCGGCGTATCCCGTGACCGGCGTGCCGCCGGTGATCAGCAGGTCGGTCACCAGGCCCCCTCCCGCGCCGCCTTGAGCAGGCCGTCGCGGCCGACGCCCGCCAGGTCCAGGTCGGCCAGGGTGCGGCCACCGGCGGCGAAGTCGGTGTCGGCGGCCACCGACGCCAGGTGGATCAGGCTGTCGATCGTGGGGGTCGGCACGTTCAGCTCGTCGCCGATCGACGCCATCAGCACCAGCGCGTACGGCACGTCCTCGGTCAGGTAGCGGCTTTTCAGGGCGTCCGGGCCGCACGGGAACGTGCTGGCGGCGAAACTCGACGACTGCAGGGTCGCGTGCAGGGTCTCGCCGCGCTTCGGCGCGAAGCCCTGGGCCACGAGGTAGTCGGCGTATCCGGCGGTGTTGCTGAGGCCGAGCGCGCGGCGCAGGGCCAGCAGCTCGCCGTCGACCCGCTCGATCATGCGCGCCACGGCCGGGGTCGCGCCCTCGCCCCACAGCAGGAACGCGCTCGTGCGGCCCTCGATGGCGCCCAGGTTGCAGACGATCGGCGGCACGTGGTCGATGGCGTTGAAGTTGAGCAGCGTGGTCTCCCACACGTTCTCGCCAGGGCTGAGCCACGGCCAGATCTCGCACGCCACGCCCACCAGCGGGTCGCCCGCCGGAAGCCCGGCGACGAGGGTGCCGCCGGCCTTGCGCGACGCGGTGATGAGGGCCGGGCCGCGCACGCGGGCGCCGTACGGCAGGCTGTTGGTCTCGGCGATGTGCACGGCCGGGGTGCGGCCGGCCCGGCGCAGCGTGGCCGCCAAGGTGAGGGCGCCGCCGCCCTCGCCGACCCACAGCACCGACTGGCCGTCCTGCAGCTCGGCCGCCAGCAGGTCGGCGAACGTCTGGTGGCCGAACGCCGGCACCGACACCACGACCAGCTCCTGGCCCCGCACGGCGGCGGCCGGGTCGGTGCTGGTGGCGGCGACGGGGGCCGTGGTCTCGCCGTGCCAGGGGCAGCGCACCGTGATGCCGCCGGCCGCGCCGACGGCGTTCACCCCGTCGGCGAACCGGGGCAGGTCGGCCAGGGTCACCTTCATCCCGGCCAGGGACATCTCCACCGCGCACGACAGCGCGCCCGCCCCCGAGCCGAGGACGACGACGGATTCGGGCAGGGTCATCACAGCACCGCTTTCGCGAGTCGGGTCAGCTGGGCCGTCGAGGCGGCCAGGTCGCCGCCGCCGACGGAAAGGATCACTTCGTCGACGCCGGCGGCGGCGAACTCCGCCAGCCGGTCGCGCAGCAGCTCGGGCGGGCCGGCGATGCCGAACGCGTCCACCATCTGGTCGGTGACCAGACGCCCGGCCGCCGCGCGGTCGCCGGAGCGCAAAGCCGCCCGCAGGGCGGCCACCTCGGCCGGGTCCAGGCCGTACACCTCGATCAGCTCGTCGGCGTACGATCCGCCGGCCATGGCCATGCAGCGGGGGCGCAGCTCGTCGAGGGCGCGGGCCCGGTCGCGGTCGATCTGCACGTCGAGCATCAGGACGAGCGCCGTGCCGGCGCCGCCGAGACGCTCCCGGACGAACGCGATGTGCCGGGCCGACAGGCCGTGCGTGATCACGCCGTCGGCGACCTCGCCGGCCAGGGCCAGCATCTTCGGGCCGCGCCCCGCCAGGTAGATCGGCGTCGGGCGCGGCGTGAACCGCAGCGCCCCGGTGGTGGTGAACGTGTCGCCCGTGACGTCGGCCCGGCCCTCGTACAGGCCGCGTACGATGCGCACCGCCTCGGCGGTCAGGCCCAGCGGGCGGCGCGCCTTGATGCCGAGCTCGCTCGCGAACTCGTAGCCGCCGGCGCCGAGGCCCAGCACGAACCTGCCGTCGCTGATCTCGTTGAGCGTCGCCGACGCGCTCGCCAGCAGCGCCGGATGGCGCAGCAGCGGGCTCACCACCGCCGTGCCCAGCGTCACCCGCTCGGTCGCCGTCGCCATCAGCGCCAGCGCCCCCGTCGCGTCCCGATGGAAGTAGTGGTCGGCCACCCAGACCCCGTCGAAGCCGAGGTCCTCGGCCCGGCGGGCCAGTTCGGCCGCCTCGGTGATGGGCCGGTCCAGCCGTACGGTGGCTGTCCGTTTCACGAAATCCTCCTCGTGAGCGCTTCCACGAGCGCTCCTTTCAGCGCCCTCCGCCGATAGGCGGCGGAGGCACGTAGATCACTGATCGGGCTGATGTCGCCGTCGAGCGCCTCGACGGCCTTGGCGATGACGTCCCGGTCCGGCACCCGGCCCTCCAGCACCGCCTCGGCGCCCGGGCACCTGACGACGACCGGCGCCACCGCACCGGCGGCCAGCCGCACATCGCGCAGCGCGCCGCCGGGCCCCTCGGCCCACGCCCAGGCCAGGCTCACCACCGAGATCGCCAGCGCCCGCCGTCCCGCCACCTTGCGGAAACCGCTGCGGGCCACCACTCCGGTGCTCCCGGACCGGTCCTCGGCACCGGCGTCGGCCGCCGTCTCCGGGGAGCCAGTGTCGATGCCCGGTGGCGGCGGCACCTCCACCGCCTCGATCCACTCGCCCGGGGCCAGGCACGTGCGGCCCGGGCCGGTGGCGAACTCGGCGACCGGCACCTCGTGGGTGCCCGCCGGGCCGCGCAGCCCCACCACCGCCCCGTACGCCACCAGCGGCGGCACCGTGTCGGCCGCCGGGGAGGCGTTGGCCAGGTTGCCGCCGAGCGTGGCCCGGTTCCGGATCTGGCCGGAGGCGAAACACGCGATCGCCGCCACCAGCGCGGGCAGCCGGTCGCCCAGCTCCGCCGCGAGCACCGACAGCGGGGCCAGCGCCGACAGGCGGAGGATGCCGCCGGGGGTTTCGCGCACCGGCTCGGGGGCGTCCCGCAGCCGCGACACGTCGGTCACCGGGCCCTGGTGGAGGCCGGCCCGGCGGCGTACCAGCAGGTCGGTGCCCCCGGCCAGCAGCCACGTCGCCGGATCACGACGATCCACCTCGGCCATCGTGCGCGGACTCGACGACCGGGGGGCCGGGTTCTTGGTCATGAGGCCGCCGCCTTCCGCACCGCGCGCACGATCGAGCCGTAGCCCGTGCACCGGCACAGGTTGCCCTCCAGCGCCGTGCGGATCTGCTCGTCGCTCGGATCCGGGTGCGCGGCCAGCAGCGCCGACGCCGACACCACCATCCCCGCGATGCAGAACCCGCACTGCACGGCCTGCCCCTCGACGAACGCGTCCTGCACGGCCGTGCGGGGCAGCCCCTCGACGGTCGTCACCTCCGCGTCCTCGGCCTGCCGCACCAGCATCAGACAGGAGCACACGGGCGTCCCGTCCAGCAGGACGGTGCAACTGCCGCACTCGCCCATGCCGCACCCCTCCTTGGCCCCGGTCAGCCCCAGGTCGTCGCGCAGGTAGTCGAGCAGCCTGGCATCGGGGTCGGGAGGAGTGACGGCCACTCCGTTGACCTTCATCGTGCTCCTTCCGCAAGCCTTGGACGGTGCGGCCGCTTCTCGGTCGGCCCGGAGGTCGTGAGGGGTACCGGGGCGGTCATCGCAGGGCCTCCAACAGGCGTTCGGGGGTGATGGGGAGGCGGGTGGGGCGGACGCCCATCGCGTCGGCGACCGCCGCCGCCACCGCCGCCCCGGTGGGGACGATGACGACCTCGGCCATGCCCTTGGCGCCCATGGGGCCGGTCGGCTCGTCGGTGCCCACCAGGTGGGTGCGGATCTCCGGGATGTCCTGGGCGGTCGGGATGAGGTAGTTCTCCAGGCTCGTCGTCACCGGGACGCCGTCGCGCAGCAGGTACTCCTCCATGAGGGCGAGGCCGAGGCCCTGGGTGACGCCGCCCTCGGCCTGGCCGATGACGGCGCCCGGGTTGATGGCGCGGCCGCAGTCGACGGCGCAGACGACGCCGGCGACGCGGATCTCCCCGGTCAGCTCGTTGACCTCCAGGCGCACCACCTGGGCCGAGCAGCCGTAGACGCGGTGCGGGGCGTAGGCGCCGAGATGCTCGGGGTCGATCATGCCGGGGTCGGCGACGTCGGGCAGGTGGAACGTCGCCTCGAACTCGGCGCGGCCCTGCTCGACCAGCCGGGCCGGGGTGCCGGCCTCGGCGATGGCCTCGTTGTAGCGTTCGCAGACGGCGGCGACGGCGGAGCCGCCGGCGTACGTGCTGCGGGACGCCGCGGTCGCGCCCGACTCGGGGACGAGGCGGCTGTCGCCGACGGTGACGGTGATGCGGTCGGGGGGCAGGCGCAGGACGTCGGCGGCGATCTGGCGGTAGGCCACGTCGATGGCCTGGCCGGTGTGGTTCGGCCCCGCCCAGATCCTGATATGTCCGTTGATGTCGACGATGAGGCGGGCGCGGGCCGCGTCGCCGCGCCCGCTGCCCAGCCCCACGCCCTTGACGGCCATCGCGATGCCCGTGCCGCGCCGCCACGGCCACGCCGCCCCGCGCCGCCACTTTTCCCGGCCCGTCCACCACTCGTCGGCCGCCGCCGCCTCCAGCGTCTCGACGGCGCGCAGGCTCTCGGTGACGGTGTGCCCGTACAGGCCGTGCCGTTCGCCGCCGCGCAGCAGGTTGCGCCGCCGCAGCTCCACCGGGTCGATGCCGAGCCGCTGCGCCGCCTCGTCGAGCGCCGTCTCCAGCGCGAACGCCACCTGCGGCACCCCGTACCCGCGGAACGCGCCGGAGTTGGCGTTGTTGGTGTAGGCGACCTGCCCGTCGAAACGCGCCACGGGTACCCTGTACGGCCCGACGGACATCTCGGCGGAGGTCTTCAGCACGTTGGGCCCCGACGTGATGTAGGGCCCGGTGTCGGCCAGCACCGTCATGTCGCTCGCCGCGATGCGCCCGTCGGCGCCGAACCCGATGCGCACGGTGGTGTCGTACGGGTGCCGCTTGGGTTGGGCGATCATGACCTCTTCGCGGCTCATCCGCAGGTGCACCGGCGCCCCGGCCGCCTTGGCGAGCAGCGCGAGGAACACCGGCATCGGATCGTCGTTGCGGGCGCCGAACGCCCCGCCGACCGGCCCCGACACGAGGCGCACGTCGTCCAGGTCGACGCGCAGCGCCCGCGCCACCTTGCGGCGGTGCAGGCCGGGGTTCTGCGACCCGCACCAGATGGTCACCTGGTCGGCCTCCCACACGGCGACGCCGCCGGGCGGCTCGATCGCGACGTGCTCCTGCGCGCCCGTGTGCACGGCCCGCTCGACCACCAGGTCGGCCGCCGCCAGCGCGGCCTCGACGTCGCCCGACGCGAACCCGATACGGCCCGCCAGGTTGCCGCCGGCGTGCAGCGCCGGCGCGCCGGGCGCCAGGGCGGCGCGCGGGCCGGACACCACCGGCAGCGGCTCCAGCGTCACCTCGATCGCGTCGGCCGCGCGCCGCGCCGTGCCCTCGTCGACGGCCGCCACCAGCGCGATGGCCTCGCCCACCTGGCGCACCCGCTCGTCGGCGAGCACCGGCCCGTCGGCCTCGGTGGGGCCGAGCAGGTTGAACGGCACGTCGCGGCCGAGCAGCACCGCACGCACGCCGGGCATCGCGGTGGCCGCGCCGGTGTCGATCGACACGATGCGCGCGTGCGGCACCTTCGAGCGCAGCACCGCGCCGTGCAGCATGCCGGGCAGCCGCCGGTCGGTGACGTACTCCAGCTCGCCGGTGACGATCTCGCGCGCCTGGCCGCCGGGCAGCGACCGGCCCACTTGGGGGCCCTCCGGGTTACGCGTGCCGGCCGGCACACGGTACGGTGCGGCCTCGACAGACTTACGTCCGCCCGACTGACAAATCTGGGAGAACCCGGGATGCGAATCACCGAGGTGCGCTGCGTCGAGTACACCGGCTCGCTCACCGAACCGAACCCGCTGTGGGAGGACCGGCTGCGCCGCCCCACCGACGTCTACCCCGACAGGGCCGCCACCGGCCCTCTCCATCCGCCCGTACGCGACGACGGCACGCTCGAGGTGCGGCAGATCTTCCTGCACATCGACACCGACGAGGGCATCACCGGCAGCACCGCCGTGCTGTCGGCCGAGCAGGCCCACACGGTGCTGACCCTGCTGCGCCCCCAGCTCCTCGGCGCCGATCCGCTCGCCACCGAGCGCGTCTGGGACCTCGGCTACCGGTCCATGATCCACGGCCGGGCCGGCACCGGCATGCTCGCCCTGTCGGCCGTCGACTGCGCCCTGTGGGACATCAAGGGGCAGCGTTTCGGCGTGCCCGTGCACGTGCTGCTCGGCGGGCCCACCCGCGACGACGTGCCGGCGTACGTGTCGACGCTGGGCGACTCGCTCGCCCTCGACGACGTGCGGCGCCGCACCCGCGAGCTGGTCACCGGCGGCTACGGCGGCGTGAAGTGGTTCCCCCGCTCCGGCCCGCCGGACGGGCATCGGGGCGTCGACCGGGTGGTCGAGCTGGTGGCCGCCGTGCGGGAGGCGGGCGGGCCCGACCTGGACATCATGCTCGACGCCTGGAGCTCCTGGGACATCCCGTTCACGCTCGACGTGGCCCGCGAATGCGAGGCGCTGCGGCTGCGCTGGATCGAGGAGCCGCTGCCGGCCGACGACACCGCCGGCTACGCCGCGCTGCGCCGCCGTCTCGGCGGCCGGGTGGCGATCAGCGGCGGCGAGCACGAGTACACCCGCTGGGGCGTCGCCCGGCTGCTGCGCGACGACCTGCTCGACCTCTACCAGGCCGACCCGCACTGGGGCGGCGGCATCAGCGAGATGACGCGCGTCGGCGCGCTGGTCTCCGCCGCCGGCCGCCAGTTCATTCCGCACGGCCAGTCGCTGCAGTGCAACGCCGCGCTCACCTTCGCCGCGAGCCCCGGCCTGATCCCCGAGATGGAGTATCTGCGCCGTCTCGGCCCGCTCTACCAGCATTTCCTCGCCGACCCGATCGTCCCCGCCGGTGGGCGTGTCGCCGCGCCCACCGCGCCCGGCCTCGGCATGCGCCTCGCCGACGCCCGCATTCTCGATGCCCGTCCCCTCTGACCCGGGAGAAAAATGATCATCACTTGTCTGTCCGCGTACGACGCCGACCTGGTGCGCGAGCTCGCCGGCACCGACCGCGTCGAGGTCCGCCTCGCCTCCGGCTCCGGCGACCCGGCCGAGCTGGCGGCGCTCGTCAAGGGCGCCGACATCGTGATCGCCGACGCGCAGCGCCGCTACGTGCTCGACGCCGCCGCCATCGACGCCATGGACCGCTGCCGGTTCATCCAGCAGCCCCTGGTCGGCTACGACACGGTGGACGTGGCCCGGGCCGCCGAGCGGGGCATCCCGGTGGCGAACGCCCCCGGCTACAACGCCGCCGCCGTGGCCGACTGGGTGATCATGGCGATGCTCGTCGTGCTGCGAGGCGGCCTCACCGCCGACGCGTCCCTGCGGACGCCGGGCTGGCAGGCCCTGCCGCTCGGGGCCGAGCTGGGCTCGCGGACGGTCGGCCTGGTCGGCATGGGCGCCGTCGCCCGGGCCGTCACCGAACGGCTGCGCGGCTTCGGGGCCACCGTGCTGTTCACGGCGCGCACCCCGCGCGAGGTCGAGGGCGCCCGCCAGGTCGACCTGCCCGGCCTGCTCGCCGAGGCCGACCTGATCAGCCTGCACCTGCCGCTGACCGCCGAGACGCGGGGCCTGATCGGGGCGGCCGAGCTGGCCGCCATGCGCGACGACGCCATCCTGGTCAACTCGGCCCGCGGCGCCCTGGTCGACCAGGACGCCCTGGCCGCCGCCCTGCGGGCCGGCCGCCCGGCCGCGGCCGCGCTCGACGTCTTCGACCCCGAGCCGCTGCCCGACGACTCCCCGCTGCGCACCCTTCCCAACGTCTACCTGTCCCCGCACATCGCCGCCGGCACCTGGCAGGCCCGCGCCCGCGTGCGTCAGATGGTCGCCGAGAACCTGCGCCGTGTCCTCGCCGGCCAGGACCCCCTGTACGTGGTCAACCGCTGACCGGAGCCCCCCGATCGGCCGGGCGTCGCCGAAGGCCGGGAGCCCGCCTCCCGCGACGCCGCCCGGGGCCGCCCGGCCGATGCGCCCCGCGCTCATGACGCGGCCGTCCAGTCGAGGGCCACGGCCGCCGTCCACGACTGGGCCGTGCTGCCGAGGGCCTGGCCCGACAGCGGGTCGTAGTACTCGGCGAAGGTCAGGTCGCCGAGCTGCCGCAGCGACTCGTCCCGGAGCAGCCCGGCCAGCTCGTCGTCGCCGTGCCGCCGCGCCGCCCAGCCGAACAGCCACGTCATCACGGGCCACTGCGGGCCCCGCCAGTACTGCTGGCGCTGGAACTGCGGCGACGACGGCGACGTGCTCGGCGGCACCGCGTACCGCAGGTCGCCGTGCCCGCACCAGTCGGGCCCGAGCAGCAGTTCCCGCTGCCGGGCCAGCACCGCCGGGTCGCCGCCGCACAGCAGCGGCGCGAACCCGCACAGCGTGGCCGTCGACAGCCACTCGCCGGTGCGCAGGTCGCGGTCTCGGGCCAGGCCCGTCTCCGCCGAGATCGTCGAGGCCACCCCGGCCCGGCACCGCTCGGCCAGCTCCGCCATGTCGGCGGCGTCGCCGGGCCGGCCGAACTCGGCGGCGATGCCGCCGAGGATGTCGCTGGCCAGCGCCAGCAGTGCCGAGAAGAACACGTCGGAGACCCGGAAGTCGATCGTCTTGCGGACCGTCTCCTCGTCGTAGCGGGCCGCGACCATCTGGTCGACGAGCCAGATGTACCGGCGGTACTCCTCGTCGGTGGGCCGCTGGGCGAGGTCGCCGATGTGCCGGGTGTCGGTGCGGGTGAACGGCTCCATCGGCCCTGGCACCACCCCGGCGTACGGCACGTCCCAGCGCGGCGAGTTGTCCATGCCCGACTCCCAGCTGTGGTGGATCTCCACCAGGCCCGTGCCGTCGGGGTCGCGGGCCGTGGCGAGCCACCGGTGCCAGGCCAGCCAGCCGTCGAGGCTGCCGGCCAGGAACTCCTCGGCGGTGCGGCGCGCGGCCCCGCCCAGCCGGCGCCCTTCCTCCAGGATGCACGCGAGGGCGATGCTATGTACGGGAGGTTGACATATCCCCGAGGTCGGCACGCCCGGCGGGCTGTCCGCCACCTCGCTGCGCCACCGGTCGGGGCCGGGAAAGTAGCCCGACGGGCGGTCGAAGACGATGTGCGGGATCATCCCGCTCGGCCACTGGGCGGCGAGCAGCGACGACATCTCGGCCACGGCGCGCGACACCGACAACCGGCAGATCCCGACCGCGATGAACGCCGTGTCCCAGCTCCACTGATGGGGGTACAGGCGCGGCGACGCGACCGTCAGACTGCCCCGGTCGTTGCCGCGCAGCACGTCGGCCGCGGCGGCGGCGAGGGAGGCCGTCATGACGGCTCGGCGGTCGGTGGGGGCGGAACGGGCCGGAAGACGGAGGCGGGCCTGGGCAAGTATTCTCCTATGGTCTGAATTATGTACAGTGGTTGACCATAATGAGCGGGGTCACGCCGGTCAAGAGCGCGACTCGGCCGACAGGGAGGAGAATGTGGGCCCGTGACGGTCATACGGCACACAGACCCCCCGGCGTCCCCCGGCACCTCGTCCGGCGGCGCTCCCGGCACGGCGTCGGCCGCGGGCGCGAGCGGCCCGGCCTCGCCCGGCCACCTGCTCGACCTCATCCGCACGCGTCCCGGCTGGACCCGCCAGCAGCTGCTCAGCGCCACGGGCATGTCCCGCACCACCCTGTTCGAGCGGCTCGACCAGCTCTTCCGCGCGGGGCTCGTCTACGAGGCGGGGGCGACGGGCTCGTCGGTGGGCCGGCCGGCGCAGCGGCTGCGCTTCGACGACCGCAACCGGGTGGCGCTCATCTTCGACCTGGGCCAGGCCCACGGCCGCATCGCCATCACCGACCTGTTCGGCAACACGCTGCGCATGGAGCGGCTGCGCCTCGACATCTCCAGCCCGCCCGGCAAGCTGCTGCCCCGGCTCATCAGCAGGGCCGACAAGCTGCTACGCGTCGACGAGAACGCCCAGGTCGTGGGCGTCGGCATGGGCATCCCCGGCCCGGTCGACGTCGCCACCGGGCGTCTCGGCGCCAGCACCACCATGCCGGGCTGGGAGGGCTATCCCATCGAGGAGACCATGCGCGCCCGCTGGGACGTCCCCCTGCTCATCGAGAACGACGCCCGCGCCTTCGCCCTCGGCGAGGCATCGGCGAGCGGCGAGCGCGGCGTGCTGCTCGCCGTCAAGTACGCCACCGGCATCGGGGCCGGCATCGTCGTCGACGACCAGGTGATCGGCGGCGCCGACGGCGCGGCCGGCGACATCGGCCACATCCGCATCAGCGACGACGGCCCCCGCTGCCGCTGTGGCCGCCAGGGCTGCCTGGCCGCGTGGGCCTCCGGCCGGGCCCTGGTCGACCAGCTCGCCGACCAGGGCGTCCACACCCTGGAGGACATCGTGCAGAGCGCCCAGACCGGCGACCCGGCGGTCGTCGAGGCCCTGCGCGTGGGCGCCCAGCGCCTCGGCCGCGTCCTGGCGATGCTGGTGGCCACCATCAACCCCAACACCCTCGTCCTCGGCGGCCTCATCGGCCGTCTGCCGATCGTGACCGAGGAGGTGGGCCGCCGCATCCGGGCCGACGCCGTCGAACGGGCCATCCAGCGGCTGCGCGTGGTGCCGGCCCGCATCGGCGACGACAGCGCCACGGTGGGGCTCAGCCTCATGGTCACCAGGCACGTCTACTCGGCCGAGGCGATCGACGCGGTCGTCGGCGCGTAGCCGTTCGCCGGGCACGGATGGGCCGGGCACGGTGGGCCGGGCATGGTGGGCACAGGTGGACGCGGCCGGTTCGTGTGGTTCGTGGTGAATCGGCCCGTCGCCGGGCCTGGTCGTCCGGCGACGCCTAGCGCCGGACCTCCTTGCGCAAAGACGCCCAGAACTCGGCGTCGAACGCCTCGTCGCCGCCTTCCATCTTGCCCGGGATGGCGTACGGCGACTCGCCCGCGGCGCCGCCGCGGGTCTTGACCACGCCGATGCCCCGCCTGATGCGCTTGGCGAACATGACCCGCACGAGCAGCCCGAACCCCACCGCGACCAGGCAGGCGGCGTAGCTCAGCGTCACCCACGACGCGGCGGGCCGGCCGGCGGACAGGCCGTGCACGAGGCCGATGGGCCAGCACAGGTAGGCCGTGCTGTGCAGCAGCCGCCACACCCAGGGCCGGCCCTTGTTGAGATAGCGGAGACGGAACACGCCGAGCGCGGCGACCATCACCATCAGGTAGCCCGCGACCGTGCCCAGTCCCACCGGGATCGACCGGAAGAACGGCACCACGGCCTCCAGCGCGGCCGCTTCGCTCGCGATGACCTTCGCGACGATGTGCACGGCGAGGAATCCGACGCCGATCAGGGCCGTCGCCCGATGCACGTCCTGGAACAGGATGCGGAACCGGATCGGCAGGACTAATCGGTCGGTGCAGGCCAGCCCCAGCATGACCGCGAGGCTGAGCGAGACCAGTACGACGACGCCGGCGTACCGGTCCAGGAATGCGAAGGGGCCGACGGGCGGGCCGGTGACAATGGGACCGATGAGTATGGCGACAAGGAGCGCCGCCGATATCACGAACGGTTTCCCGGAGGCCGGAGGCTTGGCCGCCGTCTGGCCTTGAGTGATGTCTTTCATCCCGTCCTCGTGGAAACGTGTTGGCATGGGGGCCGGCCCAGGAGAACTTCGAGCAGGAATGACACTAGCGCCACCCGAGTCGCTCTGATATCTGAATCGTTATAAAAGGTGGCACCGGTCGCACACTGTCGCCGTTATCGCAGGCCATTCGGGGTGGGTTCTATCCAGATTTTCGGTCGGTCCCTCGCTCGCCGCGCAGGGCCGGCCGCGTGAGCGCCGGGTCGTCGTCGGCGAGGTCGTCGATGATGCGGCACGTGTCGCCCGCGGGGTCCAGGGTCTGGGCGTGTGCCGCGAGCAGCCGCAGCGACTCCCGGAACACCGCGCGGTCACGTGCCGGCAGGGGGGCCAGCACGTGCTCCTCGACGTGCTCCATGCGGGCCTGGATCGCCTGCCAGGCTTCGCGCCCGGATCGGGTGGCGACGATCTGCTTGGTGCGCCGGTCGGCGGGGTTGGGCCGGCGCAGCACCAGCCCGGCCCGCTCCAGATCGTCGACGAGGTACGTCATCACGGTCTTGTCGATGCCGAGCAGCTGCGCGAGCGCGCCCTGGCCGCCGGGCGGCCCCTGCACCGCCGCGGTGAGCACCTGGTAGCCGCGAGGCCCGCCGGGCAGGTCGCCCACCAGGGCATGGACGGCCTTGACGTACGCCCGGAAGACCACGCCGAGGGTCCAGCCCAGATCGGTGTCGAGGGCGTCGCCCGGCGCCGCGAGGGCCGCCGCCGTCGGCAGCGGGGTGGGCGGGGTCTCTGCCATGCGGCCCAGCATAGCCGTTCACATAGACCTTCCGTTTGACAATTCGTCTGTGATGCATACGATCTGCGGTGCAGAGAATGAACGCCGATTGCGGGGGAGAGACCTGATATGGCCGACTACGGGCATGAGCTGCTCTTCGGAACCTTCCTCACCCCTCGGGCCGACCGGGCCGAGCAGGTCGTCGCGCTCGCGCGACTCACCGACCAGGCCGGGCTCGACCTGGTCACCATCCAGGACCATCCGTACCAGGCCCGATTCCTCGACACCTGGACCCTCCTCTCCGTCATCGCCGCCTCCACCACGACGGTCCGCGTCGCCCCCAACGTCGCCAACCTCCCGCTCCGCCCACCCGCCGTGCTCGCCCGCGCCGCCGCCTCGCTCGACCTCCTCACCGGCGGCAGGGTCGAGCTGGGCCTCGGCGCCGGAGCGTTCTGGGACGGCGTCGCCGCGATGGGCGGGACCCGGCTCAGGCCCGCGCAGGCCGTCCAGGCGCTGGACGAGGCGATCCGGGTCATCCGGGCCATCTGGGCCCCCGGCGGCACCGTGCGCGTCGACGGCGAGCACCACCGCGTGTGGGGCGCCCACGCCGGGCCCGCCCCCGCCCACGACATCGGCATCTGGGTCGGGGCGTACAAGCCGCGCATGCTCGCCCTGACCGGACGGCTCGGCGACGGCTGGCTGCCCAGCAGCATGTACGCCGGCCCCGAGGAGCTGCCCGCGATGAACGCCGTCATCGACGAGGCCGCCGAGGAGGCGGGGCGGCGCCCCGGCGACGTGCGCCGCCTGTACAACATCGCCGGCACCTTCACCGGCCCCGGCACCGGCTTCCTCAACGGCCCGCCGCGCGTGTGGGCCGAGCAGCTCGCCGAGCTCACCCTCACCGAAGGCGTCAGCGGCTATCTCCTCGTGGGCGACGACCCCGACGCGATCCGCCGGTACGCCGCCGAGGTCGTGCCCGCCGTACGCGAGCTCGTGGCCGCCGAACGGGCGACGCGCCCTTTTGACCCGGGGCCCGCGACGAGCGGCCCCACCGGGACGGGCGCGGCCCCGGAGACCGGCGGGGACGCCGCCCGACCGGCGCCGGAGCCCGGCAGCGCCCCCGGACACTCGGCGGGCGCGGGCACGCGGGCGGTGCCGGCGACCGGCACCGTCGCGCCGGGGCAGGAGGTCCGCGCAGGCATCCGCACCTCGCCGTTCACCGTCGAGCCCACGCCCGACGACGGCACCCGGCTGAGCGACGAGCGGGTGTGGGACGAGACGACCCGCCCCGGGGCCCCCGCCCCCGGCCCCGGCCCCCGCCACACGCCCCCCGAGCCGGCCTCCCGGGGGGACCTCCTCGGGGTGCACGATCAGCTGCGCGCCGAGCTGACCCGGTTGCGCGACCTGGTGGAGCAGGTCGCCGCCGGCACGATGGACCCCGGCGCGGCCCGCTCGCACATCAACCGGCTGACCATGCGCCAGAACAACTGGACGCTCGGCACCTTCTGCGAGTCGTACTGCCGCATCGTGACGGTCCACCACACGCTGGAGGACGTCAGCGTCTTCCCCCACCTCCGCCACGCCGACCCCGCCCTGGCCCCGGTCATCGACCGCCTCGAACAGGAGCACCACGTCATCCACGGCGTCCTCGACCGGGTCGACCGCGCCCTCGTCGCCCTCGTCGCGTCGGATACGTCCGGCGGGCCGGACGCCCCGGCCGCCGGCTCCGAGCCGGACGGCATGCGGCTGCTCCGCGCCGCCGTCGACCTGCTCACCGACACCCTGCTCTCCCACCTGTCCTACGAGGAACGCCAACTGGTCGAGCCGCTCGCCCGCTACGGCTTCTCCTGACCGGCGCGCCCCGACTTGCCATCGATTAAATGACCGAATAGTCTCATCTGGTCAAACAAATGAGGTGAGATCGATGGCCAGGGGACGGCCGCCGCAAGACCCGGCGCGCAGGCTGGAACGCGCGCACCGCATCCTCGACGCCGCGGGCGAACTGATCGTGCGGTGGGGCTACGGCAAGACCACGATCGACGACGTGGCCAGGCAGGCGGGCGTCGCCAAAGGCACCATCTACCTGCACTGGCGCACCCGCGACGACCTGTTCGCCGCGCTGCTGCGCCGCGAACGGGTCCGCATGATCGAGGAGATCCGGGCCGGCCGCCCCGGCACCCTCAGCGCACTCATGCGCGGCTTCGTCACCCAGGTGCTCGCCCGGCCCCTGCTCCGGGCCGCCCTCATGGGCGACCCGGACGTGCTCGGCAAGCTCGCGCGGATGAAACGGGAAAGCACCACGGGCCTCGACCTCGGCGTCCCGTTCGACTCCTACATCGGCCGGCTGATCGACCACGGTGCGGCGCGCAAAGAGCCCGGAGACCCGGCGATCGTGCTCGCCTCCATCGTGCACGGCTTCGTGCTGCTGCCGAACATGCTGCCCGAACCCGCCCGGCCGTCCGACGAGCGCATCGCCGAACTCGTCGCCGACACGATCGACCGGGCCCTCACCCCGGGCGGCGACCTGCCCGAGGCCGACGCGCGGGCCGTGGCCGCGGCCACCCTGGACTTCCTGGACACCATGCTGGAGGTCGCCCGGCGCAAGCTCGACGCCTCCCTGGGCTGTGCGGAGCCTGCCTCATGAAACCGGTGCTGCCTCTCGACGACGCCGCAGCCGACCTCGCGACCGCCGGCGGCAAAGGCGCCTCGCTGGCCCGGCTGGCCCGGGCCGGGCTGCCCGTCCCCCGCGGATTCCACGTCACGACGGAGGCGTACCGCGCCTTCGCGTCGGCGTTCCGCGCCGAGATCGACCCGGGCGACCCCCAGCGCACCGCCGACCTGTTCGCCCGGCACGAGATCCCCGCGCCCTTCGCCGCGGAGATCACCCACGCCTACCGCGCCCTCGGCGACGACGTGCCCGTCGCCGTCCGCTCCTCCGCCACCGCCGAGGACCTGCCGGGCATGTCGTTCGCCGGCCAGCAGGACACCTACCTCAACGTGCGCGGCGACACCCTGCTGGACGCCGTCAAACGATGCTGGGCCTCGCTGTGGAACCCCCGCGCCATCGCCTACCGCGACCGGCTCGGCGTACCCCACGACGACGTGGCCCTGGCCGTGGTCGTGCAGGAACTCGTCGACGCCGACGCGGCCGGCGTGCTGTTCACCTCCGACCCGATCAGCGGCGACGACACGACCACCCTGATCAACGCCGCGTGGGGTCTCGGCGAGTCGGTGGTCGGCGGGCACGTCACCCCCGACACCATCGCGGTCTCCGGCGGCGCGGTGACCCGGTCGGTCACGGCCGACAAGACGGTCATGACCGTACGCACCGCCACCGGCACCGAGGAACGACCGGTGCCCGAAGAGTCACGCCGCCGGCCCGTCCTCGACGAGACTCAGGCACTGGAGCTCGCCGCGCTAGGGGCACGCGTCCAGCACCTGTACGGCACGCCCATGGACGTGGAGTGGGCCAGGCGCGGCGACGCCTTCGCGATCCTGCAGGCCCGCCCCATCACCGGCCGCACGCCCCCGGCCGAAGAATGGAACGACAGCCGCAAGGGCGAGTACCTGTGGACGGCGGGCAACTTCGGGGAAGCCATCCCCGACGTCATGACCCCCATCACCTGGTCGTTCGTGCGCCTGTTCATCCGCGAGGCCATGTCCGGCTCGGCCATGCCCGGCTTCGACATGGTCGGCAACATCGGCGGCCGCTTCTACATGAACCTCAGCCCCATCTTCACCATGGCCGAGGCCCTCGGCATGAAACGCCGCATCGGCGCGATCGAGAACGTCTTCGGCAAGATCCCGCCCGGCCTCGACGTGCCGAAAGTGCCCGTCGGACGCTGGCAGATCATCAAACGCGCCGTGCCCACGGGCATCCGCGTGCAGCTCCGGGCCCGGGCCAACCTGAAGGGCCTGCGCCCCTTCCTCGCCACCTCCCGGCGGCGGTGCGAGGACCTGCGCGCCCGCGTCGCCGCCACCACGACCCCGGCCGGCCTGGCCGACCTGTACGAGCGCGACATCGAACCCCACATGATCACCGCGTGCCGCATGCTGGAGGCCGCCGGCCGCCAAGGCGGCACGACCCTGCTCAACACCCGCGACAAGCTCCGCGCGATGATGGGCGACGCCGACGCCGAAGCCATGCTCACCGGCGTCAACGCCGACGGCGAACTCGCCAGCCTCGGCCTGCTCACCGGCCTCACCCGGCTCGCCCGCGGCGAGATCACCAGGGCCGAGTTCGCCGCGGCGTACGGGCATCGCGGCCCCCACGAGTTCGAAGTGTCGATCCCGCGGCCCGGCGAGGACCCCGCCTGGATCGACGCCCAGCTCGCCGGCCTGCGCGACCTGCGCTCCGGCACCGAGGCCCTGCTCGCCCGCCAGGAGCGGGCCGGGCAGGAGGCGTGGGCCCGCTTCGCCCGGCGCTACCCGCGCAAAGAAGCCGCGATGCGCCGGCGGGTGCGGCGCTGGGGCGAGGTCGTCCGCGACCGCGAATCGGCCCGCTCGGAGAACATGCGGGCCATGTGGGTGCTGCGCGCCTTCGTCGTCCGCGCCGGCGAACTCACCGGCCACGGCGACGACGTGTTCTTCCTCTACCTGGACGAACTGCTGGCCCTGCTGCGCGCAGACCCCTCCGCCCTCGACCGGGTGCCGGCACGACGCGCCACCTACGAGCGGTACGCCGCGCTGCCGCCGTACCCCGCACTGATCGTCGGCCACTTCGACCCGGTGCGCTGGGCCGCCGACCCCGGCCGCCGCTCCGACCTCTACGACGCCCGAGGCGCCACCGTGCCCGTCAGCGACACCGTGACCGGCTTCCCCGGCGCCCCCGGCCTCGTGGAGGGCATCGCCCGCGTGATCCCCACCCCGGAACAGGGCGACCGGCTCCAGCCCGGCGAGATCCTCGTCACCACCCTGACCAACGTCGGCTGGACCCCCCTGTTCCCCCGGGCCGCCGCCGTGGTCACCGACGTGGGCGCCCCCCTGTCCCACGCCTCCATCGTCGCCCGCGAACTCGGCATCCCCGCCGTCGTGGGCACCGGCAACGCCACCATGCGCCTGCCCGACGGCGCCAGAATCCGGGTGGACGGCGAACGCGGCACGGTCGACCTGCTCCCCTGAGCACCGACGGCCCGCACGCCGCCTCCGGCCACATTCGCCGACGCGTCGCCGGTCCCCGGCGCAGAGGCGCGTCCGGGCCGCCGAACGTCCCAGGAGGCGCGCCGGTCAGGTGACGCCGCGCATCATGGCCTCGACCAGGTGCCGCGCCATGTCCCTGGTCACGCTCCCCGGCGGCAGCGTGACCAGGGTGAACAGCGCGCCCCCGTACAGGGCCATCAAGGTGAGGATCTGCTCCTGAGAGGTGTCGAGGCCGAGCCTGTCGTGCTGCCCGGCGGTGAGCCGCATGGCCGCGCCCTGCAGGCGGGCCAGCGCCGACGCGAGCGCCGGGCGGCGGGTGGCCTCCAGCTGCAACTCGAAGATCGCCAGGTAGCGGGTGCGGAGCGTGGTCGCCGCCGTGAACAGTGACTCCGTCAGCAGGTCGGCCAGCGGCGCGGGCCGCGCCACGGCCCGGTCCGTGTCGGCGAGATGCAGCTCGGCGACACGTTCCGCCGTGGCCACCAGCAGCGCCTCGCGGCTGCGGAAGTAGTTCGAGGCCGTCCCCGCCGGCAGACCGGCCGCCTTCTCCACCGCCCGGTGGGTCAGCCCGTGCACGCCCGACTCCGCCAGCAGCTCGATGGCGGCGTCGGTCAGGGCCTGGCGCCGGGCCGGATTCGTGGGCGGCATGCGGCCATGCTACCAATAGACGTACTAGTACGATCGTAGTGAACAGTGTGGAGGTTCCCATGAGGGTCGTGGTGGTGGGCGCCGGGCTCGGAGGAGTCGCGGCCGCCGTCGGGCTGCATCGCCGGGGCCACGAGGTGACGCTCTTCGAACGCGGCGCCGAGCTGCGGGAAGCCGGCACCGGGATCGTGGTCATGCCCAACGGCCTGCGCGCCCTGGACGCGCTGGGGCTGGCCGACGGCGTTCGCCGGCACGTCATGCACGCGACCCAGGGAGGGCTGCGGGATCGTCATGGCCGGCCGCTGCTCGTCACCGACCTGGCCCGGGCCCAGCAGCAGGTGGGCCCGATCACCATGCTCGACCGAGCCGAACTGCACCGGACGCTCCGCGCACCGCTGCCACCGGGCCTGGTGCGCACCGCGACCCCCATCGAACGACTCGAACCGCACCCCACCGAAGTGACCGTGATCGGCGCCGACGGGCCCGTCGCGACCGCCGACGCCGTCATCGCGGCCGACGGCATCGGCAGCAGGCTGCGCGCACAGCTCTTCCCCGCCCACGCCGGGCTGCGACGCACCGGCCGGCTCGACCTGCGCGGCACCCTGCCCCGGCCCCCCGGCATGGCACCGGACCTGCTCGCCAGCCAGCTGGTCGACAGCCGCAACGGCGCCATGTTCGGCCTGTTCCCCATCGGCGCGGACCGCCTGTACTGGTTCACCGACTCCGCCCTGGACGGCCCGGTCCCCGGCCCGGCCGAGGCGAAACGGCAGATGCTGACCCTGATGGCCGACTGGCACCCCCTCGTCCCGGCACTGATCGAGGCCACCCCGCCCGCCGACATCTACGTCGACCCGATCACCCGCCTCGCCGAGCCCCTCCCCTCGTACGCGACCGGCCGCATCGCCCTCCTCGGCGACGCCGCACACGCCATGCCGCCCGACCTCGGCCAGGGCGCCAGTCAGGCATTCGAGGACGCCGCGGCGCTCACCCACCACCTGACCGGCGCCGAGCCGGCCGACGCCGCCGAGCGGCTCCGCCGCTACGACGCCGAGCGCAGACCCGCCGCCAACCGCATCATGCGAGCCGCGTCCCGGCAGTCCCGGCTCACCTCCCGGACCGGCATCCCCGCACGCCTGCGCGACACGTTCCTGCGCGCCGTACCGTCCCGGCTGGCCACCCGGCAACTCGCCGCCCTCTGGCACGCCTAGCCCAGGACGTCCGGCCCAGGACGTCCCCCGCCGAGCGCTCGGTGATGGGCGTGGGCGTACTCGTCACGGCGGCGGAACATGACGGCGAGCATGAGCACGAACATCGCCACATGCGCCACGACCATCACGGTCATGCCGTCGATCGCGCCGAGCCACAGCAGCGGAAACAGCGGCACGATCGGCGCGAACATCGCGCCGCACATCTCCAGCGTCGCCGCCCAGCCGTGCCGGCGCACCCGCATCCACACGGCCATGCCCACCGACATGTCGAACGCCATCAGCAGGTACGCGAACTCGGGATCGGTGTCGTACGAGAAGTCGACCCCGATGACCGACCACAGCAGATCGAGCGCGAACATCCCCACCAACATGGCGACGACCATCTCGATGTAGTGGAGTGCGAAACGTCGCCATCCCGCCCGGTTGGCGGACGGGACGGCCGAGCCGGGAGCGGCCTGCGGGCCGGACGTCGGAGAGGTCATGGCCCAACTGTCGGGCGGCTCGCGAAAAACACCGACGCCGGACCGGAGAATGGTCGGAAAACCTGGGCTGTACGTCCTTTTGACCCTACAGTCGACTCATGCCGGGACGGCGTGTAGTAGTCGTCGCGTACCACGCGGCAGAACTACTGGACATCGCGTGCGTGACCTCGAGCCTCATCACGGCCAACGTCCACGGGGGCGGGCCGCTCTACGACGTGTGCCTGGCCACCCCCTCGGGCCGGCCGATCATCTGCGCCAGCGGGCTGACCCTGCAGGCGCAGCAGGCCCTCGAACGCGTCACCGGGCCGCTGGACACCCTCGTGGTGTCGGGCGGCATCGGCTCCGAAGACGCGGCCGACGACCGGCTGATCCTCGCCCACGTCCGCCGCCTGGCCCGCGAAAGCCGCCGCGTCGCCTCGGTGTGCACGGGCGCGTCGGTGCTGGCCGCCGCCGGGCTGCTCGACGGCCGGCGCGTCACCACCCACTGGCAGTTCGCCGGCTCCCTCGCCGCCCGCCACCCCCAGATCACCGTCGACGCCGACCCCATCTTCATCCGCGACGGCAACGTCATCACCGCCGCCGGCGTCACCAGCGCCCTCGACCTCACCCTCGCCCTCATCGAGGAGGACCACGGCGCCGCCCTGGCCCGCGAGGTCGCCCGCAACCAGGTGACGTACATGCAACGCCCCGGCAACCAGGCGCAGATGAGCATGTTCACCGCGGCCCCGCCCTCCGGCGACACGGTGGTCAGCCGAGTCGTCGACCACATCACCGCCAACCTGTCGGCCGACCTGACCACGGCCGCCCTGGCGGCCACCGCCGGCGTCAGCGAACGCCACCTGACCCGCCTGTTCCTCAAACACCTGGCCCAGACCCCGGGCCGCTTCGTCCGCCGAGCCCGCACCGAAGCCGCCGCCCACCTCCTGTCGTCCACCACCCTCCCCGTCTCGGCCATCGCCACCCGCTGCGGCTTCGGCACCCCCGAAACCCTCCGCCAGGCCTTCCTCGACCACTACGGCATCCCCCCCTCCCGCTACCGCCTCACCCACTCCACCACCACCGCATAGCCCCGAACGAAGAGACCTGGCACGCCACCATGGTTCCGTGCCCCGATGCGACGCCGCCGCCGGAGCAGCCTTCGTGCCCGGCCAGAAGGCACGAGCCAAAGTGATCAGGCAACACCCGTAGGGTCGAGTGCGGTCGGGCGCACGCCCGAGGAATCACGCCGAGTCTCGAACGAAGGTGAACCAGATCGACTTGCGGGTCTGCCCGCGGAGACGGTCGATGCCCCACCGGGCGGAGAGGGCCGCGACGATCGCCAGCCCTCTGCCGTGGTCGGCGTAGGGCTCGCTCACGGTCGCAACCCACTCCATGGGGCCGTGATCGCTGACGCTGCCGTGCAGGATGCGGCCATCCGTCAGGAGCGTGAGCCGGATCGGCGGGGCGGCGTGGCGAAGGCTGTTCGTGTACAACTCGCTCACCACCACGGTGACATCGTCGATCAGCTCGCCCATCGCCCAGGAGCAGAGTAATTCCGCGATCATGTGCCGCGTCTTGCCGACGAACTCCGGGTCGGCCGGAAGCTCCCAGCAGACCTTGCGCTGCCTTCCGCTTTCGTAGGCCGCGTCGGGTAGATCGATCATTTTGACCTACCCGCGGCCGGGCCTCCGGCGAATTGCCGCCTTGACCTCTCACACCCTCGGGTAGGCGTGCCGCTTCCACTAATCTTTGCCATGGGTCGGACCTCCAGCGTCCGGTCAAGGAGGCCGCCGGGTGTGCCCGCACCGGGGCGGCCTCCGCCTTTTTGTCGCCAGTCGCAGAGCTCGTGTGGCTCGGAGTGCCTCTTGAGGTACGTACGCGCAGAGCCTCGGTTTTCGCTCTCGTCTGGCCATTAGCATGTTGCCAGACGAGATACGTAATTCCAATGCGCAAATCAAGATGCGGAGATAGTCCGTATCGATCGGTTCGTTATGGATCGGGATGATATGCAATTGGGGAGATGGCATGACATACGGCAGTCCTACGGTCAAAAGGCGACGGCTCTCTCTTGCCCTGCGAAGGCTTCGCCTCGAAGCCGGTCTGTCCGTGACGGAAGCGGGCAGACGCCTGGAATGGGACCAGTCGAAGGTGAGCCGAATCGAACGCAACGAATGGAAGCTGCCAAGCGTCCACGACGTGCGGCTGCTGCTCGACCTGTACGGAGTCGGCGACGAATCCGAACGGGAGGCTCTGATCACCCTCGCTCGCGAGTCCCGCCAGCGTGGCTGGTGGGAGCAGTACCAGGACGTCTTCCGAAGCAGCCTGCCTGATTTCGAGTCGGGCGCGAGCGTGATCCGCGTCTGGGAACTGGTCCTGGTTCCAGGGCTGCTCCAGACGGCGGAGTACGCAAAGGCGGTGTGGCGAGCGGGCCAGGTACTCGACGACGAACTCATCGATCGCCACGTGGCGGCCAGGCTGGCCCGTCAGGAGATACTGGACCGAGACGATCCTCCGTCGCTGCTCACGCTCATCGACGAGGCGGCCCTGCGAAAACCGATCGGCGGGCCGGCGGCCCTGCACCGGCAACTGCTGCACCTCATCGACCTGGCCGGCCGCCCGAAGATCACCATCCAGGTGGTTCCCGACGCGGTAGGAGCCCACCGCGGTTTGACCGGCGGGCCATTCGTCATCCTGGACTTTCCCGAAGACCCTGGTCTCGTCTACACAGTCACCCCGACCGACTCTCTCTGGCTGGAGAAGCCGAGCGAATATCAGCGGTATAACCTGATATTTACCCATGTGATGGCATCGGCACTCTCGCCACAGGAGTCGATCCAGCACCTGGCGACCCTGGCAGACCAACTGAAGAGGTAGGCGCAGGAAACGTGGATCACCGAATGGCGGATCTCACTTGGCGCAAGAGCAGCCACAGCGGCCAGGAAGACAACTGTGTAGAAGTCGCCGCCCTACCGTCCGGGGGCTACGCGATGCGCGACAGCAAAGCCCCCGCCGGCCCCATACTGTCCATCGCGGTCTCAGAGTGGAAGAAGCTCCTCGCAGGCCTCAAGAGCTCCATCCCATAGCGGTCAGCCCGAAGTGGACCGCCCCGGTAAAGTTGGATACGGTGGCGCAAGGGGCGATAATGTACTACCCCGTGATTCTTACAGAACCCATACGGCCACGGCAGGCAAGCCAGTCTCACAAAGCTCTCGATGGGGCGCCACATCGACTGAAGCCACCCGATGAGACGTCCGATACGGCAATACTATGTATTGCACTACTTGACACGGACGCTGCTGTGCTGAGGCGGGATACCCCGGGTCTGGTGCAATATGGGTGGTTCGGGCTGTCCTTCCTACTCATGTACATCGGTTTACGTCTGACGGAAGCCGGTGGAAAAGAGGAGGCGCCCATGAACAAGATCATTCACGTGATCACACCAGCTCTGTCGGTTCTGCCGGATATCTTCGGAAATTAGGCGGCCGACGCAGACCCAGCCTGAGTTCGGCACAATTCTGAAGCATTGCGCTTTCTAGCAATGGCTCACGATTCGGGAGCGGTCCGTAATAGTGAGAATTTGGCGGCAAATTCGCAGGTCATGGTGCTACCCATGTGTGGAGTACCCCACCGGGGCACTCCTTCCACCTCGAGCATGACTCGGCTCACGTTCCGAGATCGTCGCCGAGTGTGAGGTTCTAACCTCATGGTTTGCCGTCGGGAACGGCGAAAAGTGTTGACTAAATCGATCATGTCTCTACTCTGGTGGCCGTGTCTCCGTACGTGCGGACGGTGAAGACGGCCTCAGGCGCCAGAGCGGTGCATATCGTCCACTCTTCCTGCCGCGGATCCCGCCAGATCGAGCACATCGGGTCAGCGCACGACGCCGAACTGGAGGCGCTCAAGGCGGTGGCGCGTCAGCGACTGGCCACCGGGCAGCAAGATCTGGACCTGAGGCTGGATGACGGGCCGGTGCCGGGCGGGACGTTAGAGATCGTCAGCTCCCAAATGGAACACCAATGGGACGCGCTGTCGCGCCTGCCAGGCGCCGGAATTTGCTGCCGCGGCCGGGGCGATGAGGTGTTTCGGCAGCTCGTGCTGGCGCGGTGATCGAGTCGGCTAGCAGGCATGACAGCCTGCGCGTGCTTGCCGAGGCCGGGATCGATCCGGTGTCGTATGCCACGGTGAAACGCCGCCTGCCGGACTACGCCACACCGCAGTGACGCCAGGCCCTGGCCGCCGCCTGCGCGGCCCACATCCGCCTCGGGCCGACCGGCCTAGTCATGTACGACGTGCCGGTCTTGTACGTCGAGACCGACGCCGGAGACGGGTTCCGCGAGCCGGGCTTTTCCAAGGAACGCCGCCTGGACCCGCAGATAACGATCGGGCTGCTCACCGACGTCCGGGTTCCCGCTCATGGTGACCGTCTTGGAGGACGACAGGGTCGAGACCCACAGGACATGCGCGGGGTGATCACGCGTCAATTCAGGCTGGGCGAGGCGTTCCCGCAGCTTAGGCCAATGAGCCAGCCGTGCGGCCGTCGCTCTCCTAAAGCGGGTGCCGCGTGTCCGATGATGGCCGGCGGGCGGACAGGCAGAGGGTGGCGACTCGCCTACGGAGATCTCTGCAGATCAAGGACGAGTCGGGATCGCGGTTGTGTTGATCGGGGTCGTCGCGTCTCGGAGCGGCCGGCTCCGGTGCCGGTCCGGAGGCGGCCTGGGTGGCTCAGGGTGCTGTCCTGTTGGTCACACTTCTTCATGGTGATGGGTGGATGGGCTGTTCGGGGGGGTATTGTTTGGTTGTTCGCTAATTAAGGAAGTATGGATGAACGGGGTGTACGAGGCGCTCGCGCATCCGACTCGGCGGCAGATCATCGCGCTGCTGCGGGGGCGGTCGCGTACGGCCGGGGAGCTGGCCGAGCACTTCGATATCGCCAAGCCGACCCTTTCGGGGCATCTGCGGCTGCTGCGCGAAGCGGGCCTGATCTACGGTGAGCGCAACGGCACGTCGATCACCTATCACCTGCACCTGTCCCTGCTGGAGGAGTCGCTGAGCGCTCTGCTCGACCTGTTCAAGATCGACAGGAGCAGGCCCCCCGAATCCGACCCGCCCCCTACAGCAATCACGACGAGCCGAAACGAGCGGGACGCCGATGTCCAGTGATCGAAAGACCGGTTTTCAGCAGCATGAGGACGAGCACGAAGACCCTCGCCGGCTGAGCCTGCGGCCAGGGCTCATCGGCTCGGCCGCCGCCCTGGTGGTCTCGGCGGGGATCTCGGTGTGGGGATGGCTGGAGATCCCCGACGGGGCACGGCTGCCCATGCACTATGGCGCCGCCGGTGAGGTCGACCGGTACGGCGGCAAGGTGGAGGCGCTGCTGAGCATGCCCGCGGTGATCGTGGGCCTCTGTGTGCTGTTCTGCGTGCTGCCGTTCGTGCTGCCCCGGCGGGAGAACCTCGCCGGCTCGGCCCTCGCCTACAACGGCGCCTGGATCGGCGTCCTCGCCCTGCTGACGGGCATTCACGCGGTCACGGTCATCAACGCCACCGGGGGCGACATTCCGGTGCCGCGCGTGGCGATGGCCGGGGTGGGCGTCCTGCTGCTGGTGCTCGGCAACTACCTGCCGAAGACGCGCGGCAACTGGGCCGTCGGGGTGCGCACCCCGTGGACCATGGACAGCGAGGAGTCCTGGCGCCGCACCCACCGCCTGGCCGGGCGCCTGTTCGCGGTCGTCGGCCTGGTGCTGGCCGTCGCGGCGTTCGTCGTCCCGCTGCCGGCGTTGGTCCCGATCGCGCTGGTCGGCCCCCTGGCGGCGTGCCTCATCCCGGCGATCTACTCCTGGTGGACCTGGCGCGCCGACCAGAACGAGAACCCCGGGGCCACGCCGAAGCGTCGCTGAGGCCCGGGGCCGCTCAGATCGGGTGGTCCTGGGGCTCGACGGCCGCCACGAAGGAGGTCGCCTCGGCCTCGTTCATGCCCGTTTCGCCGCGCACGAGGAAGACGGCCTGCTCGACGCGGCCCTCGGCCTTCAGGCTCCGGACCCGGCCGGCGAGATCGGGGCCGACGGCGGGCCGGGTCGTGGGCGGGGGGACGAGTAGGCGGCCGGCCTCGATGTCGTCGACGAGGGCCTTGGCCTGCTTGAGGCCCAGCCCCCGAATCTGCTCCCGGACCAGCTTGATGGCCTGGATCTTTTTGTTCTCCGCGAGCAGGGCCTGGACCTTTCCGGCCAGGTCCGGGGTGAGCTCCGGAAGTCGCGGGATGCGGTGGTCGGCCCGGCCGAGCGCCGTCGCGAGGTCGGTGCCCGCGGCCACGGCGTCGACGGCGTCCTTGGCCTGCTTGAGCCCGAGCCCCGGGATCTCCTCGCGGAGCATCTTGATCGCCTGGATGTTCCGCCCCTGGGCGCACAGCCGGCGGACACGGTCGCCCAGATCACCGACGGGAACCGCACCGGCGCCCCTGCCGCGTTGCACCGCGAGCGCCGCCACCCCCCACACCGCGGCACCGAGCAGGACGACCGCCACCACGCTGAAGAGCACCACGGGCTGCATCCCCCGATCGTACGTTCCGTTCGGGTGCCGGGCGGGCCGATCGCGTGATCAGGACGTGGCCGCCGGGGCCGTCCCGGCGTTCGACGTGGCGACCGGCGCCGCGACCTTCCCGGCCCGATATCAGCGGCATATGGTGACAACCGGGAGAGCAGACCTCGCGTCCCTCTTTTGTGGTTCGCCTTTTGCCTCATCGGTCATCGCGGGAGATGCCTTGCGTGCTCGCTCGGCTGTCACCGCCGCCGTCCTCGGCGCCGGCCTGATCTTGTTCCCCCAGCAGGCGTTCCCCCGGCAGGCCCAGGCCGCCCCCGGCGCCTGGCCGGGCTTGCGCACCTCCACGAACGTCGTGGAGTACCTGTGCACCACCGCCGGCGTGACCGCGAAGCAGGACGTCAAGGTGCGGATCGAGCTGACGATGCCGAGTGGAGCCCTGCCCGGAGACCAGCTGACCATCCAGTGGCACGGCACCTACGTCACCGGCAGCGAACTGAAGGCCCCGGGGGCCGGGCTCCCCACCGGGGCCAAGCTCTACGCGTACGCGTCGATCAGTGACTTCCCGGGGCTGACCTCCGCTACCGGGGTGGCCGACCTCGATCCCATCACGCCGCATGAGATCATCCCGCTGCCGGCAGACCAGGTCCCGTTGAGGACCACGGCGAACACCACCGGTACGGGAACGGTGCTGCCCGCCGCTCTCAACATCGGCACCACGCCCACCGACCTGTTGATCGAGTGTGATGTCTCCGATACGGCCGGCACCACGCCCGACACCCTCACGGTCGGCACCGGCACATCGGCCTCCGAGTCCCCGACGGCCACCACCAGCCCGGAGCCGACGCAGCCCATCAGCACCACGGTGACCGAGACCGCGACCCCCACGCCGACCCCGCCCGGCACCGACACGACGACCCCCACGGCCCCGTCCGGCGAGGCAGCGGACCCGGCGGCGAAGGTGCACGCGACTCCGGTCGGTGCGGCGCAGACCGGAGGCGGCGGCGAGGCCGGCCCCGACGGCAGGACGTTCATACTGGCCGGCCTCCTCCTGATTCTCGCCGCCGTCACCGGCCTCGCCCTACGCCGCCGCGCCCCCGGAACGAGGCGATAAGGAGATCGGCCGCCACCACGGCCCCACTACGAGACGAGCGCGGATGGCCGCTAGAACAGGCCCACGCCCCTACCCACATCCCGCCGAAGACCATGTGCGGGGCCGCGGTGGTCGCCGCGCTTACTGCGTGCCGCTCCTGGCCTATTCGAACGCTCCCAGGCCGCGTCTGATGCGAGCCAAGGTCTCCCGTGCTCGGGATCGTCGTAGTCCGCGAGGAGTCGCACGGCACGCCTCCAGTGCCGTGCGGTGGCATCCGGATCGGTGCCGAGCAGCGCGATGCCCAGGCCGTCCAGGGCCAGGGCCTCGTGCCAGGGGTCTCCCAGGTCCTGCCAGGCGGCTGCGGCCTGGCGGTGGAAGCCGGCCGCTTCGTCTGACCGGCCGAGCCGCCTGTACGTCTCACCCGCCCCCTGCCAGGCGAGCGCTTCCCGGCTGCGGTCGCCGAGGCGGCGGTGGAGCGAGGCCGACCGGTGGTAGGAGTCGAGGGCCTCGTCGAGGCTGGCGGCGGCCTGCTGGGCGTTGCCCAGGGTGATGAGCCAGAACCCCTCCAGGCGGTGATCCCGCAGGGCGAGGGCGATGTCCAGGGCGTCATGCGCGGATCGCAGCGCACCGTCGATGTCGCCCTGTTCGCGCCGCAGATCGCTCAGCAGGCGCAGCACGTTGCCCATGCCTCGCTGGTTGTTCAGGGCGCGGTGCGCGGCCAGGGCCCGCGCGATCGAGTTTGCGGCCTCCCCGAGGCGCCCGGCGTGATAGTGGGTACTGGCGAGGTTGGACAGCGCGGTGGCGGTCCAGTGTGCGGCGTCCAGTTCACGGAAGATGGAGCCGGCCCCCTCGAAATGCGACGCCGCGTCGTCCAGCCTTCGCGCGCGAAGGTGGATGAGGCCGATCAGGTTCAGCGAGTGCGCCTCGCCGAGCCGGTCGCCGATCGTGCGCCGGATCGTCAGGGAGCGTCGATGGCAGTCGAGGCTCTCGTCCAACTGATTGATCCGGGTATGGCCCATGCCGAGATACATGAGGAGCAGCGCTTCGGCGGCCCGGTCGCCCACCCGGTTCGCCGCCTCGAGTCCCAGACGTCCGACGGCCAGCCACCCGGTGACGGGTACGGATGGGGGAGCGGCGTTCCATGCGACGGCGGCGAGCCGCCAGGCGAGCCGGTCGTGCCCGGAGGCGGCTGCGGCGCGGGCGGCGTGGAAGACGTTCACGTGGTCGGTCATGGCCCAGTCGAGGGCGGCGTTGTAGTCGGGAAGCCGAGCGCGGGGACGCCGTCGCGCGGTCCGGCCACATGGGGCTCAGCGGGGTTGAGCAGGCCTTGGACCGCGTCGGCGGTGTGCAGGTACCAGTTGGCGACGCGCCGCTGCGCCTCGTCCCGTCCCTCCGCGGTCTCCTCGCCCTGCGCCTGGTCGATGGCGTACGCGCGCAGCAGATCGTGGAACTGGTATCGGTTCGGGGCGGTCTGTTCGACCAGGTGGGCGCCGACGAGGGTGTCGAGCAACTGGCGGGTGCGGGAGGTGGGCAGGTCGGCGAGGGCGGCGGCCGCGTGGAGGCCGAACTCGGGCCCCGGATGCAGCCCGAGGAGCCGAAACAGCCGCGCGGCCTGCTCGGGCAGCGCCCGGTAGGACCAGGCGAAAACGGTGCGGACGGCCCCGGCCTCTTCGTCGTCGCCCGTGCTCAGGGCGTCCCAGAGCGCCGACTCGTCGCGCAGGTCGGCGATCAGGTCGTCCAGCAGCATATGCGGGTTGGCGGCCGCTCGTTCGGCGGCGATGCGAAGCGCGAGAGGCAGCTTGGCGCACAGCCGGGCGAGTTCGGTGAGCTTGGTGACGTCGTCTCCCGGCCGGTACGCCGAGGTCACGGCTCGCAGCAGCGCCACGGCCTCGGCCTCGGGAAGGGTGCCCAGCGTGAGTCGGCGGGCGCCGTCGTGGACGGCGAGGCCGGACAGGCGGTCCCGGCTGGTGACGATGACGAGGCAGCCTTCGCTGCCTGGGATCAGCGGGCGAACCTGGCCCACGGTCGCCGCATTGTCGAGGACCACCAGCACCCTTCGGCCGGCCAGGAGGGAGCGGTACATGGCCGAGGCCGCGTCGGCCTCCGCGGGCACCGACCGGGGCCCGACGCCGAGGTCGAGCAGGAAACGGTGCAGGGCCTCGTACGCCGTGAGCCGGCGTTCCTGGCCGTACCCGTGCAGGTTGATGTAGAGCTGCCCATCGGGGAAGCGGCTTTTGACCTGGTGCGCCCACCTCAGGGCGAGTGACGTCTTCCCGGCGCCGGCCGTGCCGGCGATCACGTAGATCGAGATGATGAGGGGGTCGCCATCGTTGTCGGGGAGGACGGCGTTCAGTTGATCGACTTCGTCGGTGCGGTCGACGAAGCCGGGTATTCCCGCCGGTAGCTGGCGGGGCAGCGGGGTGGGGTTGCCAGAGCGCCGTTCGTCGTGGAAGTGGACGCCGCCGCTGACGTTGCGGGCCTGGACGACGTCACGGGAAGATCCCGACAGCTCGGAATGTGAGCTGCCGGGTTGTTCCTCATCCCGGCCCGGCTCTTTGACTCTTACTCCCGTGTCGTGGGGGGTGGGAGGGCTTCGACCTCGCGGGCGAAGAATGCGGCTATGTCCGCGCCTTGCGCGTAAAGTGCTTTGAGATAATCGTCCCAGCCGTTGATCAGGTCGGGATCGGTGTAGCGGATCGCGCCGTTGGGCACGCCGGTATCGGTGTACAAAATATGAAATGGTGTGCGCCCGCCGAGGGTCACCAGTTCCGGCAGCAGGCCGGATCTTTCGTGCGCGGATATCTTGTCCGCGTCGATGATCCGGATGCGTTCCCCGTATTCGGCGCGGATGCGCAGCGAGTGCAGTTCCCACTGCACATAAGGGGTCAGGGGTCGCTCGACGATGCGTACCCGATGGAACGTGTAGCCCCGCTGCTCGTCTTGACGTGCGGCCTTGAGCAGTGCGGGGCGGCGTGATTCGAGGAGGCGCAGGGAGCCCGCCCAGTCGCCCCGGCGCAGCGCGTCGCGGCTGGCGCTGCCCTGCTCCTCGAAGTGCTGGCGTCGTTCGAGCTTCCAGGCTTCTTGGTCGTGCATCTGGGCTTCCAGGCGCTGGAAGTCGCGCCGGTAATCGGCGCGGTTCAGCCGTTCCCCGCGATCGCGGGGCAGGGCGGGCGCTCGCAGGTCAAGCATGTCAAATGTCCGGTTTCGCGGTGGTGAGCAGCTCGCCTGGGATGACCACCAGCCGTTCGCCGGGGCCGATGGTGACGCCGTCGGGCAGGCGGGGACGGTAGGGGTCGGTCGGATCCCGGCCGATCACCGCGACATCGCCGTTGGTAAGGCGCCAGATGCCCGGACATTCGTCATGGCCGTCGGAAACCCCCAGTTCCTCGGCGGTCCTGCCCAATCGGCGTTCGAATAGGGCGGTCGGATCGGCTTCCCACGCGCGTGTCAGGCCGCCTCCATGGGCCCGAAATCACACGCTGACATCGCGCATTGTAGAAGCTGGAATAGTGGCGTGCAATGTCTCCGGAGAGCGGTTTCCGTTAATCGTTCGAACGGCTGAGCGAGGAGTCCGGACGATTTCGAGCAGGATGTTCAGATTTGTCGTTCCTCGTGTGTAGGGCGTTGCGGATTTGTCATGAAAGAGAGCTCCGTGCCGGTCGGTGAATTAGTGGTGGAACGGAGCGGGTGTGCACGATCGGGCGGATCTCGGCAAGTGGCGGGGGGCCGGCGCCACGGAGAGGCGCCGGGCCCGTGTTGTCTTTCGGTAGGAGCCGGGTGGTCGCATCGTCCGGATCAGGTGGTGAGGAAGGACAGGAGGTCGGCGTTGAAGGACTTGGCGTAGGTGCCGGCGATGCCGTGCGGGGCGCCGGCGTAGAGCTTCAGGGTGGCGTCCGGGATGATGTTGACGCTCTTCAGGGCCGCCGCCCGGATGGGGACGATCTGGTCGTCGTCGCCCGCCGCGATCATGGTGGGCACGTCGAACCGGCGGAGGTCCTCGGTGAAGTCGGTCTCGGAGAACTGCTTGACGCAGTCGTACGCCGCCTTCTGTGAGGCCTGCATGCTCCACAGCCAGAACGTGTCGCGCAGTCCCTTGGACACCGTCGCGCCGGGGCGGTTGGCGCCGTAGAAGGGGCCGCTCAGGTCCTGGAAGAACTGGGCCCGGTCGGTTTCGATGCCCATGCGCATTTCGTCGAACGCCTTCATGGGCGTGCCCTCGGGGTTGCTCTCGGTTTTCAGCATCAGCGGGGGCACGGCGCCCACCAGCACCGTCTGGGCCACCCGTGAGGTGCCGTGGCGGCCGATGTACCGGGCCACCTCGCCGCCGCCGGTGGAGTGGCCGACGAGGGTGACGTCGTACAGGTCGAGCCGTTCGATGAGTTCGGCCAGGTCGTCGGCGTAGGTGTCCATGTCGTTGCCGTTCCAGGGCTGGCCGGACCTGCCGTGGCCGCGGCGGTCGTGGGCGATGCCGCGGAAGCCGTTGTTCGCGACCAGCATCATCTCGTCGTCCCAGGCGTCGGCGTCCAGCGGCCAGCCGTGGCTGAACACGACGGGCCGGCCGTCGCCCCAGTCCTTGAAGAACATGTCGGTGCCGTCTGAGGTGCGAATAAAGGGCATGATCAATCCCTCGGGTCGATTGTCCGAATCGTCGCCTATTACCCGAACCGGTGCGCAGCACACCCCTGTGCGACCGAGGCGCAGGTCAAGGTGTGTCAACGGGTGGGGAGATTGCGATTTGACGGCTGTGGCCCCGAAGCCATCCGCTTTCCGCGCGTGCCGTCCGCGCGATTTCCGCGCTAGAGGATAGGCCTGCGGTATATCATGAACGTTTTTCATCCTCGGGCTGTTTCGAGGTTTTGCAGGACGGCGATGGCCT
>JBIQJI010000120.1:0-10070 GCA_044507605.1 Actinomycetales bacterium | reverse complement strand
GGTCGGCAGGGTCGAGCCCGAGGCCGAGACCGAACGCTCCATCAAGCGGGCCGCGGAGCCCGGCGAGCACTGCCCCGCCGGCGAACACTGACGCGCCGGCGGGTCACCCGCCGGGCCGGGTCGCCCCCACCAGGTCGCGGCGGTGGATCGACGCGACGCGCACCACGTCGCCGGTCTGCGGCGCGTGCACCATCAGGCCGTTGCCGATGTAGATGCCCACATGGTGGATGGTGCCGGGGTCGGAGGTGATCCGGCCGAAGAACAGCAGGTCGCCGCGGCGCAGCTCGTCGAGGGGGATGTGCGGGCCGGAGGTCCACTGCGTGCCGGTCCAGTGGTCGAGCCGCACACCGGCCCGCTGCCAGGCCCGCATCGTCAGCCCCGAGCAGTCGAAGCTGTCGGGCCCGTCGGCCGCCCACACGTACGGCTTGCCGAGCTGCTCCAGCGCCCAGTCGGCGGCGACGTCGCCCAGGCTCTCCCCGTCGCCGCGCTCCTCGTCGCCGTCCCGCCGGGACTTCGCGAGCCGGGCGCGTTCGCGGGCGGCCGCGCGGGCGCGGGCCAGCCGGTCGGCGCGGCTGCGCGCCTGGTCCAGGCGTTTCTCCAGCGCGGCCTTCTGCACCTCGATCTTCCTGGTGGCCTTGATCTGCTCGCGCACCGCCTCCTCGGCGGCCCGTTTGGCCGCCTCCGCCTGGGCGGCGGCGCTCTCCTGCGCCGTGTAGGCGCGGTTCGCCTGGGCGCGCATGAGGGCGGCGACCGCCTGGGCGTCCCGCATGCGCTGCAGGACGGCCGCCTGGCCGCCGCTCAGATGCGCCAGCATGCTGGTGCGGTAGAGGTAGCCGGACATGCCGCCGGGCGACGACATGAACGCGGTGGCCGGGCGGGCGACGCCGTAGCCGGCGCCGATGCCACGGGCGTAGCTCTCGGTGGCGAGGGCGACCACGGCGCGGCGCTGCTCGGCCACCCTGCGGTCGGCCTCGGCGGCCCGGCGTACGGCGGCGCGGTAGGCGGCCTGGGCCTGGGCGAGCCGCACCAGCGCCCTGTTGTAGGCCTCGACGGCGCTCTCGGCGGTGGCGCTCAGCTCGTCGAGCCGGGCCTTGGCGGCGGCGAGCCTGGCGGCGATGCGGCCGACCTCGGCGGCGCGGTCGCGGACCTGCGTGCGGGCCTTGGCCATGTCGCGGGTGATTTCCCGGACGGAGGGCCGGGGGTCGGCACCCGCCGGCTGTTCCAGCGCCATCGTGGTCACCGCGACCCCGCACGCGAGCCCCACCATGACCCCTACCGTTCTTCGACAGTCCGTGAACGACATCGGTTCCCCTCCCGTCTCTCACATCCCTGGCTGATCACACTCCTCTCGGACTTCCCGGCCGTTACTCTACGTACACACAAATCACTCAAAGTAATTATCGTGCGACATGGCCTCCGTGCCACGCTTCACCCAGCGCGATCGGTGAACGTCGTGAAGGCGGCGCGAACGGCGGCGACGCGCCCGGCCCCGTGGCGGGGCCGGTGGACGCGCCGGTAGGCGAGCCCGCGGACACGCCGGTGGACGGAGTGGATGGACGGGTGGACGGTCCCGTGGACGGGTCGCTGGACGGGCCGCTGGACGAGCCGGTGGACGGGCGAATGGACGGCGAAGGCCGCGCATGGTCGCGAGGCCCGTGCGGCCGGCCGCGCAGCCACTTCGGGAGGCCGCGCCGCAGCCCTTCGCCCGCCGGACCGGGCCTCGGCTGGGCCTTGGGGCTGGGCCGTGCGCGGCCCGGCTCGCCGCTGAGGGGCTCGGGGGCCGGTCGGGGCACGGGATGCGTCGGCGCACCGGGCGCACCCCCGGAGGGGCCGCGTGAGGCGTTTCGCGGCCCGCCGACGGGCACCGAGGGCGCGGTGCGGGGCACCGAGGGCGACACGGCTCCCCCTCCGGCCGCGGCCGATGCGGCGGGCCCCGGCGTACGCGGGGCCGGCGTCGTGGACCTGCCGGGCGCGCCGTTGTCGCGCAGGATGGGCCGCAGCAGCATCGGCGTGCCGCCGGAGTTCCACAGCATGCGCACGCCCGGCGGCTCTCCCGTGGGCGGCGCCGCCGACGCGTCGGAGGTGACCGTGGTGCGGCCCCCCACGTCGCGCAGCTCACCGAACAGCAGGGCGACCAGCGTCACGGCCGCCACCGCCGCCAGCGCCCCGGCCGCCGCCATCGCCCACCGCTGGCTTCCCCCGGCCGGGAACCCCGCGCCGTCGAGGGGACCGACACGACGCACGACGTACGCGCGGTAGGGCGCCAGGTCGGGGTCGGTGAGGCAACTCGTCACGCGCACCCGCAGCGTGGTCGGCAGCCCTGGCTCGGGCAGCATCCGGAAGACCCGCTCGGCCGAGACCTGGCGAGCCCGCTCGGGCCGATCCCACTGGTCGCGGTGAACGGGCGGCTCGGGCCGCGTGGGGTGGTCGGGCCGCGTGGGGTGGTCGGGCCGGTCGGCGGGTGCCGGGGTGCCGTCGGGTGGGGTGGCCGGGTCGGGGCAGTCGTGGGCGGCTCCGCGTGCGGCTATCCGGGCGGTCACGGCTCGGGTCAGGTGGGCCGTGGCGGATTGCAGCCGGAGCCGGGCGCGGCGCGGGGGCAGGCCGAGCACGCGGGCCGCCTCGGCGATGCCGAAGCGGTGCCGCGTGGTCAGTTCCAGGATTTCGCGCTCGTCGGGTGACAGCCGTTTGACGGAGTCCCAGGCCACGGCCCGCAGGGCGGCGTCGGCGGGGGACTCAGGACCGCTCGCCGGGGCGCGGCGCACCGCCGGGCTTTCGGCGGTGGCCGATTGGGGCTCCTGGCCGTCGGGGGCGGTGTGGCGGCGGCGCAGGCATTCGCCGCGGGCGAGCGCGTAGAGCCACACCCGTAGCTGCCGTGGGTCGCCCAGCGCGTGGGCCCGCGCCTGGGCCACGATCAGGGTGTCGCGCAGCGCGACCTGGGTGCCGTCGGGGCCGCCCAGCAGGCTCCAGCAGTACTTGTAGATTCCCTCGGCGTGCGCGTCGTAGAGCGCGGCGAGGCCGGTGGGGTCGCGGCCGCGCAGGGCGTCGACCAGGAGGCGGTCATTCATGTGACCGACAGTAAACGTAGAATAACTGCTAGTTCCACCGAATCTACGAAGCTCGCGGCCTATGATAGGGCTTGACTGCGGAGAATAATTACGATTTGCTACTTAAATCATTCCTTTGCGAACGGCGGCGTCTTGGGTTTGGCCGTGTTCACCGGGACCGCGCCGGCCAGCGCGAGCTCCTGGTAGGCGTGCGCCGTCGAGCCCCACGTGGAGGCGTACACCTGGGTCTTGCCGGTGACCACGGGCTTCTTGACGCCGTCGATGGTGATCACGAATCTGCGCCGCGCGCCCGGCGCGATATTGTCCACGAAATCGCCGTCGCCGCCGAGCAGCTTGCCGTCTTGCCCGTGCAGCAGCGCCGTCACCGTCAGACTGCCGATGGGCTTCCGAAATGGGTCTGATACATACCCGGTGACCAGATACGCACCGTTTTTGAGTTTCTCCGTGCGCACCTCGGTGGCCTCGAACGGTTTGTACGCCGAGGGGATGCGGCTCGCTTTCCGCCAGGTGGCCGGCCGGTAGGTGATCTGCACCTTGACCGGCTGCCGCTCGGCCGCGGCCGAGCCGCTGAACGCGAGCGTGCCCGACGGGGAGATGGCGTCGAGCGACTGCTCGAAGTGCACCACCTCGCGGCCCGCGGAGTCGCGGGCGCTGATCAGGGCCGAGAGGTTCTCGCCGAAGTGCCAGCGGTTCGGGTTGGCCAGCACGGCGGCCCAGGAGACCAGGTAGCCCTTGCCCTGCTCGGCGATCGAGGTCACCTGCTCTTTGGCCGCCACCGGGCGCAGGGCCGGCTTGCCGGACCGGTCGTCATCGGAGCATCCGCCCGCCAGCGTCGCGGCGACGGCGAGTCCGAGCGCTGCCATGGTACGACTACGATGCGTCACCAGACCGTGATAGCCCGCCACGCGGGTGGGCGCGGCCTGGACACGCGTGCCCGTACGCAAGCTTTAACCCACGGGCACCACGAGCCGACCACGGGGGCAGCGCGGTCACGGCGTGGTCACAGGAGGAGGCCCTTATCTCAGCATTACGGCGTTTGATGCATTCTGAGGTACTGCGCGTCCTTTCTTGATCAAGCCGTCAGGGACGTGGCCGTTCCCAGTCGGCTCCGGCCGGTCTTCCGGGTACGGCCGGCGGGGTGGACGGCCACGCGGACGGCGGCGTGGCGTACGAGGCCGGGTGGGGTTCTTGTCGACGATTGCGGATTACACACGACTGCGCCGCCGTGCGCTGCGAGCGGCGGGCACCGGTGTGGTCGGCATGCTGGTCCTGCTGGGCTCGATCTCCTGCGCCACCGACTCCGGGAGCACCGGGCAGGGGGCGACCTCGCAGGCGTCCTCCGACGCCCGGCCGGCGGCGACGGCCGGTGCGGGCGACAAGGGCGACAAGGGCGGCGGCACGGACGGCGAGACGGGCGCCGCCGGGGACGTGCCGGACTCCGTGCCCGACGACTGGCCGCGCTGGGGCATCACGCACACGCAGTACAGCGCCGACAGCGGCGACGATCACCTTGCCGACGACGCCATCGGGCTGCTCGGCCGTATCCCGATGATGCAGAACCAGCACATCATGGGCTTCGGCGTCGACAGCCCCGAGCCCGCGCCGGGTCGGTTCGAGTGGGACGGCCTGGACTCGCGGATGACGGTGATCGACCGGTCGGGCGGCGTGCCGGTGATCACCTTGTGCTGCGCACCCGACTGGATGAAGGGCGGCTCCCCCGGCCAGACCGACTGGGACAAGCTGACCGTCGCGCCGACCCCCGACCATTTCGACGATTTCGCCGATCTGGCCGCCGAGGTGGCCAAGCGCTATCCGCAGGTGCGCTACTACATGGTGTGGAACGAGTTCAAGGGTTTCTGGCCCGACACCGATGCGGCCGCCGACGCCAAGGGCTACACCGACCTGTACAACAAGGTCTATACGAAGCTGAAAGCCGTCAATCCGGACATCCAGGTAGGCGGGCCGTATATTCCCATCAATAGCCACAAAAGCCGGGGCGGCTCCGACCTCAAGGGCGACTGGGGCGTGGTGGACGAGCACAGCCTGGACGCCGTGGAGTACTGGCTGAAGCACAAAAAGGGCGCCGATTTCATCGTCGTCGACGGGGCCTCGGTCACCGAGGAACACCAGACGCCGCCGAACGAGTTCGGCGCGCTCGGCAAGTTCGCCGCCGTCACCAAGTGGCTCCGCGACAAGAGCGGCGGGCTGCCGGTCTGGTGGGCGGAATGGTACATCGAGCCGGAGAACGTCCACTGGGACGAGCGGCATCGGCTGGCCGTGCGTGCCGTGTCCATGATGGAGTTCGCCACCAGCGGGGCCACGACCGCCCTGTACTGGAGCCCGCAGACCCCCAAGGGCGAGGAGTGCCGCGGCTGCCTGTGGAATCCGTCGGACGGCTCCCCCGAGCCGACTCTCGACCTGATCGACGGTTTCGTGAACTGGTTCCCCGCCCACGTGAAATTGGAGCCGGTGACCTCGTCGAATCCCAAGGTACGGGTGCTCGCCCAGAAGCGGCAGTTGCTCATGGTGAACACCACGAACGCGCCCGTGAGCGCCACGGTGGACGGCAAGAAGGTGCAGTTGCAGCCGTACGAAGTGAAATGGCGCAACCGGGCGGCCTGACCTCGCGGTTTACCGGGAAAGCGATTTTCCGGTTTCGACTATAACGTCTTTCGTTACTGCACCGTGGCCATCTCGCGATCTTGATTGAGAAGAATCTCGTCGCCCTTCCTTGACGGGAGGAAGGGATCCAACGGGAGGATTCACGAGCATGAAGCGTTTAGTCGCGGTGTTGTCCTGCGCCGCCGCCACGCTTACTCTTACCTCGGCATTCACCGGCACGGCGCAGGCCGCCGCGGCGAAGTCGCACGCGAAGAACCCGGTGAGCGCCGTGCGGGCGCAGTACGCCCCGGGGCACGGTGTCTCCATCAAGCAGTGGACGAAGATCGCCGGCCAGGTCTTGGCACGCACCAACGGCAAGCTCGAATTCGGCAGGTCCGGCGTCAAGGCCTCCGACCTGACCGGCAAATTGAACATCAAGGCCTCGCAGGTGCCGGAGGACGAGCAGGCGCTCGCGACTCCGGAGCGCACCATTAAGGTGGGGCACACCGCCTATATTTCCGGCGGCCCGCTCGGCTCCGAGCTCAGTTCCGACAAAACGTGGTTGAAGGTGCCCGACGGCCCACCCGCCGGAGTCCTCGGCGGTTTCGGTCAGCCCATCAGCGCCGCCGAAACCAGCACGCTGAAGTACCTCATCGGGCACGGCAAGGCGCACCACTCCGGCAGCACCACCTACTACTCCGGCAAGGTCACGCTCAAGCAGCTGCGGAAGGTCTCCGCGTGGAGCCGCTCCGCGCTGCTCGCGGTCAAGCCCACCGCGAAGATCGGCTGGAAGCTGTACGTGGGCTCCGACCGGCTGCCGGCGCGCCTGGTCACCACGTACAAGCTGGGCCTGTTCGGCTCGGACGTGCCGCTCACCGTCGACACCCGCTACTCCGGCTGGGGTACGAAGGTCGACATCAAGGCCCCGCCGGCCGCCGATGTCCAGGGCCTCAACAGCCTCGACGAGGAGGACTCCGAGAAGGTCCTCACCGGCGGTCTGCCCGAGTCGTACCTCTCGTAGCCGCTTTTCGCGACGTCTCGCGACGCTCGACGTCGTGACGTCGTGACCCCGCCGCGCGTCCCCCCGGGGGTGCGCGGCGGTCGCGTTTTCAGGGGAGCCGGTACATCGGGTTGGGCAGTTTGATGGTCTTGTCGGCGTAGCCGCCCTCCAGGTCGCTCCACTGGTCGCCGGCGTTGACGACGATGTGGAAGCCCTGGCTCTGGATCTTGCGCCGTGTGCCCGACTTGTACGGCACCACGCTGTGCCGCCGGTCGGACGCCGGGCGCAGGAACAGGTGCGCCGAGTCGATCGGGAAACCCTTGGCGGCCAGGTCGGCGAGCGTCTGCCGCCTGATGTCGTAGGTCACGCCGTTGGCGGCCCGCACCGTGGTCTCGCGCCGCCCGGTGATGTAGAACACCTCGACGCCGTGGGCGTGCGCCCACCTGGCCAGCCGGAGCGTCGGCCGGATGGCCGGGAACGTCTTGCGGGCGTAGGCGTAGGTGTACCAGACGGGCCCGTCGTACGCGAAACCCTGGTCGCTGCGGTAGGTCGACTCGGTCTCCAGGCACGTGTCGTCGATGTCGAGGACGATCGCCGGCCGGGTCACCCCGCCGCGCACGGCCGCCTTCAGGTGGTCCAGGCCGGCGCCGACGACCAGGGCCACCTCCTTGCCCCACTCGCCATCGGCGTCGGCGCCCACATGATCGGCGTCGGGGCCGTCGTAGTAGGCCCTGATCTGGCCGATCACATCGCTGAGGTTGGGGATCTGGTAGGCGCGGGTGGGCGCGGAGCCGGAGCCGGCGAGCGCGGCGCTCGGCCCGGTGAGGCCGGCCCCGGCCAGCACGATCACCAGGCCTGTCGCCAGGCGCCGCCGGGAGATGTCGCTCACGGTTTCTGGGCCTCCTGGAGACTCGTCCGACCACAGCACCGTAGGCTTGCGCGCCCTTCCCCGGCCACCCCGCCGGCCGCGACCGGGGCACGCGCCCGCCCGCCGCCCTGAATTCTCGGCAGATGACGGGGTAGATGCGCCTCGGCAGGTCGCGCGGCAGCGCGTGAATCGTCCGGAAAGGACGTGCGGTATGGGGCTTCGGCATCCTCGGCACGACGGCGACGGCAGCCGGGACCTGGAGGCCAACCCGATCTTCAGCCGGGAGCCCGTGCGGGTCCCCCGGTACGCCCTGCCGTCCGGGCAGATGGCGCCGGAGACGGCGTACCAGATGGTGCGCGACGAGCTGATGCTCGACGGGAACGCCCGGCTCAACCTCGCCACCTTCGTCACCACCTGGGCCGAGCCGCAGGCCCGGCGGCTGATGGACGAGTGCGCCGAGAAGAACATGATCGACAAGGACGAGTATCCGCAGACGGCGGAGCTGGAGACGCGCTGCGTGCACATGCTCGCCCGCCTCTGGCACGCCCCCGATCCGCACCACGCCCTCGGCTGCTCCACCACCGGGTCCAGCGAGGCCGCCATGCTCGGCGGGCTCGCGCTGAAACGCCGCTGGCAGCACCGGCGCCGCGCCGAAGGCCGGCCGGCCGACCGGCCCAACCTGGTGATGGGCGTCAACGTGCAGATCTGCTGGGACAAGTTCGCCGACTACTTCGAGGTCGAGCCGCGCTACGTGCCCATGGCGGGCGACCGGTTCCACCTCACCGCCGACACGGCCGCGGAGCTGTGCGACGAGAACACCATCGGCGTCGTCGCCGTCCTCGGCTCCACCTTCGACGGCAGCTACGAGCCCGTCGCCGAGATCGCCGCCGCGCTCGACGACCTGCGCGACCGCACCGGCGTCGACGTCCCCATCCACGTCGACGCCGCCTCCGGAGGCATGATCGCGCCATTCCTCGACCCCGACCTGCGCTGGGACTTCCAGCTGCCGCGGGTCGCCTCGATCAACACCTCGGGGCACAAGTACGGCCTGGTCATGCCCGGCGTCGGCTGGGCCGTGTGGCGCGACGCCGCCGCCCTCCCCGACGACCTGATCTTCCACGTCAACTACCTCGGCGGCGACATGCCCACGTTCGCGCTGAACTTCTCCCGCTCCGGCGCCCAGGTCGTCGCCCAGTACTACACCTTCCTGCGGCTCGGCTTCGACGGCTACCGGCGGGTGCAGGCCACCTGCCGCGACGTGGCGACGCGGCTCGCCCGCGAGATCGCCGCGCTCGGCCCGTTCGAGCCGCTCACCGACGGCGGGCAGCTGCCGGTGTTCGCGTTCCGGGTACGCGACGACGTCACCGCCTTCTCCGTCTTCGACGTGTCGGCCGCGCTGCGCGAACGCGGCTGGCTGGTGCCCGCCTACACCTTCCCCAAGGACCGCACCGACCTCGCCGTGCTGCGCATCGTCGTCCGCAACGGCTTCAGCCACGACCTGGCCGACCTGCTCCTGGCCGACCTGCGCCGCGTCCTGCCCCGCCTCGCCGCGCAGGACCGGCCTCGCCGCGGCGCGGACGACGCGGGCGGCTTCGCCCACGGCGCCGGGCCCAAGAGCCCCCGCGCGCCCCGCAGGCCGGCCGGGTAGGGCCCGGGAAAGGGAGGACGCCATGTGCCGACTGTTCGGGCTGAGCAGCGCGCCGCTGCGGACGCACGCCACGTTCTGGCTGCTGGACGCCCCCGACAGCCTGAGCGAGCAGTCCCGCCACGACCCCGACGGCACCGGGCTCGGCCTGTTCGGCGCCGACGGCGCCCCCGAGGTGCACAAGGCGCCGATGGCGGCGTACGAGGACCGCGTCTTCGCCGAAGAGGCCCGGACCGCCCTGTCGGCCACCTTCATCGCCCATGTGCGGTTCGCCACGACCGGCGGCCTCACCGCGGCCAACACCCACCCGTTCCTGCAGGACGGCCGGCTCCTCGCCCACAACGGCGTGGTCGAGGGCCTGGCCGACCTGGACGCCGAACTCGGCGCCGACCGCGCCCTCGTGCGCGGCGAGACCGACTCCGAGCGCGTGTTCGCCCTGATCACCCGCGAGACCAGGGCACGCGGCGGCGACGTGACCGCCGGCATCGAGCACGCCGTGCGCTGGATCGCCGCCCACCTGCCCCTGTTCGCCCTCAACCTCGTCATCACCGCGCCGCGCGAGATGTGGGCGCTGCGCTACCCCGGCACCCACGACCTGTTCGTGCTGCGCCGCTCCCCCGGCGGCCGCCACGGCAACCGCTACCTGCATCACTGCGGCACCCACGGCCACCTGCGCGTCCGCTCCGCGGACCTGGCCGCCTGCGCCTCGGTCGTGGTCGCCAGCGAGCGCATGGACGACAACCCGGACTGGCGTCTCATGGCCCCCGGCGAGCTCCTCCACGTCGCGCCCGGCGGAGCCGCGACCAGCCGCGTCGTGCTCCCCCACGCCCCCGCCCACCCCCTGACCCTCTCCGACCTGCACCCCAAGGCCGCCGCCGCCCAGCGCACCCG
>JBIQJI010000119.1:0-10119 GCA_044507605.1 Actinomycetales bacterium | reverse complement strand
GGCGAGCCCGGTCGTGCCCGGGTCGTACGTCTCGCCCTGGGCCTCCCGCGCCGCGGCCCGCCAGTCCTCCCGGGCCAGCAGCTCGCCGACGTCGGCGGCCCCGGCGTCCACGTACCGGTCGTCGTCGACGCGGACGGCCCGGGTGCCGCCGGCGGTGCGAATGGTGGCCAGTCTCACGCGTTCTCTCCGTTTCGCGTTCCGGCCGGGGCCTCGATGTGCTCCCGGTAGTGGTCGAGCCGCTCCATGATGGGCGTGTCGCTGAAGCGGAACAGGTCCATGCCGTGCTCGGTCTCCGTGGTCAGCGGCTGCCACGACGGCACCACGAACAGGTCGCCGCGCGCGACCGCCCAGCTCACGTCGCCGACGCGCACCGTGCCCTCGCCCTCGAAGACCAGGAACACCGACGAGCCCACCTCGCGGCGGGTCGCCGTGCGGGTGTCGGGGGCCAGTCGGTGGAACTCCGCCCGGATCGTCGGCATCACGTCGCCGCCGGTCGCCGGGTTGACGTAGCGCACGGCCGCGTGCCCCGGCTCCTGCGTCACCGGGTGGCCTTCGGCCTCCAGCGCGAGCTGCTCGGCCAGCGCCCGGTCGGTGTGCTCCCACCGGTACGCCAGCAGCGGCGTCGCCGTAGATGGCGCGACCTGGGTCACCGGGCGCAGCCCCGGATGCCCCCAGAGCCGTTCGGACCGGGACAGGTCGGGCGCCTCGCGGGTCTCGACCTCGTCCGGGCCGAACTCGAAGAACGTCATGTCCATGTAGTGCTGGAACGGAATGTCCAGCCCGTCGATCCACGCCATCGGCTCGTCGCTGATGTTGTGGTGGCCGTGCCAGTTCCACCCGGCCTGCGGCAGGAAGTCGCCGCGCCGCATCGCCACCGGGTCGCCGTTCACGACCGTCCAGACGCCCTCGCCCTCGACGACGAACCGGAACGCGTGCTGCGTGTGCCGGTGCACCGGCGCGTCCTCACGCGGGTTCAGGTACTGGATCGCCGCCCACAGCGTGGGCGTCGCGAACGGCCGCCCGTTCAGCCCCGGGTTGGCCAGCGCGATGGCCCGCCGCTCGCCGCCCCGCCCCACCGGCACGAGGGCACCGGCCTGGCGCGCCATCGGCAGCAGGTTGCGCCAGCTCCACAGATGCGGCACGGCCGCCGACATGGGCGCGGGCGGCATCAGATCGCCGATCTCGGTCCACAGCGGCACGAGCAGCTCGGACTCGAAGTCGCGGTAGAGGGCCTCCAGTTCGGGCGTGCGTTCCGGCTGCCCCGGCCCGTCGGTGGCGACGATCCTGACGGGCCCCCCGCCCTCGGGACGTGTCGTGATGGTCATCAGCGAAGACTCCTTGACGGTGACAGGCGTCCGACTGCCGTTTCCGCCCATCCTGGCCCAAGTTCCCGCTGATGGGATAGCTTGTTCTGCTGTGAAGAACCGCCCGGCGTACGCGATCGACTCCGTCGACCACGCCCTGCACCTCGCCACCCTCCTCCAGCAGGAGGGACCGCTGCGCATCATCGACGCCGCCGAACGCCTGGGCGTCTCCCGCTCGACCGCCCACCGGCTGCTGTCGATGCTCGTCTACCGCGACTTCGCCGAGCAGGACCCCGACCGCCGCTACCGCGCCGGCCCGGTGCTGCGCCCCGCCCCGCACTCCGAGGCCCCGGTCGCGCTGCTCCGCCGCGTCGCCCGCCCCCACATGGAGAACCTGGTGGCCCTCGTCGGCGAGTCGGTGAACCTGATGGTGCGGGCGGGCACCGAGACCCGCTTCATCGCCACCGTCGAGACCGACCACGTCCTGCGCGTGGGCGACCGCACCGGCCGCTCCCTCCCCGCCCACCTCACCTCGGGCGGCAAGGCCATCCTGGCCGCCCTCCCCCCGGCCGACCTCACCGCCCTGTACGCCGACGACCCGGCCGTCGACCTGCCCCGCCTGCGCCGCGAACTGTCCATCGTCCGCAAACGCGGCGTGGCCATCAACGACCAGGCCACCGAGGCCGGCCTGACGGCCCTCGGCAGGGTCATCACCGACGACACCGGCGCCCCCTTCGCCGCCGTCTCCATCGCCCTGCCCACCGCCCGGTTCAGCCGCTCCCGCCTCCCCACCTGGATCGCGGCCCTGACCAGGACGGCGAAGGCCATAGAGGCCGCCCTGACGACTCAGCGCTGACCCACCGCCGCACGCGCGCCGGGGGCCGTCAGCGGGCCGGGCCGGGGGCGTACGGTGCGACGCCGCAGACGTCCTCGATGGCGGACATGGGGACGGGCTCGCTCACCGCGCGCACCAGCAGGGCCTCGATGCCGAGCAGCATGGCCCTGGCCGTGTCGCGCGGCAGGTACGTCGTGTCGATGATCAGGCCGAGCTGGCCCGTGTCGGCGGCCGTGCCCACGGTGAAGAACGCCTTGAACCGCACCCCGGGCCAGGCGTTCGTCACATAGGTGCGGGTCTGGGCGGTGAGACCGGTCAGGTCGTCGCCGGGCGGGATCTCCGGCAGGTTCGGCCAGTCGCCGCCGCCGCGCCGGTCGTTGAGGAACGCGTCCAGGTCGGGCTCCCGGCCCCGGATCCGGCCGATCTCCGCGCGCATGGCCTGCATCTGGAACGGGTCGTAGTGGGCGTTGCGGTAGGCCGTCAGCGCGTTGCGGTGGGCCGTGCGGCAGGTGTCGGCGAAATCCGTGCCGGGCAGGTCGAGCACGAACAGGCCGTCCTGGCCGACGGTGCCGATCATGGGGCGGGTGCGGGGATCGCGGCGGTTGCTGTGCACGAGCTGCATGACGGCCCGCCGCCGCCCGCTCACCGTGGCCAGCACCGTGGCACACGCCGCCAGCAGCACACTGGTCGTGCTGATCGTCCAGCGCCGGGCCAGCCGCTCGGCGGCCGCGGCCAGCGCCACCGACTCCATGCCGACCTCGATGAACCTCGGGTCCTCGCCGGCGCCCGGCTCATGGTCGAACACGTCCAGCGGCACGTCCTCCAGCACCGACCGCCAGTACGCGATCGACCGGGCGCTGCGGGCCTGGAACGCCTCGCCCCGCTCCAGCTCCACCTGGTCCATCGGCTGCCACTCGGCCGGCGGCAGCGGCTCGCCGCGCAGCAGCGCACGCCACTCCAGCGCCAGATGATGCAGGGCCTGATAGTCCACGGCCAGGTGGGAGAAGTTGAGGGCCAGCGCCCTCGGCCGGTCGCCCTTCAACACGATCGTGCACGCGAGCGGCAGGTCCACGGCGTGGACGAACGTCTTGCGGCTCAGCTCCGCCGACACCCGCTCGGCGACCCGCAGCGGCAGCTCCTCACCGGCCTGGATCAGCTCGACGACGAGCTCGCCGTCGCGCGCCACCCGCTGCACCGGCCCGTCGGGCGTGTCCACGAACGTGGTCCGCAGGCTCTCGTGCCGTTCGAGCAGGGCGCGCAGCGCGCCGACGATCGTGTCGAGGTCCGGCCTGCCGTACACCGGGAGCACCCACGGGCAGTTGAGAAACGACTCGCTGTCTCCCATCAGATGCGCGGCCCGCCACATGAGCCGCTGCCCCCAGGTCAGCGGCGCTTCGCCGTCGCGGGCACCGTGGAAGGCCACCGTTACGGACGTCCGGACGGCCCCGGAGCCGTTGATCATCACGCCGCTCCCCTCCTCCGGCCGGCGCCGGATCGTCGAGATCCACCGAACGCCGGACCGGCCAACCGGCACGATAACGCCGCCCCGGCCGCAGGTACAGGTGTCACGCGTCCACCTGCCCGCCGCCCGGGCGGTCGCCCGCCGGCGCGGCACCCGGCACCGCACCCGTCGCCTCACTCGCCGCCGCATCGGCTTCCCCGCCGGTCGGGTCCCCGGGCACGGCGCCGGGTGCGGTCTCGGAGGTGGTCGCGGGGGCGGGCGGGCCACCACGGACGCCGGGCACCAGGCACAGCGGAAGGGTGAGCGCGGTCATGCCCACGGCCGCGGTCCACAGCACAGGCCGCGCGCCGAACGCCGCCGCCAGGATCGGCACGACGAGCAGGCCGATCGGGTGGCAGGCGTACGAGCCCATCCACTCGTAGGCGCTCACCCGGGACAGCCGGTCGGCCGGGATCGACCGCTGCAGCGTCGTCTCCCACAGCGTGTTGAAGACGAGCAGGGCGCAGTTCGAGACCAGCGTGGCGGCGGCCACACCGGCGACGGGCAGCTCCAACGCCAGGGCCAGGATCTGCGCCGGAAACAGCAGCACCACGAACACGCCCGTGCGCAGCGGAGCCGATGTGCGCAGCCACAGCGTGACCAGCCCGCCGAGCACGGCACCGCCGCCACCGCACATGAGCACGACACCCCACGCGGCCGGGCCGCCCAGCCGGTCCACGGCCGCCACCGGGCCGAGCACCGTCCAGGCCGCCTGCAAACCGTTCATGATGGACGCGACCAGGATGAGCGACCACACCCACCGGTGGGCCGTGAACTCCCGCCAGCCCACCCGCAGGTCCCCCAGCATCGTCCGCGCCGTCACCCTGGCCATGGCCACCCCGCGCGGCAGCCGGCTCAGGCAGAACGCGCTGAACGCGAAGGTCGCCGCGTCGACCGCGATGGCCTCGCCGGGGCCGGTGAGCGCCACGAGCGCCCCCGACAGGGCCGGCCCGGCGAGCTGCCCCGCCGACTGGGCGAGGCCCCGCAGCGAATTGGCCTCCTGCAGCCGCTCCACCGGCACGGTCTGCTGCACGAGGCCCGTGATCGCCGGCGTGAACAGGGCCGAGGCCGCGCCGTGCGCCACCTGCAGCACCGCCAGCTCCCACACGTGCGCCGTCCCCGTCAACAGCAGGAACGCCATCAGGCCCTGGCTCACCGCGCGAGCGGCGTCCGCGCCCAGCATGACCGCGCGGCGGGGCAGCCGGTCCGCGATCACCCCGCCGATCAGCATGAACGCCACGAGCGGCGCCATGCGCGCCGCGAGCACCAGGCCGAGGTCGCGCGGCCCGCCGATGGCCAGCACCGCGAACACCAGCGCCACCGGCGCCATGAAGTCCCCGACGAGCGACGCCAGACTGCCCAGAAAGAACCACCGGAACGCGGCCACCCGCAGGACCGCGAGCCGGCTCACCGGACGTCCTGCCCGAAGACGTCCACCCCGTTGAGCACCCGCCAGCGTTCGCCCTTGGTCGTGCGAAGCACCGGCACGCGCAGCACCAGCGGGCACACGTGGGCCGGAACCAGCCGGTCACCGCGCCGCACCCCCGGCTCGGGATGCCACGGCTGGCCGCAGCCGTCGAGCAGGGCGGCGTCGGCGACACTGATCGCGACCCGGCCGAGCGGCATGACACCGAGGGCGGCCAGCCCGGCGTCGCCGAGGACGTACGCCCCGGCCCCGAGCTCGGTGACGCCGGGCACCAGGGCGTCGACGACCGGCGTCCCCCCGAACGCCACGACCGGGCACGCCAGGCCCCTCCCCCGCACCTCCTCGGCCAGCGCGACCACCCGCAGCGCCTGATCACGCGCCGAGGCGAGGGCCGGGGCGGGTCCCGGCTCGTAGTAGCCGGTGACGCCGTCGAGTCGCACTCCCGGCAGCTCGGCGGCGGCGAAGGCCACTTCGGCGGACAGGGCCCGCACGCCCGCCGTCACGTCGTGGCGGCGGGCGGCGTCGCTCAGCGTCCGCACGGTCGCCGGGTCGTCGACGTGGAGGGACAGGCGGCAGCGCCGGGCCAGCGCGACGAAACGGTCGAGCAGCGCGGCGTCCCGCCACGGCCAGGCGACCACCACGTCGTCGATGCCCGCGTCCAGGTACGCCTCGGTCCCCGCCACCCGCGTGACCGCGATGCCGCACGCCCCGGCGGCCATCTGCATGCGGGCGAGCTCCACGGTCCGGTGCCCTTTGACGTGGGCCCGCACAGGCACCGGGGCACGTGCGTGGAAGTCCGCGATGTTCTCCTCGGCCAGCCGCACGTCCACCAACGGCACGTCCGACGACCGCGCGTCCGCCGGCGGCGCGTCCGCCGGAGGGAGGTCCCTCTGGGGCGCCTCGCCTCCCTGCGCGCTCGTCGCCGCGTTCACCTCGGGTCCGGCCACGTTTCGGGCGTGGCCTTGCGTACGGTCTCCGGTAGGGTCTCCACAGGGTTTGTCCGATGGCGGGTCGTCCATGGGCTTTCTCCAGTCCGGTGGTGCGGCCGGGACGTCGGGGCGGGCCGGCTAGGCCAGGCCGTCCCAGTCGTCTCCGGCGTACGAGAACGCGGGCTCGGCTCCGTGCAGCATCGCCTCCTGGCGAGCGGCCTCGCCGGGGTCGGGGACGCCCACGCCGGTGACGCCCAGCGGGATCTCGGCGGTCCAATCGAGCCCGAGGACCCGTTCGATCGCCTCGTCCCTGGTGGCGGCGGTGAAGAAGACGCCGAGGCCGAGGGCGGTGCCGACGAGGTAGGCGGTCTGGCTCACATGCCCGAGATCGAGGTACAGCGCCCGGTAGGTGCGGCTCATCCGGTACTTCCACGCGGTCCGCTCCAGCACGGCGGTGTAGAGCAGCAGCACCGGGGCCCGGGCGGTGAAGCTCTGCCCGCCGCACCAGTGCAGCACGTCGTCGTCGGTGGGCGGCGGGCCGAAGGGCTCAAGGGCGTGCCGGTCCGGGGCGTAGCGGTAGACGCCGGGGGGCAGCCCTGGCACGTTCCGCACCACGGGGTGGACTTCGACAGGGTGCCTGGCCCCGCCCGAAGGGCTCGCCTTGAGTGCCGACACGCCGAAGCCCGGCTGGTGTACCTCGTGCTGCACGCCCGCCACCCAGTGCAGCAGTGTCGCGAGCCGGTCGAGCGGCACCGGCTCGGCGGCGAACCGGCGCGTGGTGCGCCGTCGCCGCAACACCCGGCCCAGGCTTGGGCCGGGCTCGCCCGGCAACCCGTCCGGGAATGCGCCAGGCGCGGGCAGCGCGATCAGCCCGCCGGCGTGGTCGTAGCGCCCATCGTCGCGGCGTTCCCCGCGGCATGGTCCCTCAGTGCATGGTCCCTCGGTGCGGGGTCCCTCGTCGCGGCGTTCGTCGTCACGGGTGGCCTTGCCGCAGGTCGTCTCGTGGGAGTGCGGCCCGTCACCGGCCGCCTCGCCTCGAGGCCGCTTGTACGGCTCCGGCCGGGTGCCGGCCCTGCCGCGCAGCTGGGCGGTGTCTTCCGCGGCGGTGCGGAAGTCATCGGAGTCGTGGGTGCGGGAGGCCAGGTGGAAGTACGTGGCGGCCGTACCCCAGTCGCGCCACGGCCCGAGGCCTTCCTCCCGGTGGTGCCGTGGCGAGCCCTCCTCGACCAGGATGCCGGCCTTGAGGAGCTGCCCGGCCAGCCCGGCGTCGTCGGCGCCGGGCTCGGCCCAGTCGCGGTACCTGCACAGCAGCTCCCACGCCTCCGGGCGCAGCGCGTGCTGGCGGTGACGGACCGGGTCGTCGCAGACCGCCTGGCCGTTCCGGAAGTGGAAGACGACCAGGCGGGAGACGCGTAAGCGCATCGTCAGGACACGCAGGGGATCATGCAGCTCTGCGGAACCTCGTACTCGTCATCGACGATCGGGTCGAACGCACTGTTGTCCATGAAACCTCCCTAGTGGATTGACAACGATCAATTGTTATGAAGTAAGCCATTTTGTCAACCGGACAAAATTCCGGTAACGGTTGAATCCAAAAAGCATGCCCGGGCCGCTCGCCCCTCCCGGTCACCACGCGGCCACGATCAGTGCCAGGACCGCCCGCCAGACCGCCAGGGCACGGACATCGGCCCAGGTGACCACGCCGATCGGCCGGCCGGCCGGGATCCGGCGGGCCCACGGCGCCGACCGGCGAATTCGGGACGTCCATGCGCGGCCCGGGAAATAGACCGGCCCATATTCGGCATTCAGCGAGGCCTGTTAAGGGTCATTTTCCGCGATCGCCCGGCGACGCCGAGCGCTGCCGGAAGCCGATCGACCGGCCCGGCGCCGCACCGCATATCGGCACCTCGGCGCGGTGGCCTGCGGTAATGGCGTCTCCGGCACGGCCGGGCGGCCATCGGGCGGCGAAGCACGCGCCCGACGTACGCGGCCGCGCTCCGATGAGCCCCGGTGGTGATCCGAGAGGCGGCGGATATGGTGTCCCTGTGCCTGGCTCTCGCGCTCCGGTTCCCGCCATCGACCTGGCCAGGACCGTCGTGTTCGCCGCGTTCATCGCGGTGCTCGGGCTGTTTCCCGGGGTCTACGTCGGCGGCGCCGGCGCGCCGCCCATCGTGCTGCAGAACGCCGGGCCGCTGCTGGCCGGCAGCGTTCTCGGGCCCCGCCGCGGCGCCGCGTCGGTCGCGCTGTTCCTGGTCCTCACCGCGATCGGCCTGCCGCTGCTGTCGGGCGGCCGGGGCGGGCCCGCGGTGTTCGCCAGTGCGAGCGGCGGGTTCCTGCTCGGCTGGATCCTGTCGGCCCTGGTCACCGGTCTGATCGTGACCCGCGTACGGCGTCCGGGGCTGCCTCTCCTGCTGCTCGCCAACGCTGCCGGGGTGCTGGCCGACTACCTGATCGGCATCCCGTTCTTCGGCCTCTACACCCACGACCTGTGGGCCGCGACGGTGCAGTCGATGGCGTTCGTGCCGGGCGACGTGGCCAAGGTCGTCGTGGTCTCGCTGATCGCGGCCGTGCTCTACCGCGCCCTGCCGGGCCGTCTCGCCGGCTCCGGCAAGCGAGCCACATGACCCTTGCGGCGCCCCCGATCGCCGGCCCCGCAGGGGTGCCCGCCGCCCTCCTGGCGGCGAGCCATGCCGCCGCCGGGTGGCTCGCCGGGCGGGGCGTCGCCCACGGCTCGCGGGTCGCCGTCGACGCCCCCGATCCGCTGCCCTGGTTCCTCGGCGCCGACCTGCTCGGCGCGGCCTGCCTCATCGTCGAGCCGACCTGGACGCCGCGCGAGCGCGACGCCGTGCTCGCCGACGCCCGCCCCGGCCTGATCGTCGCCGAGCCCGTCCCCGAGGCGGCGCCCGGCCCCCCGGCGGCACCCGTGCCGGCCGGGGACGACGAGACGCTGTTCTACCTGGCCACGACCTCGGGCAGCAGCGGACGGCCCAAGGTGCTCGCCCGCACGCGAGGGTCGTGGCTACGCAGCTTCGCCGCGCTCGGGCCGCTCCCGGGACCGGTGCTGATCCCCGGGCCGCTGAGCTCGTCGCTGTTCCTGTTCGGGGCCCTGCACGGACTCTGGGGCGGCCGGGAGGTCCGGTGCCTGCGCCGCTGGACGCCGGAGGCCGCCGCCGTCGCGGCCCGGCACGCCGCCACCACACACCTGGTCCCGTCCATGCTGGCGGGGCTGCTCGACGTGCTGGAGCGGCGGCCGGAACTGCGGGCCGCGTGCGCGCTGCGCGCCGTCGTGTGCGGCGGCGCGCACCTCGGCCCGGGGACCCGGGACCGGTTCGCGCGGCTGCTGCCCGACGCCGAACTGATCGAGTACTACGGCTCCGCCGAGCACTCCCTGATCGCGATCCGGCGCGGCGGCGACGGGCTGCGGCCGGTGCCGGGCCTCGGCCTCGACATCAGGGACGGGCTGCTGTGGGTCCGCTCGCCGCTGGCGATCAGCGGCCGGCTGCGCCGCGGCGTCCTGGAGCGGGCGCCCGAGTGGACGACGGTCGGCGACGCGGTCGACAGGGACGACACGGGCTGCCTCGTGGTGCGCGGCCGGGCGGGCACGATGGTGTCGTGCGGCGGGCGGCTCGTCCCCGCCGAGGAGGTCGAGGCCGTGCTGCGCACCGTGCCCGGCGTGGGCGATGTCGTGGTCGCCGGCACGCCCCATCCCACGCTCGGCGAGATCGTCACCGCCATCATCGAAAGCGACGGCGACGACTCACCGGCCCTCCGCACGCTCCGGGCCGCCGCCCGCACCCACCTGTCGCCCGTGAAACGCCCCCGCCGCTGGCTCGCCACCAAGGCCCTGCCAAGGACGGCTTCCGGCAAACCGGCCCGCGCCACGATCAGGGCCCAGCTCCGCACCGGCACCCTCGCCGCCGAACCCCTGCGAAGCTCCGAGGCCCACCGATGACACGACCAACGACACAACCGATGACACGACAGATGACACGGCCGTCGACTCGACCGCCCCACCCCACGCCGACCCATCGGCTCGATACCCGGCAGGCCACCATCGCCTCTGCGCAAACCTGCGCCGCTCGCCCCGAGACCGGTGGCCCACACACCACCGTGCCGCCTCACGC
>JBIQJI010000165.1:0-1640 GCA_044507605.1 Actinomycetales bacterium | reverse complement strand
GAGGAACACCACGTTCTCGCGGGCGGCGACGAAGTCCAGAGTGCCCAGGTGGGCGATGACCTCTCGTTTGAGGGAGCGCTGGTGGTCGAAGTCGAAGTCCTCCAGTCCCTTGCGGGCCGGGAAACGGGCTGCGCGGATGCGGGCCTCACCGCCGTGGGATTCGCGGGCGGCGACCTCGCGTTGCAGGCAGGCGGCCAGGAACTCCTCATGGCTCCAGGACTCGGCCCGGGCTCGTTCGGCCAGCCGGTCGACCGAGGCCGCCAGGGACGGGGCCTTGAGGACCCGGGTCAGGTAGGCCAGTTCGGCGGCGAGGTTGCGGCCGCTGCCGGTCTTCGCAGAAGCCATCAGGCCACCCCCTCAACGCCCAGCAGGGCGTCGTAGTCACTGAGTCGGCGTTGTTCGACCTCGATCCCGGCCGATGCCGTCACGGCCTGGATCTTGGTGCGGCGCAGCGCGGCGGCAGCCCGGGCGTGGGCCGGGTCGGTGATGCTCTGATGGACCGCCCAGCACCGGTCATGCCGGGCGACGAGTTGGCCGCCGCAGGTCACGGTGACCTGCTCGGGATCGGCGACGACCTCGACCAGTCGGCCGATGACCGACGGATGCACCGAGTAGTCGTTGGAGGCGATCCGGACGTAGTGGTCGCGGGCCAGCCGTGTCGAGGTCCGCCACCCGACCGCCGGAGCAACCGGCGGCAACCCGACCATCGCCGCCCGATCGGCATCGATCCGGTCGGCGGGACGACACTCGATCCGCCGGTGATGACGGGCATTGGCCCGCGTCAGCCACTGGGCGAGCTGAGTGTTGAAGTCGCCGGGGCCGGTGAAGACGCGGCCGGGCATGAAGGAGGTCTCCAGATACCCGTTCGCCCGCTCCACCAGCCCCTTGGCTTCGGGGTCGGCGGGCCTGCACTGGCGGATCGCGATCCCCAGCACCCCGCGGAACGCGTTGGCCTCGCCGGTCAGCTGCGGACGGCCACCCTTCCACTGCCCGATCGCGCCCTCGTTGTCCCACACCAGCGTCTTGGGCACCGCCCCCAGCACGCTCAGCAGGGTCCACATCCCGGCGAACAGGTCCCCGGCCGCCCGCGAGGGCAGCATCCGCGCCATCAGCCAGCGCGAATACCCCGAGACCATCACCAGCACCGGCGGGCTGCCCGCCTGCCCGGCACCCAAAGGGATCTGGGCCGGCGGGAACCACAGATCGCATTGGGCCAGCTCGCCGGGCTGATACGCCGTCCGGGACGCCGGATCCACCGGCTGGTAGTGCGGCCGCAGGATCCGGACCCGGTCCTTGAGCACGGTGAGCGAGTTCGTCCAGCCGATCCGCTCGGCGATGACCGTGGCCGGCATGTCCGGAAACTGCTCCAGCAGTGCCCGGATCTGCGGCTCCACCGCGTCCACGATCGACCCCCTGCTCGCCCGCCGGTACTTCGGCGGTTCCTCGGCCGCCAGCGCCCGCTTGACGGTGTTCTTCGAGATGCCCATCCGCCGAGCGATCGCCTTGATCGGCATGCCCTCGGCCCGGTGCAACCGGCGGATCTCCGCCCAGTCCTCCACCTTGATCACCCTCCACAGTGACAGCAAAGGGGTCAGATTTCGGCCGTCGCCTGGGGGTCAGTTTTCACGCGTCGTCGACAG
>JBIQJI010000118.1:0-10144 GCA_044507605.1 Actinomycetales bacterium | reverse complement strand
CCATCCGAAGCTGGACCAGTTACCCGGCCGAGGTTGCGTGACGGGCCACTAGCCCTGATCGTCATGTGTCTTTGAATGCATGGCCGCGTTCTCGGAGAGAGTGACCCCGGTACGACGATGATGTCGTACCGGGGTCGTGAGTCTCGCGTTGATCGCCACCCCTCGTAAGGGCGATGAGGACCTGCGTCAACCCCAAGGCCCGCCCATGGAGCGCGTGTAGTTGCGACCCCTCTCAGGGGCGATGAGGACGAGACGGAGGTGGCGCGGCTGATGGTGCGTCTCGTGTTGCGACCCCTCTCAGGGGCGATGAGGACTGCCGCCCCTGACGGCCAGCGCGGTCGACTTCCGGTTGCGACCCCTCTCAGGGGCGATGAGGAGGCCACGGTCCGCGCCTGGGCCAGGGAGCAGGGCATGTTGCGACCCCTCTCAGGGGCGATGAGGACCGACGTGCAGCGGCACCTGACGTGGCTGGGTGAGCGTTGCGACCCCTCTCAGGGGCGATGAGGACCCAGTGTAAAGGTGCAGGTCGAGATGCCCTTTTTGGCGACGCTGCGGGCCTGTTTTGCAGTGAACCTCCGGTAGTGCAGCAGAGCCCGGGGGTTTGCTGCAGAAGCATGATCATTTCTCTTGGCTGGGTATGGCCCGAAGGTTACTCGTTCGGCTGGGTCAAGGCGAGAGCCTTGGGAGCCGTGAACGGGGTGGAGCTATCCGCAGGGATGCCTGTCTACGCGTCGTGGGGCGTCGTCCATCTGTAGGAAGTGAGAGGCACGGACGGCGGAGGGAGATGGGCATGCGGGTGCGGATCGATGTGTCGACGGTGGCCACCGAGCTGCCCTGGCGGAGTGTGCTGGCGCCCGGGCGGTCTCTCGCGTACGACCTGCTCGCGCGGGGGGCGCCGGAGGTGGGGCGGCAGCTGCATTCGGTGGGGGTGGGGCCGCATCGGATGGTGCCGCTCGGGCATGGTGCGCCGGTCTTCGCGCGGGCCGCGCGGAGGCGCGGGGCCTATGCGGTCGGGGGGCGGGGGGTTGTGGAGATGGGGAGTCCGCTGTTCGAGGTGGCGGCCGTGCTCGCGCAGGGGCTCAAGGACCGGGAGGTGTTCGACTGGGGTGGGGTGGCCATGCGGGTGCTGAGGGTCGCAGCGGTCGACCCGCCCGACTTCGGGTCCGGGCGTGCGGTGTTCCGTACCGCCACGCCGGTGGTGATGAAGGGGTCCGGGCGTGACGAGAGCGGCACGCGGGTCTCCAGGCAGGCATGGCTGCTGCCCAAAGATCCGGAGTTTCCGGTGTTCTTCCAGCGCAATCTGCGGCGTAAGGCCGAGACGTTGGGGCTGGACCCGGACGTCTCGTTGACACGGATTCTGTGGGTGGGGTCCAAGCGGTCGTTCGTGGTGGGGGGCGGGTTGAAGCCGGGGGCCCGGGTCGAGGTCGAGTTGGCCGGGCCTCCGGCGACCTTGCAGGCGATCTGGAGCTGGGGTCTCGGCCAGGCGAACTCCGCGGGTTTCGGGTGGATTTCCGCCGAAGCGGCGTGAACGCGCCACATGTCAGGCGGGGCCGCCGAGTGGGAGGGATGACATGAGGCATGGATGATCCGGACGAGGAGCAGGCGCGGCTGGTGCTGAGCGCGCATCCGTTGCAGCGGATCGGGGCTTATGCGCTGGCGTTTCTCGGCAAGGCGAGCGGGCCAGGGGCGCTGACGGCGGACGGGTTCGCTCGGGCGGTCGAGCACATGACAGGCGACGCGGTGCGGGCCGCGCTGACTCGGGACACGAAGAGCGCGGACGGGTTCTGGCTCAAGTCGAGCATGTCGCTGTTCCCGAACTCCAAGATGAACCACCCCAGCAACGCCAAGAAGTCCGACGCCGACGTCAGCGAGGCGGTCGTGCGCTGGCGGGGTGTGCCCGCGCCGGCCGAACGGCCTGAGGCGCTGTGCGCCCTGTGCGGGCGGGCGGCCGTGGGGTTCTTCGGCAAGGTGGACGTGCCGCTGGCCGAGAGCGACCTTTACCGCAACAGCACGCCGCGAGGCTATTCCGGGATGGCGCTGTGCCGGCCGTGCCTGTGCAGCTTCTACGCCCTCCCGTACGCCTGTCACCTGACCGGTGGCCCTTCGGTGGCGGTGCACAGCTGGGACGAGCGGTTCATGGCGCGGACGGTGACGCGGCAGGTGGAGCGCAACCGTCGCGTCATCGCTTTGGGGCGGGCCGACCGGCGATCCGTCCCGGCGAACGAGGTGCTCGCGCTGTGGGCGCTGCGGCAGCATGCCGACCGGTTGACGGCGGGGGTGGAGTTGCTGGTGTTCAGTAACAACAACAGGGACCAGACGCTGGAGATCCAGTCGATGGAGCAGCCGGTGGCGGAGTGGCTGCGGCGTTCGTCCCGGCCGCCGTTGCGGAGCGGGTTTCCGGCGTTGCTGCGCGCCCACGCCACGGCCAAGCGGGCGGGTGTCGTCGGGCTGGCGCAGAACGCGTTCCGTTCCCCGGAGCGCATAGCGCAGGTGTGCGCCCGGTACCTGACGGCGCGTCTGGATCGGGGTGTCGTTCGCGAGGACACGGGCGATCTGGCGCGTTTGTGCTTCTCATTTGTGACCGAGGTGATGCTGATGGAGCAGAAGGAACTCGACGAGATCAAGGAGGCCGGGGCCCAGGTCGCGGCCTGGCTGGGGGCGCAGAACTCCGCCGGGCAGCTCAGGGCGTTCAACGCGACGTTGCGCGAGCCGTCCCGTATGCGGCACTGGCTGATGCGCCGCAACATCGACGCTCTCTTGGATTCCGGCAGTGCGATCAAGGGGCCGCTGGTGACGGAGAACCAGTTCCGGCTGTTGTTCGACCCGGAGGTCGAGCACGCGTGGTTCCACCGGCAACTGCTGGTCGTGTCGGTGATCCAGCGGCTGCACGAGATGGGGTTCAGCCCGGCCGACCGGGCGGAGGTCGCCGCCGAGATGGCGGAGGACGAGGCAGACCACCCAGACGACATCGAGTACGCCAAGGGCGAGGAGTGACCAGATGAGTTACCTGGTGGGGAAGATCGTGCTGGACGTGGTCGCCGGGGCGCCGAACAACGGCCTCGGTGCCGACAACGTCGCCCGGGTCAAGCAGATGCGGGTCGGCAACAAGGTCCATCCGTACGTCTCGGCGCAGGCGTTCCGCCGCTGGCTCCGGGACTCGCTGCCGGCCACGGAGCCGACCTCTCCCGTGGAACGTTCCGGAAGCGGGAAGAAGCAGCAGGCGTACACGTCGGGTCGCCCGGACCGCTATCTCGACGACGACCTGTTCGGCTACATGGTGGCGGTCAAGGGCGACAAGACCAAGACGTGCCAGCGGGACACGGTGCTGGCGACCGGCACGTTCGTGTCGGTGCTGCCGCAGCCCCCGGCCCTTGATTTCGGCACCATGAACCGCGGCTTCGGGGCGGGCGAGAACCCCGTCATCCACGAGCACGAGTTCTACTCGGCGCAGCTCGCCGGGGACGTCTTACTCGACCTGCCTCGCATCGGCGTCTTCGAGGTCGACGGCGCGGGGCTGAAGGTGGCGCTGCCCGAGCCGGCGGCGAAGCAGGCGCGGGCCGCCGGGGCCGAGCCGATCACGTTCCGGGGATGCGCGGCGCTCAGGCTCGATCTGGCCGAGCGGCGGCGACGGGCCGCTCTGCTCCTGCGCACGCTTCCGGCGATCAGGGGCGGGGCCAAGCAGTCGATGCACTACGGTGATCGCGCCCCGGCATTGATCCTGCTCGCGCCGGTCAAGGGCGGCATCAACCCGTTCACGAGGGTGGTGGGCGCCCGCCCCGACCGGGCCCGGTTGGACGCCGGCGTGCTTCGTGACGAGATGGCCGCCTGGTCCGACGAGCTGGACGGCCCGGTGCTGCTGGGCTGGGCGCCGGGGTTCCTGGGCGACCAGCGCGATCAGGTGCGCGCGGAGCTGGACGACCTGGTCTCGACGGGCGCCCTGCTCATCGATCATCCGCGTGTGCTGCTGGGGCGGCTCGCCGACCGCGTCGAGCGGGGCGAGCATGACGACTGGTTCGAGGACGCCAAGGCATGACGTCGCGCGTGGAGGCCCTGGAGGCGACGGTCACCGCCCCGGTCGTCTCCTTCCGCAACCCCCTGTACGCCGGGGTGCAGGTGGCCCTGCCCTGCCCGCCGCCGTCGACGGTCGGCGGCATGCTGGCCGCGGCGGCGGGCGGCTGGCAGGCCGTCGACCCGGGGCTGAGGTTCGCGATGGCGTTCCACGCGCGGGGCGCCGGAGCCGACCTGGAGACGTACCACCCGCTGGACGCCACCGGGAAGAAGGCCGACCCGACGCCGCGTGAACGCCATTTCCTCACCGACGTCACGCTCACCGTGTGGCTCGTCGCCGATCTCGACCTGTGGGAGCGGAGGCTGCGCCGACCCGTGTGGCCGCTGCGCCTCGGCAGAAGCCAGGATCTCGTGCGGGTCACCACTCGACGGGTCACGCTGCACGACGGTCCCGGGAGTCAGGGGTGCGCGGTCGTCCCGGAGGACGAGACGCGACAAGGCTCGGACGGGCCGTCCGGGACGGCGCTGCGGCTGCCCACGGCCGTGTCGCTGGATCGGCGGCGTACCCGCTGGGACGGCTACCGGTTCGACGTGACCGGCCGTGGGAGCCGGCCCATCCGATCCGCCTGGGCGGACCAGGAGGGCAGGGCGGTCGCGCTCGTTCCGCCCGTGCATCCCGATCAATTCGCGGGAGCCGTTCGTGGGCCTTCGTGACGTCCTCGCCAAGAGCTCGCCGCGCGAGACGCTGACCGCGCATCTCACGGCCACGCTGGACGGCGCCGTCGCCCTGCGCCGCAGAGTCGGGGTGATCCGCGCGGTGGAGCCGGTCTTCGGCGGCGGGTTCTGGCCTGTCGCCTGCCTGGCCGCGCTGTGCCACGACGCGGGCAAGATCTGCGAAGGGTTCCAGGCGATGGTGAAGGGGACCGTCAGGTCCTGGGGCGAGCGGCACGAGGTGGTCTCGCTCGGTTTCCTGCCCGCTCTCGTCCCGGACGATCACCTGCTGTGGACGGCGACGGGCGTGGCCACCCACCACCGTTCGTTCGACGGCGGCCGTGGCCCGCTGGCCCCGGCGTACGGGCCCGCGGACGAACGGGAGTGGCGCGACCGGCTGCTCCCTATCCGGGACGACGTGGCCGTCGAGCTCGCCCAGTGGCTGCACGACGCGGCCACCCGGGCCGGGCTGCCCGTCCGCCCGCCGCCGCCCACCCGGCTCGACGTGATCGGCGCGGCGCACAAGGTGTTCGGGCTGCTGCTGGACGCCTGGGAGTCGCCGGTCTCGAACGCCGAAGGGCTGGCCGCCGTGCTGCTCCAAGGCGCGGTCACGCTGGCCGACCACGTCTCCTCCGCGCACGGCACCCTGCACGAGCGGCAGCCGCTCGGCGACGGTTTCGACGCGCGGCTGCGGAGCGTCCTCGCCGGACGAGGACACGTCCTCCACCCCCACCAGGTGGCGACGGCGGCGGTGGACGGGCATCTGCTGCTGCGCGCCCCGACCGGCTCGGGCAAGACCGAGGCCGGTCTGCTGTGGGCGGCGGCGCAGGCCGGACGCATCGCGGCGGCGACCGGGGGCGTACCGAGGGTGTTCCTCACCCTGCCCTACCTGGCGTCGATCAACGCCATGGCCGGGAGACTGGGCGGGCTCCTGGGCGGAGACGATCTCGTCGGAGTCATGCACTCCAGGGCGGCGTCCCACCATCTCGCCGCCGCGATCCGCCCCGACGACGACGAAGACGCGCAGGGCGACGCGGCACGCAAAGCGGTCGCGCGGGCCGCCGCCACCCGGCTGTTCGCCGAGACCGTGCGGGTCGGCACGCCGTACCAGATCCTGCGCGGCGCGCTCGCCGGGCCCGCCCACTCCGCCACGCTGATCGACGCCGCCAACTCGGTGTTCGTCCTCGACGAGCTGCACGCGTACGACCCCCGCCGCCTCGGCTACATCCTGGCCGCGGCCCGGCTGTGGGAACGTCTCGGCGGTCGCGTCGCCGTGCTGTCGGCCACCCTGCCGGACGCCCTCGCCGGCCTGTTCCGCGCCGTCCTCGACGAGAAGGCGCACCTCGTCGAGGCCGACACGAGCGGCGCGCCGCTCCGGCACCGGCTCGTCCTGCGCGACCGGCACCTCACCGACCCCGGCGGCATCGCGGAGATCACCGCCCGGCTGGAGGACGGCGAGGCGGTGCTCGTCGTGGCCAACAACGTCGCCGACGCCCAGCTGCTCTTCGACGAGCTCGCCCCGTACGCCGCGACCGCCCACCTGCTGCACTCCCGATTCCGGCGCATGGACAGGTCGAAGCTGGAGGACGCCATCATGCGGGACTTCGGCGTCGGCCGCGCACGACGGCCCGGCCTGGTCGTCGCCACCCAGGTCGTCGAAGTCAGCCTCGACGTCGACTTCGACCGCCTCTTCACCGGCGACGCGCCGCTGGAAGCGCTGTTGCAACGGTTCGGCCGCGTCAACCGGGTCGCCGCCCGGCCACCCGCAGACGTCGTCGTCCACCGGGCGGCGTACCGGCGGCGAAGGGGTGGCGGCGGCGACTACGCGGACGGGGTGTATCCACGCGAGCCGGTCGAACTTGCCCGCGGCATCCTGACCCGGCACGACGGCGAGGCCATCGACGAGGGGCACGCGCGCCACTGGCTGAACGAGGTGTACGAGTCGCCCTGGGGGCGAACCTGGCAGGACGAGGTCATGCGGCACGTCACGGAATTCGACGACGCCTTCCTCGGCTTCGCCCACCCTTTCGACAGCCGCGACGACCTCACCGAACGCTTCGACGAACTGTTCGACGGCACCGAGGCCGTGCTCGCCGAAGACCGCGACGCCTACGAGTCCGCCCTCGGCCAGGTGCCCGACAGCGCGGCGGCGGGCCGGCTGCTGGCCGAGCGGTACCTGATCCCGCTGCCCTATTGGGCGGCCCCGCTCACCCAATGGGAGAAGAGACTCGGCATACGGCTCGTCAACGCCGACTACGACGAGCGGCTGGGCCTGGGCCGCGTCCACGGCCCCGCCGGCACCGTCTACCAGGCAGGCGAGGTGCTGTGATCACCAGCAGGCGGCCTGCGCCGCGCCAGGCACCGGGGTTCGCAACCGGCCCGAAGCGTTCCGCCCGAAGGGAGACCGCCCTTGATCAAGCCTGACGACGTGGGCGGCGTCCACGTGAAATACCTGTACCACTGCCGCCGACAGCTGTGGCTGTACGCCCGAGGCGTACGCCCCGAGCACCTCAACGACGCCGTCCAGCTCGGCGAAGCCGTACACGAAACCTCGTACACCCGCAGCACGCCGGTGGACCTCGGCGCCGCCCGGCTCGACCACCTCGACGGCGCCGCCTGGGTCCACGAGATCAAATCGTCCGCCGGGCCCAGCCCCGCCGACCAGGCCCAGGTCAGGCACTACTGCTACCGCCTGCGCGCCGTCGGCATCGACGCCCAAGGAGGCATCCTGCACTACCCGAAGACCCGCCGCACCACACGCCTGCCGTACACGGAAAACGACGCACGCCAGGCCGAAACCGACATCACCGACGTGCTCACCGTGGTCGCCGCATCCACATCCCCGCCGCGCCTCGCCCGCACGGCCTGCCGCGGCTGCTCCTACCTCGACTACTGCTGGACCGACTGATGCCCACCGCAGCCCGAACCTACTGGCTCACGACGCCCTGCCGCATCCGCCGCAAAGACCAGTCGCTGCGCATCGAACGCCCGGACGGCAAACCCGTCCACATCCCCGTCACGGACGTCCGGGACATCGTGGCCTGCGAACCCGTCGACATCAACACCGCGGTCATCGCGCTGCTCAACCAGCATCGCATCAACGTCCACTTCCTCAGCCACTACGGCGACTACGCGGGCTCCCTGCTGACCGCCGACACCAGCACCTCCGGACAGACCGTCCTGGCCCAGGCCAGGCTCGCCGGCGACCCCTCCGCCGCCCTCCGCATAGCCCGCTCCATCGTCGCCGCCACCGCCGTCAACGTACGCCGCGTCATCGACCGCAAACTGCTCACCCGTCCCATGGCCTCTCTCGAATCCAGCATCGCCGAGGCCACCACCCGGGAAGAACTCATGGGAGCCGAAGGCACCTTCCGCCGCTCCGCCTGGGCCGTCCTCGACACCCGCCTCCCCGGCTGGCTACAACTCAACGGCCGCAGCCGCCGCCCACCCCGAAACGCCGGAAACGCCTTCATCAGCTACGTGAACGGCATCATCTACGCCCGGCTGCTGTCCTCCATCCGGCTCACCCCGCTGCACACCGGCGTGTCCTTCCTGCACAGCAGCATGGAACGCCAACGCCACTCCCTCGTCCTCGACCTCGCCGAGGTCTTCAAACCCCTTTTCGCCGAACGCCTCCTGCTCCGCCTCGCCGGCCGCGGCCAACTCAAACCCGCCCACTTCGACGTCGACGTCAACCAGGCCATGCTGAGCGACACCGGCCGCAAACTCGTCGTCCAAACCGTCCGCGACGAACTCGCCACCACCGTCCAGCACCGCTCCCTCGGCCGCAACGTCGCCTACGACGAACTGCTGTACCTGGAAGCCCTCCAACTCACCCGCACCTGCCTCGAAGGCACGCCGTACAAGCCGTTCAGGATCTGGTGGTGAAAGGTGTACATCGTGGTCGTCTACGACACCCTCGCCCAACGCAACCCGGCCATCCTCCGCCTCTGCCGCCAATACCTTCACCACGTCCAACGAAGCGTCTTCGAAGGCCACCTCAGCCCAGCCCAACTCCGCAAATTCCACCATGGCGTCAAAGGCGTAATCGACCCCGGTTATGACAGCGTCCTGGTCTTCACCTTCCCCCCAGGCACAACCCCCGACCGCCAAGAATGGGGCATCCCCCAACCCTCCCCCACCGACATTCTGTGACAGCAAGACCACAAAGAGCAACGAATTTTGCAGCAAACCCCCCGGCTCTCCTGCACTACCGGAGGTTCACTGCAAAACCCACTTCAGAACCCTGCCCTTCCACCCACCCCACCTGCTGCTTTACATTGGGGTCCTCATCGCCCCTGAGAGGGGTCGCAACAAGACCTCACACCACGGCTCGAACGCGGTGTCGCGTCCTCATCGCCCCTGAGAGGGGTCGCAACACGTGCATGGCCGCCGAGATGGAGAGGGACGCCCGTCCTCATCGCCCCTGAGAGGGGTCGCAACAGAGCCGGGCCGGCAGTCATCAATGCCCGCATTGATGGAGTCCTCATCGCCCCTGAGAGGGGTCGCAACCTGACCTCTTGTGCCATACTTTTCTTTTGAGGCATGTCCGTCCTCATCGCCCCTGAGAGGGGTCGCAACCCGGGCTTGACCGCGACGATCCGGAACCCTTCAGACCGGTCCTCATCGCCCCTGAGAGGGGTCGCAACATCGTGGGCACGGCCGCGGCCTTGCCTTCTTTTGCCGTCGTCCTCATCGCCCCTGAGAGGGGTCGCAACCGAAGCTGAAGGCCCGCGAGGCCGACCGGCGCAAGGTCCTCATCGCCCCTGAGAGGGGTCGCAACCTTTTCTGGTAGCGGGGCAGGTCCGTGGACGCGGGTCCTCATCGCCCCTGAGAGGGGTCGCAACCGGGGTCTTCGGCTGCCAGGCTCTGAGACGGCAGGTCCTCATCGCCCCTGAGAGGGGTCGCGACGACGCCGGGGGTGGGCGTGATTCAGGCCGTGTGGTCCTTATCGGTCTGGAGGCTACCCGGGAAGTATTCGATCACGATGTCGCTGGAGGTGACCACCTGGCTCGCGCTTGGCCGTGCCGATGGCGTGCGTGTCATCACCATTGCGGCCACCCTTGTGGAAGTGGTCCACCGCTGCATTGAGCGTCTGCTCTTGGAGTGGACGATGTCCCGTATTGTCGTCGAACCGGTCAGTGAGGCGATCGCTCGCCATGCCGTGGATTTGCTCGGCGATGCGGGCCTGGGCGGGCACAAGTACGCGATTGACGCCATGCTCTGTGCCACTGCTTTGGCGGTTCTGGGCCGTGACGGTGCTGACGTCGGATCCGGAGGGCAACGTGGCTCTTTGCGACGGACGGGTCACTGCGATCGTGCTGTGAGTCCAGGTGATCGTGGTGTTCTTCCTGGTCGCGGGTGGGAGGGTGGGTGGTGGTCCATCAACGGGAGGGGGTGGGGAGGGCCTGGTTGAGGCGGAGGG
>JBIQJI010000164.1:0-1644 GCA_044507605.1 Actinomycetales bacterium | reverse complement strand
CGTAACGCACAACCGATCTGCGGCCGGGTACTGATCGGCAGCGCGTACTCGGTAGGTGACTGGTCAGCTACTTGAGAACGTGTGAGCTGTTTCAGGCGGTGGAGGGCGACCAGGGGCGTCGGAGGGCGAGCTGGGTGAGTGCGTCCAGGAGACCGATGCCGTGCTTGGCGGTGGTGGCCAGGTAGGAGCGGATGACGCAGAATTGTTCGGCTCCGGTGAGGGTGCGCAGGCAGCCCGAGACCTTCTGCCTGATCTTGATCATCCGGATCTCGCGTTCTGCCGCGTTGTTATCGAACGGCACCCGCGCGTCCACGGTGAACCGTAGATGATCGTCGTGGCGTTCCAGCAGCCGGCGAGCCAGCGCGTTGTGGTCTTTCTCCAGGCTGGTGGCCCGGGCCGCGGTCGCCTTCACACCCAGGCGGGCAGCGGAGCGGAAGGCGTGCTTGGCCGCGGCCATCTTCGCCCCATCCAGGCCGTCCAGGGTGCCGTCGCGGGCGAGCGAGGCCTCTACCAGGCGTTTCATGGTGCGCAGGGCGTCGGCGGCCTGAACCGCCCAGCACCAGACACCTTCGCCGCCGGCTGCGTTGTGGTGGTCCAGGACGGCCTGCAGCTCGCGCAGGACGTGGGCGTTGCAGCGAGCGTGCGTGGCCTGGTCATAGGTGTCATAGGGCGCCCACCCGTCGTGCACCGCGACCCCACCGAAGTGCGGCAGCACCCCGGCGGCGTCCATCGCCTCGACCCCGCGCTTGCCGTGCACCGTGATCAGCACGTACTTGCCCGTCGAGGCCGAGTGCACCCACCGCAGCCGACCCGCGACCCGCAGCGCGGTCTCGTCGAAGTGCACCACATCGGCACGGGCGAGCCGGGCACGGATCTGCTCGGTGAACCCGCCCGCTCGCCCCAGCCCCGCGGCCGCCCGCGCCGTCATCGCCGCGACCGTCCCAGCCGAGACCGGCGTGCCGAACAGCTCGGCCAGCGCACGCGCGGTGCGGTCCTTGGACAGGAACTGACCGACGTACAGATAGACGACGATCGCCGTGACGTTCGGGCCGTACTGCACCGGCGCATCCACCCCCGCCGGGGCGTCCGCGCGGGTCACCGTCCCGCACCCGCACCGCCGCTTGACCAGCTGATGCTCGGTCACCCTGACACGGATTTCCGGAAGGTCGAACACCTGGCGCCGCTCCACGCCGGCCCCGGCCGCGCCCGACAGGCCCCCGCCGCAGCCCCAGCACCGGCCAGGCTCATGCCGCACCCGCCGATCAGGCTCGGCAACCTGGCACAACGTCTGCCCCCGGTGCCCGGCCTGCCCGCCCGGCCGCCGGCCACTCTTCCCCCGCAACGACTTCGGCGGCGGCTTGGCCGACCCATCCGACGACGGCGGCTTGGAGGAGTTCGAAGAGTTCTTCCCCAACTGCGCCTCAAGCTCGGCGATCCGGGCCTCCGCCCGCTCCAGCCGAGCCGACAACTCCACCACCAGCGCCGCCAGCTCGTCATAGGAGGGCTTGTCAGCAGCGGGCACCACACCATGATCGACAGTCAGGCCACTGGGTTCAAATCGGACACCTCTAGCGGACCTGACCAGTCACCTCGGTAGATGCCAAGGTTGGAAGCCTGGATGAGCACCTGAAACGCTTCCTCAAG
>JBIQJI010000163.1:0-1647 GCA_044507605.1 Actinomycetales bacterium | reverse complement strand
TCGAGAACAAGGCGCTGCGCAAGCTCAAGTACCACGAGAGCCGGACGCGCAAGCTGCGGGACTTCCTGGACTGACGTCAGGCGACTCCCGCCAGGTGGACAGCTTAGGGCCGTGGCCTGTCATGGGCTCGCGGCCCTTTCCTTGTGCAGGTGCTGCGTCCCTCTCGGCGGAGGGCAGCCTCTACGCCGGGGTCGAGAAGCACGAGATCTTCAGTCCGGGGAAGACGTACCCACCGATGACGGTGAGAGAGCTGGCCCGTCTCGGCGAAGCCGCATGACTGACAAGCCCGCGGGTCTGACCGCGCCGCCCGACGGTTACGCCGAGTGGCTGACCGAGTTGAAGACGCCGATTCACTCCGCCCAGCGACGGGCGGCGATAGCGGTGAACCGCGAGCTGGTCCTGCTCTACTGGCAGATCGGACGTGACATCTTGGCGCGGCAAGCCGAGCGGGGGTGGGGCGCGAAGGTGATCGAGCGCTTGTCGCAGGACCGGCGGTCGGCCTTCCCTGAGATGAAAGGGTTCTCGCCCAGGATCCTCAAAGCACATGCGCGCCTTCGCAGAGGCGTAGTGACGTGGTCATCGAGCTCAAGGTGGGCAAGTTCAAGCCGGAGCTCTCCCGCGCAGGCATGACAGAACGCTGACATCGCCTCCTTAGCCTTGAGTCAGAAGGCCGGCGCCGGCACAGCCGGTGGCCGCGCCTGCGCCCGAGCCCGCGTCGACCTGCCGTCGACCCGCCCGGGCGCCACAGGAGGAACCCCGCATGCGCAAGCCAACGATCTTCGCAGCCCTCTTCGTGCTAGCCGCCCTGCCGCTGGCCACCGCCCAGACGGTCGAGCTGCTCGGCGCCGGCGCCACCTTCCCGGCCCCCCTCGTCACGTCCATGGCAGACGACTACCGCGACCTCACCGGCGGGCAGGTCGTCGTGAACTACCAGGCGATCGGCTCGGGCGGCGGCATCCGCCAGTTCACCGAGCAGACGGTCATGTTCGGCATGACCGAGGCCTTCCTCAACGACGAGCAGCTCGCCGCCATCGCAGCGGCCGGCGGCGGCACGGCGTTCAACCTGCCGATCACCCTCGGCGACGTGGTGGCCACCTACAACGTGCCCGGCGTCTCCACGGGCCTCGTGCTCGACGGCCGGACGCTCGCCGACATCTTCCTCGGCGACATAACCCGCTGGGACGACCCCGCGATCGCCGAGCTCAACCCCGACGCGCGTCTGCCCGGGCTGCCCATCACCGTCGTCCACCGCTCCGACGGCTCCGGCACCACCAACATCTGGACGAGCTTCCTCAGCAAGTCCTCGCCGCAGTGGGCCGAGAGGATCGGCTCCGGCACCGCGGTCGACTGGGCGACTGGCATCGGCGGCAACGGCAACGAGGGCGTCGCCGGCGTCGTGCAGAACACCCCCGGCGCGATCGGCTACAACAGCCTCGTCTACGCCGTGCTCAACGACATCTCCTACGCCTACCTGGTCAACAAGTCAGGCAACGTCATCGAGCCCAGCCTGCAGGCGACCTCGCTGGCGGCCGACGTCGAGCTGCCGGCCGACACGCGCATCCTCGTGACCGACACCGAGGCCCCCGATGGCTACCCGGCCGCGGGCTTCACCTGGATGCTGCTCTACGAGAACCTCGAGGCGAACAA
>JBIQJI010000040.1:0-58466 GCA_044507605.1 Actinomycetales bacterium | reverse complement strand
CCCACCGCCCATCCCCGCCATCCCCCACATCGATGGCCCGAAATTCCTTCCACAGCCGCGCCATCCCCATCGCCCCTTCCGTACATTTCTGAACGAACAAGCAGCAGATTAGCTAATTTCGCACAAATTTTCGACACCCTCCAGCCATCACCATGTCGGTGCGCCCTGCCACTGTGTCCCCATGACGACGACCGACCCCCTCGCCCCGTTCCAGTGGCTCCAGGGCAACGCACGCGAAACCGAGAGCGACGGACGGCTGGACGATATCTTCAGCGTGGCCTTTTTCCGCGGGCTCGATCCCGAGGCGGTGCTACGCCGCTTCACTCGCGGCGAAGACTCCGGCCAGGAGTCGACCTTCGACACACTCGGCGAAAAAGCGCACGAGTACATCATGGAGACGGCCGGCGGTGACCGCGGCGGCCACGTCGGTGTGTTTCAGGCCGGAGAATGGTGCGTGGTCATCGAACCCTACGGCTGGACGGTCACGGTCCCTGAGATGCTGACCGAGCTGTCGCAAGGCTGCGAGGTACTGGCGATCACCAGGCACGACTACGCCGAAGACAGCTTCGAGTACGCCATCGACGGCACCATGGTCACCGAGTACAGCCCGCTCTTCCCCTACGAGCGGTTCGGCTCCGACCCGGACCGGCTCAACGGCTACATGCGCGAACTGGGCATGGGGCTGGACAAGCCGAAGGACGACGCCGCCTGGGACACCGCCTACGACGACAACTGCTCCACCGCCCTGCCAAGAGCATTCGCGTTGGCGGCAAAGGTCACCGGAGTACCGTTCACACCGGACCTGCTCGACCGCCCCATGCTCATAGGCCGCATCGCGGACAACTGATCAGCGGAAACACCACCGATCACGGCCGAACCACCTCGTCCTATCGACACGAACCCCATCGTCACCCAGGGTCCCGCCGACCGATCACCTCGTCTTGAGCAGGGCCCCGCCCGTCGACGCCCGACCGGACCGCTCGCGGGCACAGTCCAGCACTGAAGCAGAACCACGAGAAGTCCCCGCCCCAGTCCAGAACCGATCGAGCCCGTGTTCCCTCAGCCGGGGTCCTCAGCCAGGGTCCTCCCGCGGCCCGGCGTTCGTGGGCACCGCCAGGGCGGACTCCAGGCGTTCGATCTTGTCATGGAGCGCGCGGATCTCCCGCATGACCGCCTGGTGCTGCTCCAGCTCCAGCTGCTGGTCTTCCTTCCACCTGACCGAGTTGACCTCGGCCTCCATCGCGGAAACGATGACGCCGATGAGCAGGTTGAGGACGAAGTAGGCCGTGACGACGATGAACGTGGCGAAGAACAACCAGGCCATCGGCTCTTTGGCCATCACGTCCTCGGCGATCTGTGGCCAGCCCTCCACCGTGAGCACCGTGAACATCGTGAACAACGACCTGCCGAGGTCCCCGAAGTGCTGCGGGGCAACCCGGTGGAACAACTGCTCGCCGATGACCGCCGCGACGTACAGCGACAGCAGCAGGAGCACCAGAATCGAGGCCAGCCCCGGGATCGCGGTGAACAACGCCGAGACCACCCGCCGCATGCTCGGCACCACAGAGATCAGCCGCAGCACGCGCAGGAACCGGAACAGCCGCAGGATCGACAGCGACTCCGAAGCCGGCACCAGGGCAACGGCGACGATCACGAAGTCGAACCAGTTCCAGGGGTCACGGAAGAACGCCTTACCGTGCGCGGCGATCCGCACCAGGATCTCCACCGTGAAGACCGTGATGATGGCCCACTCGGTCGCGGCGAGGACGGTGAAGTACCGGTCGTAGAACGCAGGCGACGTCTCAAGCCCGAGCGTGACCGCGTTCAGCCCGATAGTGGCGATGACCACACGCTGAAACACCGGAGAGTCCACCAACACTCGCAGCCGGTCACGAGAAAGATCGGGCAACCCGCAACTCCAATGATGTGGTGACACGAGGACTGTCCAAGATCATACAGATTGCCCCCGAATACCCCACCTGATCGCGACGGCCACGGCCCGCACGCCCGCGACGCGGCACGGCCCTGCGGCCAGGACACTCAGGCACGGCGTCCGTAACCGTCGGCCTCCCCCGGTCCCCCACGACGTGGCCACACCACGCGCAGGAGCGGACGGCCACGCGGTTCGCCGGGCGGCACGAGCCGACCTGGGGATTGGAACACCTGACCCGCGGTTCATCGGCAACCGGTCATGTCAGCCGCAAACTCCGATGTGCGGGCGGCCGGTGTCGGCCAGGTAGTGCTCGATGCGCATTCGCATCGACCGGTCCATCGGATAGGAGCCGATCTGGTCGCGGGGGACCCAGCGGACTTCGCGGGATTCGTCGCTGGGGGTGGGGGTGCCGCCGGTGGGGCGGGCGGTGAGCACGATGGAGAACTCCTGGCGGGCCTCGCCGTCAGAGGTGTAGTAGATCACGTGGCGGGGGTCGGTGTAGATGCCGACCAGGCCGGTGATCTCGCAGTCGATGCCGGTCTCTTCACGGGTCTCGCGAACGCCTGCCTGGGGGAGGGATTCGCCCAGGTCGATGGCTCCGCCGGGGACGGCCCAGTTGTCGTTGTCGGAGCGGCGGATCAGCAGGATGTCGCCGGCGTCGTTGGCGACCACGACGTTGACGGACGGCACCAGGCTGTTGGCGGGCGGGGCGTCCGGGTCGTCGTAGTAGTCGATTCTCCGCGCCATGATCACCGAATTGTCGAAGGCCGGTCGACGGCTGGGAGATGGCCCAGCACCCGTTCGAGGCCGGTGGCGTAAATGATCACTGTCGTCCTCGGCGAGCTTGCATCTTCGCTGAAGCGATGAAGGTCTTGGTGGGTCAGGTGATGCGTCAATTGGGCTGTTGGTAACGGCGTTAGCAGAATGGCCCCTTGCTTGATCGCAAGGGGCCTTTGAGCTGGGAGCCGACGAGGGGAATCGAACCCCTGACCTGCTGTTTACAAGACAGCTGCTCTGCCGATTGAGCTACGTCGGCTGGTGATGGTGAGTTTAGTCGGGACGGGGAGGCGGCGTCACCGGGGTTTGTCGGCGTGGCGGAGGAGGGTGGTCTGGTAGAGGGCGATGCTCGCGGCCACGCTGGCGTTGAGGGACTCGGTGGCGGCGGTCATGGGGATGCGGGTGAGCTCGTCGCAGTGGTCGCGGACCAGGCGGGACAGGCCCTTGCCCTCCGAGCCGATCACCAAGACCAGGGGCTCGGTGGCCAGGGTGGAATCGGCGATGTCGATGGGGGCGTCGGCGTCGAGGCCGACGACGAACAGGCCCTGGTCGCGGTATTCGCGCAGGGCGCTGGTCAGGTTGGCGGCACGGGCCACGGGGAGGGTGGCCAGGGCGCCGGCCGAGGTCTTCCAGGCCGTGGCGGTGACACCGGCCGAGCGGCGGGCCGGGACGACCAGGCCGTGGGCGCCGAAGGCCGCCGCCGAGCGGGCGATGGCGCCAAGGTTGCGGGGGTCGGTCACGCCGTCGAGGGCCACGATCAGGGGGGTCTCGGCGGCGTCGGTGGCCGCGCGGACCAGGTCGTCGGGGTGGGCGTACTCGTACTGGGGGATCTGCAGGGCCAGGCCCTGGTGGATGTTGCTTTCCGTCAGGCGGTCGAGCTCGCTCCGGGTGACTTCGAGGAGGGCGATGCCGCGGGCCGTGGCCGTCTTGATGGCCTCGCGTACGCGGTCGTCGTTGTCGATGCGCTGGGCCACGTAGAGCACGCTGGCGGGCACCCCCGCGCGCAGCGCCTCCACGACCGGGTTGCGGCCGCCGACGACCTCGGGGGCGTCGGGGCGCTTGGTGCGGGGCTGCTTGGGGGCGGGCTGCCTGGCCGCTCCCGCCGAGCCGCGCTGCCTGTCCTTGTACCAGTGCCGCATGTGGGCGGGTGGCGTGGCGCCCCGGCCCTCCAGGCCGCGCCGCCCACGCCCGCCCGAGCCCTTGGCCGGGCCCTTCTTCTTCGCGGGCCTGCCCGCACTTCTGCCACCGCCAGCCATGCGGTCAAGCGTACTGGGCTCGCGGAGGAGAAAAGGTACGGCGGCCGTGGGAACCGGCGGCATTGGGGTCAGCCGGGGTCAGCGCACGCGGCGGATGCCGTGCGGTGGGCTTTGGTTCTGCCGTGGTTTCGCGTGCTGGAGGCGCGGTGCGCCGCCTTCTCGCCCTCGCCATGTCGGCGCCGGTTTGCGGTCCGATCGGGCCGCCGCATTGGTGGAGGCTCCGGCGGCGGGGCCTGCCGACGGCGCGGCACACCTCGCGGTTTACGGCACCGGGCGGTGCCGTGCGTCCGCCGCCGCGCGGTCTCGCAGTCGTCGGCCGGGTGTGCGGTTGTGTGCCCGAGGCAGAGCGCGAGGGCCTGCCCGGGCAGGTCGAGGTGCCGGCGTTACTGCGCCAGCTCCCAGCGGGTGCCTTGGGGGGTGTCTTCGACGACGATGCCGGCGGCGGCGAGGCGGGCGCGGATGGCGTCGGCGGCCTCGTAGTCCTTGCGGGAGCGGGCGGCCTGGCGTTGCTCCAGGGCCAACGAGACCAGGGCGTCGACCGTGGAGCGGAGGGCGGCGTCGTCGCCGGACGCGCGCCACTGGTCGGAGCGGGGGTCGAGGCCGAGGACGTCGAGCATGGCCTGGGTCTGGGCGAGCAGGAGGGCCAGGCGTTCCTTGTCGCCTTCGGCCAGGGCGACGTTGCCCTCGCGTACCATGTCGTGGACCACCGCGAGGGCCTGGGGGACGCCCAAATCGTCGTTCATGGCGTCGACGAACGCCTGCGGCAGCGGTGCCGGGGTGTCGGTGGCGGCGCCGTGGGTCACCTCGGCGGCGCGGGTGACGAAGCCCTCGATGCGGCGGTAGCCGGTGGCGGCCTCGCGCAGCGCCTCGTCGGAGTAGTCGAGCGCCGAGCGGTAGTGGGCGGCGACGAGGTAGTAGCGCAGCTCGACGGCGCGGACCTTTTTCAGCATCTCGGGCACCAGCAGCGAGTTGCCGAGCGACTTGCTCATCTTCTCGCCGCCCATGTTGAGCAGGCCGTTGTGCATCCAGTAGCGGGCGAAGCCGTCGCCTGCGGCCTGCGACTGGGCGAGCTCGTTCTCGTGGTGCGGGAAGACCAGGTCGAGGCCGCCGCCGTGGATGTCGAAGGTGGAGCCAAGATACTTGGTGGCCATCGCCGAGCACTCCAGGTGCCAGCCGGGGCGGCCGGGCCCCCACGGGGTGCGCCAGGTGGGCTCGCCGGGCTTGGCGCCTTTCCACAGCGCGAAGTCGCGCGGGTCGCGCTTGAGGGACTCGTTGTCGGTGTCGGCGGCGGCGCGCATGTGTTCGAGCCGCTGGTTGGACAGCTTGCCGTAATGCTCGGCGTAGGAGACCACGTCGAAGTAGACGTCGCCGCCCGAAGCGTAGGCGTGGCCCTTGTCGATGAGCCGGCCGATCAGCTCGATCATCTCCGGGATGTGGCCGGTGGCTCGCGGCTCGACGGTCGGCGGCAGGCAGCCGAGCGTGTCGTACGCCCAGGTGAAACGGCGCTGGTTACGCTCGGAGATCACGAACCAGGGCACGCCCTCTTCGGCCGCCACCCTGATGATTTTGTCGTCGATGTCGGTGACGTTGCGGCAGAACCAGACGTCGTAGCCGGACCGGATCAGCCAGCGCCGAAGCACGTCGAAATTGACGCCGGACCGAATATGCCCGATATGCGGTGGAGCCTGTACGGTCGCACCACACAGGTAAATCGAGACCCGGCCGGGCTCGACCGGAACGAATTCACGGACCGTACGCGTGCTGGTGTCATGGAGATACAAGCTCACAAAGGCAAGGCTAACGCCTTACGGGCCCCGCACAGGCCACCTGACCGCCCGGCGCACCGCCACGGATCGGTCCGGGTAGCGCCTGGCCACGTGAACTCGGCCGCGTCGTAACCCGGCGGGTCATCGATGGTTCTGTACTCTGCCAAGAACCATGAAAGCGTACTCCCCCATGATGGCAATGCCCTCCGCACAGCACCCGTCCGCCACCGAGCCGAACGGCTTCGCGCTGGCGCTGCGGCGGGTCGCGATCGCCGTCGCCGGGCTCGCGGTCGCCGGACTCGCCGCGGCCGCATGCGTGCTGTCCTTCGACGACCTGCGCATCCTGGCCGTCCGCTCCGACGCACGGCCCGACCTCGCGTACCTGTACCCGGCCACGTTCGACGCGCTGCTGGTGATCGCGCTGATCGCCTTCCTGCTGCTGCGCACCGCCCGCCTGATCGTACGGCTGCAGGCCGGCCTGGTGCTCCTGGTGCTGCTGGCCGCCGCCGGCCTGTCCGGCGTCGCCATGGCCGCCGGGATGACGTTCGACGTGCGCCAGGGCGCCATCGTCCTCGCCATCCTGCCCTGGGCCATGCTCGCCATCGGCCTGTGGCTCCTGCTGCTCCTCGTCAAGCACGCGCAGGCCAGGCGCGCGGCCTACGACCGGCCGGATCATCCCCGAGGGGACGCCCAGGGCGACATCGTCCCGTTCGACGGCCGACCTGATCGGCCTGATCGGGAGGAACCGCGCCGGGATCACCCTGATCTCGACACCGCACCGGTCCGCCTCGCGCCCCCGCATGGTGGACCCGCCTCCCCCAGGCCCCCTCGTGCCGAGCCGGAGGAGGCCGAAGAGGCGACGGAGGCCACGCCGGGGCGTCCCGCACCGAGTCGTCCTGTGGCCGGCGGCCCCGTGGCGGGCGGCCCCGTGGCGGGTGACCCGGTGCCGGGCGGCCAAGTGCCGGAGCGCTCCGTGCCGGGCGGCGTACGGGCGGGCGGGCCCGGAACGGGCGGTCCTGGAGCGGACGGGCCCGGATCCGACGCCCTCGGGGCGGAGCGACGTGCGCCGGGAGACGGGTCAGGCGGAGACGCACCTCGGGGAGACGGCGGAGACGATGGAGGGGACGGCGCAGGCGCGATCGCGCGGAAGGCACGCGAATCCGGTCAAGGCCGCGGTCCGGTGGCCGAGGACGTGAGCGGCGAAGCCACCGTCGAGCGGGCCCCCGAAGCCGCGTCCGGTTCCGCTCCGGCCGTCGCCGCCCCTGCGGTCGACGACGGGTCTGGCGGCGACCGGGTCAGTGGCGGGCCCGGCGCCGACGAGCACGGCACCGGCGAACATGGGACAGGGCGGGACGAACTCGCCGCTGCGGAGTTCGCCCAAGGTGCCGCCTCCGCTGAAAGTGCCCTCCCTGCTGAAGGTGCCGTTCAACGGGAGTCCGCCCCCGTTTCCGTGGAGCCCGTTCCCGCTGCCGAGGAGGCCCGGGACATACGGGAAGCGTCTTCGGCCGTCGAGCAGGACAGCCGGGAGGGCGCCGGTCCGGTGGAAACCGAGGGGCCTACGCGGCCGATCCGGTGGGGTGATCTCGTACGCGGTGGCGGAGACGATGTTCTCGTTCATCCAGGTCCGGCCGCTTCGAGTGGTTCACGTGGTGAGGGTGGCTCCGGCGAGGCGCCGGATACGCAGGACGTGGCGAGCGAGTCGCCTACCGTTCCCGTCAAGGCGAAGCGGCCGCGCCGGCAGCGCACCGCGCGGAAGCGGGCCGGTGGTGACGAGGTGCGGTCGGACGACGCGGTCACGCCCGAGGTGCGGTCGGCCTCCGGCCTGGAGGGCGTCTCTGACGGACCTGCCGCAGAGGTGGAGACGGGCACCGATGCGGTCGGTGCCGAAACGGCGGCGCAAGGGGTCGAGGAGGGCGGCGAGAGCGCTCGGGACGAGTCGTCGGTCGCCGCGCCGCCGTCCAGCCGGGTGAGAAGCACCCCTCGGCCACCGGTGGACTGAGCGGCTCCCCGGGCCCGGAGGCGCGATCGACTGCTCCGGGCGGCCTCGGTAGAGCACCTCGCCAGGGTGGGGCACTCCCGCCGTTCGGCCGATCCGCCGCTCGGTCGGCCCGCCGCTCGCCCAGCCCACCGCTCGCCCAGCCCACCGCTCAGCCGGCCCACCGCTCGCCCGGCCCACCGCTCAGCCGGCCCACCGCTCGGTCAGCCCGCCGTTCGGTCGGCGGTCACCGGAGCCACCTCACCGCCTGGCGGCCATTGGTGGACGGGCACGCCGGGGCCGTGCCCGGGCGATCGGTGCCGATCTGCCCGCACCAGGTCGTGGGAGCCGGGCGGCGATGGGCGGCATGGGCACGGTGGGGCGATGCCGGGGCGTCGGGCGGTGGAGCGGTGCCGGCTTGTGGGGGGACGGGGTGAGCCCCGTCGGTGCCGGGCGCGGCGGGGCTCGCGAGGTGACGTGTGGTCAGACTCGGGTTCGTCTGCCTCTGCCGCGGATGCCGGCGACGATGGCGACGCCGACGATGGCCAGGACGATCTGCAGGACCAGTTCGATCCAGTCGATCCCTGGCGTGGTGGTGACGCCGACGGCCTGGGCGATCGCCGTGCCGATGATGGCGGCGACGATGCCCACCAGGATCGTGAGGATCCAGCCGATCGGCTGACGGCCCGGGAGCAGCAAGCGGCCGATGGCGCCGATCACGGCACCGATGATGATGGCGCCGATGATGGACTCGATGGTCATATCAACCTCCCGCCTGAGGGATGGCTCCCTCATGCTGTGCCAGGTGGCTACCCTGCTTCGGCGGGTTAATCCCACTGAAGGGTGAACTCCCTGTTCAGCGCAGCGTCACATCGCGCCGGGCGATGGGGGAGGTGGCGGGCTCGGACGGCTTGCCGCGGGTGGGGGCGGCCTTTCTCCGCGCCGGTTCCAGGCCGCCGCCCGGGACTGCGGGCCGCCGGGACGGCTCGCCGGATCTCGCATCTGTTCGACGCCGCCGTGTCACGGGTGGTTGTCTCCGCTCCGGCAGGGCGACCGGTTGGGCATGAATGCCGGGTCAGGCCGGGCCGGGGTGGCCGGGGATGACGAGGGCGGTGGCGATGGCGGCTATGCCTTCGCCGCGGCCGGTGAGGCCGAGACCGTCGGTCGTGGTGGCGCTGAGGCTGACCGGGGCGCCGACGGCCGCGGACAGGGCTTTTTCGGCCTCGGCTCGGCGGGGCGCCAGTTTCGGCCGGTTGCCGATGATCTGGACGGCGATGTTGCCGATGGCGAGGCCCTCGGAGCGGACGCGCCGGGCGGCTTCTTCGAGGAGGGTGGCGCCGGAGGCGCCGGCCCATCGGGGGTCGGCGGTGCCGAACAGGCCGCCGATGTCGCCGAGGCCGGCTGCGGACAGCAGGGCGTCGCAGGCGGCGTGGGCGGCGGCGTCACCGTCGGAGTGGCCGGCGAGGCCGGTTTCTCCGGGCCAGTGCAGGCCGGCGAGGTGCAGCTCGCGGCCGGATGCGAAAGGGTGGACATCGACTCCGATGCCCACCCTAGGCAGGTTCATCACGGCTTCGGTGACGCTCAGGAGGTGAGAACCTCGTCGAGGAGCGCCTCTGCCTTGTCTTCGTTGGTCTTCTCGGCGAGCGCCAGTTCGCTCACCAGGATCTGCCGCGCCTTGGCCAGCATGCGCTTCTCGCCCGCGGACAGCCCGCGCTCCTTGTCGCGTCGCCACAGGTCGCGAACGACCTCGGCCACCTTGTTGACGTCGCCGGACGCGAGCTTCTCAAGGTTGGCCTTGTAGCGGCGGGACCAGTTGGTGGGCTCTTCGGTGTGCGGCATGCGCAGCACGTCGAAGACACGCTCAAGCCCTTCCTGGCCGACAACGTCTCGCACCCCGACGAGCTCAGCGTTATCGGCGGGCACCTGGACGGTAAGGTCGCCCTTGTCGACCTTGAGCACCAGGTAGGTCTTCTCTTCGCCCTTAATGGTGCGGGTCGTGATGGCTTCGATCCGAGCAGCCCCATGGTGGGGGTAGACGACAGTGTCGCCGACCTGGAAAGTCATGTGACAAGTACCCCTTCCGCTGTACTCCAGAGTACCACGTCGCGGCAGACTCCCGGAACAGTGAAATCAACATAACTGCAGGTCAACGCCTCATTTTAGGGCTTGACAACCCTTCCATCATATGCGTTGTCCCCTGTGATAGGGCTGATGACCCGGTTTCGCACCACCTTCCGCGTGCTGTCGCAAACCGGGTGCCGCGAGGCGATAAACGCCCGGCCGGGGCGGGCTTCTGCGCAGGCCACGGACGGGGCCGCCCCGGCAAAGTCGTGCGCCTGGCACAGTCGTGCGCGCCGGGAAGATCGGCCCGCGCCGGGAGCGGCACGGGCCGGCCGGGCGGCGGCCGGTGGCGCGGCGGGTGGCTGCGGCCGGTCAGGACTCCACGGGGTCGAACTTGTAGCCGAGGCCGCGGACCGTGAGGATGCAGCGGGGGTCGGCGGGATCGGTCTCGATCTTGGCCCGCAGCCGCTTGACGTGCACGTCGAGGGTCTTGGTGTCGCCGACGTAGTCGGCGCCCCAGACCAGTTCGATGAGCCGGCCCCGGGTCAGCACCCGGCCGGCGTTGCGCAGCAGCAGTTCCAGCAGCTCGAACTCCTTCAGCGGGAGCCGCACGTCCTGTCCCCTGACGGACACGACGTGCCGGTCGACGTCCATGCGGACGGGCCCGACGGCGAGCACCGCGTCGTCGGGCCGGGCCGTGTCGCCCTGGCGGCGCAGCACGGCGCGGATGCGGGCCACCAGCTCACGCGACGAGAAGGGCTTGGTGACGTAGTCGTCGGCGCCGAGTTCGAGGCCGACGACCTTGTCGATCTCACTGTCCTTGGCGGTCAGCATGATCACCGGTACCTGGGAGCGCTGCCGCAGCGACCGGCAGACCTCCGTGCCGGGCAGGCCCGGCAGCATCAGGTCGAGCAGCACGAGGTCGGCGCCGCCCCGGTCGAAGCTGTCCAGCGCCTCGTGCCCGGTCGCGGCGACGGCGACCTCGAACCCCTCCTTGCGGAGCATGTACGACAGGGCGTCGGAGAACGACTCTTCGTCCTCGACCACGAGAACGCGGGTCATGGGGCGGCCTCCATCGAATCGTCGTGGCTGGGGTCGGCGCGGTGCGGCACCGCTATCGCCATGCCGCCGAAGGCCGGCACGCGGAGGGTGAAGGTGGATCCGGAGCCTTCCTTGCTCCAGACCGTGACATCCCCGCCGTGGGCGGCGGCGACGTGTTTGACGATGGCGAGGCCGAGGCCGGTGCCGCCGGTGGCCCTCGACCGCGCGGCGTCGACGCGGAAGAACCGCTCGAAGATGCGCTCCTGGGCGGATTCGGGGATGCCGATGCCCTGGTCGGTGACGCTCACCTCGACCATGTCGCCGGCGGGGCGGACGCTCACCACCACTCGGGTGTGGTCGGGGCTGTAGGCGATGGCGTTGTCGATGAGGTTGCGCAGCGCGGTGGCGAGCAGGTCCTCGTCGCCCCAGATGCGCAGTCCTTCGGTGCCGCCGGTGGCCAGCGTGATGCCTTTGGCGGACGCGCGGGTGGTGCAGCGGTCGATGGCGTCGTGGACGGCGTCGTCGATGGCGACCTGGCCGGGGGTGGGGATGGCCTCGCCGCCCTGGATGCGCGACAGCGTGATCAGATCCTGGACGAGGTAGGTGAGCCGGGCCGACTCGTGCCGCATGCGGGTGGCGAAGCGACGCACGGCCTCGGGGTCGCCGGCGGCCTCCTGCACGGTCTCGGCGAGCAGGCTGAGCGCGCCCACGGGGGTTTTGAGCTCGTGGCTGACATTGGCGACGAAGTCGCGGCGCACGGCCTCGACCCGGCGCGCCTCGGTCTGGTCTTCGGCGAGCACGAGCACCTGGCCGTGGGCGCCGAGGGGCGCGACGCGTACGGCGAAGCTCGTGGTGTCCTGGCCGAACCGCTGCCCGGCCACCTCGATCTCGCCTTCGCGGATCTCGCCGTCGCGGCGTACGCGGCGGGCCATGGCCAGCAGCTCGGCGGGGATCAGGTGGTCGCCGCGCACCAGGCCGAGGGCGCGGGCGGCGGTGCTGGCGCGCAGCACGGTGTCCTCGGCGTCGAGGACGACGGCCGAGGAGGGCAGCACGGCGAGCACCGAGGCCACGCCGGGTGGGAGGGTGTGCCGGGCGTCGGGTTCGGGTGTGCTGTGACGTCTGCCGGCCTGTCCGCGCCCCGACGCCGTCACGAACGCCCCCAGCAGGAACCCCGCCAGTGCGATGAGGATGGCCGGCAGATCGTTCACCCGCCCCTCCCCCGGCTCGCTTGCTTCACGCTCTCGATGCTAGGCGGGAGAAATAGGCGATAAGTCCCCTGAAGTGGGTTTATTCCCGGAATGTTCACCTACTGGACGGTTCTCGGTCATCTGCCCCGGCCCCTGGTCCGGTCCGCCCTGGCCAAGGCCGACACGGAGCCGGTCGACGCCGACCTGCGCCTCGCCGACGACGTGATCGACCGGCGTTATCAGGACATCGAGACGTCGATCTTCGCGCTGACGGCCACGCGGCAGCCGGTGGCCGTCGGCCTGCGGCTGATCGTCACCGCGCTGCGGAGGGCCGCCGACCTGGAGCGCATGGGCGACCTCGCCGAGCCCGCCGCCAAGATCGCGCGGATGCGGCGCCCCGAGTCGCCGATTTCGCCGGAGCCGCGCGACCACATCGTGGAGATGGACCGGGTCGCCGAGCGGATGATCACCGAGACCGGCGCGCGTGCGTCACGACGCGCGACGCCGAGGCGGGCCGCCGAACTCGACGCCGACGACGACGCCATGGACCGCCTGCACCGGCGGCCGCTGCGAGCGCTGCTCACCACGGACCGGCCGCACGGCATCGAGCCGGCCATCGGCATCACCTTGATCGGGCGCTGCTACGAGCGGTACGCCGACCACGTCGTGCGCCTGGCGCACGACGTGGTCTACCCGGTAGCCGGGGACCGGCCCGGCACCTCCGCCTGATCGCGGCCCGCCGGTCGCCGGTCTGCCGGGCTAGCGGCCCTGGTTGGCCACGGCCTCGATCGCGGCCGCCGCCGCCTCGGGGTCGAGGTACTCGCCGCCGGGCTTGACCGGGCGGAAGTGCTCGTCGAGCTCATAGCGCAGCGGGATGCCCGTCGGGATGTTGAGCCCGGCGATCGACTGGTCGTCGATGCCGTCGAGGTGCTTGACCAGGGCGCGCAGCGAGTTGCCGTGGGCGGTGACCAGCACCGTGCGGCCCGCGGCGAGGTCGGGCACGATGGCGTCGTACCAGTAGGGCAGCATGCGCGCCACGACGTCCTTGAGGCACTCGGTGCGGGGCAGCAGGTCGGGCGGCAGCAGGGCGTAACGCCGGTCGCCCGTCTGGGCGTACTGGTCGTCGTCGTCGATCGGGGGCGGCGGCACGTCGTAGGAGCGGCGCCACAGCATGAACTGCTCGTCGCCGAACTCCGCCCGGGTCTGCGCCTTGTTCTTGCCCTGCAGCGCGCCGTAGTGGCGCTCGTTGAGCCGCCAGGAGCGGCGCACCGGCAGCCACAGCAGGCCGGCGGAGTCGAGGGCGAGATGCGCGGTCTGGATCGCGCGCGTCAGCACCGAGGTGTGCACCACGTCGGGCCGCAGCCCGGCCTCGGCGAGCAGCCGCCCGCCCCGCCGGGCCTCCTGCTCACCGGTGTCGGACAGGCCGACGTCGACCCACCCGGTGAACAGCCCTTTGGCGTTCCAGTCACTCTCACCATGTCGCAACAGCAGCAAAGTCGCCATGTGCACCGAGCTTAGTGGCTCCGCGCGGCAGGCATCCGGCGCCCGTGCGCCGACCGGCCCAGTACGCCGGCCGGGCCCCGTACGCCGCGCCGTGGATCAGGTGGCGCCGTGGATCAGGTGGAGCGGTGGGCGGGGTCGGCGAAGCGGGCGAAGGCGCGGAGGTTGGCCAGGGACTCGCCGCGTTCGACCCGCCAGTCCCACTCGCGGCAGATCGCGGAGGCGAAGCCGAGCTCCAGGGCGCGGTCGAAGGACTCGTCGGAGTAGGTGAGCACGCAGCCGAGCAACCGGTCGATCTCGTCGGGCGAGATGGCCCGCAGCGGCAGGCGCCCCACCAGGTACACGTCGCCGATCTGGTCGAGGGCGAAGTGGACGCCGTACATGCCGCCGTTCTTGGTGAGCAGCCAGCGGTAGAACTCGGCGTGGTTCTCGTCGGGGCGCCGGCAGAAGAACGCCTCGGCGTGCAGGGCCTGATCGCCCACGATGAGCCAGGTCATGGTGGCGAGCTTGTGCACGCCCTCCAGCTTCACCAGGAAGGCGCCCGGGCGGGGCCGCTCGTACGTCGCGCCCGACTGGCGCAGCGTCTCGTCGATCACCCGCTCCAGCGCCTCCCGGGAGGCGCCGCCGGGCTCCGGGGCCACCGGCTCGGCGGTCACAGGGTCGCCGCCAGGGGAACTCGGGTCCGCTGCATCTGTGCCATTGCATCGGTATACACCTCGGCGAGCCGGCGCGCCGTGTGGTCCCAGCCGAACCGCGCGGCGTGCCCTCGGCTGCCGGCGGCGAGCCGGTCGCGCCAGGCGGGCAGATCGACGAAGCGGCGCAGGGCGTCGGCCCAGTCGGCGGGGTTGTGCCCCTCGACCAGCAGCCCCGACACGCCGTCGTGTACGGCGGTGCGCAGGCCCCCCACCGACGCGGCGCACACGGGGGTGCCGCAGGCCTGCGACTCCAGGGCGACGAGCCCGAACGACTCGCTGTACGACGGCACGACCGTGACGTCGGCGGCGCGGTACCAGTCGGCCAGCTCGTCCTGCGGCGCCGGCGGGGCGAGCCGCAGGACGTCGGTGATGCCGAGGTGGGCGGCGAGGTTGGCGAGCAGCTCGGGGTGGGCGCGGCCGTTGCCGCTGGGCCCGCCGACGCACGCGACGACGAGGCGGCGGCGCAGCTCGGGGCGGTCGGCGAGCAGCCGCGCCGCGGCGCGCAGCAGCACGTCGGGGGCTTTGAGCGGCTGGATGCGGCCGACGAACAGCAGCACCACGGCGTCATCGGGCAGGCCGAGCCGCCGCCGGGCGGCGCTCCGCGGCGCCGGCTGGAAGACCTGCAGGTTCACGCCGGGGCTGACCACCGCGACGCGGTCGTCCGGTGCGCCGTACAGGCCGATCAGCTCGGCCGCCTCGGCGGAGGTGTTGGCGACGAGCCGGTCGGCGGCGTCGACGACCTGCTCCTCGCCGGCGACGCGCGCCGCCGGCTCGGGCCGGTCGCCCTCGGCGAGCAGCAGGTTCTTCACCTTGGCCATGGTGTGCATGGAGTGGACGAGCGGCACGCCCCAGCGTCCGCGGGCGAGCCAGCCGACCTGCCCGGACAGCCAGTAGTGGGAGTGGATGACGTCGTAGCGGCCCGGATCGTAGTTCGCCTCGGTGCGCAGCACCCCGGAGGTGAAGGCGCACAGCTGGCCCGGCAGGTCGCCCTTGTCCAGTTCCTCGTACGGCCCGGCCGTCACGTGCCGGACCAGGACGCCGGGCGCGAGCTCGGCCGTGGGCGGCAGGTCGCGGGCCGTGCGGCGGGTGAAGATCTCGGTCTCGACGCCGAGGGCGGCGAGGCGTTTGGCGGTCTCGACGATGTAGACGTTCATGCCTCCGGCGTCACCGGTGCCCGGCTGGTCGAGGGGCGACGTGTGCATGCTGATCGTCGCCACCCGTCTGACCGTGGGCACAGGTAGCACGCCGGGCCTGGGTCGCCTCACGGCCCGTCGCGGCACCGGCACCTCCATGTCACTGTCGGGTCTTTCAAGAAGTCTGTAACCGCCGAGATATCAGCGACATTCCCCGACATAGTGGACGAGTCGTGGCGAAGCTGCCGTACGTTACGTCCTGGCAGTTGACCGCAGGGCGGGAGCGAGGGCGAGGCGGTGGCGCGAGCGGCGGACCGGACGACCGGCCGGGCGGCGCGCAGGGCGGTGGCGGGCACGGTGACCGGCCGCCCGGTGGGACAGGCCACCAGGGGCACGACCGGGCACAACCGGCTGCGCCGCGCCGACCGCTGGCTCGTCGCCGCGTACGGGCCGGCGCTGCGCAACCGCCCGGCGCCGCTCGTGGCCGACCTGGGTTACGGCGCCGCGCCGGTGACCACGATCGAGTTGTTCACCCGGCTGCGCGCCGTCTGCCCCCGCGTCGAGGTGGCCGGCGTCGAGATCGACCCGGCGCGGGTGGCGGCGGCGCAGCCGTACGAGCGGCCCGGCCTGTCCTTCCTGCGCGGCGGCTTCGAGCTGCCGGTGCCGCGCCCGCCCGACGTGGTGCGGGCGTTCAACGTGCTGCGGCAGTACGGCGAGGCCGAGGCGTGGGCCGCCTGGGACCTGCTGCGCACCCGGCTCGCCCCCGGCGGTGTGATCGTCGAGGGCACGTGCTCGGAGGTGGGTCACCGGGCCACGTGGGTGACCCTGGACGCCACCGGTCCCCGCACGCTGACGCTGTCGGCCCGCTTCACCGGCCTCGGCCGCCCGTCGGACCTGGCCGAGCGGCTGCCCAAGACGCTGATCCACCGCAACGTGCCGGGCGAGCGCGTGCACGCCCTGCTGCGCGACTTCGACCGCGCCTGGGCCGCCGCGGCCCCTTACGGCGCCTACGGCCTGCGGCAGCGCTGGCTGCGCGCGGTCGCCGCTCTCGCGACCGGCTGGCCGGTCGTGACCCGCCCGCCGTTCGGCGGCCCGCGCCGCTGGCGGCTCGGCGAGGTGACGCTGCCCTGGTCCGCCGTCGCCCCCCTGACGGCCCCGGCGGCCCGGTCGATCTCCTGACGGCCCCGGACGTCTTCTCTGAACGGCTTGCTCGTGAACGGCCTCGACCCGACAGGGCTCGACAAGGCTCGCCCGGAATCGGGAGGACGCCCCCGGGCCGCCCGGCCGGTCGCCGGATCGGGTCGCGGCGATGGTGTTAAAGCTGTGGCGAAACTTGCCCAAAGGGTCGAGTGGGGTGGGTATCCGCCGTTCAGGTGCGGAAATGGGTGGAGTAGGCCGGACCTCCGTGATCGGGAGGACAGCCGGGAGTGTGCCTTTTCAGGGCCCGAGGAAACAGCCCGGTCCACGGGTTTTCGCCATTACGGAGGAACTGTGATCAAGCATGGCAAGCCCACCAAGAACGGGAAGGTCAAGCTGACCTTCATCCTGCCCCAGGAGCAGGTGTCCGGCGGGACCTCCGTGGTGGGGGACTTCAACGGCTGGGACCCGTTCGCCCATCCCCTGCGCCGCCACGCCGACGGCACCTACCAGGCCACCGCCACCGTCTCCTGCCAGCAGGAGCTGTGCTTCCGCTACCTCGCCGAGGGCGGCATCTGGTTCGACGACCCCGAGTGCGACCGGTACGACGAGCGCGGCGGCCACCTGTCCCCCGCCTCCATGGGCCACGCGCCCGGAGCGGCCACGAGTGTCGCGCCGGTGTCCTCCCTCGCTCCGGTCACGCAGTCCGGCACCGCGCAGTGACCGCACCGGCCGGCGGAACCACCGGGGCGCAGACCATGAGGACGACGGCCGTAACGTGATCATCATGGCGGTGACCGGGCACGGGCACGGCGAGGGCCGTGCCCGTCCTCATGCCCGTCCTCATCTCCGCCCTCGCGCCCGCCCGCGGGCCCGTCCTCCCGGCGTACCGGGACCCGGCCCCCGGACCGTCCCCGGACCCGCCCGCGGGCCCTCGATCCCCCTGAGCCTGGGGCGACCTGCGCTAACTCGACGACCCGTAGTACTACCCTTCGTGGTAGCCGGTTACCCTTGTTGTCGTGAAGGGTCTCGGCGAGCTTGAACGAAGCATCATGGACATCCTCTGGGCGGCACCGGCCCCGCTCACCGCGCGTGAGGTCGGCCGGGCGATCGCCGATCGCGACCTGGCCCCCACCACGGTGATGACCGTCCTCGACCGGCTGAACCGCAAGGGTTTCCTCGATCGCATTCGCGACGGCCGGGCGTGGCGGTACGCTCCCTCGAGGACCCGCGACGATTACGTCACGGCGCTTATGCTGGAGGCACTGGACCTCACCGGTGACCGCACGGCCGCTCTCACCAGGTTCGCCCAGGCGGTGTCGGAGCCGGAGGCCGAGGCCCTGCGACGAGCCCTCTTGGAGCTGGAGGACGAGTGATCATCGCTGCCGCACTCACCGCGCTCGCGTTGGTGTGCGCGGTGGGCGCATGGCGGCTCGCCTCCGCGCGCTGGACGTATCGGGCCCCGCGCACGGGCATTTTGCTGTGGCAGGCCATCGGCCTGACCTGGGGCCTCGCCACCACGGGGGCGCTGCTGGCCTACGCCCTGGCGCCGTACGGGCGGGGGGTGCTGGACGGGCTCCGCACGTTCGCGGTCGCCGAGCTGGCGGCCGGGCTCTCCGGGTTCGACGAGCCGCATGATGTGTCGCGGGTCGCGGCGCTGGTGGCGGGGCTGACCCTGCTGGCCCTGCTGGTCGCGGTGCTGCCGGCCGCCGGGGCGCAGACGCTGCGGGCGCGGCGCAGGCACCGCATGCTGCTGTCGCTGGTGGCGCGCGAGCACCCCGGTGTGCCCGGGGTCCGCGTGCTCGATCATCCGGGGGCGGCGGCCTACTGCCTGCCGGGGCTGCGCTCGCAGGTCGTGGTGAGCGACGGCGCGCTGAAGCTGCTCTCCTCCGACGAGCTGGCGGCCGTGCTCGCGCACGAGACCGCCCACGCGCGTGAGCGGCACGACCTGGTGCTGCTGCCGTTCACCGCGCTGCGCAAGGCGCTGCCGTGGGTGCGGGTGATCGGCCAGGCGCAGTCGGCGGTGGAGCTGCTCATCGAGATGGCCGCCGACGATCGCGCCCGGCGCTACTGCTCGCCGCGCCGTCTCGCGACCGCCCTGCTGCGGTTCGGCACCGCGGGGGGCGTGCCCACGCCGCACGGCGCGATGGGTGCGAGCAGTCATGTGATGGCCCGCGTCGACCGGCTGATCCGGCCGGGCGCGGAGCTGCCGAGACGGTTCCGCTACAGCATGGTGATGCTCGCCTTGATACTGAGCGTGTCGGCTCCGTTTCTCTGGGTAATTCCCTCCTAGGCGGCATGGGCGCTTGCCGCTGTTAGCCATCCCGTTTGCAGTTGCAAGCAGCGGGACGCATACTGGAGGCATGGACATCCCGAAGGTCGGTTCGATCGGCGACTACATCCGGCAGCAGCGGCAGCAGGCGAAGATTTCGCTGCGTCAGCTGGCGGCGCAGGCGGGTGTGTCCAATCCCTACCTCAGCCAGGTCGAGCGGGGCCTGCGCAAGCCCAGCGCGGAGATCCTCAACCAGATCGCCAAGGGGCTGCGCATCTCCGCCGAGGCGCTGTACGTCCAGGCGGGTCTCATCGAGCACCGCGAGCCCGACAGCACCGTGCTGAGCGCACTTCGAGCCGACACCACCATCAGCGAGCGGCAACGCCAGGTACTCATCGACATCTACGAGTCGTTCCGCAAGGAGAACCGGGCCGGGGCTCCGGACCAGACCACGCGGCCCTCCCAGAAAGCGCGGTCTGTCCCGGAGCCCTTCACGGGCGACGCGGTTCTTCCGAACGGAAACGCCACACCCGAAACATCGAAAGGTTAACCCATCATGCCTATCTCTGACGAAGTCAGGAAGCTGACCGACTCCAAGCCGTTCTACGCGATGGCCGGCGCCGGCGACCTCGCCGTGGAGAAGCTGCGCGAGCTGCCGGCGCATCTCAAGGAGCTGCAGGCCCGGCAGGCGGAGTTCCGCACGACCGCCCAGGGGCTGCCCGGACGGGCCCGCGGCTACGCCAACAGCATGGGCAGCAAGGCCGAGATGTACGCCCGCGACCTGCCGGAGCGGGCCCGGGTGCTGCCCGGCAAGGCCCGCAAGTACGCCGACACCATCGGCCAGCGGGCGGCGGCGCTGTACGACGAGTTCGCGAGCCGCGGCCGCAAGGTCGTGAGCCGGGTCAGCGGCGGGGCCGCCCTGGAGCTGGAGGAGGTCTCCGAGTCGGCCGTGCCGCCGAAGGCCACCCCGATCAAGTCGTCCGCATCGGCCAAGCGGCAGTCCAAGGCGAGCCGCAACGGGTCGGCCAGGTCGTCTCGGCCATGACCGTCCGGGCGGTTCCGGCCGCCCCGAACCGTGCTTTACCCTAAGGGTCCGTCCTCTCCGGGAGGCGGACCCTTTCAGGTGTCACGCGCGACCGCCGCATTCGGCTTTCCGGCACTAGGCTGGGGTCCGGCCGTGTTGTAATCGCCCAGGAGCGCCGATGATCTCCGGTATGTACACCGTCTTGGACGTCATCTTTTTCCTGCTGGCCTTCGTCGGGTTCGGCCTGTCCGCCTGGGCGCTCTTTCATGCCGTCAGCACCCACGCGCAGGCGTTCTCCGCCGCCGGCAAGCAGACCAAGCGGCTCTGGCTGATCATCCTCGGGCTGGCCACGCTGTTCTCCCTGGCGTCCGCCGTGGGCTACTTCGGCATCGGGCTGGGGCAGCTCAACATCTTCGCGATCGCCTCGGTGATCGCCGCCGGCATCTACCTCGCCGATGTCAAGCCGGCCGTGAGCCAGTACAAGAGGCGCGGCAACAGCGGCCCGTACGGCCCCTGGTGACAATTCCCCATTCATACCGAAACGCCTGACATGGACGACTGACGGCTCCACAGCGGGTAGAACGGGCAGACATCCGCGGTCGAGACGTCAGGGGGCGGCATGGCCGACGAAACGGCCGGACCGGACGGGCACGGCGCCACTCCGGGCGGTGACAGGAAATGTCCGCAGTGCGCGGCGCTGGTGCACGCCGACTCATGGATTCGGCACGCGCAGTGGCACGCGGTGCTCGACGAGCGCCTGGGGGTGCTGGAGGTCAGAGTCACCGGTTTGGAGGAGGAGCGAAAGGCGGACATGTAGCGCGCACGAACAGCAATAACACGGTCTGGCGGGATAAATCGGACGCGATGCCGCTACGCTGATCACCCATGGTGTCCCTCGTCCGTCGCGTCACCCCGGCGATCCGGCCCGCAGCGATCCTCGTGGCCGGGCTGTTCAGCGGCCTGCTCGCCCTCTCGCAGGTGTCCCCCGCGCTCGCGCACACCCGGCACACCGCCCAGGCCGACGCCATCACGAAGACCACCGTGAGCATGGAGCTGCGTCAAGGCGGCGTCGTGCACGTCAAGGAGCAGCTCACCTACACCGGTGCGGCCCCGACCCGAACCCTGGTGACCCGCACCCGCTACGACGACACCCACGACCGGCTCTACCGCGTCACCGGCCTCAAGGGCGACGGCAGGCTCGACGGCGACATCATCAAGGTCACCGGCAAGGGCACCGCCACCCTGGAGTACGACGTGGCCGGCGTCGTCACGCCCTCGGCGAACGGCGAGGAGCTGCTCTGGTACGCGGTCAGCGGCTGGTCGGCGCCCGTCACCGAGGCCACCGTCACCGTGACGGCCGTGGCGCAGCTGCAGAACCTGTCCTGCTTCGCCGGCGAACTCACCTCGGCCGTCGGCTGCACGACCGCCGAAATGGACCACACCGGCACCGTCGCCACGTTCAGCCAGCAAGGGCTGCCGGCCGGGCAGGCGCTGACCGTCGTCGTCGGCTACCCCAAGGGCGCGAGCGGCGGCGCCCCGATCCTGGACCGCCGGTTCGAGCTCGCGGCGGCGTTCTCGCTCACGCCGCTGACCGTCGGGGCGCTCGTGCTGCTGCTGATCCTGCTGCTCGGCGGCGTCGGGCTGCTCTACTGGACCCGCGGCCGCGACGCCCGGGCGACCCAGCACGAGTCGCAGACGCCGTCGCCGCTGCGCGGCGGCGACTTCGAGCCGCCCGACGGCGTGCGGCCCGGGCAGATCGGCACGCTCTACGACGAGCAGGCCGACGTGATCGACGTGACGGCCAGCATCGTGGACCTCGCGGTGCGCGGCTACCTGCTCATCGACGAGCAGCCCCGGCGCACGTACGACGCGCCGGACTGGCGGCTGATCAAGCGGCCCGGCGCGCCGATCGACGCGCTGATGCCGTACGAGCGGGCGCTCTACGACGCGCTCTTCGACGGGCGGGACGCCGTGCTGCTGTCGGAGCTGCACGGCACCTTCGGCGCGGGCCTCGACTCCGTCAGGGACGCCCTCTACCGCGATGTGGTCACCCAGGGCTGGTTCGCCCACCGGCCCGACGCCGTGCGCACCAAGTGGACCACGATCGGCGTGATCGTCGCCGTCGCCGGGGTCGTGGCGACCGGGGTGCTGGCCTGGCTCACGACGTACGGGCTGATCGGCCTGGCATTGATCATCGCCGGTGCGGCGCTGGCCGTCGGCGGCCAGTTCATGCCGGCCAAGACCGGCAAGGGCGCGGCGGCCCTCGCGCACGCGATGGGCATGCGCGAGCACCTGGCCGCGCCGCGCGTCGACAACGTGCCGGCCGACCGGCGGGTCGAGGTGTTCTCCCGCTACCTGCCGTACGCCATGGTCTTCGACAGCGTGGACCCCTGGGCGCGCCTGGTGGCCTCCGTGACCGCCAACGGCGGACCCGCCGACAACCTCTACTGGTACAACGGCCCGGCCGAATGGGACCTGTCCAAGTTCGCCGACTCGATGCGCATCTTCACCGACGCCACCTCGGGCGCCCTGTCGGCTGCCCGCCGGCTGCGCTAGGCCCCGCGGCGCCGCCCGGGGCAGGCACGTCCGCGGCTCGAAGGAGCGGGCCCCGGGCGGCGACGACAACGCGGCCGGCCGCCGCTCCGGACGTCACGGGGCCGGGGGCACCGGACCAGACCCGATGGCCCCTCTCACGCGATCACAGCCGCGGCCGGACCCGCACCTCGCCGACCCGCTCACCGCCGCCGAGCACGGGGGCGGTGCCGAGCAGCAGCAGCTCCGGCGCGTCGAGGCCGAGACTGCGCAGGGCGGCGACGGTCGCCGGCACCCTGGCCCGCCTGCCGCCGTCCTCGATCTTGATGGCGCCGGCGCTGCCGTCCGCCAGGGCGAACGCGTCGAACCCCTCGGCCCCCGACTTCACCAGCAGGCCCGGGATCGCCCGCATCAACACGTGCTCCGCCCGGCCCGTGCCCGACGTCCACTGCGGATGCGCGCGCATGGCCGCGGCGACCCGATGCTCCGCCGTGCCCGGCTCGGCCAGCACCAGCGCGCGGAAGGCGCGCACGACACCGGCCATCGACACGAAGAACAGCGGCGCGCCGCAGCCGTCGACCCCGGTGGCGGCCGTACGCTCCCCCGTCAGCTCCTCCACGACCCGGCGGATCGCGCGCTGGAGCGGATGCGAGGGGCGCAGATAGCCCTCGACCGGCCAGCCGTTGACCGCACAGGTGGCCAGCATCGCCGCGTGCTTGCCCGAGCAGTTCATGGTGACGCGGCGCCTGCCCCCGCCCGCCGCGATGACCGCGTGGGCCTCGTCGTCGCTCATGGGATACGCCTCCGGGCAGCCCAGAGCGTCCTCGGCCAGGCCGGCCCGGGCCAGGATCCGGCGCACGCCGTCGACGTGGAACGGCTCCCCGTCGTGACTCGCGCAGGCCAGGGCCAGCAGTTCGCCGGTCAGCGGCAGCCCGTGCCGCGCCATCGCGACGGCCTGCAGCGGCTTCATCGCCGACCGGGGCGAGACGATGCCCGTCACATCCCCGTGCGTGCGCACCGGTGCGCCCGCCGCGTCGGCCACCAGCATCCTGGCCTGGTGCCGCGACTCGACGAAGCCCGACCGCACCACCTCCACCACCAGCGGGCCCGACCCGGCGGCGCCCGCGACCGATTCCTCCACCCGTTCCCCCTCCGGTGAGCGAGTGTAGGGGCGCCGGGTGGCTCGTGGCGGCGACACGGGACGGCCGGGCGACCGTTATGGGCGATCGTCACGGGCGGTCCGCGACGCGGCACAGGGGTGCGCGGAGCGGCGCGCCGACGGCCGGAACGGCAGGAGGACGGCCGGAACGGCAGGAGGGCGGGCGGAACGGCAGAAGGGTCGGCCGGGTGCGCCGGGCGGGCGGGAGGCGGCCGGGGCGGACATGGCAGAATGCAAGGCCATGCGAGCGGTGGTGCAGCGGGTGACTTCGGCCTCTGTGGTCGTCGACGGCACGACGGTGGGCGCGATCGACGAGCCCGGCCTGCTGGTGCTGGTGGGCGTCACGCACACCGACGGGCCGCAGCAGGCGGCCCGGCTGGCCGCCAAACTGTGGGGGCTGCGCGTGCTCGACGGCGAGAAGTCGTGCTCCGACATCGGCGCGCCGCTGCTCGTCGTGAGCCAGTTCACGCTTTACGGCGACACCCGCAAGGGGCGGCGGCCCACCTGGCAGGCCGCCGCGCCCGGGCCGGTCGCCGAGCCCCTGGTGGACGCCGTCGTGACCGAGCTGCGGGCCCTCGGCGCGCGGGTCGAGACGGGGGTGTTCGGGGCGAACATGGCGGTGTCGCTCGTCAACGACGGCCCCATCACGCTCATCATCGACATCTGACGCCCGAGGGCCCGCCCACGCCCAGGGTCAGCGGATGCGGCGCCGCAGCGCCGGGTCGATCGACACGTTGCGGCCGGCGTCGGGTGGCACGATGACCTCCTGGGCCGCCGCGACGCCGCCGGCCAGGAGCGGGGCGTCGACCGGCACGGTGCGCTTGACCAGGGCCAGGGCGATCGGGCCGAGCTCGTGATGCCGGGCCGAGGAGCCGACGAAGCCCACCTGCTCGCCGTCGGCGGTGACCGGCGCGCCGTGCGGGGGCAGCGTGTCGACGCTGCCGTCGAGGTGCAGGAAGACCAGGCGACGCGGCGGATGGCCGAGGTTGTGCACCCGGGCCACCGTCTCCTGGCCCCGGTAGCACCCCTTGCTGAGGTGCACGGCCGTGCCGATCCAGCCCACCTCGTGCGGGATCGTCTTGTGGTCGGTGTCGAGCCCCAGCCGCGGCACGTGCGCCTCGATGCGCAGGGCTTCGTACGCCCACAGCCCGGCGAGCGGCATGCCGAGATGCTCGCCCAGCAGGTGGCGCGGCAGCAGCAGGTCGCCCCCCGAGTCGCCGCCGGTCAGCGCGATCGTGCCCTCGGGCGGTGTCACCGGGCCCCGCACCGAGACGACCGCGTAGTCGGCGGTCAGGTCGGCGACCTCGACGCGGAGCATGAACCGCATCTTGTCCAGGAACGCGACCAGCTCTCCCGCCGTGCCGGGCTCCACGTGGCCCCACATGGCCTCGCCGTCGTCGACCAGGGTCAGGTGATGCTCGACCCTGCCCTGCGCGTCGAGGAACAGGGTCTGGGCCGGCTCGCCCGGCGCCAGGGTGTCGAGCTTGTTGGACGACAGGTCGTTGAGCCATTTCAGCCGATCGGGCCCGGAGATGCGGATGACCCCGCGGTCGCTGCGATCGACCACGGCGGCGCCCTGCGAGAGGGCACGCTGCTCGGCGTACGGGTCTCCATAGTGGGCGGCGATCGTCTCGTCAGGCGGCTGGGCCGCGACCGCCCCCGGCGTCTCCAGCAATGGGCTGCGCATGCCCTCAGCGTACGACCCCGTCGCACCCGTGCCGATCTCGGCTCCCGCCCCTGTGGACGACCCGCGGATCGCCCTTCGCACGGGCGGGTCAGCGGCAGTCGCGGCAGGTGCCGAAGATCGTGAGGTGACGGATGTCGGTGCTGAAGCCCAGCTTGGCGTCGAGCTCGTCGACCAGCTCCCCGACCACGTCAGGGCTGACCTCGGTCACCCGCTCGCAGCCCCGGCAGACCAGGTGCACGTGATCGGCCTCGGTCGCCGGATGGTACGTCGGCGCGCCGTGCCCGAGATGGGTGTGGGTGACCATGCCCAGCTCTTCGAGCAGTTCGAGAGTGCGGTAGACGGTCGAGATGTTGACGCCGCGCGCCGTCTCCTGCACGTGGGAGCAGATGTCCTCCGGTGTCGCGTGGCCGAGCTCGGTGACCGCCTCCAGCACCAGCTGCCGCTGGGGCGTGATCCGGTAGCCACGGGCCCGCAGCTCTTCATGCCAAGTCTGGGCCATGCCCCGAGTCTAGAAGCCTTTTCCACCCGCCTGTGGTCGCCGGAGGCCGGCGGTGCGGGCACCAGGCCGCCCGGAATCGCCCGTCATAAAACATTTGCACGGGCTCGCGATCTACGCATACGGTACAGGCACGCGGAAAGGAGGTGGTCCGAACAATGGTTGATCATAGTTGGACCAGCGAGGTGGCTGTCCGCTAGGACTTCGCCGATTCCGGACCTCCGTTCGGATGTCGTGCCCTTCGGGGCGCCGGCGGCGTCCGGCGTAATCCAAGGCAGACACCGGAACCCCGGGCAGCCGGCGGGTGGGTGCGTGCGCGTGCTCCCCCATGGTCCAGCCGGCCCGCCGCCCAGCGCCTCCGCCATGGGGCGCGGGAGGCGGAGCGAGCCCGGGGTTCTTTCATCTTCTCGTGAGTTCGAACACGTCGGGGTTGGCGCAGTGCAGGGGCGGCTCGCCGCCCAGGATCCGCACGATGTCGCCGCAGATCATCCGGGTGTGGTTGGCCTCGGTGTCGTACGTCGCGCCGCCGATGCGCGGCGTGAGCACGACGTTGTCCATGTCGGCCAGGGCCGCCGCCGTGGCGTCGTTGGGGGCGAGCCGCTCGCGGGGCAGGTCCAGTGCGGCGCCGGCGAGCCGGCCCGACCGCAGGGCGCCCACCAGAGCGGACAGGTCGCACAGGTCCGGCTCGGCCGTGTTGATGAACACCGCCCCCGGCTTCATCAACGCGAACTCCCCGGCCCCGAGCCGCGGCGGCCCCGTCTCGCTCGTGGCGCGCGGCGGGGCGGGCGGCGACGTGTGCACGGAGACGACGTCGGACTGGGCCAGCACGCTTTCCAGCGAGTGCCGCGCCTCCGGCGCCCTCGGATCGTGCGCGATCACCCGCATGCCGAGGCCGCTCATGCGCCACGCGACGGCCCGGCCGGCCGCGCCCAGCCCCACCATGCCGAAGGTGCGCCCGGCGATCTCCCAGGTGCGGTAGGGATCGCTGGGCACCCGTCCCGCTCGCACGCCCCGGTCGGCGGCCGGCACCCGCCGGGTGACGGCGAGCAGCAGGGCCAGGGTGAGCTCGGCGACCGCGTCGGCGTCGCTGCCCGGGGCGCACAGCACCGGCACGCCCCGTTCGGTCGCCTCATCGAGGTCCACGTTGCGGGGGTACGACCCGGTGCAGCCCACCGCCAGCAGCGGCAGCCGCAGGACGGGCCCGCTGACGTCGTCGGCCTCGGTGATGAGGATGCGGGCCCGGGCGAACTCCAGCCGCGCCGCGAGCTCGGCGGCGTCCATGCCGGCGCGGGGCGGCGGCTCGTGGACGACGTCGACGAGTTCCTGTAATCGCTGCCAGGCGGGGCCCCGCATCGGGGCCCGCACCAGCGCGCGCGGTCTCAACTTCGGCACACCTCCCGCTCCATTGAGGGAGCACGTCTGTCGATCGCCGACGCCGAATCCGTCGGAATCGCAAGATTCTCGAACTTCTCAGGGCGCCCACCCAACGTTTCGGGAAATGTCGGTAATTGTGGGGATCTAATGGAAGTCGGCGACCTTCTTCAGCTCGGCCGACGTGTGGGACTGCAGCGGCTGCCCCATCGCCGCCATGTCGAAGGCGTACATCAGGTTGCCGTTGACCAGCCCGTACAGCCGATGCCCCGCGGTGTACTCCTTCGCGGTGGCGGTGCGGGCGACCACGTCGGTGTGCAGCTCGATCTTGTGGAAGACCACCTCGCCGACGTAGATCTCGACGACGCCGGTGGGATGGGTCAGCAGCACCTCGAGCTGCCGCTCCGGCTGCGCCCGCCAGTACCCCGTCTCGGTCGCCAGCGGCCGGACCTTGTCGCCCTGGGCGTCGAGCAGCCACGTGCGGCTGCTGTAGGTCAGGAACGGCTTGCCGTTATGCCCGAAGATGATCTCCTGCCCGAACTGCGCGCTCTCCATCGTCGGGTAACCGACCACGCCGGCCCCCTCCCAGTGCCCGAGCAGGAAGGAGATCGGCTGCAGATCAGGATGGATTTCAGGTGCGTCCATGCCTCCAGAGCCTACGGTCTCCGCCCGTGCCCTCGATCCGGTACGCCCCCGCCCGGCCGCCACCCGGCAGGACGCTCGCGCACGCCTCAGGGCTTCCTGCCGACGCCGCCGTAGACCGCCAGCTCGATCTCGTCGCCGATCTCCATGACCTCGGGGCGCCACAGCGGGCACGACACCACGCCGGGCTCCACCACGTCGAGCCCGTCGAGGAACCCGGTGACCTGCTCGACGGTGCGCAGGTGGTACGGCACCGCGCCGCTGGCGTTGTAGTTGCGCATCGCCTCGCTGTAGGCGGGGTTGGTGTCGACGCCGTCCCGGATCGCCAGGTAGCTGCCGGACGGCACGGCGTCCATCAGCTCCCGGACGATGGCCCGCGCCCGGTCGTAGTCCTCGATGTGCGCCAAGATCCCCATGAGGATGATGGCCACCGGGCGTGAGAAGTCCAGGGTGCGGGCGGCCTGCCGCAGGATCTCGCCGGGGTCGTTCAGGTCGGCCTGCACGTAGTCGGTGGCGCCCTCCGGGGAGCTGGTCAGCAGGGCCTGCGCGTGCACCAGCACGAGCGGGTCGTTGTCCGTGTAGACGATCCTGCACTCGGGGGCCACCCGCTGGGCGACCTCGTGGGTGTTGTCCACCGTCGGCAGCCCGGTGCCGACGTCGAGGAACTGCCGCACTCCCGCCTCGCCGGCCAGGTAGCGGGTCACGCGGGCCAGGAAGTGCCGTCCGCTGCGGGCGAGGTCGACGATCGCGGGGAACACCGAGCGGAACGCGTCGCCGGCGATCTGGTCGGCCGGGTAGTTGTCCTTGCCGCCGAGCCAGTAGTTGAAGATCCGCGCGGAGTGCGGAACGCTGCTGTCGATCTTGGGGGCCCCGGCGGACGCGTCATTGCTCATCGCATGTCTTCTTTGCCCTCGGCGATATCGTCTGCCGACAGCGTATGCCTCCGGACCGGCATAAAGGATCTTTTCCGATATGCCGGTCTCAACGGCTTTTGCGGGAGGCGGCCGGGGGCCGGCCGGCCGCGCCGGGGCCCCTCGGTCAGCGGGGCAGCACCGCGGCGAGACGCTCCTCGCGAAGATGGGCGTACCAGGTGTCGTCCATGGGCGGCAGCGGGCCGCCGACGGCCCAGCCGAGCAGAAGATCGGCGAGGGCGGGGTTGCGGGCGAGGGCGGGGCCGTGCAGGTAGGTGCCGACGATATGGCCGGCGTAGCAGCCCTCGGTGCCGTCGCCGTTGCCCGTGCCGACGATGGTGCGCGACAGCGGCCGCACGCCGGGGCCGAGCCGGGTGACGCCCATGTGGTTCTCGAACCCGGTGAGGGTGGGCAGGCCCAGCTCGGGGTCGACCTCGGCGGCCAGCTCGCCGACGGCGCGGGCCGTGCCCCGGACCCCGGCGATGTCGAGCAGGCCGATGCCGGGCACCGGCTGCCCCTCGTCGCCGCCGAAGGTCGTGCCCATGATCTGGTAGCCGGCGCAGACGGCGAGCAGAGCGGCGCCCCGGTCGACGGCGCGCCTGAGACCGCCGTCACGGCGCAGCCGCTCGGCGCCGAGGATCTGCGGGCGGTCCTCGCCGCCGCCGATCAGGTAGACGTCGCCGGAGTCGGGCACCGGGTCGGCGGACCGCACGTGCACGGTCTCGACCGCGATGCCGCGGGCCCGGGCCCGCCGCTCCAGGACCAGGACGTTGCCCTGATCGCCGTAGGTGCTCAACAGATCCGGATAAATCCAGACAAGGCGCAGTGCGCTCTCAGACGGCACGGCCGAACTCCGCTCGTATCTGCTGGAAGGCGGTGTAATTGGCGATCACATCGATCTTGCCGGGAGCCTGGGCGGCCAGCGCCTCATCGAAGGTGGCGCACAACCGGAACGGCACCCCCGCGACATCGAGCCGCAGCGCCAGATCGAGGCGCCGCTCGCCGGTGACGTACACGGGCCGCCCGGCGAGGACGCGATAGTCGACGTCCCACAGCCACGAGGTGTCACGGCCGTCGGGCCCCTGCGCGTTGATCGACAAGATGATCGGCAGGTTGGGGTCGGCGACGTCGAACGCCTCCAGCCAGCCCGCGGGATTCTTCGCGAGCAGCAGCCGCAGCACCCGCCCGTCGCGCTCCACCGTCGTATAGCGCCCGGCCACCGACGTGACCTCGCGCAGCCGGGGCAGCGCCCGCTCGACCGGCAGCCCGAACGTCTCGGCCGTGGCCAGCGCGACCACCGCGTTGGCCTGGTTGGCGCGGCCCGGCAGCCGCAGATCCAGCGGCCACGACCGGCCCCGCGGGTCGATCACCTCGTTGTCGCCGAGCAGCCACGACGGCTGCGGCCGCCGGAACGCGCACTCGCGGCACGCCCAGTCATCGTCCTTGCGGTCGAGCGGCCCGCCGCACTCGGGGCAGCACCAGGAATCTTCGCGCCAGCGCTGCTTGGCCGCCACCCACGTCACCTGGGCGGCCGCCGACGCCCCCCACGTCACCAGCGGATCATCACAGTTGGCGATCACATGGGTGTCGCGCCCGGCGAGGGCACGGCGCCACTTCTGCGCGAGCAGCCAGATCTCGGCCGCGCGGTCCATCTGGTCACGGCTGAGGTTCATCAGGCAGACCACCGACGCGCCCGTCGTGTGCAGCACCTCGGGCAGATACTTCTCGTCGACCTCCAGCACGCCGTAGGGGGCGTCCTTGGCCTGCGAAAGCGCCGAGACGTGCCCGGCCGGCATGTTCGCCCCGAACGCGTTGGTCGCCACCTCGCCGAGCTCGCGCAACGCCGAAGTGATCAGCCGGGTCGTGGTGGTCTTGCCGTTGGTGGCGCTGACCAGCGCGAGCCGCCGATCGGCGGCCAGCTTGCGCAACAGATCGGGCTCCAGGATCAGGCTGACGCGCCCGCCGATCACCGAACCGTCTCCGCGCCCGGTCACCCGCGACAGCGTGGCCGCGGTGCGACCAAGAGCACTAGCGAGCTGCGCCCGCAACGGAAGCTGCGTCATGCAGCGATCCTAACGGCACCCGGGACGCGCCTCGGATGTCTCGGCCGCCGGGACGGGCATGTGTCACCGGACGCATGACGGGGGCGTCGCCCGCGAGGGATCAGCCGGGCTGGTCGGCGAAGGTGAGTTCGGCGTTCCGGCCGTCTTCGGTGTCGAAGGGGAGGACGAAACGGCGGGGCCACGACAGCACCGGTTCCAGCCAGGCCGCGCCCATGGTGTGGGCGACGTGGCGGATGCGGTCGGCCGGCTCGACGCCGATGGCGACCGTGTTGATGTCGTCCTGGATGCCCTCATGCTCGTCGTCGCCGAGGATGACCCGCCACGCCAGGGCGCGGTTGCGGTCGACCTCCATCGACAGCGGGTGGCGGCGCAGCGCCTTGGCCCGGTGGCCGAGCAGTTCGACACGGGCCGCCCCCTCGCCGGACGCCGAGCCGTTGACGCCGGCGTGGGCGTAGGGGCGGCCCGCCTGGTCGGTGCCGAACAGGGGGTAGTCCATCGTGGGGGCCGGGCTGCGCAGGTCGGGCGCCGGGTGGCCGTACGGGAACAGGCGGTCGACCTCGTGCAGCCAGCGCACCTGGGGGATGACCCAGGCGGGGCCGGGGCGGTCGCGTTCGGGGCGGCGCTCGCCCTCGCCGGGCGGGGTGAGCAGCGCGGCGGCGGCCTCGACGGCCTTCTGGGTGAGCAGGGTGGGGTCGTAGAAGGTGCGCAGCGACCAGGAGCGGCGGAAGACGGCCCGCTCGACCAGCGTGGCCAGCAGGCATTCGCGGCGGCGCACCGGCAGCTCGGCCCAGATGTCGGCCAGCACGCGCGGCACCCCGGGCAGGGTGCGGTTGACGCAGAACGCCAGCACGACCGTGTCGGTCCAGATGCGCAGCCACGCCCATTCGGGCGCCACCGCGAGCAGATCGGCCTCGCGCACCTCGGCCAGCGTGCACGCCTTGCCGGTGCGGCACTCGTGGCCGCACGCCGCCGAACGCCGCCCGGCGATGGGCGGGGTCGGGCTCAGCATGACCCGTTCGCGGTCTTCGCCGAGCGGCACCCGGACCCGCAGCGGCCGGTCCATGCCGTCGGCGAACACGGCGGCGTAGCCCGGCGGCAGCGACACGACCTGGCGCGACTGGTCCTCGCTGAGGTTCATGGCGGCGCCGACGAGCTGCCTGTCGTCTTCGGCGGGCAGCCGGTGCACGACCTTCAGGGCGGTGTTCTTGACCACGTCGGAGACGAGTTTGGTGGGGATCTGCTCGGCCACGATGATGCCTTCGCCGTAGGCGCGGATCTCGGCGAGCATGCCGGCCATCAGCTCGACGGCGTGGGTGCTGGCGCGGCCCTCGCCGCGGTCGCGCAGCAGCCGGTGCGCCTCCTCGATGATGATGACGTGCTGCAGCCCGCCGGGGGCCTTCTCGTGCGGCTCCTGGTGCTGCTCCTCGCGGGCCCGCATGCGCAGATGCTCGACGATGCGGATGATCAGCGTGCCCATCAGGAACGCCTTGTCCTCGTCGTTGGCGACGTCTTCGATGGCGAGCACCACGTTGCGCTGGAGCAGCCCGCCGATGTCGGCGGGGTGGCCGCCCTCGAAGAACCGGCCGGCGGAGCCGACGCGCAGCGAGCGCAGCCGCAGCGAGATGAAGCCTTCGACGTCGGCCTGCACCTCCTTGCCGTAGCCGATCTCCTCGATGACCTCCAGCGCCTGCTGCTGCAGCTGCTCCAGGGTCGGCACGGCGGGCTGCACGGCGGCGCCGGGGATGCCGCCGCCGGTGACGACGTCCCAGCCGTTGGCCTCGTAGACGCGCTGCAGCGCCAGCGACATGATCTGCGGGAAGGGTTCTTCGGCGTCGAACGCCGCCATGAACAGGGCGCGCACCATGTCGATGTGGGCCTGCACCGGGTAGCCCGGCTCGGGGGCGAGCGGGTTGACGCTGAACGGCACGTTGTCGGGCGCCGACGGGTTGATCACGGTGAGCGGGGCCAGATGCTCGACGCGGCCGGCCATCGCGGCGTACTCGGATTTGGCGGGCTCGATGGCGAGCCACGGGATGCCGGCCTCGGTGAGCTGCTCCAGCAGGTGCCGCACGGTCTGCGACTTGCCCGAGCCGGTGGCGCCGGTGATGAAGGCGTGCCGGTTGAGGGTGGCGAGCGGCACGCGGAACGCGCCGACGGCGCGGTCCTGGCCGTCGACGATGGTGCCCAGCTCGACCTGATCACAGCCGTCGGCCAGGTCGGCCTCGGAGGTGACGTCGAAGAAGCCGGCGTCGAGCACCCGCACGCCGGGCACCTCGCGGCGCGGCAGCCCGGCCAGGGCGGCGAGCGCGCCGGCGGTGGCGGCGAACGGGGCGGCGGCGCCGTCGGCGGGGTCCTGCAGGTTGACGGTGAGCGCCTCGGCGAAGCCGTACGCCGGCTCGCCGGTGCCGCCGGCCCCGGAGATCATGGGCAGGGAGCCGGAGGAGATGGCGCTGCGCAGGCGGTACGGGTGGTGGCTGATCTCGACCGAGCCGACCAGCACCGGGGCGATCTGGCGGAGTTCGTCGAGCCCGGCGGCGCCGGCGAGCACGCGGACGTTCCACAGCCCGGCCTCGCGGAACGCGTCGAGCTCCTGCATGCGCCGCTCGGCCCGCTCGGCGTCGTAGCGGCTGCGCTCGGAGGCGTCGCCGTACTGGCGCAGCACGTTGAGCTGGGTGCGCAGGTGGGCGACCTCGGCGTCGAGCAGGTCGGTGGGCTCGGCCACCACGACCCAGCCGAACGGCCGCGACATGAGCGTCACCAGCGTCGACTCGAACAGGGTGGGGCGGCGCACCTCGTCGGGGTCGGGCTCGCGGCGCCCGGCGAGCGGCGGCGCCTGGCGGCCGGGGCAGGGGATCCACACCAGGTCGGCGAGGTCGGCGAGCCAGTCGTCGCCCACCGGCACCCCTCGGGCGCCGCCGGGGAACAGCAGCGGCTGCGGGCCGGCGGGCCGCGGATCGGTGGTCATCGCGGCGCGGCGCGGCGGGCGCGGCGGGTCGAGCGGCCCCGCGTTGGTGATCAGCTCAAGCGGCGCCCCCGAGCCGCGCGACAGCCAGCCGATGACGAACGGCCGGCCGCGCTGCGCCGCCGACAGCACGGCGGGCAGCACGGTGACGAAGTCCCATTCGACCGAGGAGCTCCGCGACGGCGCCGTGATGGCCTGGATGCGGTACCACGGCCCGGAGAGGGGGATGTGTGCCGTCGGCACGCTTGACTGCATTCGACCTCCTGGTGTGCCCCGGTACCAACCTCAGCACCCGATCACGCGTCCACAGCGACATTGGCGAGGTCATTACCTGACATTACTCCGAGCCGACCGGCGTGAGCGGTGCCGTTGGCGGACCGGTGCGAGCGTCCGGTCGCGTCCGGGGCCGGGGGCCGGGGTCAGTGCCGTTCCCGCCAGTCGAGCCGGGGCGGAGGCGGGCCCACATTGGACGGCGGGGCCTCCTGCGGCGGGGCCGGCTCCGCCTCCCGCTCCGCGGCCAGCAGGCTGCGCCGCACCTCCTCGAACTCGCCGAGCGTGGTCTTCGGGAACGTCAGGATCGCCGGGTTGGCGTCGGCGAGGCGTACCTGCCTGCCTTCGGCGGTGGCGTGCGTGACGATGACCGACGTGGTCGGGAGCTGCTGCAGCTGGTGGGGCTCCACCAGGAACTCCCGCGACCGGTGCATGACCCGCTCGCCACCCCCGGCGGCACCCTCCGGCGCGCCCTCCACCATCGCCCTGCTGGCCCGCCGCACCCACTCGGTGGACGCCGTGATGTCGTTCGCCAGGTCGTCCTCGTCGCCCGTGATGGGCCCGCCCGGCGTCGCCTCGTCGGCGTCCTCGCCGACGGTGGAGGTGTAGGAGGGGGCGACGCCGTTCACGGCGACGCTGATGCTCTCGGTGAGCTGGGCGAGCTCCAGCCGGTGCTCGGTGCCGACGTGCTCGCTCGCCACCCGGGCGTCCTCGGCGTTGCCGAGCCGCATGAACGCCACCGCGGCATGCCCCCGGCCGAGCCGCTCGCGCACGGTCGGCGTCAGCGAGCGGTAGGTCAGCACCAGGCCCGTGCGGGACGTCTCGCACGCGTCCATGAGCCGGTCGAGCACGTCGCCGCGCAGCTTGTCCGCGCCGACCACGATGATCGTGTGGTACCAGGGGCGGGGCGACGCCGGCGACTGGCGCAGGATGTGGGTGAGCGCGGTGGCGACGTACGTGCCGAGGACCCGGTTGCCGAACACCCCGGCCTGCCGGTCCATCGACACCACGCGCAGGCGGGCGGGCGGCAGCCGCACGGCCTCGCTGCCGAGGGTCTCCAGTTTGCGCAGCTGCGACTCCAGCGCCCAGGCCCGCTCGATGACGACGCGGTCGCTGACGCCCCGGCCGAACAGCGTGCCGATGCGTTCGAGCTGGGTGGCGGTGAGCAGGCCGTCGCGCAGGTCCTCGCGCGGGTCGCCGACCTGGGCGAGGGCGCGCAGCGCGGCGGTGACCTGGTTGATGGTGGCGTGCTCGCCGAGCACCTCCAGCACCCGCTCCAGGATCGCGTTGTCGAACGACAGGTCGCGGGTGGTGTGATGGTCCTCGCTGACGCTGACGACGTGCGCGAGCACGTCGGCGAACGCCTCCGGTTTGAGCGTGGCGCCGAGGTCCAGGCGGGGCAGGTCGGTGGGCAGCACCCACACGAGGGGATCGTCGCCGCCCCGGCGGGCCAGCTCGATCAGGTCCTTCGCGATCGCGCCCTCCGACAGGTCGAGCACGGTCAGGTGGCCGCCGCTGTACAGGCGGGTGGCGCCGATGAGCGTGATGATCGCCGACCAGCCGGGCAGCGTGCCGCCGGCGACGTCGATGCGGTCGATCTCGTCGGGCACGGCGACGGCGTACCAGGTGATCTGCCGGTCGAACTCCGTCTTGCGTTCCAGCCACCGCGCGTACTCGCGGGCATGCTCCTCCTGCGCCCGCCTGAGCTCGCGGTCGCGTTCGCCGCGCAGCCGGTCGAGCCGGTCCTGCCGCTGCTTGAGCCGCTGCCGGACCGCCGCGCCGGCGCGCCTGATCGACAGCGTGCACAGGCCGGCGATGCCGGCGGCCACGACCAGGCCGAGCAGCGTGAACCGCCAGGGCAGCCGGCCCACGACGGCCACGAGCAGGAGGACCAGCGCCAGCCCGCCCATGAATCTCCGCATGATGCGCATGGGCCGGGTGACGAGATCCATTTTCAGGTGCTCCCGCCGCTCCCACTCGGCGTCGGCCTCGGCCCCCAGCGGCTTCTCGGCGTCGTCACGCGCCGGCCGTTTGGGCGCCGGCCCCGGATCGGGATACAGCAGGGCGTACTGCCAGCCCAGGTAGATCCTGTCCGCCTGAAGCTGCCCAGGGTCGGGGGGCACGCCGGCCACGGGACCTCCGCCTCGTCACGTACGCCTGCGTGACAGCGTATGAGTCACACCACCCCTACGGGGGGTATTCCATCAACCAATACGGGCTCCGCCAAGCGGACCGCTCTTCGCACCGTACTCCCGAACCCGCCGCCCCCGCGAATGGTGCAAGTCGCCCGGTTTCCCCCGAAAGTCACAGGAGTCACCTACTACCATCGACTCCCATGACGTCCCCCGGTGATGGCAGGCCGCGCCGATTCCCCGTGCTCATTCCGGTGGCCCTCGTGGTCGCCGCGCTGGGGATCGCGGCCACCGCCTTCTTCGGTGGCCTGGAGGAGGTGCCCGACCCCGTCCCGGAGCCCGTCACCGAGCAGGGCGTCGTGGACCAGGGGCAGATCAGCACCGAGTTCGAGGACGCCGTCGTGCGGCACGGCGGTCAGGACGGCGTGGGCGTTCCGGACAAGAGGTACCTCGACCTCTTCCTCACCGTCACCAACCAATGGGACAGGACCATCTCCGCGTTCGGCGTGATCGACAAGGGGTTCATCACCGTGCGGGCCGACGGCAAGGCCATCAAGTCGCCCACGGACGCCTTCCTCGACGGCCCGCGCATCGTCACCCTCACCAAAGGCGATCCCGGCGACCAGCTGCACCCGGGCGTGCCCACCCGCGTGCTCGTCTCCTTCGAACTCCCCGCCGGGCAGCCCGCGCCCAAGAAAGTGGAGATCGACGCCGCCGAATTCGAGTGGTTCGAGAGCATCATCGACCAATCCCACAAATGGATGGTGCACAGCGAGGAGGTTCCGGCGACCCCCGAGGACAGGAAGAAAGGCCTGTCGAGCACCTGGAAGCCCATCGTCATCGCCAAGGTCACCATGCCGGTGCAGGTGGAGGAGGCATGACCACGTCACCGCCGCACGTCCTCCCGCCGCGTTCCCCGTCGCCTCCGGACCCGCCGCGGCGACCACGGCCCAGGCGGGGCCACGGGCGGCGCCGCATCGTCAGCGTGCTCATCGGGATCCTGCTGCTGGCCGCCGCCGTGTACGCCCAATCGCTGGTCCCGACCGCCGAGCAGCGCAACGACCCGCTGACCACGAACGGGGTCGCCGGGGAGGTGGTGCGCACCGATCTGTTCGAGGCACGGGTCGACGACGTTCGGGCCGCCCGGACCCTCCGGATCACCGGTAGCCCCGACGCCGTGGTCGCCGACGACGGCCTGCTCTTCCTCGCCGTCAAGGTGAGCGCGACCGCCCCCAAGCGGGCCATCAAACTGACCACGGCCTACCTCGTCACCGACGACGGGCTCCGGTTCGACACCACCGAACGCGTCAAGGAACGACTGACCCTGGGCTACACGTGGGTGCAGTCCGGCTGGTGGTCGACCGGGTCCTACTTCTTCGAAGTTCCGCCCTCGGCCCTCGCGGGAGCGCGGCTGTCCATCGTCGCCGGCACGCCGAAGCTGTACGACGACCAGTACGCCGCCGAGGCGTCCATCGATCTGAACCTGGGCCCGGCCGAAGCGCGGCGGCTGATCGACGCCGCGGACGAACCGATGACGGTGGAAAACCGATGACCGATCACACCGCCCCGAACGGCGAGCAGGCCGGCCCCCGGACCGGCCCACAGACCGGCACGGCGCCGCTGCGGAGCATGCCTCCCGACGGCGCCCCCACGTGGTTCAGCCCGCCGCGCCGGCCGCCGCGCCCCGACACCCGCGTGTGGCCGCCGCCCGACCGGCCGGGCCGGTCCGACGCGGCCGACCCGGCCACCGCGCCCTTCCCGGCGCTCGGCGGCTCGCTGCCGCTCCCGCCGCACTACAAGAACCCCTGGACCACGTCCGAGCAGCCGGTGCCCGCCCCGCCGCCCGAGGAGCGGCGATCAGGCGACGGCCCGCGGCGCGCCCGGGGGCACCGGCGCAGACGCCGCCTGTCGCGCCCGATGAAGATAGGCGTGCAGCTGTTCGCCGGCGTCGGCCTGGCCGCCGCTCTGCTGGGCGTGCAGGGGTACGACGCCCAGCACCGCTACGACATGAACCACCCGCCGATCCCGGTCGAGCACGCTGCCGCCGGCCAGGACGTCACCATGGACAACGCCCGATGGCGCCTCACCTCCTTCGGCCCGATGCGCAACCCTCCGGGCGAGGCCAAACCGGGCCGGGTGTGGGTGGAGGCCGACATCACGGTCACCGCGCTCAACGACAAGGGCACCAAGTTCGAGTACTCGACGCCCGGGTTCGAAATCGTCGACGGCCCCGACTACGCCTGGCGCGGGGAGATGCTGTCGGGGCCCGACGACATGACCGTGGGCGTGCCGGCGACGTTCAAGGTCATCGGCGTGGTGCCGAAGGCGCGAGTGGACCGGGTGTCGCTGGTGCTGTGGCCCGGGGGGATATGGGACCTGGGGTCGGCGATCCACTTCGATCGCTGACGGCGGCGCGCCTCGCCCGGTCCCTGGTCGCCGCCAGGTCGAACGTCGCCGCCAGCAGGCAGGTCGTCAGGATCGCCACGCCGAAGTCCACCAGGATGTCCACGGGCACCAGCAGCACGTTCCACATCATGAAGGGATGATCGTTGCCGATGAGGTAGACCAGGCCGCGCCAGGCGTACCCCTCCCCCACCCTGATGCCGACGAAGCACAGGGCGAACAGCCCGAACAGCGGCGCACCGCCCCGCACGGTCAGCCGCAGCGTGTTGGCGATGGCCAGCCAGTGCGCCCAGTGCGCGAAGAACTTGGCGCCCAGCTGCCGGGTCACCATGTGGGTCCGCACGGCCAGGCCCGCCTCCATTCGCCGCGCCGCCGACTCCAGCCGGGTGCCCCGCACCACCGACTTCGCGTCCTCGGCGTAGGCGCCGTACACGAGGATGGCGAGGGTCAGCCACGCGGCCGGGAGGATGACCGCGTCCCAGAAGAACGGCTGGTACTCGCCGATGAAATCCCAGAAGGCCCGCCAGCCCGGGACGTGGTCGCCCACGCTGCTCCACAGGTCCTTCCACCACAGGGTGACCGACCGCTTCTCCACCCAGCTGGAGCGCGACACCACGACCTGGAGGCCGTAGAAGAAGAAGACGAGCTCGCAGATCGCCGTGCCGAACGCCGCGGGGCGGCTGTCCTTCGACTCGTACCAGAGGTTGAACAGGTATCTCAGCACGAAGGCGACGGACATGATGACGAAGGCCGTCGTGTAGCTCATGCCCAGGAGCCCCATCGCGGTCCCCGCGGTGTGTCCGTCCGAGTCGACCCCCCACGCGCCCAGGATGCCCTTTTCCGCGGTCTGCCGCGTGATGTCGGTGTCGAGGAACGCGCGCACGTCGTCCAGGTGCCATCCCCACGTCACGTAGAGCGCCGCGTAGGGGGCGATGACCCGGGTCACGCCGCCGAAGAACCCGCCGTCGTCGTCCCCGTCGCGGGCCCGGGCCCGCATCTCGATCAGCGCGTTGCGCAGCGAGTAGAACATGCCGACGTTCACGATGAGGCTGGCCAGCACCATGATGACGAAGACCGCCATGGTGATCGCGTAGCGCAGCTGCTGCGCCGACCCGTGTGACACCTCGGTGGCGCCGACGAGGAGCCCGAACCTGATCAGCTGCCCGATCGAGAACCAGATCAGCAGCGGCAGGAAGCAGCGCCCGGCAAGGCGCAGAGTGTGCCAAGGCAGTGACCAAATGGCAGGAACACGGACCGAACCGGACATTCAAGTCATGGTAATGGCACGGCTTGGACGGTCGCAGCGACTCGATCCGACCGCGAACCATTAGACCGATTTATCACCACTTGTGGTCTTTTGACCGATCCCTTACGCTCGCAGCACCATGCGTGCCTCCCCCCTCTCGGCACCCCTCGCGGTGCTGTTCGCCCTGCTCCTGACCCTCGGCGCCGGTACGCCCGCGCGCGCCGACGCGGCCGACGATCCGGCGGCCGGCGATTCGGCGGCAGGGCCCGCACCGCTCACCGACAACGCGCTCTATCGGGCCGGGGCCGTCGAGCGGCGCGGCTGCCCCTCCACCGACGGCGGCCTGGCCGGCGCGGCGGCGGCCGAGCGGCGGCTGCGGGGCGTGCTCCGATGCCTGGACGACGTGTGGCGGGCCGAACTGAGCGGCGTCGGGATGCCGTTCCAGCCGCCCGAGACGCGGTTCATCACCGGGCCCGTGCGCGACTGCGGCGAACGGTGGGCCGAGGAGGCGCAGGCGCAGTACTGCGACACCAAGCGGCAGATCACGATCCTGCTGGACAAGACCGTGGTGCGCGATCCGCAGGACATGTTCCTGACGCTCGTGCTCGCCCACGAGTACGGGCATCACGTCCAGCTGCTGGCCGGGATCTCGGCCGCGTTCGAACGGCTGCCGCTCGGCGACGAGACGGAGATCTTCGAACAGGCGCGCCGGCACGAGCTGCAGGCCGAATGCCTGGGCGGCGTGTTCCTCGGGGCCGTCTGGCAGGGGCTCGGGCGCGGCCCGGACGACTGGCGGCGGCTGCTCGACGTCGAACGCACCACAGGCGACGAATGGGCCACCGTGCCCGACCATGGCAAAGGGGACACGATCGTCCGGTGGCTGGAGCGGGGGTTCGCGGCCCGCTCCGCCTCGGCCTGCGACACCTGGTCCGCCACCTCGGCCGAGGTGGCGTGAACCCCGGGCGACCCCGGGCCGGCCGACCGGTTCGCCCCCGTCCCGCGTACTCGCCGGTCCCTGAGCGCCACAGGGAAACCGGCGAGCGTACGCGGGAAGGCCGACGCCATCGAGGACGCCGGCCTTCGGGGACTGCCGATGGAGCCGCCGGTCAGACGGCGACCTGCAGCTGGGACACCTCGCCCAGCCTGGCCTCCACGCTGACGTCCTTGGTGACGCCGCCGCCCGCGATGATGCGCACGGTCCACGAACCCGGGGCGGCGAAGAAGCGGAAGACGCCCTCGTCGGACACCACCACCTCGCCTGTGAACTCGCCCGACGAGTCGAGCAGCCGGGCGTACGCGGTGCCGGCACCGGTCACCACGCCCTGGATCACGGCCTGGGTCGACAGGTCGATGCCCGGGGGCAGCGCCACCGTCTGCTGCGGGGCACCGCAGCCGTCGGCCACGGTCGTCTGCGCCTGCGCCTGTGCCGCCATCAACGGGCCTCCCCCAGCTCGATCGGCACGCCCACCAGCGAGCCGTACTCGGTCCACGAACCGTCGTAGTTCTTCACGTTGTCCTGGCCCAGGATCTCGTGGAGCACGAACCAGGTGTGCGCCGACCGCTCGCCGATGCGGCAGTAGGCGATGGTGTCCTTGCCGAAGTCGACGCCGGCGTCGGAGTACAGGGTCTTCAGCTCGTCGTCGGAGCGGAAGGTGCCGTCGTCGTTGGCCGCCTTGGACCAGGGGATGTTGCGGGCGGTCGGGACGTGGCCGCCGCGCTGCGCCGACTCCTGCGGCAGATGCGCCGGGGCCAGCAGCTTGCCGCTGAACTCGTCGGGAGAGCGGACGTCGACAAGGTTCAGCTTGCCGATCGCCGCCACGACGTCGTCGCGGAACGCGCGGATCGAGGAGTCCTGCTCGGTGGCGACGTACTGCGTCGCCGGGCGGGACGGGACGTCCTTGACCAGCTCGCGGGAGTCGAGCTCCCACTTCTTGCGGCCGCCGTCGAGGAGCTTGACGTTCTGGTGACCGTACAGCTTGAAGTACCAGTAGGCGTAGGCGGCGAACCAGTTGTTGTTGCCGCCGTAGAGGACGACGGTGTCGTCGTTGGCGATGCCGCGGGACGAGAGCAGTGCCTCGAAGCCCGCCTTGTCGACGAAGTCGCGGCGGACGGGGTCCTGCAGGTCCTGCTTCCAGTCGATCTTCACGGCACCACGGATGTGGCCCTTGTCGTAGGCGCTGGTGTCTTCGTCGACTTCGACGAGGACGACGCCCGGGGTGTTCAGATTGGCCTCGACCCAGTCGGCATCGACCAGGACGTCGGAGCGGCTCATAGGGTTCCTCCCGTTATCGGGTTGCGGCTGGCATAGACGGCGAATAGGCGACGTAGGTGCGCGATCCAGGCCGGAGCCGGGCGCGCCGGCAGGCGGACGGCCCGGCACGGGAGCCGCGCCCGAGACCGCGGCCCACCCGGCGCGAAGCGGCACCGCGCGGGACGGTGCCGGTCGGCAGAGGACCGGTCGGGACGGGCTGGCGGAAACCGGCCCTGCCCGGCGATGGCCTCGCGATCGTCGCGCTCGGCGGCGGGCCGGCGGGAGATGGGCCGGCTGGCGATGACGTTGGGCAGGACATCGTCGAAGACTCCGCGTTGTGGATCCTTACCGGAGGCGCACCTTGATCGCTGGGATCGTCGCGGCGGGGGCCGCGCCGGATCGCCCTCAGGCAGCGCTACAGAGCGAGGTCGCGATGCGGCAGAAGTCGACCGCGCGTCGCTTGGTGAGCAGCTCTGTGGCGGGAGTCATGGCCCTGACAGTACTCCGCGTCCCGGTATCTGTCACATCCTCTGTCCGATTTGTGAGACCAACGACCACGATCCGCGGTATGTTGCTCTGTTCAGTGCCGATCGGCGGCGATCCGTTGCTCAGGCGGGCACCCTGAGCAGCAGTTCGTCGTCCGGGGTGACCAGGTCGATGCGGCGGATCTCGTCCATGGCGAACGCCGTCGAGCCGGAGAAGGTCGCCACCCCGTCGTACCTCTCGGGGTTGACCGTCCAGCTCGCCGCCTGCTCCTTGGCGCCCGATGCGGACACCACCATGACGCGGCACTGGGTGCCCTTGGGCACCCCGCCGAGGGCCACCACCAGCTCCGTGCCGCCCTCGCCCGACCGCAGGTTCACCTTCGCGTGCACCTCGCCCTTGCGCGCCGACAGCTCACGTGCCCCGCCCGGCCGGGTCGTGCCGACGGCGTGCTCGGGCACCGACCGCGCCGAGTCGGCCACCGACGTTGCGCTCCCCGGCGCCGCCACGGTCTGCTCCGCGCCGCTCCGCGCGGAGACCATCCACAGCGTGCCGCCCAGCACGGCGACCACGACCGAGGCGGCGATCGCCAGCACGGCCTGGGTCACCCGCCGCCGGCGCGCGGTGACCTTGAGCATGCGGTCGAGCACCGCGCGCGGGGGCCTGGCCGCCTGATGGATGTCCTCCTCCGTGACGCGGCCGAGCAGCGCCGGCAGGCCCAGGAACTCGTCGGCCTCGACCCGGCAGAACGGGCACCAGGCCAGGTGCTCGTACACATCGGCCGCCTCACGCGAATCGAGCGAGCCGAGCACGTAGGCGCCGAGCGCCATCCGCACGTCGTCGCAGTCCACGCTCATGGCGCCAGCCCCCGCTCCTCGAGCGCCAGCCGCAACGCGCGCAGCGCGTAGTACGTCCGCGACTTGACCGTGCCCTCGGGGATGCCCAGCGCCTGCGCGGCCTCTTTCACCGATCTGCCCCGATAGTAGGTTTCGAGCAGGACCTCGCGATGCTCGGGACGCAGGCTGGAGATGGCCTCCGCGATGGCCCACGACTCCACCGCCCGGTCGAGCTCGTCGGCGGCGGGCAGCACGGTGAGCGCCTCATCGCTGGTCTCCTGCGGCCTGGACCTGCGGGCGCGGTGCTGGTCGACGACGAGATTGCGGGCGACGGTGAACAACCAGGCGCGCACCGGCCGGTCCGCCAGCGCGTCCGGGTTGCGCCAGGCGCGCAACAACGTCTCCTGCACGACATCCTCCGCCCTGCCCGGATCACCGGTCAGTCGCAGTACGTAGCCATAGAGCGGCCCCCCGTGATCGTCGAAGAGCCCTCTGATGAGCTGCTCGTCGGCGGTTCCGGCGTGACTCACATTTAAACGACGTACGGCGCGGCGGCGCGGTTCAGCACCTCCGGCATCGGCACGCCGCGCACGGGCGCCGTCGCCCCTGTCCCGATCGTCCGCGCGGCCCCCCTCCGCGTGCCGCCCCCGGCTCACCCCTTGAGCGGGACGTCGGTCGCCGAGGCCTCCACCGCCAGACCGCCGCCACTGGTCGTCACTCTGGTGATCTTCATGTTGAGCGGGAGGTTCTTCACCGGCACGGTCCAGGCGATGCGCCGGGCGATGCCGGGCACCTCCCGGCCCTCCGCCCTGACGTTCTCGGGGGCGAGGCGCACTCCCCCGCGGACGAGGGAGATCTTCATGTCGGCGGTGATGGGCACCTTGACGTTGTGCACGACCACGCTGCCCGACACGCGCAGCCGGTCGCCGTCGCCCTCGACCGTGAAGCCGTCGGGAGCCCGCTCGGCCAGGCTCTCACGGGAGATGACGACCGTGCCCGTCACCTTGTCGGCGGTGATCTCGGCGTTGCTGGCCAGCAGGTCGTTCAGCTCGGCGTGCACCCCCGTGAGGCGGGCCTCGGCGGACGTCAGCCGGATGCCGCCCCGGGTCATCGGGCCCATGGAGATGTCGATCTCGTCGTAGTCGCCCGACACCGCCTGGGTGAGGAACGGAATGCCCTTGATCTCGACCTTCGGCGTCTCGTCCAGGTCGTACTCGGCCGCGATCTGACGCGCCACCTCGTTCTGCACGCCGGTGACCACCACCCGGTCCAGGATCGCCAGCACCACGGCGAGCAGGATCAGCGCCACCACTACCTTGCGCATCCGTCTCCTCGGGCCGGAAGTGCCGCCTGTCGCCCGCCAGCCTAACGCTCAGCCCCCCGCGAAGGGGGGAAGTACTTCGACAGTGGCGCCGTCGGGGAGGTCGACGCTGCGCGGGTCGCGCAGCCCGGCCGGATGGCCGTCGATGAGGAACGAGGACCGGCCGAGCACGCGCGCCATGTCCTGGTTCCGGGTGACCTTCTGCACGAGTTCCGCGAGATTCGCCGCCTCGAACGGCTCTTCCGCCACCCCGGCGGCGTCCTTCGCCGCGGCCCAGTAGCGGATCGTCCCAATCGCCATATTCCGCCTACCACCTTCCAAGAGGCGCATCACGTCAAGTATCACCTAACACCCCGGCGAACACGCGAAGTGACAGGACGGATACGGCCTTTCGCCGGGTAACGGCGCGTGCGTAGCGTTCGGCGGGGTATGCCGCCCTATGGAGACGGCGCGCCGTCGGCTATCCTCGAAAACCGACGGACCTGGGCGACGCTGCCCCCGGGTCCTTACGTGTTTCTAGGGGCATGTCCGCATGGGCACGGCCCGACGGCGGCTCCGCACGGCCCCGGCCGCGCGGAGGCGAGGAAAGGGAGTCCTGTTGCGGGTGCCCGAAGGCGCCGGACGTCACCGGGGCGACCCGCGACGCGAGGAGGTTCCGTGAGCAACCTGCTCCTCTTGACCAACGCGCTCGAACCATCCGCACAAGTGCTGCCCGCGCTGGGATTACTGCTCCACTCCGTGCGGGTCGCCCCCGCCGAAGCCTCGGCCCTCATCGACGCCGCGCCCGCCGACGCCGTGATCGTCGACGCGCGGCGCGACCTCGTCCAGGCCAAAGGGCTGTGCCGCCTCCTGCGCACCACCGGCATCGCCTGCCCGCTGCTCGTCATCGTCACCGAAGGCGGGCTCGCCGCCATGTCGGCCGAGTGGGGCGTCGACGACGTGCTGCTCGACCACGCCGGCCCCGCCGAGGTCGAAGCCCGGCTGCGCATGGCCATCGGCAAACTGGCCATGGCGGCCGAGGAAGAGGTCCCCGACGAGATCCGCAGCGGCGACCTCACCATCGACGAAGCCACCTACACGGCCCGCCTGCGCGGCCGCGTGCTCGACCTCACGTTCAAAGAGTTCGAGCTGCTGAAATACCTCGCGCAGCACCCGGGCCGGGTGTTCACCCGCGCCCAGCTGCTGCAGGAGGTCTGGGGCTACGACTACTTCGGCGGCACCCGCACCGTCGACGTCCACGTACGACGACTGCGCGCCAAGCTCGGTGCCGAGTACGAGTCGCTCATCGGCACGGTGCGCAACGTCGGCTACCGGTTCGTCCCCGACCGCGGCGGCGAAAGCTCCGACGCCCAAGAGCCCACACCGACCGGCCGCTGAAGCGCCGCGTCCCCCGGCACCGGGCCGGCGCGCGATGACGGTGATCCGGTTCGCGGCGGCAGGACACCGGCGGGAGGTTCGACCGGCCGAGGCGAGCGTGCCGCATAAGGGGCATAGCGCTTATCCGTGGGCGAACCCGGTCGGAGAAGATGACCTCATGAACGACAGCCGCGTGGAAACGCGCAATCGGCTCGACGAGGACGACCTGGCCGCCGTCCTGTCCATCGTCGAGGCCGCCACCACGGCCGACGGCGTACGCCCCCTCAACGAACAGGCCATGCTCCGGCTCCGCCACGGCACCGACGACGAGGTGCGCGCCCTGCTGCTGCGCGAACCCGGCGGCGCCCCCGCCGCGTTCGCGCAGATCGACCTCTCCGCCGAGGTCCCGAGCGGCGAACTCGTCGTCCACCCGGCGCACCGGCGGCGCGGCCACGGCCACGCGCTCGTCCGGGCCGCGCTCGCCGAAAGCGGCGGCCGGCTGCGGCTGTGGGCCCACGGCGGGCTGCCCGCCGCCGAGCGGCTCGCGGCGTCGACCGGATTCGACAAGATGCGCACCCTGCTGCGGATGCGCCGCCCCATGGCCGAGCCGCTGCCGGCGGCCGTCGTCCCCCCGGGCGTGCGCATCGACACGTTCCGGCCGGGCGTGGACGAACAGGCGTGGCTCCACGTCAACGCCCGCGCCTTCGCCCACCACCCCGAGCAGGGCGGCTGGACACTCGACGACCTGCGGCTACGCGAACAAGAACCCTGGTTCGACCCGGCCGGCTTCTTCCTCGCCCGCCGCGGCGACCGCATCGCCGGCTTCCACTGGACGAAGGTGCACCCCGCCGATGGCACCGGCGGCGAGCCCATCGGCGAGGTCTACGTCGTCGGCGTCGACCCCGCCGAACAGGGCACCGGCCTCGGCCGGGCCCTCACCCTCACCGGCCTCGCCCACCTGCGCGACCGCGGCCTGCCCTCGGTGATGCTCTACGTCGACGGCGACAACGCCCCCGCCGTCAAACTGTACGAATCCCTGGGCTTCACCCTCTGGGACTCCGACGTCATGTACGAAGCGGGGGCTACTCCACGATCCAGTGGATGATGGCGTAGGCCACCGCCGACACCACCGCCGCCGCCGGAATCGTCAGCACCCACCCGGTGACGATGTTCCCGGCCACCCCCCACCGCACGGCCGACAGCCGCTTGGTCGCCCCCACGCCCATGATCGAGCTGGTCACGGTGTGCGTCGTCGAGATCGGCGCCCCGAAGCCGATCGCCGCGATGTACAGGATCGACGACGACGACAACTCGGCGGCGAAACCGTGCGGCGGGTCCAGGGCGATGATGCGACGGCCCAGGGTGCGCATGATGCGCCAGCCGCCGGCGTACGTGCCGAGAGAGATGGCGCACGCCGCCAGCAGGATGACCCACTGCGGAATGTCGTCGCCCTGCTCGACGTACCCCCCGACCACCAGCGCCAGGAACATCACGCCCATCGTCTTCTGGGCGTCCTGCAGCCCGTGGCCGAGCGCCATCGCGGCGGCCGAGAACCGCTGCGAGAAACGAAACCCGCGCGTCGTCTTCCCCGGATTCGACCCCTTGAAGATCCACAAGATCGCGATCATGATGATGCCGGCGACCAGGAACCCCGCGATCGGCGACACCACCATGGGGATCACGACCTTGGCCACGACCCCGTCCCAGTGCACCGTGGCCGAGGCCGCCAGCGCCGCGCCCACCAGGCCCCCGATCAGGGCGTGGCTGCTCGACGACGGCAGGCCGAAGTACCAGGTGATCATGTTCCAGGAGATCGCGCCGAGCAGCGACGCCGCCACGATCACCAGACCGTGAACGCCCGACGGCGGGTCGATGATGCCCGTACCGACCGTCTTGGCCACCTGAATGCCGAGATGCGCGCCGAGAAAGTTCATGGCCGCCGCCATCAGCAGCGCCGTCCGAGGGCTCAGGGCGCGTGTGGAGACAGATGTGGCGATCGCATTGGCCGCGTCGTGGAAACCGTTGGTGTAGTCGAAGGCCAGCGCCACGACGATGACGCCGACGACAAGTGCGAGCTCCACCTGCTCAGCTTTCCTTGAGCGCGATCGACTCGACCGTGTTGGCCGTGTGCTCGAAGGCGTCGGCGGCCATCTCCAGCTGCTCGATGACCTCCTTCATCTTCATGACCGTCAGCGCGTCGTACTCCCCGCCGAACAGCTTGGCCAGCAGCCGCCGATAGATCTGGTCGGCCTGGTTCTCCAGCCGGTTGATCTCGATCCAGTACTCGCTGAGATTGCGCATCGAACGCAGCCGCGGCATCGCCTCCGCCGTCAGCTCCGCCGCCCGCTCCAGCACCTCGACCTGCTTGATGACCTCCTTCGGCAGGTGCTCGATCTGATACAGCCCGATCAGATCTGCCGCCGCCTCCATGTAGTCCATGACGTCGTCGAGATTCGCCGCTAACCGGTAAATGTCGTCACGATCGAACGGCGTGATGAAGCTCTCATTGAGCCGCTTCATGATCGCATGGGTGTGCTCGTCGCCGGCGTGTTCGCAGGCGTGCATTTTCTCGATGAGGCCGGCGCGGTCGGCGCCGTCACCGATGATCTCGACCATCAACCTGGACGCGATGACCAGGTTGTTCGCCGAGTGGGCGAACAGGTCGTAGTAACTGTCCTCACGTGGTGTGAGACGCAGACGCACGTCGATCTCCAGATGTGCGGGGACGGTCCGCAGAGCAGAGTACGGCCAACCAGTGGAAATGCGAACTTCATGGTCTGATTTCCAACTTGTAACCTTCCCCTCCATTGTCGCTGCCCAGTAGCGGCGCGGCGACACTACCCCGCCACTTTGGCGTCCACCAGGATCTACCCTGCCGAAACCCGGAGCTCAGGCGGGTCCCGCTCAGACCCTGGTGCGGTGAAAGTTCAGGTACGACCGGCTCGGCGTCGGCCCACGTTGCCCCTGGTAGCGCGAGCCGTACTTGGCCGAGCCGTACGGATGCTCCGCTGGCGAACTGAGCCGGAACATGCACAACTGCCCGATCTTCATCCCCGGCCACAGCTTCATCGGCAACGTCGCCACATTGGACAACTCCAGCGTCACATGCCCCTCGAACCCCGGATCGATGAACCCCGCCGTCGAATGCGTGAGCAACCCCAGCCGCCCAAGACTCGACTTGCCCTCCAGCCGCGAAGCGATGTCATCGGGCAGACTGATCACCTCATAGGTGGACGCCAGCACGAACTCCCCCGGATGCAAAATGAACGGTTCATCCCCATCCGGCTCCACCAGCCGCGTCAGATCCGCCTGCTCGGCCGACGGGTCGATGTGCGGATACCGATGGTTCTCGAACACCCGAAAGTACCGATCGAGCCGCACATCGATACTCGACGGCTGCACCATCTCCTCGTCGAACGGATCCAGCTTGACCCGCCCCGACGCGATCTCCGCCCTGATGTCCCGATCCGATAGCAGCACGTGGGGCAACCTATCAACCACCTGCACCCCCTGGGCAGCCCCGCACCCCACGACACCGACCCGTGACACCCCCTCCCCAACGCCACCACCCGCCACACATGGAACACCCCTCCACGGCCTCCACCACCCCGACTTTCCGCTACAGTGGTTCCCGTCGGTCCGTCGGACAGACAGGCCACGCGGGTGTAGTTCAATGGCAGAACATCAGCTTCCCAAGCTGATAGCGCGGGTTCGATTCCCGTCACCCGCTCCACGTACGAAGGCCCAGGTCAGGAGCAGATGCCCGACCGGGGCCTTGATTGTTTTCGAGGCTTTTTGATCTTCGCGTGCCATTAGCTCTCGTCGAGGCAGCACCCGGAGCCTTCTCTCCTGTCGGCCGGCCACCTCAGAGTTTGATCGACCAGCTTGCCGATCTCCGTTCGCGAGACCCTTACTCGCATGAGCGAGCACTGCTGTGAGTCGATGACCCGCCGAGTGACGTGGCACTGCGAAGATCATGAGGATCCGTTCGAGTGCCCGGACGCCCTCGTGATGTTTGACGCCAGGTTCCAGGAGTACGGCCTGATCATCCATGACGGCGGGGCCTCGGTCATCGGCATCGCCTTCTGTCCGTGGTGTGGGAGCCGCCTGCCCGATTCCCAGCGTGATCGGTGGTTCGAGGAGTTGGAGCAGCGCGGTATCGACCCATGGGGGGGAGGAGATCCCCTCCGAGTACGAGGACGGGCGTTGGCTTCACACGTGACCCGGTCAGGGAAGCCGTCAACTCTCGGCACCTCGATCACCCCGCAGGTACCAACGTTGTAGCGGTCCCACCCTCTTCATCGTCGTCATCGCGTCCGACGATCTGGCGGTCGATCGCATCCGTGATCGTCTTGTCGGCACCGCGTACGGCGCGCTGGTAGATCATCGCGGCTCGGACGTTGTCGCGACCCATCCGGGCCATGAGGTCCTTGAGCCCCGCGCCCGACTCGGCCGCGAGCATGTCCCCGTGTGACGCAGATCATGAAAGTGAAGGCCGGGGAGGCCCATCTCCTTGACCACATCCACCCAGCGCGTACGGGTGTTGAAGCCACTACGCCGCAGCGGGCCGCCCTTGGCACCGGGGAAGAGCAGCGCACCCCGATCGTCCTGCACGTAAGTAGCAAGGTGCTCGCGCAGCGCGGGGGGACGATTCGCTTGCGGGATGCCGACCACCCGCCAGCCGCCTTGGACTTTGGGCGGACCGACGTACTGACTGTTCCCAGCGCCGCGCCTCTGGCCCGGTCGGCCCCTAGTCGGCGCTCAGCGTTCCCTGATGGAAGTACAGCCGCCATCCCTGCTCCGAGCGCCGCCATATAGAGCTCCGACGAGCCCGGCGGCCGTTGGCGTCCGAGACGTAAGTGAGATGGACGATTCCAGGGGTAAGAAGCCTGCCCTTCATGTCGCTCACCGCGATCGGAACCACTGATTCATGTGAACCTTGAGAAAGCACGGTGATCAGAGAGCGCCGATCCCAGAGACGCCCAGAGGCACCGATCTCAGTGAACTCGGGGTCCAAGAGCTCATCCATGAGCGCCGCCGAGGAACGAACCTTCCGATCAAGCAGACGCATTTCCCCCGCGATTGCAGCCTGAATCGAATCATCGTGCTCGCCGACCATCTGATCAATCTATAATCCGGTGCCTCCGGCGGGGCGCTCCGGCTCCAGGGTGATCGGCCTGCCCCTCACCGCCGGCCCGTAGTTGGCTGAGGTCGTCATTCGGGTGCTCGCGGGCTTGATCGATGCTGGGCGCATCGAGGTCGATGGTGGTGACGCGCGGCACGGTCCGCCGCGGTTCGCGGGCGAGAATGCCCACGCCGCAGCCTACGTCGAGGGCGTGCCGGGCACCATCAGGGATCGCGCGCAGGATGCTTGGGTGGTGATGGATGTCGTGGTTCCATCGCCTGCGGTTCTTCACGGTCATGTGATCATCCTGCCGGTCGGCCGTCGACGGATCCCTCGAGGCGACCACTCCTTGGCGGTGCTGCTGATCGTGCCGTTGGGGAAGCGGTCGCGATCACTGCGTCACTGCGTTTTTATCGATCGCCAGATGTAGCCGGTGGGGGTCGATCCGCGCGTCTTCGATGCCGAGCGCTTCGAGGACCCAGGTGCGGCGGTCCTGCTTGTGCTCTGTGCGGGTGTTGTTGGACCGGCTCGTTCCTCGCCGTACGGGCGGGACGCTTCGACGCCCGCTGAAACGTGGGGGGTCGAGAGTTGGGGACATGGCACGAAGTCTCTCCCGATGGCCACTGACCCTTGCGCTGTGCAGCGGCTACTTCCTCGTCCTGCTCGATGTGACCATCGTCAACGTCGCCGTTCCGCAGATCGGCGCCGAGCTGCGTACGGGCAGCAGCGGGCTGGCGTGGACGGTGGACGCCTACTCCGTGCCCCTGGCGGCGCTCTTGCCGGCCTCCGGTGCTATCGGAGATCTCATCGGCCACCGCAGAGTCGTTCTGCTCGGTCTCGTCGGCTTCGGCGGGGCGTCCGTGCTGTGCGCCCTGGCACCGAGCATCGGCGTGCTCGTCGCGGCACGCGCGATCCAGGGCTTCGGCGCGGCTCTTGCGCTGCCGGGCACGCTCGCTCTGCTCGTCGACAACGGCCCGGACGAGACGTCGCGCAACAGGCTCGTCGGGGCGTGGGCGGCGATCGGCGGGGCCGCGCTCCCGGCCGGCCCGGTCATCGGCGGGCTGCTGGTCCGGGCCGCGGGATGGCGGGCCGTGTTCTGGCTGAGCCTGCCGGTCATCACGCTTGCCCTCATCCCGGTCATCCGGCTGCCGGGGTCCACGCTCCGGCGGCAGTCGGTACGCGACGTGGACTGGACGGGCGCCGCGCTGCTCGTGGCCACGCTGACCTGCTTCGTCACCGCGATCATCCAGGCTCCCGCCGCGCCGCGCGTGGCGGTGCTGTTCGCCGCTGTTGCGGTCTGCGCCCTCCTCGGGTTCCTTGCGATCGAGCAGCGGGTGCCGCGACCACTGCTCTCGGTGCCACGCGAAGCGCGACGCCCGCTCGGGCTGGCGTCCCTGGTGGCCGGACTCATGAACCTGTGCGCGCTGGGTGCGCTGTTCGTGTTGACGCAGGTTTTCCAGACCGTGCACCGGCTGGACCCGCTCGCCGCAGGCGTTCTGACGCTTCCAGCGATGCTCCCGCTACCGCTCCTCGGAGCTCCGGCGGGCCGGCTCGCCACCCGCATCGGGGTGTGGCGCGCCGCCGCCGTCGGTCTGCTCGTCGCCGCGGCCGGAACGGCCGGGATCGCAATCGACCTCACCACCACAGGAACCGGCTACGTCGTGCTGGCGCTCTTCCTTGCCCTGTGGGGCACCGGCCTCGGCATCCTCACTCCGGCGATCGTCGCGGCGGCGCTGAAGGCCACGCCTCGCGCGCCTGGTCTCGCCTCCGGTGCGAGCAACACCGCCCGGCAGACCGGTGGAGCGCTCGGCGTCGCGATCTTCGCCGCAGTCGGCGGGTCTGCGACCGCGCCTGACTTCAGCTCGAACTCGACTGTGCTGCTCTTGAACGCGGCAGCGGCCTTCGCCCTCGCCGGCCTGCTCTGCCTCGGCGTCGCACGAAACCGGCGACCCTCATGATCCAACGCGCCGACTGTGAGTGGCCGTGGTTAAGCCGTCGCCCATGCCCCAGGCTCGGCGATCGGTGCTTGATAAGGCGAGCAGACCACGGCCGTTGTGTCCCGGCCGGTTTCGGCGGGAGCGCTGGATCGGCTTCGGCGGCGGCGTCCGCCCGGAGGCGTACAGCCATGCGGCCGATCAGCGGGTGCTGATGGTCCTCGCAGGGTCACGTCGTGGATCGTCGTGGGGTCGGCTGGTTCCAGGTGTGCACGAACGGCTCCAGGAGGGCGCGCGCCGTTTCCCAGGTGGTGTGGAGGTCGGTGCCGGATTCGATCAGGCGGGATCCCGCGAACACGATGGCGTTGATCATTTCTGCTGTCTCGGGCACCGTGGGGACGCCGAGGTGGCGCAGGGTCTCCGCCAGCGGTTCCAGGAGTTGCCGGTGCATGGCGCGGCTCTGCTCGGCGACGGTGTCGCCTGGCGCGACTTCCGCGAGGACGGTGGCCAGGGCGTGCTCGCCCTCGGTGATGAGTTCGAAGTTGGTCCGCACGTAGGCGAGAACGCGATCGGCGGGGGTCGCGGCGGCGTCCATGGCGGCGGTGACCCGGGCGGACCAGCGGGGGAAGACGTCCTGCACCACCGCGTTGAGCAGGTCCTCCGATGATTTGAAGTACTGGTACAGGCTGGGGCGGGCCAGTCCGGTGCGGGCCGCGACCCGGCTCAGTGTCGGCGGCTCGCCGGTCTCCGCGAGGATCTCCCTGGCCGCGTCGAGCAGCGCCCGGTGCTGGGCGGCCCGGTGCTCTGCGACGGTCGGCGCCTGGATGCGTGGCACCTGCACTCCTCCACCATGGTCAGCCTATTCGGACAGTCTCCCATCCACCATCGACAGGACGCGATCGCAGTGGTGGAGCACGTCGTGATCGTGCGTGACCATGATCGTCGCGACGTCGGCCTCGTGTGTCTCGTGGGCGAGCAACGTGACGATGTCGTCGCTGCGGGCCCGGTCGAGTGCGGCGGTCGGCTCGTCCACCAGCAGTACGGCCGGGCGGGTGACGAGGGCGCGGGCGATGCCGACGCGCTGCCGCTCGCCGCCGGACAGTTGGTGGGGGCGGTGCCGGGCGCGGTGTCCCATGCCGACTCGGTCGAGCAGTTCTCGCGGGTCGTGGCCGTCGCCCGCGGGCCCGCCGGCCACGTCGAGCGCGAAGCGGAGCTGGTCGAGCGCGGTGAGGGCCGGGATGAGGTTGCCGGATTGGAAGACGAACCCGATCTTCTCGCGGCGGTGCAGCGCCTTCTCTCGGGCGCTGGCCCGGGAGATGTCGACGCCGTCGAGCAGGACCCGGCCGGTGTCGGGAGTGGTGAGCGCGCCGGCGACCGCGAGCAGGCTGGACTTGCCGGAGCCCGACGGCCCGACGATCGCGACGAACTGGCCGGGCGCCACGTCGAGGTGAACGTCGTCGAGTGCGGTGACCGTGGAGTCGCCGTCGCCGAGGGTCAGGGTGACGCCCTCAACCAGCAGGCCGCGGCGTTCCCGGGCACCGGCCCGGTGCGCGGCCGGACGGGATGTGGAGCTGCCGGTGGTCATCGTTGCCCTCCCAGGGCTGCGAGCGGGTCGACGCGGACGATGCGGCCCACGGCCGCCACGGCACCGGCGAGGCCGAGACCGACGAGGAGCAGGGCGGCGAGGGCGAGCGGGGCCGCCTCCAGCGCGAACGGCATGGGGGTCGTGGTGAGCAGCGTGCCGCCCCCCACCCCCACCAGGAAGCCCACGGCGGTGGACACGGTCAGGATGACGGTCGCCTGGATCAGCGTGTCCCGCATGAGGTAGCCGGTCGAGGCGCCCATGGCCCGGATGACGGCGAGTTCGTGTTTGCGCTGGATCGTCCACACGGTGAAGAACGTGCCGACGACGAGCGCGGAGATGGCGTACAGGAAAACCTGGATCAGCGTGAGCGTGGAGGTTTCGGCGGTGTAGCCGGGAGAGGCGCTGAAGGACTCCTTGAGCGTCATGCTCGTGGTTCCCGCCGCAGCGTCGCCGCCGGCCAGGTCGATGCGGTCTCCGTCGCGGGCGCGCAGGGCGATGGCCGTGGCCTCCTCGTACGCCCCGTCACGCACCTGGTCGCCCGGCCCGGCGCCCGCGTGCACCTGCTGCCAGGTGCGCAGCGGCAGGTACGCGACGTCGACATGCCCGAAGGTGCGCTGGTCGCCCGTGGTGCCGACGACCTTGAGCCGCGTGCCCAGGCGGTCGATGACGACGGTGTCGCCGATGCCCACGCCCGCGTCCAGCACGGTCCTGCTGACCACCAGCCCGTCGGGGTCGCCGAGTGCGGCGCCGGCGGAGACGGCGGGGGCGAGGAAGGAGCCGGGGTCGACGCCGAACAGGGCCAGGTCGATCGGCACCTGGGTGCCGTCGGCGTTCGTGGCCTTGGCGTTGACCAGCATGTTGCCGAACGGCGCGGCGTCGCCGACGTCGTCGCGGTTCTTCCACGCCTCGGCCTGGCTCACGTTGACGGTGCTGCGGGAGAAGGCGGAGTCGGTCTTGGTGCCCTCGGCGAAGGCGAACGCGGTGACGGGCAGTCGCTGGAGCCCGGACACGCCGTCGTTGACGAGTCCGGAGGAGAGGCCGGACAGCAGCACGACAAGGATCGCGATGAGGGCGACGACACCGCCCAACAGGCCGAAACGTGCGCGGGCGAAGGCCAGCTCGCGCCAGGCCAGGAACATGGCATTCCTTCGCGGGGAAGGGACTTCACGGGATGGACGAGCGCCCCAACTTGTCGACGCGCCGTTGGCAAGATACCAACACCTAGTCGGAAAGATGTACTCGGCCCCAGAGAAGCCCGGGAGAAGCCCGGGAGAGGCCCGGAAGAACACGGCGGCGCGTGCTCGATCGGCCTGATCGTGACGGGCCTCCCCCAGCCGATGGCACCGGCGCGGCTCCCGTCATCCGCCATGGACGCACGAAGGCCCGGGTCAGGACGGACGTCCCCGGCCCGGGCCCGGTAGCGGCGGCTGTCGTCGGTTCAGCCGCTCGCGGGCGTGGTCGGCCGGTTGTGGTCAGGACGAGTTTGCCGCGGCGGACGGGATGATCAGGAGGCGGGGACGTACACATACCGCGCTGGGCCCGACCAGGCCGCCCGCGAACTGCTCGGCGGCGTCCGCGCTACTCGCCGCGCTCTGGGACCGTCTCCCCTCTGATCCACTCCAAGTAGTCCTGAGTCCCCTGCACGATCGGAACCGCCACGATCTCAGGCACCTCATACGAGTGCAGCTCACGTACGCAGGCCGCAAGGTTCTCGAACCGGTCGGCGGTCGTCTTCATCAGCAGCAGCCACTCCTCCGCCTGCTGAACCTCACCGCCCCACCGGTACGTGGAGGAGATCGGCGCGACCACCTGAGCACACGCCGCAAGACGTCGAGCAACGACGGCGGAGGCGATCCGGTCGGCCTCATCCCTGCTGTCGCTCGTCACGCGAACCTCGATCGCGTCCATCGTCACCACCTCGCGATCCTCCCGGAGCAGCGCGAGGATACCGCCGAACCACCCCCATGGGGATCAAGGGCGCGCTGTGCGCCGCGCAGGCGTCCTGATGCCCATTCGCGACGATCGGCGGCCCGGGGCGAGGGCCGCGGGTGCGTGTCGGCGGGCCTCCCGCGGCCATGGCCTTGGCGGTGACCTACGGTCGGAAGGTGTGGAGGTGTTCACCGTAGGTCATGGTGCGCGGCCGATCGAGGCGTTCCTGGCCGTGCTGGCCGAGGCGCGGGTGGAGACGCTGATCGATGTGCGGAGGTTTCCCGGGTCGCGGAGGCATCCGCAGTTCGGCCGCGAGGCGCTCGCCGGGGCACTCGCCGACGCCGGCATCCGATATGAGTGGCGCGGGGAGGAGCTGGGCGGCCGCCGGTCCCGGCGGGCCGAGTCGCGGCACACCGCGCTGCGTCACGCCTCGTTCGCCGGATACGCCGATCACATGGACTCGGCCGAGTTCCGCGCGGCCGTGCGCGAGCTGGCCGAACGTGCCCGCACCGAACGCCTCGCCGTGATGTGCGCCGAGACGCTGTGGTGGCGCTGCCATCGCATGCTGGTCGCGGACGCGCTCGCGATGCAAGGGGTGACCGTGACGCACCTGCTCGACGTCGGGCGGCGGGAACCGTACCGGCCGCATCCGACGGTCCGCCGCGGGGCCGACGGATGGCCGGTGTACGACGTGCCGGACCCCATTCCCGGCCTCGGCTGACCGGCGGGGACGGCCACTGGATCGAGCGCCCCGGAGCCGGTCCTGTTCTTTCGCCGGCCTTCGGGCGCGGTGTCCCGCCCGACGCGCAGGCCGATGTCGTCCACGGCCACCCCGAGAGCCACGCCCGTGGCCCCGCCCTCGCCACGATCCCTCGCCCGATCCCGGCATCCGTGCCGTTCCCCTCCTGCTCCTGGGGGCCGTCCTCGGTCGAGATCCCGCTCCCATCGCCGACGCGACGAACCCTCTCGTCGACGTGCGCCCAACCCGTAAGCGGGCAGAGAACACAGGCGTGACGAAGCTCTGACCACGGCGAGCGGGCGGGCGCGCGTGCCGGTGTGGGTGCCGCGGATCGCGGAATAACCAGGGAGAACCGGACGATCGAGTTGAGGGCTATGCGTATCAATAACGTTTACCGTCCTGCGGTCTTCGGCTGTCGTGCGGACGATCGGCTGACCGATGTGGCCCGGAACATGGTGGAGAGGAACGTGGGCGCGCTGGCCGTGCTCGACGGCGACCGGGTCACCGGAATCATCACCGAACGCGACCTGGTGGCGGCGCTCGCCGACCCGCCCGACCCAGGCGACCCGGCCGCGTTGACCGCCGCGGCGTACGCCACGACGCGGCTGAAGACCGCCGCCCCGGACGAGGACTCGCATGAGGTCGCCCGCCGGATGCTGGAGGAGGGCATCCGCCACCTGCCCGTGGAGGAGGAGGGCCGCATGATCGGAATGGTGTCGATGCGCGACCTGCTCGCACTGGAAACGTGGATGTCCTGATCCCGGGCCCATAGGGATCTTCACCCGGATCGGATATTGACCCCGGATCATGCGCACGGCCGCAGATGATCCACAACCGTTCGTTCCGCTGCCCTATGGATCGCCTCGAGACAAGTTGACTGCCGTCCGCCAATGCCAGGAGTTCGCCGCGGTCAGATGCGTATTGCGGTGGTGAGTTGAAGGCGTCGCGGCAGCCTGCTCCGTGTTCGACCCGTCGCGCCCTCGCTCTCGCTCAGCTACGCAGGGCGGTGACCGCTTCGACGAGCCCCGCGCGCTCCAGAGCGTCCAGAACGTCATCGACGGTCTGTGGCGGCCGTGTCCGCGAGTCCGCAATCTGCTGTACGCACGCCCAGACCACGCGGTCATCAAGGTCGATTTGATCAAGGACGAAATCGTCCGGGCTTTTTGCTTCTACGCCCCATGTCGACAACGTTTCAGCCGGGAAGTCCCTCAGATTCGACGTCAGGTCGCGTCCGAGATGCGGTGTAAAAGTGAACGAGCGTAGGTTGCCGTGCTGA
>JBIQJI010000039.1:0-59726 GCA_044507605.1 Actinomycetales bacterium | reverse complement strand
GGCGGCGGCCCTGAGCGGCACCGGTGTACGAGGTGGTGCGGCGGCCGGTGCCGGTCTTCCGCCGGGCACGGTGTCGACTCCGGCAGGGGTGGGCGTGACGGCCGCTGGCGCCCTGGCGGGGATGGGGGTTCTGATCGGGCGGGGGGTTCGGGCGGGGATGGTGGTTTCGCCTACCTGGACAGGGTCGGCCTGGGCGGCGGCGTCGGCGGCCGTGGCGAGGGAGCGGATGGTGTCGCGGGTGGGGAGGACCACGGCGCAGCGCTGGGCGGCGTAGTGGAGGGCCATGCGGTGGTGGTCGAGGGAGAAGTCGGCGATGGCGTCGCTGACGACGAACGCCTGGATGTCGCGCATGAACGCGTCGCAGGCCGTCATGAGGACGCCCAGGTGGGCGTACAGACCGCAGATGATCAGTTGGTCGCGGCCCATGTCGGCGAGCAGGCCGGCCAGCCCGGTGCGGGCGAACGCGCTGTAGCGCCACGTGGTGATCCTGATGTCGCCGGGGCGGGGGGCGAGCTCGTCCACGATGCGCGCCTCGGTGGGGTCGGGGCCTACGCCGGGGCCCCAGAAGTCGCGGGTCAGGCCGCGCTGCTCGGGCGATTGGGCCGCCGGCTGGGCCGTGTAGACGACGGGGATGCCGGCGTCGGCGCAGTGCTCGCGCAGGGCGAGGGTGTTCGCCATGAGTTCGCGCCAGGGGGCGCCCCAGCGGGAGAAGACCCGCAGGAAGTAGTTCTGCATTTCGTGCACGAGCAGTACGGCGCGGCGCGGGTCGGGGCACCAGCGCACCCGGTTCTCGGGGATGTCCGCCGGGATGACGTAGGGGTCGATGGGCAGGATGGCCATCTGGGATCCTCCCTGGACGGGTCGTCAGACGAGGGTGTGAGGGCCGGGGCGGCGGGTCATCTGCGGCGGATGCCGTGCCGCCCCGGCAGTGGGCGGGCCCGGGGCTGCGCCTTCGCGACGGACCCGCGCGCCGTCGGGCGAGGGCGGGGAGCACGCCGGGCCTTGACACTCGATCCTCAACTCTCCTTGACAAGGCTTGTCAAGACGTTTTCGAGCTTACGGACATTCACGGTGTCGCGATATATGCCATCAGCGTCGTTACCTACTTGTGATGGGGAATGGGCAGGTCGGGCCGGTACTGGGGCGAGACCGGGCCGGTTGACCACTCTGGTCACACTGATGCACTGAGACCACATCAGGACGCAGCCGTTATAAAATCCGGCCGTAATCTCGGTTTGTCCCCGCCCGATGCGGCCGCCCACCCTCCCGGAAATCACCCGCCCGGGCAAAACAAGGCACATAACTCGTTGTCAAGGTTGCGAGTTGATAACGCGGTATTCCGATTCCCGAGGCGGCGAACCTATGCTCCGGTCGGCGAAAGGCTCCACCTTCCCACCCGCTCGGGAGGTCGCCGCAGGAAAACACACCCAGTTCACATCCCAGTCCGCGGGTCCGTTGCCGGCCCTCCTGTCCGGCCCCACCGGCCAGGAGCCGATCACCGGGTAATGATCGGGCAGCGGGCCCGCCCATTCAGAGCCGGGCCGGGACCAGCCGGGGACCAGGCCAGGGACCCACCGGCCCGGCCGGCACAAGCGGGACGGCCCCGGCGGACGGCCCGGACGACACCGACGCGAGAAGGAGGGTCATGACACGTCCGAAGCAGAGGCGAGTCGCCCTCGTGCTCGGCCTGACCGGCGTCCTGACCGGCCTGGCGGCGGCTCCGGCGGCGGCGCTCACGGCCCGCCCGACCCCCACCTGCGTCTACCTTGTGGCGCACCTGCCTCCCACCAGCGGTCTCGCCGGGTTCACCCGGGTGCGCAACCGCTGCGCGACCGACAGGTACGTCAAAGTCGTCTACTCGAACCGGCAGGCGCGGGTCGGCACCTGCCTGCGCGCCGGTCGCACCCACTCGTTCCGCCTTCCGTGGAAGTACCGCCCTTACCGGGGCGTCCGGGTGAAGGCGCTGACCGAACAGCCCAAAGCCTGCTGAGCGCCGCACCCCGTCGCCCGGCACCGTGATCACCGAACGGGAGCGAGCCCGATGACGGCCCCCGATTCTCCGCCCCGCGCGACCACCCTTTCGCGCCCCCTGCCGCACTCCTTGTCGCACTCCCTGTCGCGCCGGCGCCGCTGGGCGGCGCTGCCGGTGCTGTGCCTCGCCCAGGTCATCCTCGGCATCGACCAGACCGCGCCGCACATCGCCGTTCCCGCGTTCGTGCGCGAGCTGGGCGCGACGGGGGCCCAGGCGCAGTGGGTGCTGGACGCCTCCATCCTGGCCCTGGCCGGGCTGCTGCTCACCGCAGCGAAACTCGCCGACCGGTTCGGCAGGCGGCGGATGCTCGTCGCCGGTCTGCTGCTGTTCTCGGTCGCGTCGCTCGCCGGGTCGCAGGCCACCACGGTCGACGGCCTGATCGCCGCGCGGGCCGCCATGGGCGCCGCGGCGGCGTGCATCGTGCCAGCGGCGCTGTCGCTGCTGACCGAGCTGTTTCCCGAGCGCGGCGAGCGGGCGCGGGCCGTCGGCCTGTGGTCCGCGGCCGCGGTGATCGGCGTGGCGGCGGGGCCGGCGGTCGGCGGCTGGGTCCTGGAGGACCACCGGTGGGGGTCGATCCTGCTGGTCAACGTGCCGGTGTGCCTGCTGGCGCTGATCACGGTGCCGCTGCTGGTGCCCGAGTCGCGCGACCCGGCGCGGCGGCCCCTCGACCCGCTCAGCACGCTGATCTCGATCGCCGGTGTCGGCGCGCTGGTCTGGGCGATCATCGAGGGCCCGTCGCGGGGCTGGTCCGACCCGGTGGTGCCGGGCGTGGCCGGGGCCGGGCTCGCCCTGCTGGCCCTGCTCGCCGCCCGCCAGCGGTACGCCGCCCGCCCCATGCTCGACCTGCGGGTGCTGCGCCGCCCTCGCTTCGCCGCCGCGGCCGCCGCGGTCTCCCTGACCTGGTTCGGGATGGCCGGGGCGCTGTTCCTGATCGCCCAGTACCTCCAGGTGGTGCTCGGCCACAGCCCGCTCGACAGCGGGGTCAGGCTGCTGCCGCTGGCCGGCGGGCTGATCGCCGGCGCGGTGCTCGCCGTCGCGCTCGCGACCCGCGACGGCGAGAAGACGGGGGCGCTGATCGGCCTGATGCTGATCGCGGGCGCGATGGCCGTGCTCGCCGGCACGACCGCCTCCTCCGGCTACACGCACGTGGCAGCGGTGCTGGCGCTGGCCGGCTGCGGCTTCGCCATGACGGTGCACGCGACGACCGGCACGGTGATGGCCGGGCACGCCGCCCTGGGCACCCTGGTCAGCGACACCACCCGCCAGATCGGCGGCGCGCTCGGCATCGCGGTGCTCGGCAGCGTCGTCCGCACGGTGTACGAGAACGCCATGACGGTGTCGCGGACCCCGGGCATCCCGCACACGCTGTGGGCGCACGCCAAGGACAACGTGGTCGTGGCCACGCAGACCGCCCTGGAGCTGCCGGGCCCGACGGGGCGAGGCATGCTGGACCAGGCCGGCTCGGCGTTCGTGCACGGCATGGTCGTGGCCGCGTGGATCGCCGCCGGGGCGGCGATCGTGGCGACGCTCGTGGTGGCCCTGTGGCTGCCGTACCGGGGGGCGGCGCCGGGCGCGCCCCGGGTCCGCACCACGCCGGACGGGCCGAGCCCGATCCATCCGCAGCTGCAGACGCTGTACCTGGCGGCTCTGGCGCTGCGGCGCAGCCTCGACGACGGCTACCTGCCGCCCAGCCACACCCTGCGCCACCTGGCGAAGCTGGTGGTGCGCGACGCCGACGACAACGTGTGGCTCATCGAGCCCTCCACCGGCCGGTTCCTGCGCCAGGAGGTCGCCGACCCGCACACGTTCCGGCCCATCCGGCGCGACCCCTACGCCGCCTCCCGGCGGCTGATCCGATCGGCGCCCGATGACCGCCGCTGATCCGGGCCCGGCCCGGCTCCCCCACGTCCGTCTCTCCCCCGAAGGCCGATCATGACCCAGATCCATGAGCTGACCGCGCTCGAACTCGCCGCCGCCGTACGTTCGCGGAGCCTGTCGCCGGTGGAGATCGCCGAGCACTACCTCGACCGGATCATCGCGCTGAACCGGTCCGCCGGCGCCTACGTCACCGTCACCCGCGAGATCGCCCTCCGGCAGGCCCGGCAGGCCGAGCGGCGGGCGCTGGACGCCGCCGAGCCCGACACGCTGCCTCCGCTGCTCGGCGTGCCGGTGCCCGTGCAGGACCTCGTGCCGGTGCGGGACGTGCGGCTCACGCTCGGCTCGGCGGCATGCGAGGGCATCGTGGCGCCGGTCGACGACGACGTGGTACGGCGGCTGCGTGCCGCCGGCGGGGTGCTGACCGGCAAGACGACCACCCCGGAGTTCGGCCTGGCGTGCTTCACCGAGAGCGACGTGGCGCCGCCGGCCCGCAACCCGTGGTCGCCGGAGCGTACGGCCGGGGGCGCCGGTGGCGGCGCCGCCGTCGCCGTGGCGGCCGGGCTGGCCCCGGTCGCGCACGGCCTCGACGGCATCGGCTCGCTGCGGGTGCCGGCGGCGGCGTGCGGGGTCGTGGGGTTCAGGCCGTCCCGCGGCCGCATCCCGGCGGAGACGTACGGTCCCGACCCGTTCGGGCTGTCGGCGCCCGGCGTGGTGACCCGCACGGTCGCCGACGCGGCCATGCTGCTCGACGTCATGGCGGGCGCCGCGGAAGGCTACTGGACGCCGGCCGGGCAGGCCCGCTCGTTCACCGCCCGCGCCCAGCGGGACCCGGGACGGCTGAGGGTGGGCTGCACGACGGCCGGCGCGGCACCGGGGGCGGAACCCGACCCCGAGATCCGGCTCGCGTTCGAGGAGACCAAGACGCTGCTGGAGGAGCTCGGCCACCAGGTCGTCGACATCGCGCCCGTGCTCGGGCCCGGCTCGGCCCGGCACGTGGACGCGCTGTGGTTCGCGGCCGCGCACCTGCACTCGGTGCGGTCGAGCCGCGCCCACCAGCTGCGCCCCCTCACCTCCTGGCTGCGCGGCATGGGACGCCGCGCCGGCTCCGGGCTGCTCCAGGCGCACGACGAGCTGCTGCGGGCCATGCGGGCGGCCCTGCCGCGCCAGGAGGCGGCGGTGGACGTGGTGCTCACCCCCACCCTGGCGCAGGTGCCGCCGCCGATCGGCTGGTTCACCGACGAGGTCGCGCCGCCGGAGACGTTCGAGCGCATGCGGGCGTTCTCGCCGTACGTCACGGAGGCCAACCTGACGGGCCGGCCCAGCATCACCCTGCCCCTGTACTGGACCTCGGCAGGGCTGCCGATCGGCATGATGCTCACCGGGCACTGGGGCCAGGAGGGCACGCTGCTGGCGCTCGGCACACAGATCGAGGCGAGCCGCTACCTGAGCCGCCGCATCGCCGCCCAGCACCTGACGGCCGCCTGACGCGGGCGCCCCGTGAGCCCGCCGGGCGGCTCAGGCGGGCTTGCGGGCGTGCCAGGTGTCCTTGCGGGCGTACCAGGCGTCGAGCTGGATCTCGCGAGGCTCCTTGCCCAGGCCCCGCAGCAGGCAGCACACGTAGCGGTGCAGCTCGTCCTCCAGGTGCGGGTCGTCGCCGATGGCGACCCGGCGTCCGGGGCCGGCGGTCACATAGGCGCGGTAGGCGATGGCGATCAGGTATCCCGACGCGGCCAGCTCCGCCGCGTCGCCGGGGTAGCCGCCGCGCGGCATGTCGGGCGGCCAGCTGCGGTCGATCCAGCGCAGCACGGTGTCGACCATCGTGGCCGCCATGTCCTCGACACGAGCGTGGGGACGCCCGTTGTGGGCGCACTCGGGGACCCGCAGGTGGGCGCCGAACACCCCGCCCGCCGCGGCGCCGGCCCGGCCGCCGCTCCCCCGCCTGACCCGCACCGGCTCGGCGCCGTCGGCGTCGGCGAGGATCCGCGAGGCGGTCGACGAGGGCGGATAGCCGAGCGTCAGGCCGCGCACGGCCCGCGGGGCGGCCCAGAACCGCTCGTCGGCGTCGTCGGCGAGCACGTACGTCAGGCCGATCGACAGGTCGCGGTGCGCCAGCAGCGCCTCCGTCTGCTCGGCGGCGAGCCGTTCGGGCAGCACGTCCCGGTAGTCGGCGATCAGCGCGTCCAGGTCGAACAGCTCGCCGTACGGCCGCACGATCGAGGCGGTGATGTGCAGGCGGGGCTCGCACAGGCCGCCCTGCGCGTCACGGCAGGGCGAGTCGTCGCGGGTGGCCCGGTAGACGAGCCCGGCCGCGCCCGCCTCGGCGAACCAGTCGAGGGCGCTCTTGTGCGGCAGCGCGAACCTGCCGTACGGCTTGCGGCCCTGCAACAGGGCCTCGGCGATCCACTCGTCGGGCCACGAACTCGACCGGTACGGCGTACGCTCGACATGGTCGAACCGCAGGCCCTGGGCCAATATGGGGTTCCACGGGCTCACCCACGGGCTGTGGAACCTCGGCATCTCCGGCCCCGACCAGGCCCACAGCCGCGAGCCGTGCCACGCCGCGAGCCCTTCGATCTCGGGCACCTCGTTCAGCCCCGATGCGCACACCTGACGTTGGTGACAACCGTGCAGCACCGCGCCGTGCTGGTCCCGCCAGGGACCCGGTTCGCCGTCAGGAGGCTCCGGAGTCCGGCAATCGGGAATCCGCTCCCAGCCGTCTGACAGCCTCCACTCGCCCACCGCCGTAACTCCTCACTCACTCGCCACGACGACGCTGCGATGCCTCATCCGGTTCCCGGCTAATCGCACGACCATCCGATAACTTCCATGGCGTCGGTTGACCTGACCTGGAGGAATCGTTTCGCCCGTGTGCCCGTCCTCATTTCGCTGGCGCGTTGCATCCCCACGAAACAGCATGCTGCCCGACGGCTGAAAAATAGGCAAGTGCCCAGGTCAATAAACTGAAAGTAGGCCCGAGTTCTCTATAGATGTGTTGCACGGCCACAATCCACACTCTGCCGTCCGGGAGGGGCCACTGTCAAAATCTTACTTTCACCCGAGAGCTCGATTTACAATGCTGTCAAATGCCGTCAAGGTCGGGAGCCCGCAGTTGTCCGCCCGTGTCCTCGCCGGCGACCTGCTCCGCCACCTCCGGGAGGCGACGGGCATGTCCCGGGAAATGGCGGGCCGGCTGGTCGACGTCAACCGGTCGACCATCTGGCGGATCGAACGCGGGCACGTTCAGCAGGACGCCACGAAGATCGCCCGGCTGCTGACGCTGTACGGCGTGACCGACGAACGGCAGCGCGAAACCGTGATCGGCCTCGCCACCGGCCGCCTCACGCCGGGCTGGTGGGACGGGCGCGGGCTGCCGCTGTGGGCCAGGACCTACATCCGGCTGGAGGCGAGCGCCCAGGCCCTGCACGAGTACGCCCCGGCCCTGGTGCCCGACCTGCTGCAGACCCCTGAATACGCCCGCGCCGCCATCGCGCTGGAACGGCTCGACCGCGTCGGCGGCCACCGGCCCGCCGACGCCTTCTCGGCCATGCCCGGCGGCCGGGCCGGCCCGCCGGCAGGCCCGCCGACGGGCACCGGGGCGAGCATGTCCACGCCGCCGGCGGGCACGGGGGCGGAGGCGAACACCCGCCCGCCGGAGGCACGACCGGCAGGCGCCGGGAACCCGGCCGGAGGGCACACGGCGGCGCAGCTCGACGCCCAGGCCGACGCCCAGGCCGACACCCGGCTCGAAGCGCAGGTCGAAGCGCAGGTCCAGACGCGGCTGCTGCGCCAGCGGGCGCTGCACGGCCCCGGCGCGGCACGGCTCTGGGCGATCGTGGACGAGGCGGCGTTACGACGCGTCGTGGGGGACACGGGGGTGCACGCCCGCCAGCTCGACGCTCTGATCCACGCGACGGAGCGGCCGAACGTCACCCTGCAGGTGATCCCCCTCGACCGGACGAGCTACCTGCCCCGCTGCGGCTCGTTCACCGTGCTGCGTTTCGCGCGCGTCCACGACGTCGTGTACGCCGACCAGCCCGCCGAGCGCCGTCCCGTGCGCGAGCAGCGCGACGCCGACACCTACCGCGCGGCCCACGCGAGCCTGGCCGCGGCCGCCGCACCGCCCGGCGACACCGCACGCATCCTGGCCGGCATCCGCGCCGCACTGCACGACTCCCACTGACCCGCCGCACCGCCCACCGAAATCCGCCGGCCCCGCGAACCATGCGGCTCAGCGCCCATGGCGCAGGAGCCGTGGGCCAAGGCGCAGGAGCCAGGGCCATGGGCAGAGCTCGCGGTTCAAGGGTTCGCGGGCCGACAACCCGTGGCCAGGGCTCGTGGGCTCAGGGGCTCGAAGGGTCGCGACCCGTGGAACCAGGACCCGTGGGCCAAGGATCGCGACTCAGCGGCTCTCAGGCTCACGACCCACGGGCCAGAGTTCTCGGTTCAAGGACTCCCGGCTTATGGACCGGAGCCCGCGGCTCAAAGGGCTCACGACCATGGACTTACGGCCCGCGGGCCAAGGCTCGCGGTGCAAAAGATCACAGGGTTTCGCACGGCCCCTGGATCAGAAGCTCGCGGGCACAGGCTTCGCCTCGGCGCACACCACACAGCCTCACGGACTCACAACCGTGGCAGCCCGTGGGCACAGAGGCTCGCGGGCCGGGGCTCACGGCTCAGGGGCGCGCGGGCTCAGGGCTTATGGGTCGGGGCATCGGGGGTCAGGGTTCGAATGAGTGGCAGACGCCGTAGATCGTGCTGATGTCGAGGCCGGTGGAGGAGGCGAGTTCGGTCACGGGCACGCCGGCCGCGCGGCACTCGGCGATCGCCTTGTCGCGCAGCGCCCGCAGGCGCTCCTCCAGCGCCTTGCCTTCGCGGTAGGCGCGGGCGGCCTCGTCGCGGGCGCGTGCCTGGTCGCGGGCGGTGGCAAGGGCCTGTCGCCACTGCTCGCTCACCTGCTCCAGTTCGGCGAGCAGATGTGCCGCCATCCCCCGTCCCCCCTCGTTGTCGTTGCCGCCGCGGGAGCCGATCCCGGGCCGGCTCCTGCCGATGATCTGCGAGATCAGGCCCCCCGAGAGACCGGTGCGGGCCGCGAGGACCCCCGCCTGGACGCCCGATGCCCGCCAGGCCGTGATGGCGTCGTCGCGTACGCCGCGCAGCCGCTCCTCGACCGCCTTGACCTCGCGGTAGGCGCGTGTGGCGCGCTCCCGCGCGGCCGAGCGTTCCTTGGCGGCCGTCACCGCCGCCCGCCACCTCTCGGTGGCCTCGTCGAGGCGGGCCAGCGGCTCGTCGCCGCCGACGGGCGGCCGGGCCGGCGGGCGGGCCAGTGCGTCGTAGACCGTCTTGGGGGCCAGGCCGGTGTGCCGCACGACGACCGCGATCGGCACGTCGGCGGCGCGGCAGGCGGCGATGGCCTCGTCGCGCAGCGCCCTGGACCGCTCCTCGGCGGCCTTGGCGTCCTGGAACTCGCGGATCGCCTGGTCCCTGACCGCCGCGCGCTCCCTGGTGCCGGCGTGCGCGAGCCGCCAGCCGGCGGCGCAGCGGTCGAGCCGGGACAGCACGTCGGGCAGGTAGAACACGCGCAGCAGCCCGTTGGAGGCGCGGGCGAGCCGGTCGACGGCCCTGGCGTCGGGGCCGGGCAGCGGCTCCATGATCGCGTACACCGGAGCGGCCTCGGCCCGCGTCAGCCGCTCCAGGAAGTCGCACATGGCCCTGCCGTGGGCGGTCGGCTCCTGCGCGGAGGGCGCCCGGGTCCGGGTCCCCGGCTCCGCGGGAGCCGAGGCCGCGACGTCGTACAGGGCGAACCGCCGCGCACCGCCGGGCGCGGCCGCGGTCATCAGCCACTTGGCGCCGTCGGCCACCAGGGTGTCGAACACGAAGTGCGCCGTGGCGTCCTCGGTCGCGGCCTTGGCCTCGATGCGGGGCAGCGCGGTGGCGACCCAGTCGTCGCCGGCGACGTCGCCCAGGGCAGGCAGCGGCCGGCGCGGCCACAGGCCGAGGTCGCGCAGGACGCGCCGCGACTGCGCGGCCGTGACCCGCGTGCCGAAGTCCCTGGCCAGCACGGTGCGCACCAGCTCCATGGTCCACAGCCCCGCGGTGAGCCCGGCGTCGCGCGGCTCGCCCGTCACGACGTCGCGCAGGGCGTCGGTCAAGGCGGTGGGCAGGCCGCGGAATCGGCCGGACGGGCGCAACGGGCCGCGTATCCGCGCACCGAGGGCGCCGGGTGCGGCGGACGCACCGGGCGCACGGGCCGGATCCGCCGTGGTCACCGTGCCGGGCCCGCCGCCGCCCCGGCGGGGGGCGCCGGAGGCGAGCGCGCGCCAGCGATACAGCGTGGAGCGGCTCATGCCGAGGGTGTGCGCGACTTCGCGCACTTCGGCCCCCGCACCCATGTGCGCGAGCGCCGCCGCGCGCAGGATCGCCAGGCTCGCGCGGTCGAGCCTGCGGCCACCGCCGCTTCGTGTACGGCCATCTGTCAACACCGTCTCGACAATCGAGTCAGGGTCCATTGTCAATTCAGTAGCATAAGCCACCGGGTCGGGGCAATCGATGATATCAACCATGGCCGTTACTTGTTGTCAATGCAAGTCCTGTGCACCGACCGACCCGCCCGATCGTCGTATCCCGGGCGGCCCGCCCGGTGTCACAGGCCCGTACCACCACGGTATGCGCGCACGTCCCGACGTGCGATTCAGGACCCGCCGGGACCGGTGCGTACCCTCACCAATTCCCCGCCGAAAAGACGGGGAATCCGCAAGTTCTCTAGAGTAATCCCATTGAAAAATCCCCCACTACCGGACATTCCACAAGACAGTTTGTATCTCGCCCGCCATAGGTTCGTTACACCGGTAAACTGGACGGCCGGTACAGGTGACGTGGCGGCTCCGCGCGCCTACTCTTCACCTCAGAATTGACAACCGCTGCGGACGGATGTCAACGGTTGAGTCAAGAGGGCGGCCGGGCGCCTCGCCAGAGGAGGGACGTCACGATGACCGACAGCCGGGTACGCGTGCTCCAGCGCATCTGCGAGCGTCTGATGGTCGACGACGACTGCTCGGCACGGGTCGACGTCGTCGCCGGTCGGCCACGGCTCAAGGTCGAGCAGCGGGCGGCACGGCAGCGGGCGCACCGTGAACTCACCCTCGTCGGCTGGCAGGTCGTCGAGGGCCGCGGCCACTGCCTCACGGTGATGGGCTGGAGCAAGGACAACCTCGCCTTCCGCCTGCGCACCCTGCTCCTCGCCGCCGGCATGCTGCGGCACGAGCGGCACCACACCGTGCAGATCGCCATCGCGGCCGCCGAGCGGCACCTCGCCGACGACCCGGCCGCGCCCCTGCCCGACGTCCTGCGCGCCGCGGTGGGGCACGTCGCCGGCGAGCTGCGCTGGCCGGCCCGGCTGAAGGACGTCGCCGACCTCGACCGCCGCGCCGTCGACCCCGCGATCGCCGCACAGCTCGAGCACATCCGCCGCCTGGAGGTGGAGATCAGACAGCTCTGCGATCGGCACCTGAGGGCGGCCACGACCGCCGTCGAGGTGTTCTGGAAGTGCCGGCGCGCGGGCGCCATCACCCTCGAAACGGCCCGCTACGCCGCCACCCAAGAGGCCCTCCGCCTCGACGAGCCGAGCGTCACCGAGCCCCCCGCGGCCTGACGACCGCTGAAAATTTCGCCCGTGCCGCCGGGCCACCCGGCCGCCGCCCGCACGCATCTCCCGCACGGATTTCCCACACGAGCCTCCCCACCAGGGCCTCCTGGCTTGGCCTCCTGACGCGGGTTTCTGGCGGTGAGCCCGCCGGCATGCGCCCCCCGCACAGCTGCCTGGCACGGCCCCCACATGACGCCGGCCCCCGGCGACGGGTGCCGGGGGCTCGATCGCGGAAGGTGCCGGTGTCGAGTGCGGGGCGGGAGCCGGCTATGCCGGAGAACCCCACTCGGGTCCGGCCTGGGCGTGCAGGCGCTCGGGGCAGCCCCACGCCGGGCGGGCGTGGCGGGGCAGACGGCCGGTGTCGGCGTGCGTCTCGGAGGCCGTGGCCAGGGCCGGGCGGCGCTGACGCCGGCCGGCGCGAGTCTCCCCGCACGTGCTTGCGGCACCGGTCTGTGCGCCCTGCGCCCTCGGGTCGTGCCCCCGCATCGCATGAGCCCCCGGCGGCGGGTGCCGAGGGCTCGGTCGCGGGAGGCGTGTCGAGGGCGGAGGGCCGGCTATGCCGAAGAGCCCGACTCGGGTCCGACCTGGGCGTACAGGCGCTCGGGGTAGCCCCACGCGGGGCGGGCGTGGCGGGGCAGGGGGCCGGTGTCGGCGTGGGCGGCGGAGGCCGGGCGGCGCTGGTGCGGTACGGAGATCGGCCGGGGCATGGGGCGGGCCGAGGCGGCGGCGAGCGCGATGGGCCGCGACGTGCCGCCGTAGGAGCGATGCCGCCCCACCGTGACGGGCAGCCCCGTCATCGCCTGGGAGCCGATGATGGCCGTGGGGACGATCGCGCTCGCGCTCGCCGACGCGGGGTCGGTGGCGACCGAGTCGGGCACCAGGTTCAGCAGGGCGACGCCGACGACGATCAGCGCGATGGCGCCGACCTTGATCGGGTGCAGCGACTCGCGGAAGAGCGCCGCGCCGATGACGGTGATGGCGGCGGTGCCGATGCCCGACCACAGTGCGTATGCCACCGATACCTCCATCTGCAGCTTCAGCGCCTGCGCCATGCAGATGTAGGAGGTGATGTAGAGCACGCACACCAGGAGTGTGAGCGTCGTGTGCGTGACGATGTTGAGGCCGTCTGTGTACTTGAGCGCCGTGGTCGCGGCGATCTCGGTCAGAATCGCGCTGGCCAGCAGGAACCATGCCATGACGGAGCTACGACGCATGGCCGGAAAGCGTGCCGGCGTGGGTCTTATTCATCATCACGAACACCTTTCGAGTCGTGCGGAAGCTGCCGTGAAACTCGGTCGACATTGCCCGGTGCAGCATTTCATGACAACGGTAATGAATCACTTGTCAGAATGCCAGTCATGGGCGCGCCGAAGTTAGCACACTCTAGCCGCCTGAAGTGGAACTTCTCTAAATAACTTCTAGATCCGCGGGCACAGACATCCCCGGACAGCAGGGGATGCCAACGGAAGTTTCCGCACGTAGACGCGCATATCGGACAGAACGCACACGGCCCTTGAATCACCAGAACACCATACGCCACAGCGGTACCTCCCCGCGCCGGCACACCTGCCACCAAGCGAAACCAGCGACTCCCGAGAGGGCTTGTCCACCGCGACGCGCGCTCATCGACGGCCTTCGTCCTGACCGTTCGCCAGACCATGACAGTCTGCTTGACAGGAGTTTAGTGAGATGTCAACACCGGCCCAAGCCGTCGAGACGCCGCAAATTCCACTTACCTAGAGAAGCCGCACCGCACCGCTACCGCCACCGCCGGAATTCTGTTATGCGGTGTGCCCGGCCGTCCTATTCCAGGAGATCGTGCCGGGCCGGAAACCCGATTACGGGCCGCCCGTTCCGTTGGCCGGCCCCCGGTATCGGCCGGTCCGATCGCCCGCGCGGAGCCGGTCCGATTTCCCGCCGCGCGCCCGCCCCGCCTCCACCCCGCGTCCGCCCTCGCCCCGTCTCCGCCTCCACCCCACTTCCGCCCACACCACTTCCGCCCACACGCCACTTTCCGCCTACGCCCCGTCTCTGCCCTCGCTCCGCTTCCGTCCTCGCTCCGTTTCGCGCGCGCCGCTTCTGCGCGCTTCCTCCGGCCGGGCCCTCGGCCGAACGGCTCGGGGGCGACATCAGGCGCCGCGGCCGGGCGCCACGGCCAGGCTCGGGATCAGGCGGTGGGATCAGGTGGTGGGGCAGTCGGGGCGGAAGGTGACGTCCAGCGTGATGGTGCCCTTGCCCTCCGCCTTGGCCCGGTTCGCCGCCGACCAGGTGACCTTGATGGTGGCGCGCCGTACCTCGTCGCAGTCTCCGCCCGCCCGGCCGGCTGCGCCCGTGAGCCGGTCGGGCGGGGTGAGACGGACCCGGAACGTTCCATCTTTGGCCGGGCCGGTCGTGCCGTCGGCCGGGGACACCTCCAGGAGGGGGGTCGAGGCGGCGGCGTGCCAGGCGACGGACCCGCCGGAGGCGCGCAGGGCGACGGTCTGGGACCGCTGGTCGGCCCCCGAGAGCGCCGCCGCCGCGAGCGTCACCTTGGCGCGTTTCGCCGTGCGGCCGCCGCCTGCGCTCGCCTTGTCGCCGGCGCTCGCCTTGTCGCCGCTCGGGGCGGGCACGGGTGTGGGCGGCTGTACGCCCGCTCCGGCCGCGGCGGGGGGCGACGCCTCGGGGTCCGGGGCCGGCGCGCCGGGCCGGCCTTGGACGACCGTCCAGGTCGCCACCGCCGCGAGCACGGCGGTGCTCAGCAGCGCCACCGTACGTCCCGGAGCGCGCCGGTCGCGCCGCGCTCCGTCGTCCTCCCAGTCTGCGCCGGGGCCGCCGTCCGGGTCGTCGCCCTGGTCGTCCCAGTCGCGGTCCCACGCCTCGGAGTCGCCCCGCCAGAAGACGCTGTCGGGGTCGGCGTCGAGGTCGGCCACGGGGGCGACGATCGGCGCGCCGTGGTCGGGCCGGGCCGGGGCGTCCCGGCCGGTCGCGGCGGCGGCGCCCGCGTCGTCGTAGGGGTGCCTGCGGCGGGTGCGCAGGCCGGGCAGCGGAGGCATGCCGGCGGTTCGCGGTGTGTCGGGGAGGATGACGCCGTCGCCCATCTCGGCCTCTCAACCAGGAGTCAGAAGTGTCGTCAACTTCACGACGTACGGAACCGGGGATCGGCTCGACGAACCGGGCAATGTTTCCATTCTGTGACTATCGCTCGGGTCCCCGGGCAGAGGGGGCACGGAGGGGGCACGGCCGCAGATGCCGGCTTCCCCGGACCGGCTCTCCGCACCGGCTGGCGCGCGCGTCACGGTGAGCGCAGACTGAGAGTGGCAGGCTGAGCGATTGATGGAGCGTCTCGTGCACGGTAACCAGGCTCAAGTGCCCACGATGATCCCCGTACTGTCCCGTGGAAAGCACCGCAATCCGCGTAAGGGCGCGTGCTTCATGGAGCTGGCGTCGTACCTGGCCGGAGAACGGTGGAGCGACCATCCGTCCTGTACGCATCCGCTGCTGGCGGGCCTGGCTCGGCTGGTCAACGACTACACCTCCGACGAGGCGCGGCCGGCGCTGGCCGGGCTCATCCCCTCGGTGATCGGGTTGACCGGCGACGACCCCCGCATCGACGCCCGCGTGGCGCTGGTGTGCGCCACCAAGGCGCTGCCCGTGGCCGCCGCCGATCTCCAGCTCGCGATGGCGGTGTCGATCCTGGCCGCCGAGCACGTGCTGGGCAGGCTCGGCGAGCACGAGCCGGGCGAGCTGAGCGAGCGCAGCCGCCGTGCCCTCGACCAGGTGCCGCTGGCCGCGCAGCGGGCCCGGCAGTTCCGGCGCGGCATCTGGATCTCGCCCAAGGGTTACCGCCGGTTCGCGGCGCCCAACACGGTGCATCTCGCCGTGCGCGGCGTGGCGCAGGCCTGTGTGGCCCGGCCCGACGACCTGCTGCGCGAGCTGCTCGCCGAGGCGATCGCCGAGTGCTCGGCGATCGTGCGGCCCGGCTCGGCCGCCCAGGCGTACGACGCCGCCAGGTGGCAGGAGGCCTGCCTCCTCACCACCTCCGCCCCGAAGAGCTGACCGGGCCGCGCCGGGCGGCGTCACGCCCAGGGGTCGTAGTCCACTTCGAGGGGCTCCTGCGGGGGACGTTCCTCCTCGGGGACGTGCCGCAGGTTGACGCGTACGCGGGTCCACGTGGAGCTGCGGCCCCGCATGGAGTCGACGAGCACGTCGGCGGGCCGCAGCCGGGCCGCGGCCGAGGGGTGCCTGGCCCGCCAGCGGTCCAGGCCGGCCAGTGCCTCGTCTTCGGTGCGGGCGCGGGCGATCTCGATGAGCGGCATGGTCATCCGGCGGCGGCCGACGCCTTTGGGCGGCCGCTCCGCGGGGCCGAGGCGGTCGGCCAGGGCGAGCAGGGCGTCCAGGGTGCCCGCCGCCGCCTCGTCGGTCATGCCGCGCCACGGATCGGGCCCTCTGGCCGGCACCGTGGTCAGCGTCAGGTCCTCGGGGCGCGCCACGGGCACCTCGTCCCAGTGCAGCGGCGCGGAGACCCTGGCGTCGGGTGTCGGCCGCACGGAGTAGGCGGAGGCGACGGTGTGGTCGCGGGCGTTCTGGTTGTAGTCGACGAAGACGCCCTGCCGTTCCTCCTTCCACCAGCGGCTGGTCGCGAGGCCGGGGGCGCGGTTCTCGACCTCGCGGGCCACGGCCTCGGCGGCGCGCCGTACCTCGCGGAAGGTCCAGTGGGGCAGGATCGGGGCGTAGACGTGGAAGCCGCGCGAGCCGGAGGTTTTCGGCCACGCGGTGAGGCCGTGGTCCTCCAGCACGGCGCGGACCACGAGGGCCACCTCGACGATCTGCGGCCAGCCGACGCCGGGCACCGGGTCGAGGTCGATGCGCAGCTCGTCGGGATGCTCCAGGTCGCCGGCGCGGACGGCGTGCGGGTTGAGGTCGACGCAGCCGAGGTTGATCACCCAGGCGAGCTGGGCGGCGTCGCGCACCACGATCTCGTGGGCCGTGCGGCCGGACGGGTAGCGCAGCTCGGCCACCTCGATCCAGCCGGGCCGCCGGGCGGGCGCGCGTTTCTGGAAGAACGGCTGCTGGGTGACGCCGCGCACGAACCTCTTGAGGATCATGGGCCGGCCCGACACGCCCCGCAGGGCGCCGTCGGCGACCGCGAGGTAGTAGCGGACGAGATCGAGCTTGGTGTGCCCGGCGTCGGGGAACATCACCTTGCCGGGGTTGGTGATCGTCACCTGTCGTCCGGCGACGTCGAGGACCTCTGTCATCGGCCAGCCCCCCTCCAGGCCGGGTCGTCGCGGTGCACGGGCCGTCGCCGGCCGCCGCGCGAGGGCCGCCGCGAAGGCGCCGCCGCGAGCGGTCACCGCAACGACATTGTGTCATCTGCCTCTACTGACGGCCGTCACGACGTCGCCGATCAAGGATTCAAGACGCAAAGATGACCACATACCCCTAAAATCCGCCAATGTGAACGATGGCCACCAGGCACACCCCCCGTTGCCCACACGCGACCGCTCCTCCTCCAGGCCGGGCGGCGGCGGCCGGCATCGGCGCCTCGTGCCCGACGAACCGGCGCCCGACGCGCCCGCACTGGTGGTGGCCGCTCCCGGCGACGGGGGCGAGGTGGCCGACGCCATCGTCGACATGCTCTGCGTGGACCATCCGCAGCTCGACATCCGCCTGGTCCACCTGGGCGAAGGCGTCGAGGCCATGGCCAAGGAGCTCACCGAGCTCGCCGCCACGCGCCCCGAGGGGGCGCGGCCTGCCGTCGTCGTGCCGCTCGTGACGGGGCCGCATCCGAAGGTCTACCGGACGGTGCGCGAGGCGGTCGCGGCGAGCGGCGGCCGGTCGGCCATCAGGCCGCCGCTCGGCCCGCATCCGCTGATCGCCGAGGTGCTGCACATCCGCCTGGCCGAGAGCGAGCTCGCCCGCGTCGACCGCATGCGGCTGTTCAACATCGCGTCTCCGGTCGACGGCATCATCGTGCTCACCACCGGGGGCGAGGAGGCGGTGCGGGCGGCCGAGACCACGGCGGTGCTGCTGGCGGCCCGGCTCGCGCTGCCGGTGGTCGGGGCGTCCCTGGACGCCGGGCCGCGTACGGCCGACGCCGCCGAGCGGCTGCGCAAGATCGGCGCCTCGCGTCTCGCGGTGGCCCCGTGCGTCATCGGCCCCGAGGCCGACGTGAAGGACGTGCGCGAGGCCGCCGCCAGCGTCGGCGCGGGGTGCGCGGAGCCGCTCGGCGCGCACACCGCGCTCGCCAAGCTCATCATCGAGGGGTACGGCGCCAGTCTGTACGAGATCGACTGATCCGCCGCCGCAGCACTCCGGTGGCCGCCGGAGCCGATCAGTGATCACGGAATTCGGCCGCTCCGGAAGTTCCGACCGTCCGTAATAGGGCATAAGCGGCGAGATGTGGGCAAAGTACTGCCAGATCGGCCGAACCAGAGGAGAATTGCCACCAAATAGGTAGGTATAGCGGAAAAGGGCTGTGTACGGAGGTGACATGGCGCTCCCGGACTTCCTGGTGATCGGAGCTCCCAAGGCAGGCACCACCGCCCTGCACGCGGCGCTCGCCCGGCATCCCGCCCTGTTCATGTCGGCGGTCAAGGAACCCAAGTACTTCCTCACCGAAGGCGCGCCCCCGACGCGGGGCGGCCCAGGCGACGCCAAGACGTACCGGGAGTACGTGTGGCGCCGCGACGACTACGAGGCGCTGTTCGACGACGCGCCGCCCGGCGCGCTGCGCGGCGAGTCGACCCCCTTCTACCTGTACGACCGGGCCGCGCAGCGGCGCATCCACGACCTCATCCCCCACGCCAGGCTCATCGTGGTGCTGCGGGACCCCGTCGAGCGGGCCCACTCCAACTGGACGCACCTGTGGTCGGCCGGGCTGGAGCCCATCGACGACGTGGTGCTGGCCTGCGCGGCGCAGGAACGGCGCATCGCGGCCGGCTGGGCGCCGTTCTGGCACTACGTCGGCCTCGGCAGGTACGGCGAGCAGCTGCGCGACCTGTACACGCGGTTCCCCCGCGAGCAGGTGCGTGTGCTGCGTTACCGCGACCTGGTGGACCGGCCCGCCGCGACCCTCGACGACATCTGCGCGTTCCTCGGCGTGGCGCGCGGCGTGATCGACGAGGTGCCGCGCGAGAACGTCACCGCGCACCCGGAGCCGTCGCTGAGCCACGGCCTGCTGTCGCGGGCGCTGCGGGCCGGCGCGAAGGTGCCGGGGCCCCTGAGCAGCGCCGTCACGGACACGCTGGAGCGGCGCCTGCAGCAGCGGGCCCGGCCCAGGCAGCCGCTGACCTGGGAGCAGCGCAGTGCGCTGCTGGGCCACTTCACCGACGACATCGCGCTGCTGTCGCGCATCACCGGGCTGGACTTCGGCGACTGGCTGCTGCCGCGCGACCGTTCGGGCGGTCTGGTCGGGGCCCGCCCGGTGGGTCAGCGTCAGGCGCGCAACGGCCGGCCGTGGCAGCGACGCCCGGCCTGACCCGTAGGCTCAGGCGAGCAGCTCGGTGCGCAGCTCGTGGGCGCCGTCGGCGCGGGTCATCTCGTAGTAGAGCCGCCGGGTGCCGTCGGGCAGCGGCACGATGGTCAAGTAGCGCAGACCGCCGCCGGCGTGCGGGGACCACGCCTTCGGGGTGGTGCCGTGGGCCACCAGGGACGTGGGGTCGGTGCCGATGGCGACGCCGGTGCGCTCCTCGTAGTTCTCGGCGGCGCTGGCCCGCCCGTCGTAGTGGGCGACCACGGCGGGGCCGAGCGGCCCCTCGGTGAACGTGACGGCGCTGATGCGCACGCCACGGGAGTCCCAGGCGCCGGGGCGGGGCGAGAGCGCGGTGCCGTGCCAGGTCCACTCGATCCCGTCGAGGCTGGTGGCGTAGTCGGTGACCATCTGGTCGGCCTCGTCGGGGTCCGCCAGCGGATGGCAGGACGCCCACAGGTGCCACACGCCGTCGTGGCGGACGATCACGGGGTCCTTGACCCCGGTCTTGAGGTCGCCGGGCAGCACGACGCGCGCCGTCGCCGGGTCGAAGCCGGTGGGGTCGCCGGCCTCGAGCAGCTCGACCCGCCAGTGCTTGGTGCCGTAGGTGGCGCAGCTGAGGTACAGCCGCCAGCCGCCGTCGGGGGTGCGCACGAGCGCCGGGCGCTCCAGCGACTCGGTGCGCATGTCCTCCTGACGCACCGTGTGGAGGGTCTCGAAGCGCTCGCCGTCGGCCGACCGGGCGATGACGACGGCGTATCCGCGGCCCTGCCCGACGGGGCGGCGCAGCCGGTACGCGAGGTAGACGGCCCCGTCGCTGTAGATGGCGCTCGGTGCGCCGGCCCAGTGGCCCGGCGTGTCGAACGGAGGCGGGACGGCCACCACGGAACGCTCCGGCCGAGGCAGCGGCACGACCAAGGCGGGATCTTGCACAGGCGAGTCAGCAGGTTCGACGTACACAGGCAAAGGATAGAGCAAGATTCGCCCTGCCAACGCCATGACCTGCGGTTTCGGCGCGTCGCGGCGGCACGGCCGCGACGCGCCGAGGGGGCTGGGACGGGCCGGTCAGTCGCCGGCGGCCGCCTTGACGCCGGGGTCCGGCTCGGCCTCCAGGCCGGGCGGCTCACCGGACTCCCGGCCGGGCATCGGCCGCTCGGCGGTCGTGTCACCGGGCTCCGGGCCGGGTCCCCCGCCGGGCTCGGGCTCCGCCGGAGGCGCCGCCTGGCCGCTGCGGAGCGGGATCTCCTTGATGAACGCGGCGAGGATCGGCACGACCGCCGCGAAGAAGACGGCCCAGAAGAACACCGAGCCGATCGAGGACGCGAGCGACTCCAGGAACCCGCCCCGGACGGCCTCCGGCAGCTGCTTCAGCGCCGCCGGGGTGATCTGCCCGCCGGTGGAGGACATGCGCTGGGCGGCCTGCGCGCCGAAGCGCTCGGTGAGGTGCGAGGTGAGCCCGCTGCTGAAGATCGCGCCGAACAGGGACACGCCGAACGAGCCGCCGATGGACCGGAAGAACGTGGCCGCGCTGCTCGCCACGCCGAGGTCCTTCTGCTCGACGCTGTTCTGCGCGATCAGCAACGTGGTCTGCATCAGAAAGCCCATGCCGAGGCCGAGCACCGCGATGAACGCGCTGGTGGTCAGGCGCGAGGTCTCCATGTCCTGGGTGGACAGCAGCCAGGTGGCGACGACCATGATGACGCCGCCGATCACCGGGAACGCCTTGTACCTGCCGGTCTTCGTGATCGCCTGGCCGACGAACAGCGACACCACCATGGCCGAGATCATCATCGGCAGCAGCAACAGGCCGGAGTTGGTGGCCGACGCGCCCTGCACGGTCTGCTGGAACAGCGGCAGGAAGGTGATCGCGCCGAACATCGCGAAGCCGAGCATGAAGCCGATCAGCGAGATCAGGGTGAAGTTGCGGTTGCGGAACAGGTGCAGCGGGAGGATCGGCTCGGCGACCCGCCGCTCCACCGGAATGAAGATCGCCAGGGCCACGACGGCGAGGACGGCCAGGCCGATGATCTGCCAGGAGAGCCAGGCGTACCGGGTGCCGCCCCAGGTGGTGATCAGCACGAGCGCGGTCATGCCGGTGGAGAGCAGGGCCGCGCCGAACCAGTCGATGCGGTGCTCGGTGCGCTTCTTCGGCAGGTGCAGGGTCAGGGCGAGCAGGATGAGCGCGGCGCCGCCGAGCGGCAGGTTGATGTAGAAGGCCCAGCGCCAGTTGAGGTTGTCGGTGATGAACCCGCCGACCAGCGGGCCGGCGATCATCGCGAGCGACATCATCGCGGCCATGATGCCCTGGTAGCGGCCGCGCTCACGGGGCGGGACCAGGTCGCCGATGATGGCCATGGCGTTGACGATGAGGCCGCCCGCGCCGAGGCCCTGCAGGGCGCGGAACCCGATGAGTTCGGCCATGCCGCCGCGCACGCCGCCCAGCAGGTCCGTGCCGGCCATGCCGCACAGGGCCGAGCCGACCAGGAAGATGACGATGGAACCCATGAAAATGGCCTTGCGGCCGTACAGGTCGCCGATCTTGCCCCAGATCGGCGTCGAGACGGTGGTGCCGAGCACGTAGGCGGTGACGACCCAGGACAGGTGCTCCAGCCCGCCCAGCTCACCGACGATGCGCGGCATGGCCGTGCCGACCACCATGTTGTCGAGCATCGCCAGGATCATCGCGAGCATGAGTCCCGGCAGCACGACCATCACTTCTCGTCTGCGCCCCGGTACCACCTCTGCGTCGGTCAATTTTTACGCCCCCTTGGTCAAAGTCATATGATGTATGCACCTTACTTGCCGACCGGCTAGCAGATATAATGGAAGCCTAGATCCCTTACTTGCCGGCCGTCAAGTTAATAAAGACCAGTCAGAACAGGACACCATGCGGGAGAACACCGATACGCGCAGGCGCATCCAGGAGGTCGCGCTCGACCTCTTCACCGAGCGCGGCTACGAGGCCACCTCGCTGAGAGAGATCGCCGAGGTGCTGGGTGTGACGAAGGCGGCCCTGTACTACCACTTCAAGACCAAGGAAGACATCGTCACCAGCCTGACCCAGGAGCACGTCGCCGCGGTACGGGAACTCATCGACTGGGCCAAGGAGCGGCCGCGCACCGCCGAGACCCGCGCGGAGATCCTCCGGCGCTACTCCGAGGTGCTGCGGCGCGGGCCGCAACCGCAGGTGATCAAGCTCATGGAGCGCAACCAGGCGTCCCTGCACGACCATCCGAAGATGGAGAGCATGCGCGACCGCATGATGGAGCTGGTCGGGCTGCTCAACGAGCCCGGCGACCCGCCCGTCACCAGGCTCCGCAACGCCGTCGCGCTGTTCTCCCTGCACGCCCCCTGGATCCTGCTGCGCGACCCCGGCCTCGACAACGACGATCGCGCCAAGGCCGGCCTGCAGCTCGCGCTGGAGCTGATCGGCGCGGATGACCCGGTTCCGAAAGGGTAATGTCCCGTTCCGGGCGGCCTTTTCGGGCCGTCCGGATCGGCTCGAACCGTGAGGTGTGACCATGCTCTTCGGACCGGAACACGTACGCCGCTACCAGGAGACCGACGGCAGGGAAGGCCACGACTGGGAGAAGGGCACGACGGTGCTGCTGCTCACCACCAAGGGCCGCCGCACCGGTCGCTCGTACACCACGCCGCTCATCTACCGCGAACACGACGGCGACTACGTGGTCGTGGCCTCCAAGGCCGGCGCGCCCGAGCACCCCGACTGGTACCTCAACCTCACGGCCGACCCCGAGGTCGGCGTGCAGGTGCGGGGCGACCGCTTCAAAGCCCGGGCGCACACGGCGAGCCCGCAGGAACGCGCCGAGCTGTGGCCGCTTATGACCGAGGTGTGGCCCGACTACGACGAGTACCAGAAGAAGACCGATCGGGAGATCCCCGTCGTCGTCCTTGAGCGGATATCGTCGGATTCAGGGGCCTGACCGGCGATGGGAGGCGGGGATGGACGACGGGCGCAGTGCGCAGATCGCGATCGCCGAGGCGCGCAAGGCGCTGTGGGTCATGGTCGGGTTCATCGCGCTCATCTGGGTGGTGCAGATCCCCAACGCCCTCGGACACTACGCGCTGAGCCAGGAGTACGGCATCCACTCGCTGGACGCCGAAGGGCTCCTCGGCATCGTGACCGCGCCGTTCCTGCACTTCAGCTGGGGGCACATCGAGGGCAACTCCGGGCCGTTGTTCATCTTCGGGTTCCTCGCGGCCTACCGCGGCGTGTCGAAGTTCTTCGGCGTCACCGCGCTGATCGCGGTCGTCAGCGGGCTGGGCGCCTGGGCCCTGTCGGGCTATGGCACGGTGACCGCCGGAGCCAGCGGCGTCGTGTTCGGATATTTCGGGTACGTGCTCGTGCGCGGCGCCTTCGACAGGCATCTGATCGACATCGTGATCGGCCTCGTCATGGCCCTCTGCTTCGCGTACCAGTTCGCCGGCCTGCTCCCGCAGGAGGGCATCAGCTGGCAGGGCCACGGATTCGGGTTCCTCGGCGGCATCCTCGGCGGCTGGCTGTTCCGCGACCGTCGCCCCGCCTCCCGCTCCGCCGCCGGCGGTGGCGGCGGAGCGACGGTCCGGCCCGCACGCGGTGCCCCGGCCGTGCCGCCGGCCCCGCCAGGCGGGTCCCGGGCCGCCCTGCACAAGGAGCTCGACGACCTCGGGCTTTGATCGCGGCGTCCGCCGGGTTTCGAGTATCTCGCGAGGTTCGGCAGTATGGAGGGCGTGAGTGACGGCGGCGAGCGATCAGGCAGGCAGACCCTTCTACGGCACATCCCGGAGCAGACCGGGCCCGATGAGCTGTTCGAGGCGTTCGCGGAGTGGAACTCCCAGCGGGGGCTGACGCTCTACCCGGCGCAGGAGGAGGCGCTGATCGAGGTCGTCTCCGGCAGCAACGTGATCCTCGCCACACCGACCGGGTCGGGCAAGAGCCTGGTGGCGGCCGGCGCGCACTTCGCGGCCATCGCCGAAGGCCGCCGCACCTTCTACACCGCGCCGATCAAGGCGCTGGTGTCGGAGAAGTTCTTCGACCTGTGCGCCATGTTCGGCAGCGAGAACGTCGGCATGATGACCGGCGACGCGTCGGTCAACGCCACGGCCCCGATCATCTGCTGCACCGCCGAGATCCTCGCCAACATCGCGCTGCGCGACGGCGCGGAGGCCGACGTCGGCCAGGTCGTCATGGACGAGTTCCACTTCTACGCCGAGCCCGATCGCGGATGGGCCTGGCAGGTGCCGCTGCTGGAGCTGCCGCACGCGCAGTTCATCCTGATGTCGGCCACGCTCGGAGACGTCACCAGGTTCGAGGAGGACCTCACGCGGCGCACCGGGCGGCCCACCGCCGTGGTGCGCTCGGCGGTGCGGCCGGTGCCGCTGTTCTACTCCTACCGCACCACCCCACTGCACGAGACGCTGGAGGAGCTGCTGTCGACCCAGCAGGCCCCCGTCTACGTCGTGCACTTCACCCAGGCCGCCGCGATGGAACGCGCGCAGGCGCTCATGAGCATCAACATGAGCACCAAGGCGGAAAAAGAACGCATCGCCGCGCTCATCGGCAACTTCCGGTTCACCACGAAGTTCGGCCGGTCGCTGTCGCGGCTGGTGCGGCACGGCATCGGCGTGCACCACGCCGGCATGCTGCCCAAGTACCGCCGCCTGGTGGAACGGCTCGCCCAGGCCGGGCTGCTGAAGGTCATCTGCGGCACCGACACGCTCGGCGTCGGCGTCAACGTGCCGATCCGCACGGTGCTGTTCACCGCGCTCAGCAAGTACGACGGCAGCCGGGTGCGGCTGCTGCGCGCCCGCGAGTTCCACCAGATCGCCGGGCGGGCCGGCCGCGCCGGATTCGACACCCTCGGCTACGTCGTCTGCCAGGCCCCCGAGCACGTCGTCGAGAACGAAAAAGCCCTCGCCAAAGCCGGCGACGACCCCAAAAAACGCCGCAAGGTGGTGCGCAAGAAGGCCCCCGAAGGGTTCGTCAACTGGAGCGAGGAGACCTTCGCGCGGCTCCAGGCCGCCGAGCCGGAGCCGCTGACCTCCCGGTTCAAGGTCAGCAACGCCATGCTGCTGAACGTCATCAACCGTCCCGGCGACTGCTTCCAGGCCATGAAGCGGCTGCTCACCGACAACCACGAAGACCGCGCCCGGCAGCGCCGGCACATCAGCCACGCCATCGCGATCTACCGCTCCCTGCTCGCCGGCGGCGTGGTCGAGCGGCTGCGCGAACCCGACGAGCACGGCCGCATGGCCCGCCTGACCGTCGACCTGCAGGCCGACTTCGCGCTGAACCAGAACCTGTCGACGTTCGCGCTGGCGGCGTTCGAGCTGCTCGACATCGAGTCGCCGTCGTACGCCCTCGACATGGTGTCGATCGTCGAGTCCATCCTCGACGACCCCCGGCAGATCCTGCACGCCCAGCTCAACAAGGCCAGGGCCGAGGCCGTCGCGCAGATGAAGGCCGACGGCATCGAATACGACGAGCGCATGGAACGGCTCGCCGAGATCACCTACCCGATGCCGCTGGAGGACCTGCTGCTCGGCGCCTACGAGACCTACCGTCGCGGGCACCCGTGGGTGGGCGACTACGTGGTGAGCCCCAAATCCGTCGTGCGCGACATGTACGAGAAGGCGATGACCTTCACCGAGTACGTCCAGTTCTACGAGCTGGCGCGGGCCGAAGGGGCCGTGCTGCGCTACCTCGCCGACGCCTACCGGGCGCTGAGCCGCACCGTGCCCGAACATCTGAAGACCGACGACCTGCAGGACCTCATCGAATGGCTCGGCGAACTCGTCCGCCAGGTCGACTCCAGCCTCATCGACGAATGGGAGAAACTCAGCAACCCCGACGAGGCCCTGGAGGAACGCGACCAGATCGAAGACCGCCCCGCGCCCGTCACCGCGAACGTGCGCGCCTTCCGCGTGCTGGTGCGCAACGCGATGTTCCGCCTCGTCGAGCTGGCCGCACTCGACCGGTGCGACGAACTGGCCGAGCTCGCCCCCGGCATCGACTGGGAAGACGCCCTCGACGCCTACTACGCCGAACACGACGAAATCCGCACCGGGCCCGACGCCCGGGGCCCGGCGTTGCTGCTCATCGACCAGGAGCCGGGCCTGTGGCGGGTGCGGCAGATCCTCGACGACCCCGCCGGCGACCACGACTGGGGCATCTCCGCCCAGGTCGACCTGACCACCTCCGACGAGGAAGGCCGCGCGGTGATCCACGTGACCGCCTTCGACCGGCTCTGACGGCCGGCGGCCGAGACCGCCCAAGGCACGATGTGCGCTGGATGAAATCGTGCGATGACAATCGCCGGATAAGCTGAAACGCGGGCGTGGACCGGTGCGTCGTCGCCCGACGTGCCGATCGGCCGATCGTGCGCCCTGACCGGGCTGGAGGTTCCCGATGTTGCTGCGGCTGCGGATCGCCCTGCCGGACAGGCCGGGATCACTCGGCCAGGTCACCCGGGTGCTCGGCGCCGCCGGCGCCGACATCACCCAGGTCACCGTGCTCGACCGCGGCGAAGGCCGCGCCCTCGACGACTTCACCGTGTGCTGGCCCGACTCCGCGCCCCGCGACAACCTGCTCCAAGGCCTGTCCACCGTGCCCGGCGTCCAGGTCGAAAGCGTCTGGGCCACCCGCGAAGCCCCCGGCACCTTCCCCGAACTCGAAATCCTCAAATACCTCGCCACCGCCGGCGACCGCGCGCTCGCGACCCTCATCGACTCCATGCCCGTGCTGTTCAGCGCCGACTGGGCCGCCGCCTGCGCCCAGCGCCCCGGCGAGATCGTCTACTCCAGCTGGCGCGCCCCCGACAAGGTCACCCTGCCCGAGCCCGTCCCGCCCCGCCCCAGCGCCCGCAGCCTCCCCGACGGCCCCCACCTCATCACCGCCCCCGTGCCGCCGCTCGACCTCGTGCTGATCCTCGCCCGCGCCGAAGGGCCCTCGTTCCACCGCACGGAAGTCGGCCGCCTCATCGGCATCCTGGAGATCTTCCTCACCCTGCCGTCGGTCGTCCGCGGCACCGCGCGCACCTTCCGTACCAGCCACTCGACATAGAAACCGCGTCATATGGGCATGACCCCCGATACGACTGCTTGGATGTTCGGGGGGAATAATGAGCAGCCAACTATCTGAAACCACCGCGGAAGCCACACACGGCGACCGCAGCCGCGGCACAACACACCACCGGCCCGGCACACCGCCGCCCGGCACACACGTCTACATCCCAGACACCGCCGCACGGGCATTCCTGCCCCACACCACGCCCACACACGTCACCGTCGTATCCAGCCTCATCCCCGACGGCACCACATCCGTCGCCACCCGCGCCGCCACACCACCCCGCCGCCGCAGACAACCCGGCCGGCGCAGACTCACCCGCCGCACACCCGCACTCCCGGCCCGCATCACCTGGGCCCTCACCCGCGTCTCACTCGGCCTCGTCTTCATCTGGGCCCTCCTCGGCGACATCACCGGCCTCGCCCGGCCCGCCACCACCAGATCCTTCCTCGACGGCGGCGGCCCCATCAGAGACCACCTGCTGTCCGCCCACGGCACCTTCGCCGCCCTCTGCCACGCCCTCGCCGGCCCCGCCTACACCCAGACCATCTTCCGCACCGCGCTCGCCATCATCGGCACCGCCCTGATCCTCGGCGTCGGCATGCGCGTCGCCGCCACCGCCGGCACCGCCATCCTGATCCTCATGTGGCTCTCCGCCATGCCGATCACCACCGGCCCCCTGCTCGACCAGCACCTCATCTACGCCCTGGTCATCATCGGCCTGGCCCTCACCAACGCCGGCGACACCATCGGCCTCGGCGCCTGGTGGTCCCGCAGATGGGTGGTCCGCCGCGTCCCCGCCCTGCGCTGACCGCGTTACCCACCACCCCCCAAAACCCGCTAGTCTTAACCACACACCGCACGTGGGCAACCCCCCCAAGCGGGTACACGCGGACGTGGCTCAGTTGGTAGAGCATCACCTTGCCAAGGTGAGGGTCGCGGGTTCGAATCCCGTCGTCCGCTCGATTGCGGCTTCCCCTTGTCGCGAGCCGGAGGCTCGCTCCCATGGCAATCTCGCCGATACCACCCGGGGGGACGACCCCCCGGAACCCCCCGATGCGAAGGGGCTTTCGCCCCCTCGCGCTCCCCCGCTCGGCGCCTTTGGCTCCTCGCCCTTCCCGTTCGGGGCTTGCGTTCCGTTCGGGGCTTGTGCGCCTCGCTCGGGGCTTGCGTTCCGTTCGGGGCTTGTGCGCTCTCGGCCTCTCCGCTCGACGCTTGCGCCTCGCTTGCGTTGCTTCTGGTAGCGACTGGGCACTCCACGGGGGAAAGAGAGGGCCGGGGAGCTGGTCAGAAGAAGCGGATGTCGGGGATGGTGCCGCTGGCCACCAGGCGGATGTAGAGGTCGGCTAGGGCTATCCAGATGAGGGAGGCCCAGGCCCACTGCATGTGCTTGGCGTTGAGGATCGAGACGAAGGTCCAGAAGCGGTAGCGCATGGGGTGGTGGGAGAAATGGTTGAGGCGGCCCCCGGCGATGTGGCGGCATGAGTGGCAGCCCAGGGTGTAGCCCCAGATGAGGATCGAATTGATGAGGAGGATGAGGGTGCCCAGGCCCGCGTGGCCCCAATGGCCGGCGTGGTCCTTGAAGGCGATCACCACGTCGTAGGTCAGGATGACGGCGAAGATGAGGCCGAAATACAGGAAGTAGCGGTGGATGTTCTGCAGGATCAGCGGGAGGCGGGTCTCGCCCGTGTAGGTTCGGTGCGGCTCGGCGACCGAGCAGGCCGGAGGGGCCAGCCAGAACGAGCGGTAGTAGGCCTTGCGGTAGTAGTAGCAGGTGGCGCGGAAACCCAGCGGGAAGATCAGCACGATCAGGGCCGGTGAGATCGGGCCCACCGGCCAGCTCTGCCATCGGACCGGTGCCGGGCAGGCGTCGGTGAGGCACGGGGAGAAGAACGGGGAGAGGTACGGCTCCCAGAAGTAGTCGCGGTTGGCGAAAGTGATGTAGAGGCCGTACGCCACGAACGCGAACAATCCCGCGAAGGTGATGGCGGGCTGCAGCCACCAGCGGTCCGTGCGTCGAGTCCGCACCGCGGTGTCCGCGCGGCGGACCCAGCGCCGTCTCTGCGTGGTCGTCATGCTCTCCGCCTCCTCTCGGTCCTGGCGATGATGCCCGGGGAAGGAGGCGCGTAACGGCACCGCTGGACGCCCCACCGCGGGGGCGACCCTATACTTACGGGCTCTGTCATTGGGAAGGTCTTTGTCCTATGTTCGGGGCCGGCGGGTTCAGTGGGGCCCGGCATCCGGCGACGGTCATCGTCGCGGGGTTCGGGAGTGCGGTGCTGGTGGGCACCGTGCTGCTCGCCACGCCGTTCGCCACCGCGACCGGCGACTCTTCACACTGGGTGACGGCGCTGTTCACGGCGACGTCCGCCGTCTGCGTCACCGGGCTGGTGATCGCCGACACGTCGGCGCACTGGTCGGCGTTCGGGGAAGTCGTCATCGCGTTGCTGATACAGATCGGCGGGCTCGGCATCATGACCATGGCGACCCTGGTCATGGGGATGGTGTCGGGGCGGGTCGGGCTGCGGGCGCGGATGTCGGCCCAGCTGGAGACCAAGGCGCTCAGCGCGTCCGATCTGCAGCGGGTCCTGCGGAGAGTCGTGGTGTTCAGCCTGGCCGGTGAGGCGGCGTTCGCCGCCGTGCTGGCCGGGCGGTTCATGCTCGGGTACGGCGAGCCCTTCGGCCGGGCCCTTTACCTGGGCGGGTTCCACGCCGTCTCGGCGTTCAACAACGCCGGTTTCGCGCTGTGGCCCGACAACCTGATGCGTTTCGTGGCAGACCCCTGGATCTGCCTGCCGGTCGCGTTCGCGGTGATCGTGGGCGGGCTCGGGTTTCCCGTGGTGTTCGAGCTGGCCCGCGCGTGGCGGCGGCCGAGCCGGTGGTCGCTGCTGACGCGCATCACGGTCGGCCTCAGTGCCACGCTGCTCGGCGCCGGGACGCTGATCTTCCTCGCCACGGAAGGGCGCAACCCGGCCACCATGGGGCCGCTGGACCCGCGGGGCAAGCTGCTGGCGAGCTTCTTCGCCGCGGTGATGCCCCGGTCGGGTGGGTTCAACACCGTCGACATCGGGCAGTTGAGCCCGTCGAGCAGGCTCGTCACCGACGTGCTGATGTTCATCGGCGGGGGCAGCGCCGGCACGGCCGGCGGCCTCAAGGTCACCACGGTCGGTTTTCTGTTCTTCATCGTGTGGGCCGAGCTGCGGGGGGAACGACAGGTCAACATCGGGCGGCGCAGGCTGCCCGACACGACCCAGCGGCAGGCCCTGTCGATCAGCATGCTGGGTGTTTTCCTCGTGGCGGCCGGCACCTGGACGATGCTGGTGCTCACCCCGTTCAGCCTGGACCAGGTGCTGTTCGAGGTCATCTCGGCGTTCGCGACCAACGGCCTGTCGACCGGCATCACGACGGCGATACCCATGGCCGGGCACGTGCTGCTGAGCCTGCTGATGTTCGTGGGGCGCATCGGCCCGCTCACGCTGGGGTCGGCGCTCGCGTTGAAGGAACGCACCCGTCAGTACGAGCTTCCCGAGGAGCGAGTGATCATTGGTTGACAGGACGACGGACCCGGTGGTGGTGATCGGGCTGGGCCGGTTCGGCAGCGCGCTGGCGCTGGAACTGGTGCGCCGGGGCACCGAGGTGCTGGCCATCGACAACCGGCCCAAGGTGGTGCAGAGCCTGGCCGGGCAGATCACCCATATCGCGACGGCCGACTCGACCGACATGGAGGCGCTGCGGCAGCTCGGCGTCCCCGAGTTCTACCGGGCCGTGGTGGCCATCGGCAGCGACCTGCAGGCGAGCATCCTGACGGCGTCGCTGCTGGTGGAGCTGGAGATCGAGGACATCTGGGCCAAGGCGGTCAGCCGGCAGCACGGCCAGATCCTCAGCCGCATCGGGGTGGGGCACGTGGTGTTCCCCGAACACGACATGGGGGAACGGGTGGCCCATCTGGTGAGCGGGCGGCTCCTCGACTACATGCAGGTCGACGAGAGTTTCGCCCTGGCCAAGACCAGGCCGCCGAAGGAGTACGTCGGCGTCCCGCTCGGCGAGTCGAACCTGCGCCGCAAGTTCGGCGTGACGATCGTGGCGGTGAAAAGCCCCGGCGAGCCGTTCACGTACGCCACGGCCGAGACCGAGCTCACCTACGACGACATCGTGCTGGTGTCGGGGCGTACCGAGCAGGTGGAGAGGTTCGCCGAACTGCCCTGACCCAGGCAGAGGCCACCTCCCGATGGCGGAAGGTGGCCTCTGGACGTGCTAGTGGCGACGCCGGTGCTCGCGCCGGTAGCAGCGCCACTTGCCCCTGTGCTTGCAGCAGACGCGGTGCCTGCCGCGCCTTTCGCACCTGACGAAGCGCGACTGGGTCGTTGCCGACTGTGTGCTGTTGGCCATTGTCGCGGATTGGTTCACGGCCGCTGGCGACGCCGCGGACGCCTCGGCGGCCACGGCCGGTGCCAGGATGAGCCCTGCCGCCAGCGCGGGGCCGACCAGCAGAAGGCGCTTATGGCGCATGAAAGTCTCCCTTCGCCATGAAATGAGAACACCCCGGCCGCCTGTGGCGGGAGGGGGTCCAGCAGAAGGAGTACCCGGCCATATCGGGAGGAAATATCCCAAACTGGTATACATCTGGTCGGGTGGGGGAGAGGAAACGCGTAGCTTTCACCTATATCGGGAGGTGTGATCCCGATGGTCGATAAGTCCGCACAGCAGGTTCCGGCCAGGGGCAAGAAGGTCCCTGGCAAGGCAATGGTGCAAACGTTGCTCGGGCGGTACGGGCGGACCTATGCCGAGGAGGCCGGTATTCGGCTCGTCGACCGGCCGAGTGCGCTGTACCAGCTGCTCGTCCTGGCCACGCTGCTCAGTGCGCGGATCTCATCCGACATCGCGGTGGCGGCCGCTCGTGAGCTGTTCGCCGCCGGCTACCGCACACCCAAGGCGATGCTGGAGGCGAGCTGGCAGGAGCGGGTCGACGCGCTGGGCCGGGGACACTACCGGCGCTACGACGAGAGCACCGCGACCATGCTCGGGCGGGGCGCCCGGCTGCTGCTCGACCGATGGCACGGCGACCTGCGCCGGCTGCGCGACGAGGCCGGGGGAGATCCGCGGAAGATGGCCGAGCTGCTGACCGAATTCCCCGGCATCGGGCCCGCCGGGGCCGACATCTTCCTGCGCGAGGTGCAGGTGGTCTGGCCGGAGGTGGCACCCCATCTGGACCAGCGGGTGCTCGCCGGCGCGGAGAAGCTCGGCCTGCCCCACACGGCCGGGCGGCTGGCCGCGCTGGCCGGTTCGGACGATGAGCTGGTGCGGCTGTCGGCCGCCGTGATCCGGGCGTCCCGGACCAAGAAGGCGGCCGACAGCGTAGTCGCGGCGGCACGGGCCGCCGGGTGACCCGTCAGGCGTGCCGCCGGTAGGCACGGACGGCCAGGGGCGCGAAGACCGCGAAGATGGCCACGCCCCAGCCCAGGGTGGGGAGCAGATGCTCGGCGACCGGGCCGCCGATCATGAGCCCGCGGGCCAGTTCCATCAGGTCGTTGAAGGGGTTGACCCGCACCCACGCCTGCAGCCAGCCCGGCAGGGTCTCCGTGGGCGCCATCATGCCGGTGCCGAACGTGAGCGGGAACATCACGATGAACGCCACGCCCTGGACGGCACCCGGGGTGCGGAACACCATGCCGAGCATCACGAAGATCCAGCTCAGGCAGAACGTGAAGAAGATGGTGATCAGACAGGCGGCGAGCACGGCCGCCGGGTTGGTCTCGATGCGGAAGCCGAGGGCGTACCCGAAGGCGATCAGCACGACGATCGCCACGACGTACCTGATCAGATCGCCGCACACCGAGCCGATCAGCGGCGCGGAACGGGCGATCGGGAGGCTGCGGAACCGGTCGAAGACCCCCTTCTCGATGTCGGTGTTGAGGTTGACGCCGGTGACCATGCTCGAGAACGACACCGACTGCACCATGATGGCCGGCAGCAGGAACTGCAGGTAGTCGTGGGTGTTGCCGGAGATGGCGCCGCCCAGCAGGTAGACGAACATCACCACGAAGACGATCGGCTGGGCCGTCACGTCGATGAGCTGCTCGGGCGTGCGCATCGTCTTGATCAGGCTGCGGCGGGCCAGCGCGACGCTGTGCCGCACCAGCCCGAGCGGGCGCTCCCGGCGCGACACCGGGGTCTTCGCGGGTCGCGTGATCGTGGTCATACCGCCGCCTCCTGCTGCGTCTCGTCGCCGGCGCGCCGGCCGGTGAGGGTGAAGAAGACCTCGTCGAGGCTGGGCAGCCGCAGCGACAGTTCGGTGACCGAGATGCCGGCGCGGTCCAGGTGCCGCACGACCTCGGTGAACGCCGCGTCGCCCTCCACGGGCACCGTGACCACGCCCCGGCTCGGCGACTCGGGCGTGCGGTCGGAGACCGCGCCGAGGATCGCGGCGGCGTCGTCGAGACGGGCCGGGTCCGCGGGCCGGACGAGGATGGTCTGGCCGCCGACCACACGCTTCAGCTCGGCGGGGGTGCCGTGGGCGATCACGGTGCCGTGGTCCAGGACGCAGATGTCGTCGGCGAGGGCGTCGGCCTCCTCCAGATACTGCGTGGTGAGCAGCACCGTGACCCCGTCGGCGACCAGCGACCGCACGATGTTCCACATGTCGTCGCGTTTGCCCGGGTCGAGCCCGGTCGTCGGCTCGTCGAGATAGATGATGTCCGGGTGCCCCACCAGGCTCGCCGCGAGGTCGAGCCGGCGGCGCATGCCCCCGGAGTAGGTCTTGGCCGGTCGGTCGGCGGCCTCGGCGAGACCGAAGTCGCGCAGCAACTCCGCCGCCCGGGCCCTGGCCGCCGACCGGCGCAGGTCGAGCAGCTCGCCGATCAGCATGAGGTTCTCGGTGCCGGTCAGGTCCTCGTCGACCGACGCGTACTGGCCGGTGAGGCCGATCATCCGCCGCACCCGGGAGGCGTCGCGCACCACGTCGAGCCCGCCGACCGTGGCGCGGCCCTCGTCGGGGCGCAGCAGCGTGGCGAGGATACGTACGGCGGTGGTCTTGCCTGCGCCGTTCGGCCCGAGCAGGCCGAGCACGGTGCCCGACTCGGCGGCGAGGTCGATGCCCGCGAGCGCGGTCGTCTTGCCGAAGCGTTTGCCGAGCCCTTCGGCCGCGAAAGCGGTGGGCATGGTCTGTCTCCCTGTGTTCTCCGGTGTGGACGCCGCCCAGCGTGGCGGGGCGCGCTGGCAGCGGCATGGCAGGCCGCTGGCAGGGGCGCGTCGACCGGCGGCGATCGGGGACAATGATCCAATGGGCGAACTACAGGGAGGCCCCACCGTTCAAATCGCCGACGAGGTGGCGATGCCCATGGTGGGGTTCGGCACATGGCCCCTGACGGGCGATGAGGCTTACACGGCGGTCCGCACGGCGCTCGACGTGGGCTACCGCCACATCGACACCGCGACGATGTACGGCAACGAGGCCGAGGTGGGCCGGGCGCTGCGCGACAGCGGGCTCGACCGCGGTGAGGTCTTCGTGACCACGAAACTGCAGAAGGAGCAGGCGGGGCGGGAACGGCAGACCATCGAGGAGAGCCTGCGCGACCTGGGCACCGACTACGTCGACCTGTGGCTGGTGCACTGGCCGCCGGACGACTCGCTGGTGCCGACGTGGCAGGAGTTCCTCGCCGCCCGCGACGCCGGGCTGGCGCGCGAGGTCGGCGTGAGCAACTACAGCCTGGCGCAGATCGACGAGCTGGGGCAGGCCACGGGCTGGGTGCCGGCGGTCAACCAGGTGCCGTGGCGGCCGGAGAAACACGACGAGGCGCTGCTGGCGGCGCATCGCGAGCGGGGCGTCGTGGTGGAGGGCTACAGCCCGCTCAGGCGCACCGACCTGTCCGATCCGGTGCTGGTCGAGATCGCCGAACGGCACGAGGTGACACCGGCGCAGGTGGTGCTGCGGTGGCACCTGGAACACGGCATCGCCGTGATCGTGAAGTCGGCCCGCAAGGACCGCATCGCCGCCAACTTCGACCTGTTCGGGTTCCGGCTCGGCTCCGACGAGGTCGCCGAAATCGACGGGCTCGCCAAGGCCTGACAGCGTGTCACGCACCCCATGCCCGGCGATTCCGGGGCATGGGAAAGACTTAGCCCCATGTCCGGGGTTGTCGCTGCATTCGCCGCCCTGGTGTCGGTGGCGGTCCTGGGCTATCTGATCGGCCGGGGCGGCGTGCTCCGGCCCCAGGACGAGCAGGTGCTGTCACGGCTGGCGTTCCTCGTCGCCACGCCGGCGCTGCTGTTCACGACGGTGTCCAGGGCCGACCTGCATGTGGTCTTCTCCACCGGGCTGCTGACCGGCGCCACGAGCGTGCTCACCGTGCTGGTCTGCTTCGTGCTGGTGTCGGTGCTGGTGTGGCGGCGGCTGTCCATCGGCGAGATCACCATCGGGGCGCTGGCCTCGTCGTACGTCAACGCCGGGAACCTCGGCATCCCGGTCGGCGTGTACGTGCTGGGCAACGGCGCGCTGATCGCGCCGATCCTGTTGACGCAGCTGCTGGTGCTCGCGCCGACGGCGTTCCTGATCCTCGACGCGGTGAGCGACCGGGGCCCGCGGGCGCGCGGGGCGAGCGTGCGATCGGCGCTGCTGCGCCCGCTGCGCAACCCGATCATCGTCGCTTCCCTGCTCGGGCTGATCGTGGCGGCCCTGGGCCTCGACCTGCCCCCGCTCCTGCTGCGCCCGGTCGAGATCGTGGGCGGGGCGGCGGTGCCGCTGGGCCTGCTCGCGTTCGGCCTCAGCATGACCGCGACGCCGCGCCCGGTCGGTGAGGGGTACGGCCGCGAGGTGGCGCTGATCGTGGCCCTGAAGTCGTTCGCCCAGCCCGCCGTGGCGTACCTCGTGGGCAGATATGTCGCCGGCCTCGACGGGCCGGCGCTGCTGGCCGCGACCCTGTTCGCGGCGCTGCCGGCGGCGCAGAACGTGTACGTCTACGCGACGTACTACAACACCGCCACCCGGCTGGCGCGCGGCGCGGTGCTGCTCACCACGATGGTGTCCGTGCCGGTGATGACGGTGATCAGCGGCGTGCTCGGTTGAGGCGGCGATAGTTTCACGTGGAACATCGGCAGCGTGGGTCTCCGCCCCGGAGGGGCGCCGCTCCTCGCTCAGTCCGGCGCGACCTCCTTGACCTGGGCGACGATCTGGGTGGGGTTGACGAACGACAGCGCCGCGATCAGGAGCACCGACGACAGCAGCGTGTAGATCACCGCCATGGCGTCGATGGCCTGCGCGGCCCGGATGCCCGGGGTGAACGCCGCGCTGTAGAGGGCGACGATCAGGGTCTGGCTGTCGGGGCCGGCGACCAGGAACGTCAGCTCGAACATCGCGACCGTGCGCACCAGCACCAGGATCGCGGCGGCCAGGATGCCGGGGATCAGCAGCGGCACCAGGACGCGCGTGAACACCTGCCGGGTCGACGCGCCGCACATGCGCGCGGCCGACTCGATGTTGGTGTCGATCTGCTCGATGAACGGGGTCATGACGAGCACGACGAACGGCAGCGCCGGCACCAGGTTCGACGCGATCACCCCGAACAGCGTGCCCGCCAGGTTGAACTTGTAGAGGACGGTCGCCAGCGGGATGCCGTACGTGATGGGGGGCAGCAGCACCGGCAGCAGGAGCAGCAGCATGACGACCTGCTTGCCGGGGAAGTCGCGCCGGGCGAGTGCGTACGCCGCCGGGACGCCGAGCAGCAGCGCCAGGCCGACCACGGCGAGCGCCACCACCAGGGTCACCTGCAGCACGTCGCCGAGGTTGAACTCCTGCCACGCGTCGCCGTACCAGGAGCCGGTGAACGCCGACGGCAGCCAGCCGCCGAACCAGTTCACGGCGAACGAGTTGACGATCACCGACAGGATCAGCGCGATCAGGTTGAGCACGAAGAACGCCACGCAGCCCCAGACGAGCCAGGCGAACGGCCCGCCGCGCAGCGCCCGTCTGGTGAGACCGCGGTCGGACGCGGGTCTGCCCGTGGCCGGCCCGGTGGATGCGCCCGCAGGCGTGGTGGTCGCGGTCGTCATGCGCCCTTGCCTCCTGTCGTCCCGGTGTACAGGCGGCTGCGCCACAGCAGCACCACGGAGATCACGATCAGTTCGAACGCGCCCATCAGCACGGCGATGGTCGACGCCATCGAGTAGTCGTACTTTTCGAACGCCGCCTGGTACGCCGCGATCGCCATGACCCGGGTCCGGTCGGCCGGCTCGCCGACGAGGTTCGCCGACGGGAACACCGAGAACGCCATGACGAACGAGAGCACGAACGTCGTGGCCAGGCCCGGCGCGAGCAGCGGCAGCGTGATGCGGCGGATGCGCTGCCAGGGCCCGGCCCCGAGGGTCGCCGCCGCCCGCTCCAGCGTCGGGTCGATGCCCGACATGTAGGACAGGACGAGCAGGAACGCGAACGGGAACCCGGTGATGATCAGCGAGAACATCACGCCCCAGTAGTTGTAGATGAGCCGCACCGGATCATCCACCACGCCCAGGGCCATCAGCACCCGGTTGAACCAGCCCTTCGGCCCGAAGTAGCGCAGGATGCCGTCGGCCACCAGCACCGTGCCGAGGGTCACCGGCAGCACCAGGATCGCCGTCAGCAGCCGCTTGCCCCGGAACCTGCCGCGCAGCCGGTACGCGATCGGCACCGACGCCAAGACGTTGATCAGCGAGGCGGGCAGGGCCAGCCGCATCGTCTTCCACACCGTGCTGCTCTGGTACGAGTCGGTGAAGAACCTGCCGTAGTTGGCGAACAGGCCGCCGCCGTCCTTGGGCTGCAGCGACAGCCCGACGCCGTACAGCATGGGGTAGAGAAACAGCGCGACCAGCAGCGCCACGGCCGGCAGCACCAGCAGCAGCACCCGGTCGATGCCGCGCTCGGCGAGCCGATGCCGCAGCGGCACCGGTGCGGACGCGGTGGCCGCCGGCATCACTCGCCCCCCGTGACGTCGTCGCCGAACACCAGCACCCGGTCGGCCGGGGCGGTGAGCTCGATCTTCTCGCCGGGGGAGACCCGCTCGGGGATGCGGAAGTGGACGACGCGGCCGGTCTCGGTGACGCCCTCGCCGGCGACCTCGCGGCCGTGGAACTCCACGACCTCGACCCGCACCCGGATGGAGTCGGGCTCGCCGTCGGGCGCCTCGCCGGTGGCCTCGCCCGCCTCCCCGTCGCCCCGGCCCCCGAGCCGGAAGTCGTCTGGCCGGATGGCCGCGACCGCGGTGCGGCCGGGGGTCGTGCCGTCGCGCAGCGTGCCGGTGAGCCGCAGCCCCGGCTCGGCGAGGACCACCTGGTCGCCGTCCTTACCGGAGACCGGCAGCTCCAGCAGGTTGCGGTAACCCATGAAGCCGGCGACGTAGGTGTTGACGGGGTAGGTGTAGACCTCCTCCGGGGAGCCGATCTGATCGACCTTGCCGCCGCGCAGCACCACGATGCGGTCGGCGAGCGCGAGCGCCTCCTCCTGGTCGTGGGTGACGTAGACGGTGGTGAGGCCCAGCGACTGGTGCAGGCGGCGGATCTCGGTGCGCATCTGCAGGCGCAGCTTGGCGTCGAGGTTCGACAGCGGCTCGTCCATGAGGACCAGCCGGGGCCGGATCACGATCGCCCGGGCGATGGCGACCCGCTGCTGCTGGCCGCCGGACAGCTGCCCGGGCAGCCGGTCGCCGTGCTCGTGCAGCTCGACCAGGCGCAGGGCCTCGTCGACCCGGGAGGCCATCTCGGCCTTGGACACGCCGCGGATGGCGAGACCGAACCCGACGTTCTTGCGCACCGACAGATGGGGGAACAGCGCGTAGTTCTGGAACACCATGCCGAAGCCGCGCTTTTCGGGCGGCAGGCCGTCGATGCGTTCGTCGTCGAGCCAGATGCTGCCGCCCGAGAGCGGCAGCAGCCCGGCCAGGCAGTTGAGCGCCGTCGACTTGCCGCAGCCCGACGGGCCGAGCAGGGCGATGAACTCGCCGCCGTGGATCGTGAGGTCCAGGTCGGCGAGCGCGGTGGTCGAGCCGAACCGCCGCGCCACGCCCTCCATGCGCAGGAGGCCGAACCCGCCGTGCCCGGCCGCGGGCCGGGGGGCACCGGTGGAGGGGCCGGACGAGGTCACTGTTCCTTCACCTTGCTGCCGCCGATCTCCTTGTCCCACTTGTCGAACGCCGCGACCAGTCCCTTGGCGTCGAGCGGGACGGCCTTGGGGTTGTCGGCGATGAGCCGGTCGTACTCAGGCCGGCCGAAGTCTTGAATGGCCTGCCGGCTCTCGGCCGGCGCCATGTCGATCGTCACGCCCTGCACCGCCGGGCCGGGGTAGAAGTAGCCCTTGTCGAAGGTGATCGCCTGCTGCTTGGGGGTGAGCGCGAACTTCATCAGGTCGAAGATCACGGCCAGCTTCTCGGGGGCGATGCCCTTGGGGACGACCATGTAGTGCGCGTCGGTGACCCAGGTGAAGCCGTCGATGGTGCCGACCTTGAAGTCCTTCGGCACCTGGCCGAGCACGCGCGGGTTGATGTCCCAGCCGGTGGTGGAGACGATGATGTCACGGGTGCCCTCGCCGAGCTCCTTCATCGTCTGGGTGGTGCCGGTCGGGTAGTACTCGATGTATTTGCCGAGGTCCTTGAGGTACTGCCACGTCTTGGACCAGCCGTTGACGGGGTCTTTGGGGTCGCTGTCCTTGAGGATGTAGGGCAGGCCCATCAGGAAGGTGCGGCCCGGGCCGGAGTTGGCCGGGCGGGCGTACTCGAGCTTCTTCGGGTGCTGCTCGGCCCACTTCAGCAGCTCCTCGGCCGTCTTCGGCGGGTCGGGCACGGTCTTGGGGTTGTACTCGATCAGCGGGCCGGACGGGTAGTAGGTGATCACCACGCCCTTGCCCTCGGCGAGGCCGGCCATGTCGGCCGCCGGAGGCAGGTAGTCGGGCTTGGGCATGAGGTCGGCGTACTTGCCGGCCAGGTCGACCCACAGGCCCTGCTCCAGGCCGGCCGACAGCCCGTCGGTGCCGGTCAGGACCAGGTCGATGTCGAGCCGACCGGCGCCCTGCTGGGCCTTGACCTTACCGGCCAGCTCCGGAGAGGTGGCCTTGGTGTATGTGATCTTGTCGACCAGCTTCGGATGCTGTGCCTTGTAGTTCTCGAAGATCTGCTGCGTGAGCTGCAGGTTTCCCGCGACGTCGATGATGTTGAGCGTGACGGGGGAGTCGGGCGGCTTGACGTCGGCCGCGGCCGGTTCGGCCACGAACCCCTTGTCCGCCTCGGGTGCGCCGCACGCGGCGAGGCCGAGGGCCAGGCAGCCGCTCAGACATCCGGCGAGGAGGGAGATGTGGGGGCGTTTCATCGTTGTTGGTCCTCCTAGCGCGGGGACACGGTGGACGGCGGCACCCCGGCGGGCGTGGCGACCGCAGGGCTCGTCACAGGCTGGGAGTCCGCCATGAGGGCGGGTCCGTCTTGCATAGCGTCCCCAGAATGAAAACGTTTGTGGAATATGTCAATAGGCAGGCCGAGAACGCAACGCCAGCCGGGCGGCGTGCAGCCCGCCCATGCCGTGCACACCGGCACCGGGCGGAGTGCTCGACGAGCAGAGGTACAGGCCGCGCACGGGCGTGGCCCAGGGACGCAGGGCCCACACCGGACGCCCCGCGAACTGGGACAGCCGCGCCGACCCGCCGCCGATGTCGCCCCCGACCAGGTTCGGATTGTGCGCCTCCAGCTCGGCCGGGCCCATCGCGTGACGCGCCAGCACCAGGTCGCGGAAGCCGGGGGCGAACCGCTCGATCTGGTCCTCGACGGCGGCCGTCATGTCCACCCGCGAGCCGTTCGGCACATGGCAGTAGGCCCACAGCACGTGCCGCCCCTGCGGCGCACGCGAGGGGTCGGCCACGCACGGCTGCACCACCAGGACGTACGGCCGGCGGGGATGTCGGCCCCTGGCCACCTCGGCCTCGCCGTGCGCGATCTCCTCGAACGTGCCGCCGAGGTGCACCGTGCCGGCGCCCGCCACGGCCGGGTCGCGCCAGGGCACCGGCCCGGCCAGCGCCCAGTCGAGCTTGAACACCCCCGGCCCGTAGCGGTAACGGGCCAGCCGCCGCCGGTAGGAGGACGGCAGCAGGTCGCCCGCCACGGCCAGCACCTGACGCGGGGTGAGATCGAGCAGCACCGCGGGCGCGCGGGGCAGCGCGCGCAGATCGGCCAGGCCGCGCACCGGCCGCCCGTGGACCGCCTCGCCGCCGAGCCGGCGCAGCCGCGCGACGAGGGAGTCGGCGAGGACCTGCGACCCGCCGCGCACGACCGGCCAGCCCACGCGGTGGGCGAGGGCGGCGAGCAGCACGCCGTAGCCGCCGCTGACCGGCGCGGCGAGATCGAGCATCGAGTGGGCGGACAGGCCGGCCAGCACGGCCCGCGCCCGGGCGGTGCGGAACGCCGCCCGCGCGAGCACCGCCGCCGGCAGCACGGCGGCCGCGCCGAACCGCGCGGCCCGCAGCGGTGCCCGCGGCACCGACAGCGGCGACAGCACGGTGTCGATGAGCCCGTCACCGCCCCTCGCCGTGGCGCCGACCAGCGCCCGCCAGGCCCGGCCGTCGCGCCCGAGCCCTTCGGCGGTCTCCCGGAGCGAGCGCCGCACCAGCACCGCCGCGCCGTCATCGAGCGGATGCGCGGCCGGGACCGGAGGATGCGCCCACAGCCCCGCGCCCCCGATGCCGAGGCCGCGGAACGCGGGTGAGGCGAGCGCCAGCGGCAGCACCGTGGCGCACACGTCGTGCCGGAACCCCGGCAACGTCAGCTCCTCGGTGCGCAGCCCGCCACCGAACCGGTCGGCCGCCTCGACCAGCAGCACCCGCCTGCCCGCCTCGGCCATCGTGACCGCCGCGATCAGCCCGTTCGGCCCCGAGCCGACGACCACCGCGTCGAACCCATCCGCCGTGTGCATGCGCCCTCCCCCTTCAGGCCCGTCTGAGGGCCCGCCGCGCCCGGCGCGTGCGGTGCCCGTGCCCTTGCGGGAGAGAGTCAATCGTGATCGCCCTGCGCGGGGAGCGGCTCGGGGCGCGCCTGTGGATAAGATCCTCGGGTACGCGAGGGCCCATCGCGAGGAGGCATGCGATGCCCACCGAATCCGTCGGCGTGCCCCCGGACGGCACGTTCGACCTGCACCTGTGGCTACCGGAGGCGGGCCACGGACCGGGCATCCTGCTCATCCAGGAGATCTGGGGAGTGGGTCCGTACATCCGGAAGGTCGCCGAGGACCTGGCCGGGCTCGGCTACGTCGTCGGCGCCCCCGACCTGTTCTGGCGCATCGCCGACCACTGGGCGGCCGGCCACGACGACAAGGGCCTCGCCGAGTCCCTGGACCTGGTCTCCCGCTTCGACTTCGAGCGGGGCGTCGACGACGCCGCCGCGGCGCTGCACCGGCTGGCCGGGCTACCCGAGGTCACCGGCGGCACCGGCGCCCTCGGCATCTGCCTGGGCGGCTCGATCGCCTACTTCCTGGCCGCCCGGGAGCCCCTGTCGGCGGTCGTGTCGCTCTACGGCTCCGCCGTGCCCGACGCCACCGGCCTGCTGCCCCGCATCACCGCTCCGATCCAGTTCCACTTCGGCGGCCGCGACGAGTACATCCCCCGCGACCGGGTGGCGCTGGTGGAGCGGGCGGTGGCGACGGCCCCGAACGCCGAGATCCACGTGCAGGAGCAGGCCGGCCACGCCTTCCACAACCACTTGGCGCCCCGCTTCCACGACCCCGAGGCGGCCGCGACCGCCTGGGCGCTGATCCGGGAGTTCCTCGCCCGCCATCTCCCCGTGACCTGACCGGCCGGGGGCGGGCGCCGGGTCAGCGGACGCAGTAGCCGCCAAGGCCGTGTTCGAGGAGGTCGAAGGCGTGCTCCGCGGCTCGGGCGGCCGCCGGGTAGGCCTCGGCGGCGGTCCGGCCGTCGAGGATGAGCCGCGTGTTGTGGTTCGCCAGGGCGTCGAGCACGCCCACGAGCTGGACTGCGGCGAGGCGGGGGGTGATGTCGCCGGGCTCGGCGCCGGTCTCCTGGGCGAGACGTTCGGCGAGGAACGTCTGCCTGCGCTCGATGAACGCCAGCATGTGCCGGAACAGCGCCGGCGTGCCGAGGATGAGCCCGCGTAGCCGGAGCACGTTCGGGTCGTCGTTGAGGCCGGTGATCGCGTCGTGCTCGGCGAGGCGCTCGAGGAAGTGCCGCCGGAGCGCGCCGACCGCGGACTCGCCCGGGCGGCGGTCGCGGACGACCCGCGCGGGCTCGCCGACGTGCTCCTGCGCAGGATCCAGCAGGATGTCCTCCTTCGTCGGGAAGTAGTTGAACACGGTCATCTTCGAGACCTGTGCCCGCGCCGCGATCTCGGCCACCGAGACGTTGTCGAAGCCGTGCTCCAGGACGAGGTCGAGGGCGACCTGGGTGATCTTTCGTCGCGTCTGCAGCTTCTTGCGCTCGCGCAGCCCCAGCTCTCCGGTCACGGGCAGAACTATACCCGGTCGAAGAGTTGACTGAGCATAAAGGTTGACTAGGTATAAATTTTGGCTCAGTCTAGGTTCCATGAGCATGAGCGAAGGCCAGAAACGACTGGCATTCATCGGGTGCCTGATCACGATCCTTCTCGCGATCCTGGATCAGAACATCGTCTCGACCGCGAGCGTGGTCATCGTTCGCGACCTCGATCCCGTCGACGGGCTCGCCCGCCTCCCCTGGCTGATCACCGTCTACGCCCTCGCCGCCACCGCGGCCCTCCCCCTGTACGGCAAGCTCTGCGACGTCTACGGCGCCAAGTACGTCTACCTGGGCGCCATCGCGACCTTCCTGGCCGGCTCGGCCCTGTGCGGCGCCGCCCAGAGCATGACCTGGTTGATCGTCTGCCGGGCGGTCCAGGGCCTCGGCGGTGGCGGCCTGATGAGCGTGACCATGGTCGTGATGGCGCATCTCGCACCGCCCGAGGAGCGGGCCGAGAAGGGCGGCATGGGCGGCATCGTGGCCGGGCTCGGCCTGGTCATCGGGCCGCTGGTCGGCGGCCTGTTCGCCGACCACCTCGACTGGCGCTGGATCTTCTACGTCAACCTGCCGTTCGGCCTGTTCGTCCTGCTGACCGGCGCGAAGGCGCTGCGCCTCGGCGACGGCGGCGAGCGGCACCGCATCGACTACCTCGGCGCGCTGCTGATCGGCGCCGCGTCGATCACGCTGCTGCTGATCTGTCAGTGGGGCGGCAGGGACCACGCCTGGGGCTCACCGACGATCGTCGGTCTCGCCGCCGCCACCGTGCTGCTCGTCGCCGGGCTGGTCGCGCGCCAGCTCACCGCGGCCGAGCCGATCCTGCCGCGCGGCCTGTTCCGCGACGTCACCACCCGCCTGGCGCTGCCCCTGCAGTTTCTCAGCGGCTTCGGCGGCTTCGGCGGCCCCATCGTCTACACGATGATCTACCTGCAGGGCGCGCGCGGCGTCACGGCGGCGAACGCCGGTCTGTACCTCATCCCGATGGCGCTCGGCATGACCGTCTCCGGGCTGGTCGCCGGCAAGCTGGCCGCGCGAGGGGCGGGCATCAAGGGATTCCTGGTCGCCGGCACCGCGATCAGCGCCCTCGCCATCGGCCTGCTCGCCCTGCTGCGTCCCGACACCGCCACCGCGGAGCTGTGTGCGATCTTGTTCCTGCTCGGCACCGGCCTCGGCCAGGTCGTGGGCCTCGTCATCATGATCGTGCAGAACGCCGTGCCGGTGACCCTGATCGGCGCCGCGACGACGGCGATCCGCTTCGCACAGACCCTGGGCTCGGCGTTCGGCACCGCCGTGCTCGGCGTCATCCTCACCCGCGTCATCTCGGCCGCGCACGTCACGACGACCGACGCCACCGCGCTGGCCGCCCTGCCGCCGGGGGAGCGCCACCGGGTCGTCGACGCCCTGGTGTCGGGTGTGGACGTGGTCTTCGCGGTGGCCTCCGGCGTCATGCTGATCGTGCTGGTGCTGACCGCGCTGCTGAAGGTGCGTCAGGCCCGGCAGGCCGCGCCCGGGACGGCGGTCGCCCCGAGCGGCGTCGAGCAGCCGCAGGCCGGGTGACGATCGGATGGGCCTAGGACGATGGGCGGGACCACGACGCGCGGTACAGGTCGCGCAGCAGGGCCACCTCGGCGGCGTGGTGGATGAGTTCGTCCAGCTCGTGCAGGATGAACGCCGCCCGGGTGGAATGGCGGTACGGCCCGCCGATCGCGCCGATGGCGTGCCCGAGCGTGCGCTCGTCGACGCCGCTGATGTGCCCGCGGAACCGTTCGTAGGCCTCGTCGAGCCGGTCCAGGGCCTCCTCGGCCGTGCCGGCGGCCCTCTCGGGGAACGCGCCGGGGGAGGGGGCGACGCCGAGCCAGGTGGCGTTGCGGTCGGCGGCCAGGGTGTCGGTGATGTGCCAGATGCGCCACGCCAGGGTCGTGAACGGCGGCGGCTCCGGGGCCGGCTCCGTCACGTCGGCGCGCCAGACGCCGTCATCGCCGCGCCGCACCGACCAGCAGCCCGCCACCGGCTCCCACAGGTACTCCTCGTCGCCCAGCCCCGCGACGCGGCCGCGCAGCCGCTGGAAGGCGAAGTCGGCGAGGTTGATCAGGTCCCCCTTGAACTCGGTCACAGGAGGACCCTACGGCAAATCAGCGGTGGCTTCCGGACGATGAGGCAACCGGGGCCGGGGCGGCGAACGCCTGGCGGGCGTGCGCGAGCAGTTCGCGCAGCGCCGGGCCGTGCGGGGCCTTCCACACCAGGGCGAGCAGCACGGGCGTGCCGGCGTCGTCGATGGGGAGGGCGACGAGCCGGTCCCGGTAGGCGGCCGCCATGGAGTCGGCGAGAATGCCGACGCCGAGACCGCGGGCCGCGAGGTCGGCGATGCTGTCGGCGGCTCCGGCCTGGCAGGCGACCAGGGGCCGCAGGCCCCGGGCGGCGCAGATCCGGTCGAACGCCGTGCGCAGCCCGGTGCCGGGCGGCATGCACACGAACGGGTGATCGGCCAGCTCGCGCATGAGGACCCGGTGCCGGCCGGCCAGGGCGTGCCCCGGCGGCACCACCGCCACGATCTGCTCGCTGCTGATCGTGTGGGCGGCCAGCCCTTCGGGCACGGCCGACGCCACGCCGACGAGGGCCAGGTCGAGCGTGCCGGCCCGCACCTGCTCGACGAGCTGCTCGGAGTCGTTCTCGACCAGCGCGATCTCCACTCCCGGATGGGCCCGGTGGAACGCCGCGAGGGCGTCGAACAGCGGGGTGATGGTGCATCCGACGACCATGCCCACGGTGAGCCGGCCGCGGATCAGGTCCGTCACCTCGCCCACCGCCTGGGCCACCGCCGCGGCGGCGGCGAGCGCGGCGCGGGCGGGTTCGAGCGCGGCCTTCCCGGCGACGGTCAGTGTCACGCCGTGGCCGGACCGGTCGAACAGGTCGGCGCCGAGCTCGCGCTCAAGCCGGCGGATCTGGGCACTGACCCCCGACTGGCTGATGTGCACGCGCTCGGCCGCGCGGGTGAAGTTCCGCTCCTCGGCCACCGCGACGAAGTACTCCAGCTGCCTCAGCTCCATGACTGTAGATTCTAGCTTTCATCAGAACAATCTATTGGACTTCTGGCGAAGCAAGTCACCATCCTGGACATATACGGCATAACACCAGAAGGAGTTCCATGACCGCATACGAGAAGGCCATGCGGCCCGAAGACATCACCCGCCTGTTCGTCGAGCGCTCCAACGCCGGTGACGCCGCCGGCGTGGCCGAGCTGTACGAGCCGGACGCCGTGCTCGCCTACCCCCCGGGCAGCCAGACCGTGGGCCGCGACGCGATCCGGGCCCTGTGGGAGAAGGTGCTCGCGAACCGCCCCCACTTCGAGCCCGAAGAGCCCCTGCCCACCCTGATCAGCGGCGACCTCGCGCTCACCTCGACCCCGCCCAAAGACGGCGCGGGCGCCCGCGCCCAGGTCGTGCGCCGCCAGCCCGACGGCAGCTGGCTGCGGGTGCTCGACCAGCCCGAGTTCGTCTCGCCCACCCGCTGAGCCGGCCGCGCCCGAAACGCGCTTGACCTGTAGTGAACTCCAGGTGACACCCTGTTGAGCGAAACGATTCCTCCTCATGAAAGGGGCTCGCGTGAGCGTGCCTACACGGCTGCTGGGACGTAGCGGCATCGAGGTCAGCGCGATCGGGTTCGGCGCCTGGGCCATCGGTGGCCCGTTCTGGGAGGCGGGCGAACCGCGCGGCTGGGGCGAGGTCGACGACGACGTCTCGATCTCGGCCATTCACCGTGCGCTCGACCTCGGCGTCACGTTCATCGACACGGCCGACGTCTACGGCACCGGGCACAGCGAGCGGGTGATCGCCCGCGCGCTGGCCGGTCGCCGTGACCAGGTGGTGATCGCCAGCAAGTTCGGCCTCACCTTCGACGAGGCGACCCGCAACATGACCGGCATCGACGCCGCCCCCGGCTACATCCGCCGGGCCTGCCAGGCGTCGCTGACCCGCCTCGGCACGGAATACATCGACCTGTACCAGCTGCACCTCGGCGACCTGCCGTACGAGCAGGTGGACGATGTGCTCGCCACCCTGGAGGGCCTCGTCGACGAAGGCCTGATCCGCGCCTACGGCTGGAGCACCGACGACGCCGAGCGGGCCACCGCCTTCGCCAAGGGCCCGCACTACACCGCCGTACAGCACCAGATCAACGTGCTGGACGACGCGCCCGCCATGCTGGCGACGTGCGACTCCTTGGATCTGGCCAGCATCAACAGGGGCCCGCTCGCCATGGGCCTGCTGTCCGGCAAATACGACCAGAACGCCCGGATGGGCGCCGCCGACGTGCGCGCGGGCTCCCCCGAGTGGCTGATCTACTTCCGGGACGGCCGCCCCTCCCCCGAATTTCTGGCCCGCCTGGACGCCGTCCGCGACATCCTGACGTCGGACGGCCGCACCCTGGCGCAGGGCGCGCTGGCCTGGCTGCTGGCCCGCAGTTCCCGCACCATCCCCATCCCCGGCATCCGCACTCCGGAGCAGGCCACCGAGAACGCCGGCGTGCTGTCCGCCGCCCCGCTGACCCCGGCCCAGCTGGCCGAGATCGACACCCTGCTCGGCCGTGTGGCCGACGGCGTGAACGCGTGATCTGACGCGACCCGCGCCGGCCGTGCCGTCCACCCGGAGCGTGGCCACCACGTCCGCGGTGGCGGCACGGGGCGGTGCCACCGGGGTAAAGTGAAGGTTGTGCATCGTCTGTCGTGTCTCAGCTGGTGGCGCTCCTTGTAGGAGCGGCCACACGTAGCGCACGACCCAGGGCCGTTCGGATGGACGGCCCGTTGTGTTTCCTGATGAAGGGCGTCGTCCGGACGGCGAAGCCACTCATTCGGGAGATCACATGACCGGCAGTCTCGACACCGTCCCGCCGTCCGACCCGCTCGGCGTGGTAAAGGCACAACGGCGTGGTGGTGTGGCAGAGGAACGGATCCGGGCCTGTCCCGGACGGTTCCGGGTGCTGACCGGGGACCGGCCGACGGGGCCGCTGCACCTCGGGCACTACTTCGGCAGCCTCCGCAATCGGGTCCGGCTGCAGGACCTCGGGGTGGAGATGATGGTGCTCATCGCCGACTACCAGGTGCTGACCGACCGCGACGTCGCCGAGCGGCTCGCGGAGCGTGTGGAAGGGCTGGTGGCCGACTATCTCGCCGTCGGCATCGACCCCGGGCGGGCCACGATCTTCACCCACAGCGCCGTGCCGGCGCTGAATCAGCTGATGCTGCCGTTCCTCAGCCTCGTCTCGGTGGCGGAGCTGCGCCGCAACCCGACCGTCAAGGACGAGATCGCCCACTCCCGGCAGTCGGCCGTCAGCGGGCTCATGTTCACCTATCCGGTGCATCAGGCCGCCGACATCCTGTTCTGCAAGGCCGATCTGGTGCCGGTCGGGCAGGATCAGCTGCCCCATCTGGAGGTCACCCGCACCATCGCGCGCCGGTTCAACAAGCGGTACGCCGCCGGGGCCGCCCCGGTGTTCCCCGAGCCGCACGCCCTGCTGTCGGCGGCTCCGCTGCTGCTCGGCATCGACGGCACGAAGATGAGCAAGAGCAGGGGAAACGCCATCGCCCTGGCCGCCACGCCCGACGAGACCGCGAGACTGATCCGCGCCGCCAAGACGGACGCCGGCCGCCGCATCACCTACGACCCGGCCACGCGGCCGGAGGTGTCCAACCTGGTGCTCCTCGCCGCGCTGTGCCTCGACCGCGATCCGCGCGAGGTCGCCGAGTCCGTCGGGGATCGGGGGGCGAGCGCGCTGAAGGCCCTGGTGACCGATGCGGTCAACGACCGGCTGGCCCCCATCCGGGCGCGCCGCGCGCAGTACGCCGGCGACCGCGGCCACCTCCGCCAGATCCTGCGTGAGGGCAACGAACGCGCGGCGGCCATGGCGGAAGCCACCCTCGGCGAGGTGCGCGCGGCCATGGGCATGCGCTACTGAGGCGTCCCGCACCCATCCAGAATGCAAAGAAAAATTTGCAAAGATTGCTTTGGTAATCTACGGTGGGGTGCAGGAGGACCGATGAGTGAGAGCTACAAGGTCACCGACCCTCGTGTGCTGAAGGCCGTGGCCCATCCCCTGCGGGGCCGGCTGCTCGCCCTGCTCCGCTTCGACGGGCCGGCCACCGCCACCGAACTGGCCAGGAAGGTCGGCGAGAACTCCGGCCTGACCAGCTATCACCTGCGCGAGCTGGCCAAGTACGGCTTCATCGAGGAGGACCCCGAGCGGCGCGACGCCCGCGAGCGCCGCTGGCGGGCCCGCCACCGCTCCACGTCGTGGAGCAACGCCGAGCTGGCCGCGACGCCCGAGGGCCGCGAGGCGGCCGCCGCCATGCGGCACCGCCAGCTCGACGCCCTGGCCCGCGACCACGAGACCTTCGAACGCGAGATGACCGACTGGGGCACGGCGTGGATCGACGCCGCCGGCATGAGCGACGAGATCGTCCGCCTCACCCCCGCCTCCGTCACCGAGCTGCTCGGCCGGGTGCTGGCCCTGGCCAGGGAGCTGTCCGAGCGTGACGCCGCCGACCCCGCGGCCGAGCAGGTGCGCATCCACCTGGCCGCCTTCCCCCGCCGCCCCTCCGCGGCCTCGTGACGTGATCCCCCCTGCCGGACGACCGGCCCGCCGCCATGCCGGGCCGCAGACCCGCACACCCGGCCCGGCCGGCGCGGCCCCCGCCGTCCTGTTACCGGCCCGGTCGGCCCGGCGGCGCTACGCCCTGATCTCGTTCCTGACGTGGCTGCCGCCCGGCCTGACGCTGGCCTCGATGGTGCTGCTCATGACCGCACGGGGCCTCGACCTCGCGGCGATCGGCCTGGTGACCGCGGCCTACTCGGCCACCTGCATCGTGCTCGAACTGCCCACCGGCGGGCTGGCCGACGTCCTGGGCCGCCGCGTGGTGCTCGCCGGCTCCGCGGCGATCGGCGCGGCGGGCCTGCTCATCATGGCCGCCGCCACCACGCCCTGGCTGTTCCTGCTCGCCTCGATCCTCAAGGGCGTGGCCCGGGCGCTTTCCAGCGGCCCGGCCCAGGCCTGGTACGTCGACGCCCTCCGCGCCGCCGAGGGGCCCGGCGCCGACCTCAAGCCCGGCTTGGCGCAGGGCGAGGCGATGGGCTCGGTCGCGCTGTGCGCCGGCACGCTGGCGGGCGGGTTCGTGCCGCTCGCCGTACCGGCCGGGCCCGTGACGCCGCTGGCGGTGCCCATGGTGGCCGGTACGGCCGCCTTCGCCGTGCTGCTGGTGGTGGCCCTCGCCGCGATGCCCGAGCCGCCTCGCCCGCGGCCCACGTTCGCCGCGGTGCTGCGCGACGTTCCCGGCACGATCGGCTCGGGGCTGCGCCTTTCCTACCGCGACCGCGCCCTGACCCGGCTGCTGCTCGTCGCCCTGCCGCTCGGCTTCGCCCTCAGCACCATCGAACTGCTCACCCCCGGCCGGCTCGCCGCCCTGACCGGCATGGCCGAGACGGGCGGCACGGCGTACGCGATCGTGGCCGCCCTCGGCTTCGCCGCCAACGCCGTGGGCGCCGCGCTCGCGCCGGCCGCCGCGCGTCTGCTCGGCACCTCGGCCCGTGCCGCGGGCGCGGCCTCCGCGCTCACGGCGGCGGCGCTGGCCGCGCTTGCGGCGACCGTGACCCTGTCGGGAGCGCCGGCGTTCGCCGCCATCGCCGGGGCGTACATCGTGCTGTTCGCGTGCCTGTCCCTGATCGGCCTGCTCCGAGCGGAGCTGATGCACCAGCGGGTGACCTCCGCCCAGCGGGCGACGCTGATGTCGGTGGACTCTCTGCACCTCCAGTCGGGCAGCCTGCTGGCCGGCACGACCGTCATCCCGCTGGCCGCCCGCACGGGCAGCGCCACCCCCTGGCTGATCGCGGCGATCATCGTCCTGGCCTCGGCGCTTGTGTACCGTCGCCGCTCCGCGGCCCCGGTCGCCGCCGAGGCTCCCCGGCCGGGCCACTGACGTCGCCATCCGGTTGGCCGGGCAGACGGCCCATGGCCTATTATTTATACAACTTCGACTTGTAAAAATTCCGATTCATGGGAGATTCGCGGTGACCGAGCAGGAACTGGACGTACGTCCGCTGCGCAAGCCGGACAAGCACCCCACGATCTTCGCCACCTACGCCGACCTGCCCGTCGGCGGGTCGTTCGTGCTGGTGAACAACCACGACCCGAAGCATCTGCGCGAGGAGTTCGAGCTCGATCACCCCGGCAGCCACGGGTGGGAGTACGTCCAGAAGGGCCCGCGGGAATGGCGCATCCGCATCACCAAGCTCACGTCGGCCCCCCTGCCGCGCATCCTCGCCGACACCACCGCTCTCGGCGACGCCGAGCCCGATGTGACCGGTGCCGTCTGGAAGCTGCAGCTGCGAGACCGCGACCTCGACTCCAACGTCGTCCAGCTGCCCGCCGGCGGCTCCATCGACGCGCACACCGGCCCCACCCTCGACGTGCTCGTCCACATCCTGGCCGGAAGCGGCACCCTGACCACGGAGAACGACGACACCATCGAGCTGCGCCCCGGCGCTCTGCTCTGGCTGCCCCGCCGCTCCCGGCGCCAGTTCGCGGCCGGTCCCAAGGGCCTGCGCTACCTGACCGTTCACCAGCGCCGCCAGTCCCTGGTGCTCGACCCCGCCGCCCGGGCCGCCGACTCCGCCTGACCGGCCCCCGCAACGGGCGACCGGCGGCGGCCGGTCCACCGGCCGCCGCCTGCGGGCCGCCCAATGGTGGGCGGGCGCCCGCGTCTCAGGCCTGGGAGAGCACCCGGCCGTCCATGCTCAGCACGGCGATCGGGCTGCCGCCGTACCGGAGAACCAGGTGCCGCTCGCCGCGCTGGTCGACCACCTGCGTGCTGAGCCGGTCGGCCTGGCCCGCCTGGATGCAGATGCCGCCGCCGGTGATCACGACGTTCCGTGCACAGGTGAGGTCGAGCTGGTACATGCCCGGGCTCGGGTTGAAGGGGTCGAAGATCGTCGGGCTGGAGGTGATCCAGCCGCAGAAGCCGCCGCCGCGCAGGCCGACCACCTGGTCGTTCGAGCTCACGTTCGCCGAGCCGCTGGCGATGAACCCGCCCAGCTCGAAGGTGTCGTTCACGCTGAAGGGGGTGCCGCGCAGGTCGATGTTCCCCAACCCGTTGGCCGTGCCGTCGCACCCCATCGCGACGCCGTAGGGCATGCTGGTCACGTCGATCGCACCGGCGTGCAGCAGGTCGCCGGTGGACGACGCGAACGTCAGGTCGCCGATGTCGACCGCCAGCGTGGCGGGGTTGACGCGCACCCGCCTGAACGACGTGCGGACGTTCGTGCCCGGGGAGGCGTCGCCGGCGGTGTACTGCGAGAAGTTGGCGTCCGCCCCGGTCCTGGCGAGAGTGATGTACTCGCTCGGCGCCGTGGACATGTTATGGCAGTACACCGTGAAGATTCTGCCGTTGTTGACCAGTAGATAGTTTCCGTCGTGAGCGAACGGAATGAGCCGGCGAATGCCCTGGCAACTACCGAACAGTGGCAGGGCGGCGGCCTGCGCAGGAGCCTGCGCCACCACGGGCAACGCTGCGCACAGCGCCACCAGAAAGGCCGAGATCCGGGACCGTTTTCTGGCCATGAAGGTGTTTCCTCTCCGCGAAAGTGGGTTGCTGCGATCGGGGAGCCTAATAGGGGCATGCGACCCCGGAGGTGGCGTACAGTGCGAATGTCGGTCAATGACTGTCCAAAAGTTTGCCGGAGCGTCCGGAAAAAGCTGTCGCTAACAATTTAAATAGGGAAATATCGACCAGAACCCCGCCTGATGGCGCTCGGCGGTCCCGCCACGTCCCGCCCGAGCGGCGTCAACCCTTTGGCCGATGCCCCCGCGGCCCCCGCCCACCAGACTGAGGGACACACATCCCCCTACGAAGCGGGAGGCCGCGATGACAGAGCCGGATGTCGGCAAGCAACAACGGCGATTCGACGACGCGGAACTGCGCGCCGACCGAGCCGTCCTCGAAGAGCTGCTGCACGACGATTTCCTGTCGATCGGACCGCGAGGATTCCTGCTGGACAAACGACAGTGGATCGACCGCCACGATCGGTTCACCTACCATGAGCTCGACGTCGGCGAGATGGACGTCCGGGAATTCGGCGACGCCGCCATCGTCCGGTCGGTGCAGCGCAACCACGCCACGTCATCGGGGCGGGACGTCCGCATCGCGACCCGGGTCTCCCAGACCTGGGTCGTCGTCGAAGGGGCGTGGCGGCTCGCCGGAATCCAGTTCAGCCCGCTCGCCGACCAGTGACCTTCGGCGGGCACGCGACGTAGCATCGGTGAAGGCGGCCGACGATGACGGACTCCCTCCGCACCAACCTGCACGCGCTCGTGACCAGCCTGGTCGGGCGGAAAGCCGAGCTGTCGCGGCTCGCCCGGCTCGCGGGCCGCCACCGCCTCCTCACCATCGCCGGCGCCGGCGGAAGCGGCAAGACGAGGCTCGCGGCGGAGCTGAGCCGCCGCATCGTCGACACGCCGATCGATCCGCCGGGCGGCGCGGAGGAACTCTGGTGGGTCGACCTGGCGCCCATCACCGATCCGCGTCAGGTCGCCCACACGTGCGCCCGGGTCATCGGCGTACGGCTGGACGCCGACGGCCGCGACCCCGTGGCCACCCTCCTGACCCGCATCGGCGCCCGACGGATGATCATCGTCCTGGACACCTGCGAGCACCTCCTCGACCCCGTCGCGGACCTCGTCGAGCGTGTCCTGGCGCGCTGCCCGGGCGTGTCCGTCATCGCCACCAGCCGCGAGCCCCTCGGCGTCGCGGGCGAGGCCGTGTGGCGCGTCCCCGCCCTCGACCCCGCCGACGCGGCGCACCTGTTCGTGGAGCGCGCCGGACTCGCCGTTCACGAGGTGGCCCTGTCACCCGCCGACCCGCTCGTCCACGCGATCTGCGACCGGCTGGACGGGCTGCCGCTGGCCATCGAACTGGCCTCCGCCTGGACCCGGGTGCTCACCGTGCAGCAGATCCTCGCCGGACTGGACGAGCGGTTCCGGCTGCTCACCGGCGGGCTGCGCCGGGGCACCCCCCGCCACCGCACCCTGGAGGCGTCCATGGCGTGGAGCCACGACCTGCTGGAGCCGGAAGAGCAGTGCGTCCTGCGCCGCCTGGCGGTGTTCGTGGGCGACTTCGGGCTGCCCGCCGCCGAAGAGGTCTGCGGCTACCCGCCCGACGGCCACGCCGACCTCATCGCCGTCCTGGCGCGGCTGGTCGACAAGTCGCTGCTGGTCGCCCGCCCCACCGGCGGCGACGCCAGATACCGGCTGCTCGACACCGTGCGGGAGTACGCCGCCGACAAGCTCGCCGCGGCCGGGGAACTCGCCGAGACCCGGGACCGGCACCTGGCCTGGTGCCTGCGCGCCGCCCACGCCGTCGGCGAACGGCTCCGGCAGGACCAGGACGACGCGATGCGGCTCTTCGACGACATCGAGGAGAACGCCGCCGCCGCCCTCGACTGGGCGCTGCAGCCCGCGGGCGAACGCGCCGCCCTCGGCGGACGGCTCGCCCACCTGCTGGTGATGCCATGGTTCCTGCGCAGCCAGAGCCACCGCGGCCGGCCGTTCCTGAACCGCGCGATCGCCGCCACCGCACCCCAGGACGACGACACGCGCCGGCAGCTGGTCAGCGACGCGGCGTTCCTCGGCATCGTCGCGGGCCGGCGCCCCCGCGTACGCGACACGGACACGAGCGACACGGACGCAAGTGACACGGACACGAGCGAAGCGGATCCGACCGGCATGAATCCGACCGGCGCGGACCCCGCCGTGCGGGCCCGGCTCGCCCTCGTCGAAGCCTACGGTGCCTTCTTCGCGGACCAGGAGCGCTGCGAGCGGCTGGGCGCCGCCGCGTCCGAACTCGGCCGCGACGCCGGCGACCCGTTCGTCGAAGACTTCGCTCTCATCCTGACGGCATACAGCCTCACGGCCCGGGAACGACACGACGACGCACGCCGCGTCGCGGCGCCCGCCCTGGCACGTGCCCGCCAACGCGGAGACCGGTTCTGCGTCGCCTTCGCCCTCGGGCTGGAGCAGTACGCCGCCATGCAGACCGGCCGCCTCGCCGACGCCGTGCGGATCGGCCGCGACATGGTCGACCTCATCGCGCCACTCGGAGACTACTTCGGCCTCGGCACGCTCACCGTCAACCTCGCCCTGGCGATGTGCCTGACCGGCGACACCGTCGGGGCGAGACGGGTCATGGCGCCGGTGATCGACTTCGCGGAGTCGGCGGCCGACATCGACGTCGTGGGGCTGCCCGTGCCGATGGGGCAGGCCGGCCTGCGCGAAGGCGACTGGGACGGCGCCGCGCAATGGTTCGGCCGGGGCCTGGCCCGCCTGGATGACGGCATGCCCGACTGGACGGCCGCCCGCTGCCTCCCCGGCGCCGTGGAGGCGCTGCGCCGGCTGGGCCGCTCCGCCGAAGCGGCCGCGCTGGCCGCCCGCGGGCAGGAGCTGGGGTTCAGCGCGCCCGAGTACGTCGCCAACCTGACAGAGCAGCGCGCCTACCTCCTGCCCGACGGCGACCCGCTCGCCGACACCCTGCACCGGCGCGTCCTCGACATCCGCGTCCGCTCCGGGCAGCGCACCTTCCTCCCCGACAGCCTCGACGCCCTGGCCCGCCAATGCGCCCGCGACCGCCCCCGCGACGCGGCGTACCTGCTCGCCGCGAGCGGCGCCGCCCGCGACCGCATGGGCTATCCCCGGGCCCGCGGCGCGCTCCCCGGCCACGACGCGCTCGTGGACCGGCTGCGCACCGCCCTGGACGCGCAGGCGTTCGACGCCGCGTGGCAGGAAGGTGCCCGGGCGAGCCTGGACGAGGCCGTCGAGGTGGCCCAGCGGGGCCGGCGCCGACCGGCGCGGCCGAGCACCGGCTGGGCGAGCCTGACCCCGTCCGAGCTCGGCGTGGTGCGGCTCATCGCCCAGGGGGCCACGAACGCCGAGGTGGCCCGGCAACTCGTCATCAGCCGGGCGACCGTGAAAACCCACCTCTACCACGTCTTCGCCAAGCTCGACATCACGAACCGCACCGAACTGGCGGCCATCGCCCACGCGCACCTGCCCCCCGCGCAAGCAGGCGACCCCGCGAACGGCGCCCCACCCGGTTGACACACCCGGCACGTCCCGGCCCACGGAAGTTCAACTCATCGGCCGATGCCCGTGCCCGCCCACCAGGCCAGGCTGACAGGCATGACCAGCATCACCACAGACCACCGGATCCGCTCCCTCGTCGACCGCTGGGCCGCGGCCGAGCTCGCCGGAGACGCCGACGCCGTCGCCGCCCAGCTCACCGCCGACTTCACCGGCATCGGGCCCGTCGGTTTCGTCCTCACCCGCGAGCAGTGGGCCGCACGGCACCGCGGCGACGTCGACAACCGCGAGTTCCGCGTCACCGAACCGGCCGTGCGGGTTCACGGCGACATCGCCATCATCGTCGCGACACTGACCCAGGAGACGACGGCCAGGGGACGCGACACCAGCGCCGCCTTCCGCGTCGGCATCGTGGCGCGGCACGAGCAGGACTGGCGCATCGCGCACGTCCAGCTCAGCGGCCCGCTCATCGCCCCCGGCGAACTCCCCGGCTTCGCCCGATGACGCCCCCCACGACAAGCCCTTACGAGCGCACCCCACCGATCAAGGAGCAGTCATGCACACCCCGCTGCGCCTGGCCCTCGTCACACTCCACGTCGTCGGAGCCGCGGCGTGGTTCGGCGCCTGGATCGTGATCGTCGCCTTCGCCCGAAACGCCATCGCCGACCCCGGCCACGACGCCCTCGACCGGCTCCACACGGTGATGCGCCGCCTCGGCCCCACGGTCATCGGCCCGGCCACCCTCCTCGTCCTGATCGCCGGCTGCGTCCTCGTCGCGATCTCGTCTCGCACCGCCTGGACCGACCTGTGGATCATCATCGGCCTGGCCCTGTGGGTCCTCGTCACCGTCGTCGGCGTCGTCGTCCTGGGCCGTACGTCACGCCAGACCCGCGACGCCCTCGCCGCCGGCGACCTCAAGACCGCCGCGGCCAAGACGGGCACCTGGAGCATCGGCGCCCTGATCATCACCGGGCTGCTCCTGCTCGCCCTCATCGACATGGTGATCCGCCCCTGACCGGCCGGCCGCCACGCCCTCCGGCCGACCGACCGAGACTCGCCCCCTGTAGCGTGAACCGGACGGCGACGAGGACGGCCGGAAGGCGTGAGCGGCCCTCCCGGCAAGGAGCGGCAGATGGGCGAGCCCGACCCTGCGGAGATCAGGACGGTGCTGCGTCGGCTACGGGCCGAGCAGGGCCCCTTCGTGCCCGGCACACCCCTGCCGATCATCGACCAGCTCGTGGCCACCGTGCTTTCGCAGCACACCTCCGACCGCAACTCCGAGCGGGCGTTCGCCCAGCTGAAAGCCGCATTCCCCACCTGGCGCCAGGTCCTGGAAGCACCCCCCGAAAAAGTGGCCGACGCCATCCGTTGCGGCGGCATCGCCGACCAGAAGGCCCGCCGCATCCAACGCATCCTGACCGCCATCGAGGAACGGGAGGCCCGGCTGAGCCTCGACCGCCTCCGCGCCCTGGACGACGAGACGGTCGAGTCCTACCTGACGTCCCTGCCGGGAGTAGGCCCGAAGACGGCGGCCTGCGTCCTGGTCTTCGCCATGGGCCGCCCCGCCTTCCCCGTCGACACCCACGTCCACCGCGTGACCACCCGACTCGGCTGGATCCCCGCCGGCACGACCGCAGAAAAAGCCCACCGCCTCCTCACCCCGATCATCCCTGCCGAAATCCGCCACGACCTCCACCTCGCCCTCATCGCCCACGGCCGCACGATCTGCCGCCCTCAGCAACCCCGCTGCGAAATCTGCCCCCTACGCGACCTGTGCGACTATTACCGGTCCATCGCGAAGAGGCGGTAGCCGTGCGTGCGGGCGCATTCCGGTGAATTCCACCTGCATGAAATCTGCACGCACAGCGCCCATGATTTTGCACATCGATGCCGGAACAGGTCGGCCATGCGTCCGTTGTTCGTCGTCACGGTCATGCTGGTGAACGTGCTCGCCGCGGGATGGGGCAGCACGACGACCCGCATGACGTCGGTCGACCAGATCGCCGGTTTCGTCGGCGGCTATATGGCCGCGCACAGAAACCTCAAGCGTGTGGTGGAAACGAGCACCCGAACCGTCACCCTGATCACCCAAGGCGATCGGCTGGACCTGACGGCGGACCTCGGCTCCGGCCTCACCGGACGCTACATCGAAACAGAGAAAGCCGCGTACGTACAGTCGCCACTCGGCCAAGAGGTCGCGCCGGGAAAAACCTGGGACCGGATCACCGACCATTGGGATGCGGGCAACAGGTTCGGCCCGGGCCTGCTCCGCGGCATAGGCCTGGACATCGCTGATTCCTACCGCGTCCACGCGATGTCCGCCCGGACCGGCCGATTGATCGCCACCGAATCCGACGGCGACCGACGCACTATGTGATCGGCATCGACATGCGCAAGGCCATTGCTGGGCTCGATCTCCCGACGTTCCTCGCCTACCGGCCATGGGCGCCTTGCCTGCTGAGCGACGATGCGGCAGAGCTGCGACGAAATCGCCCGGGCGTCCTTCCTGCTGAGCGAAAATCCGGACGCGGCGGCCGAGCTCGGGTTGGCAGATCCGCAAGCACAGGAGCTGCTGCGCAACGAACTGAGCGAGAATCACGGGCCCCAGCGCCACCTACGAGCTATGGGTCGATAAGCGAAACCGTCCCGTGCAGTACGTCCTGGACGCGCGGCTGCGCACCCGCATGCGTTTCTCGGACTGGGACACCGCGACCGTGACCCCACCCCCCCGCGGCCCGAACCCGCTCGCGGGAAGACCAACCCGTTGCGCCGGAAAGGCCGTGTCACGTCGAGGGTGAACGGCTTTCCCGCCCGGACGGTGCCGAAGCGGGCGGGGGAGTGGGGGCGGCGGCCCCCACATCGGGGGGCTCCGGGGGGTCGTCCCCCCGGGTGGAATAGAGAGGAGGCCGAAGGAAGCGAGCGCAGCGAGCGACCAGGCCTCGCCGCCTCCTCGTGGAGCTTAGGGGACTCGAACCCCTGACCCCCTGCTTGCAAAGCAGGTGCTCTTCCAGCTGAGCTAAAGCCCCTCCGGGGTGCCGGTGATCTTGTGGGGGATCGCGCGGC
>JBIQJI010000162.1:0-1693 GCA_044507605.1 Actinomycetales bacterium | reverse complement strand
GTGGACGGCGACGAGCGGCAGCCCGTCCGTCCCGAGCGCGAGGGCGGGCGCCTGCTGGGCGAGGCCGGGCGGGCTGAGGACGGCGGTGTCGGCGGTCGCGCAGTCCGGCGTGCGGCAGCGCAGCATCGTGGCCGCGCCCGTGATCACGTCGCGGTAGGTGATGACGGGCCGGTCGTCGCCGGGAACGGCCACTTCGACGGCATCCGGATAGGCGTTGGACGTCCAGAATGCGGCTTGGCGCCCGGCATGGAGCTTTTCCTCCTGCTCGACGGTCAGGTCGCGGCGGGGGACGAGCTGTGTCGTCCGCCGCCGCCGGCACGAGGCGTCGCCGCAGCTGACCACGGTGATCCCGCCGTTGACGAGGTCCTCGTAGACGGCGACCGGGCGGCCGGACCGGCCGAGGGCGAGCGCGAGCGGCTTGTCCGCGACCCCGGTCGCCTCCGGCACCCGGACGGCCGCCAGGACGGTGGGCGCGCCGCAGGGCAGGCTCGCGCAGCGCATGATGCGCAGGCTGCTCGTCCCCCATTCGGTGTCCCTGTGCGGCAGGGGCGCCGCGGCCGCGACCACCACCCGGGAGCCGGACGCGGCGACGGCCACGGACGCCGAGAGGCCCGGCGGCCTCGCCCGGAGGGCGGCGGGGGCGGCGCGCATGTCCGGGCAGCCGCGGGCCGTGCAGGCGATCAGCCGGAGCAGGAGCGGCCGTTCGGGCGGGTCGCCGGCGTATTCGTCGCCGGTCTGCCAGCCCGCGATGACGAGTGCTCCGCCGGGCAGCGCCGCCGCGTCCGCTCTGTCCTCCACGTAGGGGACGTGCCGGACGAGGCGGTTGCTCTGGCAGGTGGGGTCGCCGCACGCGCGCAGGTCGAAGCCCGTCCCGCGGCGGGGGACGAGCACCGCCGGCCCGCCGCGGTCCGGCAGCAGCAGCACGTCCCGCCCGACCGCGTCCTCGATGACGTGGTCGGAGACCATGACCCAGTCGTAGGGGTCGGCGCGGAGCACCGCCCAGTGGACGAGGCCCGGCGCGGCGATGGCCAGCGCCGGCAGCACGGTCGCCCGGCCTAGTCTCGGCCGGCCTAGTCTCGGCCGGCCTAGTCTCGGCCGGCCTAGTCTCGGCCGGCCCGGTCTCGGCCGGCCCGGTCTCGGCCGGGGTGCTGCGGCCGGGAGCCTCGCCGCGGCGGCCGCGAGGTCGACGGGGCGGCGGTCCCGCTCGCCGGCGGTGTCCGGATACCACTGGCTCAGCGTCACGACCGCCAGGGCCGCGCCCTGCAGCAGGACGGCGAGCGCGCCGGCCGCCGTGCCGGTGACCCGGACCGCGATCGCGTGGGCGTCCTCGCCGAGCGGCCAGGCGGCCCACCAGCCGCCGGCGGCGACGGCGCCCGGCACCGCGAGCACGCAGCCGAGCACCGACCACGACCAGCGGGTCCGGCGGTGGCGGGTCAGGGTCCAGGCCCTGGCCACCGCACGCACCGGCCCGGCTCCCTCCAGGACGACGAGCGGCACGGCGAGCACGGCCCAGCAGCTCAGGACCCCGCCCGCGACGCAGCCGATGATCCCCGGCCACGCCCGGAGCCAGAGCAGGAAGCCGCCGGCTCCCAGCAGCGGGATCGCCAGGAGGACGATCCCGGCCGCGAGGACGGCCCCCGCGAGGGCGGGCGCCTGCCGTGCCGCCCTCCGGGCCGCCGATCCGGCGGTGACG
>JBIQJI010000117.1:0-10738 GCA_044507605.1 Actinomycetales bacterium | reverse complement strand
GGTCGCCCCGGCTCGTGCCGGGCGGGCCGGCGAGCGGCGACACGCGGCCCCTCCACCGGCCCCGGCCCGGCAGGCGGCGGGCGCGGCGCCGGGCTCGGCGGCGCGGCGGGCAGGTGGCTCATGACCCTCATCGTGGCGTCCGGGCCGCCCGGCGGTCGTCGTGCGCCGGGACGCTCCCGCACCTGGTACCGGGGGCGTACCGATCGGCCCGGCTACATCGCCGGGAGTAGACGGCGAGCACGACCTGCGGCCGAGGACGCGCCGCGCAAGGGGCCGTAACCTACACGGGTGAGGTTCATCGACCGGTGGCCGGTGCGGGACGGCCTGCTCCCGGCCGGGATGGCCGTTCTGTTGTCGGTCGTGGTGCTGGTCACGCCGGGTTCGGGCGTGCTCGATCTGGTGGCCGTGCTGGCCGGCTCGGGCGCGCTCGTCGCGCTGCGCCGGGCGCCCCTGGTGGCGCTGGCCGGCGCCACCGCGTGCATGATCGCGGTCACGCTGCACGTCCGGCCGGGCCTGCCGGCCGCCTTTCCCGTCATGGTGTCGGTGTTCGCCGCGGTCGCGGCCGGGCACCGGGCCGCGCCGGCGCTGGCCGCCGTGGCCTTCCTCGGCGTCGAGCTGGTGGCGGGCCTGCCCGCGGGCGGCGGGGCCGTGCAGGATCTGCAGAGCACCGCCCTGCTGCTCGGCTGGTTCGTGGCGGCCGCCGTGGCGGGCACGGTGGCCCGGCACCGGCAGGCGTACCTGGAGGAGGCCGAGCGACGCGCCGCCGAGGCCGAGCGCACCCGCGAGGAGGCGGCCCGCCGCCGCGCCGGCGAGGAGCGGCTGCGCATCGCCAGGGAGCTGCACGACTCGCTCACCCACAGCATCTCCATCATCAAGGTCCAGGCCGGGGTGGCCGTGCACCTGGCCCGCAAGCGCGGCCAGGAGGTGCCACCGGCGCTGCTGGCCATCCAGGAGGCCAGCAGCGACGCCATGCGCGAGCTGCGCGCCACCCTGCAGGTGCTGCGCGACCCCGACCCCGACGGCGCCGGCGCCGGGGACGGGCCGAGCGGCCTGGACCGGCTCGACGATCTGGTCGAACGGGCCCGCGGCAGCGGGCTGCCGGCCACGGTGACCATCGGCGGCACCCGCCGCGAGCTGCCGGCCGAGGTCGACCGGGCCGCCTACCGGATCGTCCAGGAGGCCCTCACCAACGTCTCCCGCCACGCCGGCGGCGCCGCCGCCCGGGTTCGCGTCGACTACGCCGCCCGGGAACTGGTGGTGCAGATCGACGACGACGGGACGGCCCGCCCCGGCAGCCCGCCCGTGCCCGGCACCGGGCTGCTCGGCATGCGTGAGCGCGTCGCGGCGCTCGGCGGCCGGCTGTCGGCCGGGCCCCGCCCCGAAGGCGGCTTCACCGTGCGGGCCGAGCTGCCCCTGGTGGAGCCGACGTGATCCGTGTGCTGCTCGCCGACGACCAGGCGCTGATCCGCGGCGGCTTCCGGGCCCTGCTGGAGATCGAGGACGACATCGAGGTGGTGGCCGAGGCCGCCGACGGCGAGCAGGCCGTCGCGCTCGCCCGCCGGCACCGGCCCGACGTCGCCCTGGTCGACATCCAGATGCCGGTGATGGACGGCATCGAGGCGACCCGGCTGATCGCCGCGGACCCGCGGCTGAGCGGCGTCCACGTCGTGATCCTCACCAACTACGGCCTCGACGAGTACGTGTTCAACGCGCTGCGCGCCGGAGCCGGCGGGTTCATGGTCAAGGACACCGAGCCCGACGACCTGCTGCGGGGCGTCCGGGTCGCGGCCCGCGGCGACGCCCTGCTGTCGCCGTCGATCACCCGCCGCCTGATCGCCGAGTTCGTCAGCCGCCGCCCCCAGTCCGTGCCCGAGGGGCTCGGCGTGCTGACCAACCGGGAGCGCGAGGTCACCGCGCTGGTGGCGCGCGGCCTGTCCAACGAGGAGATCGCCGCCCACATGGTGATCAGCCCGGCCACCGCCAAGACGCACGTCAGCAGGGCCATGACCAAGCTGGGCGCCAGGGACCGCGCCCAGCTCGTGGTGTTCGCCTACGAGTCCGGCCTGGTCACGCCCCGCCGCCGCTGATCGAGGCCACGGCGGGCCCGGCCCGTCCCGGCGGGCGGGGTCAGGAGGTCTCCCAGGTGGCGGCGAGGCGGCGGACGGTGTCGACCACGGTCTGGCGGCGGCGGGCCCAGGCGGCCTGGTCGGCCTCCTCGTCCAGGGCGGCGCGGCACACCCTGGGCACCGCGAAGTTCCACGCGATCAGTCCCATGATCGTGAAGAGCAGGTCCTGGGCGGCGCGGGCGCGCGCGCCGGCCGGGAGCCGGTCGGCCGCCCCCTGCGCCACGATGGCGTCAACCTTCTCGCGGAAGCAGTGGCGCAGCTCCCGGTCGATCTCGCCGGACTCGTCGCCGGCCTCCAGGGCCTCCCACAGCAGCAGCCTGATCAGCTCCGGGTGTTCCCAGTACCAGTCGAAGATCTGCCCGGCCGACTCGGCCACGGCGTCGGGATCGTCGCGGACCGAGAGCTGGGCCTGGGCGACCTCCGTCAGCTTGGCCCGCAAGACGGCGGCGAACAGCTTCTCCTTGTTCCCGTAGTACAGGTAGATGGCCTGTTTGTTGGCCTTGGCCGCAGCCGCGATGCGGTCGACCCTGGCCCCCGCAAGCCCGTGCTCGGCGAACTCGGCGGCGGCGGCGTCGAAGATCCGCCGTCTGGTGTGTTCCGCGTCATAGGCCATGCACGAATTAAACCATCCGGTTGACATGTTATGGGACCGGCGGCAGGATGAGAGGCAAGTAAAACAACCAGATGGTTTACTCCTCCGGGAAGGCTCCCATGACCACCGCCACCGCACCCGTCCCCATCCGCACGCCGCTGCCCAACGCCCTGGCCGGCGCGACCGCCGTCCTCATCGGCGGAACCTCCGGCATCGGCCTGGCCGCCGGCCTCCTGCTGCGCTCGGTCGGCGCCCGCGTCGTCCTGGTCGGCCGCGACCCCGGCCGCCTGGAGGCCGCCGCCGCCCGCGTACGCGGCGCCGCCCCCGCCGGCGAGCCCGCCGGCGCCGTCCTGGCCGTGCCCGGCGACGGCGGCGACGAGCAGACCCTCGCCGAGGCCTTCGACCGGGCCGGCCACGTCGACCACGTGCTCGTCACCGCCGGCACCATCAGCGGCGCCGGCCCGGTGACCGCGCTGTCGCCCGACACGATCCGCGCAAGCTACGACGCCGGCCTCCGCGTGGCCGTCGCCGCCGCCCGCACAGCCGCCCCCCGGCTCCCCGCAGGAGGCTCGCTGACCTTGAGCTCGGGCATCCTGGTGGTACGGCCCGCCCCCGCGATGGCCGCCCCCCTGTCGGCCGCCGGCGCCGTGGAGACCCTCACCAAGGCCCTCGCGGTGGAGCTCGCCCCCGCGCGGCTGCGCGTGAACGCCGTCCGCTACGGCCGCATCGACACCCCGCTCCTGCGCTCCATGCCCGGGCTGGACACCGACGAGGCCGTCGCCGCCGCAGGATCGTCCGCTCCGCTCGGCCGCTATGGCACCGCCCAGGAGGCCGCCGCCGGGGCCCTGTTCCTCATGGCCAACCCCTACGTCACCGGCCAGGTCATCACCATCGACGGCGGCGAGACCCTGGCCTGACCCCGCACGACGAAGGCACCACGGCCGGCGACCGGTGAAACGCCGGCCGGCCGCCGTCGGCCCACCCCGCCTCCGCCGGCGCGGCGTGCGGTTCCCCCACAGGCGCCAAAGCGGCCTCGCCCAGAGGGCGGCACAGCCGACGCCCACCCCGGAGACCACCAGGGACGGGCGGCCCCGAGAGAACCCGATGAGATAAGGTGGCCACCATCACGCCGCACGACCAGGGAGGTGAGACCCATCACCGCTGCGCACGCCGGGTGCTCTCACCAGGCGGCCCCGCCACAGCCGTGACCTGGGCCGACGGCCGCCGGAGCGCCCTTCGACGTCCCGAAAGGCCCCCATGCCGGCTGCACCGTCCTTCCCCCCTCTCCCCTCCGTCGCCGCCCGCCTCCGCACGGCCGGCTGCGTCTTCGCCGAAGACGAGGCACGCCTGCTCATGTCGGCGGCGCGCACACCCGCCGACCTGACCGCCATGCTCGACCGGCGGACCGCCGGAGAGCCGCTCGAACACGTCGTCGGCTGGGCCATGTTCCTCGGCCTGCGCATCCTGCTGGAGCCCGGAGTGTTCGTGCCCCGCCGCCGCACCGAGTTCCTCGCCCGCCAGGCCGCCGCCCGCACCGCCCCCGGCGACGTCGTCGTCGACCTGTGCTGCGGCTCGGGCGCCCTGGGCGCGGCCCTGGCCGCCGCCACCGGCGGCATCCGGCTGCACGCCGCCGACATCGACCCCGCCGCCGTGCGCTGCGCGCGCACCAACCTCGCCGCCGCCGGCGGCCACGTGTACCAGGGCGACCTGTTCGACCCGCTGCCCGCCTCACTGCGCGGCCGCGTCGACATCCTCGTCGCCAACGTGCCCTACGTACCCGCCGGGCAGATCGCGCTACTGCCGCCCGAAGCCCGCGACCACGAGGCACGCGTCGCGCTCGACGGCGGCGCCGACGGCCTGGCCGTGCTGCGCCGCGTCGCCCGCCAGGCGCCGTCCTGGCTGGCCCCGGGCGGCCACCTGCTGGTGGAGACCAGCGAACGCCAGGCACCCGCCGCCGCCGCGATCCTCACCCGCGCCGGCCTGCACCAGCAGATCGCCGAATGCCCCGACCTGGACGCCACCGTCGTCATCGGAACCCGCCCCGCCCCACCGGGCCGGCCACCGGCCGGCTGACCCGCCGCCCCGGACGCCCCCTCACAGGTCCCCGGCCGGTACCGCGCGGTCACCGGGCGCGCCGGGCGCCCCCGCACGTCGCCGTCAGGTGTAGCGGGTGTCGAGGGACACCGCCTCCCACGCGTCCAGGTCGCTCAGCTGGCCGCGCAGCTTGGCCCGGATCCGCGTCACCGCCTCCGGGCCCAGCGGCAGCCGCAGCGGCGACGACGGGTCGTCCACCGCCCGCAGGATCGCCGCGGCGGCCTTCACCGGATCGTTGGGCTGCGCGCCGTCCTGCCGCGCGAAATAGCCGCGCAAGGCCCCGGCGGGGGTGTCACGGTAGTCGTCGATCGGCTCGGCGAACCGCATCGAACGGCCCGCGAAGTCGGTGCGGAACGGCCCCGGCTCGACGATCGTGACCCGGATGCCGAAGGGCGCGACCTCCCCGGCCAGCGCCTCGGACATGCCCTCCAGCGCGAACTTCGACGTGGCGTAGATGGCGTGGCCGGGATTGGCCACGACCCCGCCGACCGACGACATCTGCACGATGTGACCCTGGCGCCGCTCCCGCATGTGCGGCAGCACGACCCGGGTGACGCTCATCACGCCCAGCACGTTGGTGGCGAGCACGGCGTCGATCTGCTCCTGCGACAGCTCCTCCAGCGCCCCGGCCAGCCCGTGCCCGGCGTTGTTGACCAGCACGTCGACACGGCCCGACCATTTCATCGCCTCGGCGACGGCGTCGGCGACCGCTTCGGGGACGGTGACGTCCAGCGCGAGCGGCAGCACCCGGCCGGGGTGCCGATCGGCCAGATCCGCGACGGCCCCGGCGTCACGGGCCGTGGCCACGACGTGCTCGCCGCGGTCCAGCGCGGCCTCGGCGAGCACACGCCCCAGTCCGGTGCTGGTGCCGGTGATGAACCACACGCGCGGGCCGCTGGTCGTGGAGGTCATGATGATGCCCATCCTGTCGCTGTACGTCGTTCAGCAACACCTTGATACGCGGCCGTCCCGTGATTCAAGGCCACGACCGGGGCGCCCCCGGCCGGTGTCCGCGTCGTGAACGCCCGGCCCACCCGGCCGCCCGCATCGTGAGCAGCACACCCCGCACCGCACCCGCACCCGCCGCCGGCTGTGCCGCCCGGCCCCGCGCTGACCCCACCCCGGACGGGCCCGCCCCGCCACACCGTCTCACCGGTGCCCGCGGCCGGGGACACGCCGGGCACCGGCCGCCGCAGCGCGGCATCGGCCCGCTCAGGCACCCACATAGTCCGCGAGGTGGCGGCCGGTGAGGGTGGAGCGGGCGGCGACGAGATCGGCCGGCGTGCCCTCGAACACGATCCGGCCGCCGTCGTGCCCCGCGCCGGGCCCCAGATCGATGATCCAGTCGGCGTGCGCCATGACCGCCTGATGGTGCTCGATGACGATGACCGACCGCCCCGAGTCGACCAGGCGGTCCAGCAGGCCGAGCAGCTGCTCGACGTCGGCCAGGTGCAGGCCCGTGGTCGGCTCGTCGAGGACGTACACGCCGCCCTTGCCGGCCATCTGGGTGGCCAGCTTGAGCCGCTGCCGCTCACCGCCCGACAGCGTCGTGAGCGGCTGGCCGAGGCTGAGATAGCCGAGCCCGACGTCGGACAGCCGCCGCAGGATGGCGTGCGCCGCCGGCGTGCGGGCCGCACCGGCCGCGAAGAACTCCTCGGCCTCGGTCACCGACATCGCGAGCACCTGACTGATGTCGCGCCCGCCCAGGTGGTGGTCCAGCACGGCCGCCTGGAACCGCCTGCCCTCGCACTCCTCGCACGTGGTGGCGACGCCCGCCATCATCGCCAGGTCGGTGTAGACGACACCGGCGCCGTTGCAGTTGGGGCAGGCCCCCTCGGAGTTGGCGCTGAACAGCGCCGGCTTGACCCCGTTGGCCTTCGCGAACGCCTTGCGGATCGGGTCCAGCAGCCCGGTGTAGGTCGCCGGGTTGCTCCGCCGCGAACCCCGGATCGCGCTCTGGTCGATCGCCACCACGCCCGCCTCCACGGCCCCCGGGCTCCGCAGCAGCGACCCGTGCACCAGCGAGCTCTTGCCGGAGCCGGCGACGCCCGTGACGACGACGAGCACCCCGAGCGGCACGTCCACGTCGACGTCGCGCAGGTTGTTGGCCGTCGCCCCGCGGATCTCCAGCTTCCCGGTGGGCCTGCGCACCGTTTCCTTCAGGGCCGCCCGGTCGTCGAGGTGCCGCCCGGTCACGGTGCCGCTGGCCCGCAGCCCTTCGACGGTGCCTTCGAAGCAGACGCTGCCGCCCGCCGCACCGGCGCCCGGCCCGAGGTCCACGACATGGTCGGCGATCGCGATGACCTCCGGCTTGTGCTCGACGACCAGCACCGTGTTGCCCTTGTCGCGCAGCCGCAGCAGCAGGTCGTTCATGCGCTGGACGTCGTGGGGGTGCAGGCCCGCCGTGGGCTCGTCGAAGACGTAGGTGACGTCGGTGAGCGAGGAGCCCAGGTGCCGGATCATCTTGACGCGCTGCGCCTCGCCGCCCGACAGCGTCGCGGCGGGACGGTCGAGGGACAGGTAGCCGAGGCCGATCTCGGTGAACGACTCCAGCGTACGCAGCAGCGTGGCCAGCAGCGGCGCCACCGTCGGCTCGTCGAGGCCGCGCACCCATGCGGCCAGGTCGCTGACCTGCATCGCGCAGGCGTCGGCGATGCTGATCCCGTCGATCTTCGACGACCGGGCCGCCGCGCTCAGCCGGGTGCCGCCGCAGTCGGGGCAGGCGGTGAAGGTGACCGCCCGGTCCACGAACGCGCGGATGTGCGGCTGCATCGCCTCCTTGTCCTTGGCGAGCATCGACCTTTCGACCCTGGGGACCAGCCCCTCGTAGGTCATGTTGATGCCCTCGATCTTCATCCTGGTCGGCTCGCGGTGCAGGAAGTCGTGCAGCTCCTTGGCGGTGAACTCGCGAATCGGCTTGTCCGGGTCGTAGAACCCCGACGAGCTGTACAGGCGGTGGTTCCAGCCGCCCGGCTTGTAGCCGGGCACGGTGATCGCGCCCTCGGACAGCGACTTGGAGTCGTCGAACAGCTGGGTGAGGTCGATGTCGGTGACCGTGCCCCGGCCTTCGCAGCGCGGGCACATGCCGCCGGTGATGCTGAAGCTGCGGCGCTCCTTCACGGTCTGCCCGCCGCGTTCCATGGTGACCGCGCCCGCCCCGCTGACGGAGGCGACGTTGAAGGAGAACGCCTGGGGCGAGCCGATGTGGGGCCGCCCGAGCCTGCTGAACAGGATGCGCAGCATGGCGTTGGCGTCGGTGGCGGTGCCGACCGTGGAGCGCAGGTCGCCGCCGATGCGCTGCTGGTCGACCAGGATCGCCGTCGTCAGCCCTTCCAGCAGGTAGACCTCCGGCCGCGCCAGCGACGGCATGAAGCCCTGCACGAAGGCGCTGTAGGTCTCGTTGATCAGCCGCTGCGACTCGGCGGCGATGGTGCCGAACACCAGGGAGCTCTTCCCCGAGCCGGAGACGCCGGTGAACACCGTCAGCCGGCGCTTGGGGATCTCGACGCTGACGTCCTTGAGGTTGTTCACGCGCGCGCCCTGCACGCGGATCAGGTCGTGGCTGTCGGCGAGGCGCGGCGCGGGTGACTCTTCGGGGGACCCCGTGTCCGTGCTCGTGGTCATGCTCATCGTGTCTCCATCCGTTACGCGGGGCCGCGTGCTTTCGCCCGGCGCCACTCCGCACAATCCGACCAGTTTGGGGCAGTATGTCGGATTTTTCGCGCGGGTGCCGCCACGGCAGCGCTCACCATGATCGCCATGATCCGGCCCGGTCCAGCACCCGCCGCCGGCGCCTGGGGGGACGCCGGCAGCGGACCCGACTCACGCTAGCCACGACCCGGCCGCCCGCGCTTCTCCGATCCTGACCGGTACGCGACGGGGAACAGCGAGCAGGGAAACGAGCAGGGACAAGGGCGCATCCCCGGACAACGGAAAACGCCGTCGCCTCTGGGGCGACGGCGCGGCCGGTGGCGCGCGGCGGATCGACCGGCCACGCGCGGGAGCGGCTGTCCGCCGGGCGAAGGCACCCTGGCGGCCGGCGGCGGTGACCGGCGAACCGCCGCGCGGCTTCTCCTCGGCCCCGACCGGGGCCGGGTCAGGCGGTGGCGGAGGCCGCGTAGTCGGCGACCGTGGTGACGCCCTTCTCGCGCGCGCAGTGGGCGCAGCAGTAGAAGTGCCCCTCCGCCTCGACGCCGTGCCCCACGATGCGGCATCCGCAGTGCTCGCAGACCGGCGCCATCCGATGGATCGCGCACTCGAACGAGTCGAACACGTGCACATCTCCCTGCGCGTGCACCTCGAACGCCATCCGGTAGTCGTTTCCGCACACCTCGCAGCGCGCCATCACGGGCCCCCCTCCCTGTCGCGACGGACGGATACGCCTTGCCCGGGACACCGGCCCTCAAACCAGGCCGCGCGACCGGCGGACGGGAAGACGCGGCGGGGACGACCGGTGGCCGCCCGCGCGATCCGCTATATTGGCCATACGACCAAATTGGTCGATCGACCAAAATGTGGCCACCGTCACCCAGGAGCCCCACCATGCGGATCATCAACACACCACCGCCGCCCACCGGACTACGCCGATGGCTGTTCCGGCTCCCCATCCACCTCTACCGGATGGGCCTCGGCCCGCTGTTCGGGCAGCGCTTCATGCTCCTCACCCACATCGGCCGCGTCTCCGGCAGACGACGCCACATCGTCATCGAAGTGGTACACCACGACGGCCCCGACTACATCGCGGCCTCCGGCTACGGCACCCGCTCCGACTGGTACCGCAACGTGCTCGCCCACCCCGACGTCACCATCCAGATCGGCAACCGCACCATCCCCGTCACCGCCACGCCCCTGTCCACCGACGAAGGCGAACGCATCATGGGCCACTACGCCATGCGCCACCCCACGGCCGCCCGCCAGCTGTGCCGCCTGATGGGTTTCGCCGTCGACGGCAGCGAAGCCGACTTCCGCGAGGTCGGCCGCCACATCCCCTTCCTCAAGTTCACCGCCCGCACCACCAGCGGCCGTTGAGTCTCCACCCGCTCGAAGCCCCATAGTCGGCGCCGCTGACGACATCCGCCGGCCACTGGACGGCGAAACCGCACTCCGCGACCTGGCCACCACCGGATCAGGCAGGTCGCAGGCACGCGGGCGATGCGAGACCATGGCCACTGACCCACGCCGCCCAGCCACCGGCGGCCACGACGACGGACCACAGCCACGGACGAGCCGCCCATGACCACCGACGCCACCCAGCCCGCCCCCGCCGATCACCCCGGCGACGGCGACGCCCACGACGACCCGGCACAGGACGCCCCGCCGCCCGTCGTGCTGTGCGCCCGCGAAGGCTGCGCCAACCCCATCGAGGTACGCGGCACCGACGAGCACGGCCGCCGCAAAGCGGGCCGGCGCCGCCGCTTCTGCAGCACCGCCTGCCGCACCGCCGCCCACCGGGCCCGCACCGCCTCCCACACCGGAGCCGTCGACGAGGCGCTGGCCCGGGCCGAGGCCCTCGCCGAAACCCTGCTGCCCCTCGGCGACCGCTGGCTGGAGGCCGTGACCCTGCTCACCGAGCGGCTCCGCGACGTCGACCAGACCGCCATCGCCCACATCCGCGCCGCCGAGGAACACGCCGAGGAGGCCCGCGCCGTCGCCGCCGACAGCGAACAGCGCGCCGCGGCCGCCGAACAGGCCCGCCACGAGGCCGCCCAGGCCGCGCGCGCCGCCGCCGACGCCCGCCGCGAAGCCGAACGGCAGACCCGCGAGGCCACCGCTGCGGCCGAACGCGCCCAACGCGAGTCCTGGCAGCGCGTCACCGAGCCCGAGGCCCGGCGCGGCCGCGCCGAAGCCGACCGCGACGCCGCCCGGACCGCACGCGAGCAGGCCCTCGCCGAGCGCGACCGGCTGCGCGCCGAAAAGGAGCAGGCCC
>JBIQJI010000161.1:0-1718 GCA_044507605.1 Actinomycetales bacterium | reverse complement strand
CTAGACGGCGTCGATGTCGTCGACGAAGTCGAGGACGGCCTTCGCCAGTTCCTCGGGAGCCTCCATCGCAGCGTAGTGGCCGACGCCGTCGAGCTGGACGGAACTGACCCCCGCTGACGCGGCCTGGGACATGGTCCGGGCCGTGAACGAGCCGCCCCCGGCGCCGACCGCGAGCACGGGCACGTTCAGCCCGGGCGACTCTGCGAGGGCCTTGATCTCGGGCCCTTCACGAAGCAGCGACCGGTAGATACCGGCCGCGCCGCGCCAGCCGTCCGGGCGTGCGTAGGTGCGAGCGAAGTCGTCGATGTCGGCATCGGTGACCGCGCCCGCGACGGCGGTCATGGAAGGGAACGCGTACCGCCCGAGGAACTCGCGCTCGCGGCCGGCCAGGAGCATCTCGGGAATGCCGGGCGCGGCGAGGACTCCGATGTGCCAGGCGCCGCTGCGAGCGACGTCGGCCAGCATCTCCCAGCCGAAGCCGGGCAGGCTTGTCTCGATGGCGGTGAGGCTGAGCACGTCCTCCGGGTGTGTGGCGGCCAGCCGGAAGACCGTCGCCCCGCTGATGTCCTGCCCGGTCAGGTGGACCGGGCCGAGGCCGAGGTGCTCGATCAGCTGGTGCAGGTCCTCGGCCGCGGACCTGCTGTCGTGGTCGTCCGGCGCGGTGTCGGAGTCACCGAAGCCGCGCAGGTCCACGGCGAAGACCCGGTGGCCGGCGGCGAGCAGGGGGATGAGCTTGCGGAAGGCCCTCCACGTCTCGGGGAACCCGTGGACCAGCAGGATCGGGGACCCGGTGGTCCCGGCGGCGGCGTAGTGCAGGGTCGTTCCGTTGACGTGGGCGCGGTGGTGGGTGATCTCGGGGACGGTGAGGCCCGCTGGTGCGGTGGCCATGCCGCTCTCCTTATTTAGACAGCCTGGCTGTCCAATATAGACAGCCAGGCTGTCTTTTGTCGAGGTCATATCCTACGCACATGTCTCGCTCAGGCGCAGATCTCGCGCTACTGCTGCTCGGGGGGTTCCGCACGCTCGTGGACGCCGCTACCGCCGAGCTGGCCGATCGCGGCTACGAGGACGTGCGCCCCGTTCACGACTTCGCCATACGAGCCATCGCCGCCGGCGCCGACAGCGCCTCAGAGCTGGCCCGCCGCCTGTCGATCACCAAGCAGTCGGCTGCCAAGACCATCACCGTCCTGCAGGAGCGCGGGTACGTCGAACGCGAGACCGACCCGCGCGACGCCCGCCGCAAGCGCCTTCAGGTGACCGAACTCGGGTTCGACGTGCTGCGCCAGGGCGAGGCGATCTTCGAGGAGCTCCGCGATCAGTGGGCGCAGCGAATCGGCGCCGCCGAGCTGGAGGGCATCGAAAGACACCTCACAGCGCTCGTGGGCGCACAGCCGGTGCGCTTCGACACGCCGGCGTGGATTTCCCGCGACATGGGAGAGCCAGCCTGAGCCAGGTGGCGGACAGACTCGGCGACAACGGCGTTGCCCTGTGGACGCGCGTGTGTCCAGGACCGCGACGGCGCCGAGGGCACGCTGCCGGGCCTCCCCGATCTGAAGGTTCGTGTTCGCTGACGCAGGTTCGCCGGGCACCCGATCGACTGGGCCGCTCGGACCCCGCGCACCACGATCGACATCGTCCGCAAACCCGCCGATCAGAAGGGCTTCGCCGTGCCGCCCCGCAGGTGGGCGGTCGAACGGACACTGGCGTGGCTCACCGTA
>JBIQJI010000116.1:0-10825 GCA_044507605.1 Actinomycetales bacterium | reverse complement strand
CGGGTTCACCGCCCGAGATCAATTACCCGGTCAACGTTCCGGGACAGGCCACTAGTGGGCCTCGGCGAGCAGCTTGGCGAGGCGGCTGACGCCCTCGACCAGGTCGTCGTCGCCGAGGGCGTACGAGAGGCGGAAGTAGCCGGGGGTGCCGAACGCCTCGCCCGGCACCACGGCCACCTCGGCCTCCTCAAGCACGATCTCGGCCAGCTCGGCGGAGCTCGCCGGGCGCTTGCCGCGCAGCTCCTTGCCGAGCACGCCCTTCACGGACGGGTAGGCGTAGAACGCGCCCAGCGGCTCGGGGCACACCACGCCGGGGATCTCGTTGAGCATGCGCACCATCGTCTGCCGGCGCCGGTCGAACGCCGTGCGCATCTCGGCCACGGCCGACAGGTCGCCCGTGACGGCCCTGAGGGCCGCGGCCTGCGACACGTTGGCCACGTTGGACGTCGCGTGCGACTGGAGGTTCGTGGCGGCCTTCACGACGTCGGCGGGGCCGATCAGCCAGCCCACCCGCCAGCCGGTCATGGCGTAGGTCTTGGCGACGCCGTTGAGCACCACCACGCGGTCGGCCAGCTCGGGCACCGCCGTCGCGATGGAGGTGAACGAGGCGTCGCCGTACACGAGGTGCTCGTAGATCTCGTCGGTGACCACCCACAGGTCGTTGGCGGCGGCCCAGCGGCCGATCTCGGCGACCTGCTCCGGGCTGTAGACCGCTCCAGTGGGGTTGGACGGCGACACGAACAGCAGCACCTTGGTGCGCTCGGTGCGCGCGGCCTCCAGCCGGTCGACCGAGGCGAGGTAGCCGGTGGTCTCATCGGTGGGCACGTCGACCTGCACGCCGCCCGCGAGCTTGATCGACTCAGGGTAGGTCGTCCAGTAGGGCGCGACGACCAGGACCTCGTCGCCGGGGTCCAGCAGCGCGGCGAAGGCCTCGTACACGGCCTGCTTGCCGCCGTTGGTGACCAGTACGCGCGACGCGTCGACCTGGAATCCGGAGTCGCGTGCCGTCTTGTCGGCGATGGCCTGCCTGAGCTCGGGCAGGCCCCCGGCCGGGGTGTACTTGTGGAACCTGGGGTTGCGGCATGCCTCGATCGCGGCCTCGACGATGTAGCCGGGGGTCGGGAAGTCGGGCTCGCCGGCGCCGAATCCGATGACGGGGCGGCCGGCGGCCTTCATGGCCTTGGCCTTGGCGTCGACCGCCAGCGTGGCGGACTCGGAGATCGCGGAGATGCGCGCGGAGATGCGAGGACGGGTCATGCCTCCATCGTTACAGACCCACGGCAGTGATTCCGCATGATTTCGCGGCGTCGTGACCGCTGAGAGCGCTGGTCAGCGGCCTGGGAGAGGGTAGCCTGGTGGCGCGCGGACATCCCAGTTCGACGAAGTGGCCTTTCCCACGTACACTTCAACGTCTAGTGGGCCACTGACCGGCGCGTGCCCGGTTCGGTTGGATCACTGCTTAGGGCACTGGCGCAATTGGTAGCGCTCCGGTCTCCAAAACCGGCGGTTGGGGGTTCGAGTCCCTCGTGCCCTGCGAAGTGCGGTCCGCGCACCAGTGAAGGCGTCAAGCGCGCCGCAGATGCGATGGACACGACGAATCAGGTGAGGACTGTGGCGATCGACACGCGAGGCGAGACCGCAGACAGGCCAAGCGGTGCGAAGAAGAAGAAGGCGCAGCGGACATCGCCCGCTCTCTTCTACCGGCAGATTGTCGCAGAGCTCCGCAAGGTCATCTGGCCGACGCGGAAGGACCTGATTACCTACACGACGGTGGTCTTCGCGTTCGTCCTGCTCATGGTAGGAGTCGTGGCCGGGCTCGACGCCTTGTTCTCCAAGGGCGTGCTGGTGATCTTCGGCGGATCCTGAGTTTTTTCCGTAAATCCGTCGACCAAGAGAAAGAGTCACCGTGTCCGAATTCCCACCGTCGGCCGGCGAGCCCCGCGAAGAGTGGGAGGGCGAGCCGCAAGAGGAGCCGCGGACCGCCGAGGAGTCCCTCGACGCCACCGCTCCCGCAGCCGAGGCGACCGATGAGGCCGCCGGTCCCGCCGCCACGGGCGAAGCGGCGCCGGAGGAGGGTCGCGCGGGCGGTGATGAGGCCGGCTCCGACGAAGACGGCGATGTCGTTCCCGACGTCGATCCCGTCGAGGAGTTCAAGCGTAGGCTCCGCGGCCTGCCGGGCGAGTGGTACGTCATCCATTCGTACGCCGGCTACGAGAACCGCGTGAAGTCCAATATCGAGACCCGCACCCAGTCGCTCAACATGGAGGAGTTCATCTTCCAGACCGAGGTGCCCACGCACACGGTGAGCGAGTTCAAGGGCGGCAAGAAGACCCCGGTGAAGGAGCGCGTGCTGCCCGGGTACGTCCTGGTGCGCATGGAGCTCACCGACGAGTCCTGGGCCGCGGTGCGCAACACTCCGGGCGTCACGGGGTTCGTCGGGCTGTCCAACAAGCCGAGCCCGCTCAACCTCGACGAGGTCGCCAAGCTGCTCGCGCCCGAGCCCGAGCAGGAGACCAAGGCCGCCAAGGCCAAGGCGCAGGCGGTCACCGTCGACTTCGAGGTCGGCGAGTCCGTCACGGTCATGGACGGCCCGTTCGCGACCCTGCCGGCCACGGTCAGCGAGATCAGCGCCGAGTCGCAGAAGCTCAAGGTGCTGGTGTCGATCTTCGGCCGGGAGACCCCGGTGGAGCTGTCGTTCAACCAGGTCTCCAAGATCTGAGCGTGATCCGGGTGGCGGCGCTCTGGCGTACGTCCGGGCCCCGTCGCGCGTAAACTGGCTACTCGTCCCCGCGCCGCTGTCATGCGCGGGGTCTGTCTGACAAGGACCCGAAGAAGGACACATGCCTCCGAAGAAAAAGATCGCCGCGCTGGTGAAGGTCCAGCTGCCCGCCGGCCAGGCCACGCCCGCGCCGCCCGTCGGTACGGCCCTCGGCCCGCACGGCGTCAACATCATGGACTTCGTGAAGCAGTACAACGCTGCCACCGAGGCCCAGCGCGGGAACATCATCCCGGTCGAGATCACCATCTACGAAGACCGCAGCTTCACCTTCATCACCAAGACGCCGCCGGCGCCTGAGCTGATCAAGAAGGCCGCGGGCGTGCAGAAGGGCTCGCCGGTGCCCCACCGCGACAAGGTGGGCAAGCTCACCAAGGAGCAGCTCCGCGAGATCGCGCAGACCAAGATGAAGGACCTCAACGCCAACGACATCGAGTCCGCCGAGAAGATCATCGCCGGCACCGCCCGCTCCATGGGCATCACCATCGCCGACTGAGCACGGCCGCACCCCGGCCGTCGCACCGCCCGGCCGCCCGGGCGGCACATCCGTGGGAGGGCCTGCGCGGGCCCGCACCACCACCACTCGTTCACAGGAGTGAGCACATGAAGCGCAGTAAGGCCTACCGCAACGCGGAGGCGCAGATCGACCGCGACCGGCTGTACAGCCCCGCCGAGGCCGCCCGGCTCGCCAAGCAGACCACCGTCACCAAGTTCGACGCCACCGTCGAGGTCGCTCTGCGGCTCGGGGTCGACCCCCGTAAGGCCGACCAGATGGTCCGCGGCACCGTCAACCTTCCGCACGGCACCGGCAAGACCGCCCGGGTCCTGGTCTTCGCCACCGGTGACCGCGCCGAGGAGGCGCGCGCCGCGGGCGCCGACATCGTCGGCGCCGACGAGCTGATCGACGACATCTCCAAGGGCAACCGGCTCGGCGAGTTCGACGCCGTCGTCGCGACCCCCGACCTCATGGGCAAGGTCGGCCGGCTGGGCCGTGTCCTCGGCCCGCGCGGCCTCATGCCCAACCCGAAGGCCGGCACGGTGACGCCCGACGTCGCCAAGGCGGTGACCGAGATCAAGGGCGGCAAGATCGAGTTCCGGGTCGACCGGCACGCGAACCTGCACTTCGTCATCGGCCGGGTGTCCTTCGGCGACCGGCAGCTCGTCGAGAACTACGCCGCCGCCCTCGACGAGGTGCTGCGGCTGAAGCCGGCCGCCGCCAAGGGCCGCTACCTGAAGAAGGTCACCTTCACCACGTCGATGGGGCCCGGCATCCCCGTCGACCCGAACGTGACCCGCGTCGCGACCGCCGACGTCTGATGTCTCCCGGCCCCCCGGGGCCTGGTCTGCGGAAGGCCCCCGCCGTCATCGGCGGGGGCCTTCGCCGTGTCCGGCCTCCTGGCGTGTTTGCCGTTCAGTGCGTTTAGGGGGAAACGCGGTGCGGTTCGGTGTGCGAACGGTGTGGAAACGGTGATGATCTCTTAATCTCCACTCTGCGTGATGGCCAATGTGCGTATGGTCATGGGCACGGGGATACGAAGGGATACTTACTGATGCGCCGAATGACTCCCGCCTTTCTGGCCGTTGGCGCGGCCGCGCTGATCGGGCTCTCGGGCTGCGGCTCCGGCTCCTCCACCTCGCCGGGAGACACCAAACTGACGGCGGCCGAGGCGTTGCGGCACTCCGCGAGCCACGCCAAGTCCATCACGTCGTACACCGCCGACCTGGTGGTCGACGTCACCGGTGCCGACAAGCAGCCGGGCAAGGTGCGCGGCTCCGTGGTGCTGCAGCAGAAGCCGGAGCTCGCGGGCGACTTCACCCTCAGCCAGGTGAGCTTCAACGGCCAGTCGCTGCCCGGTGGCCTGCGGGCCATCCTGCGCGACGACACTGCCTATCTGAAGCTCGAGGCGCTGAAGCGCCTCACCAAGTCGGGCCGGCCCTGGGTCAAGTTCGACCTGAGCAAGGCAGGCAGCGAGAGCGGCGTCGACGTACACAAGCTGCTGGCCGAGGCGCAGCAGATCGACCTGCCCACCAGTGTCCGGCTGCTCACCGCCTCCAAGGACGCCAAGGCGGTCGGCAGCGAGACCGTCGGCGGGGTGGAGACCACCCACTACACCGGCACGTTCTCGGTGGCCGAGGCGGTCAAAGGGCTCTCGCCCGAGGCCAGGCAGCAGGTGGAGGATCGCATGGCCAGCGTCAAGGACATGAAGTTCGACGCCTGGATCGACGCCGACCGGCTGCCGCGCAAGATCGTGATGACGGGCGCCAGCGGGCCGGCGAAGATGACCATGACGACGCAGTTCACGTCGTTCAACAAGCCGGTCGACATCAGCCCGCCGCCGGCCGACCAGATCGGCGAGATCACCGCCAAGGCCGGTCATCACTGACCCACCGCGGCCGGGCCGGGCCACCACCGGCCCGGCCGCCGCCGGTCCTGCCGACCCGCTTCCGGTCCTTCCGACATGGTTCGACCACGATTCGACCACCTATGTTCGACACGTATGGTCGACCACGTGCGGGTCGGCCGGCAGAGGTCTGCCGACAGAGGTCCGCCGACAGTCGGCCGACATGTGCGGCCGACCGGTTTGGCCAATACCGGCGCGGACCGTACACTGAAAGCCGCCGTAGACCGCCGGTCGTCGCTCGGGCCACTCTGGCCCGGCGACCGAAGGTCCCGCTTTGCGGGCGACCCGCGTAGGTGTGTGAGTGCTTCTCCAGCGTCATAGCGTCATGAGAGCCCCGAGCCGCCTGCGCCGGGGCTCGTCTGTTTCCCGGGCCTTCACCGGTGGCACATCTGGAAGGAGGCCCATGGCGAGGGCGGAAAAGGCGACGGCGGTCGCCGAGCTCAAGGAACAGTTCACGAGCTCCAGCGCCGCCGTCCTGACCGAGTACCGCGGTCTCACCGTCGCCCAGCTCAAGGAGCTGCGCACCTCACTCGGTGGGCATGCGAAGTTCGCCGTGGCGAAGAACACGCTGACCAAGATCGCGGCCAACCAGGCCGGGGTCTCGGTCCTCGACGACCTGCTCCAGGGCCCGACCGCGATCGCGTTCGTCAAGGGCGACGTGGTCGAGGCCGCCAAGGGGCTGCGTGACTTCGCCAAGGCCAATCCCCTCCTGATCATCAAGGGCGGTGTCGTCGACGGCAAGTCGATGACGCCGGCCGAGATCGCCCAACTCGCCGATCTCGAGTCCCGTGAGGTGCTCCTCGCGAAGCTGGCCGGCGCGATGAAGGCGAAGATGGCCCAGGCCGCCGCCACCTTCAACGCGCTGCCCACCAACATGGCTCAGCTCGCCGAGGCCCTGCGCGCCAAGCGCGCCGAGGAGGGCGGCGAGGGCGAGTAGCTCTCGTCACCGCCAGGAGGACCGGTCACAAGGCGGACCGCGCACGCGGTCCAAGCAGAACGTGTGCACGATTTTCAACGGAGGAAGCACATCATGGCGAAGCTGAGCACCGACGAGCTGCTCGACTCCTTCAAGGAGATGACCCTCCTTGAGCTGTCCGAGTTCGTGAAGCTCTTCGAGGAGACCTTCGACGTCAAGGCCGCCGCCCCGGTCGCGGCCGTCGCCGCCGCCCCGGCCGGTGGTGGCGCCGCCGCCGAGGAGGTCGAGGAGCAGGACGAGTTCGACGTCATCCTCGAGGCCGCCGGCGACAAGAAGATCCAGGTCATCAAGGAGGTGCGCGCCCTCACGAGCCTGGGCCTCAAGGAGGCCAAGGACCTGGTCGACGGCGCGCCCAAGCCGCTGCTGGAGAAGGTCAACAAGGAGACCGCGGAGAAGGCCAAGGCCGCCCTGGAGGGCGCCGGCGCCACCGTCACGGTGAAGTAGCGACGGTTCCGCGCGGGCCCGGCGCAGGGGGTTCTCATCCTGACGGGTCCTTTCGGTGGGTTTTTCGACGGGGGCGGTCACCAGGTGCCGGTGGCCGCCCCCGTTCGGCTGTCCGCTCGGGTCGCGGGCGCCGGGCCGGCACGCGACGGGTGGCCGCGAAGGGGCGCGCGGCGGGACGGGCCAGAGCGAGTTCGCGGAGATCCGGATAGCGATCTTCCCGCCGGGTTACGATCGCGCGGTGGGAGCGCAGCCCCGATCGCGTACGGCCTCTCGCCCACGGCGAGCGGGCCGCGGCCCTGTGATCGCCTTGACGCTTCTCGTCATCGCGGCGGCGGGGCTGGCGGTCGCCTTGGTGTGGGTGCGGGCGGCGCTGGCCGAGGCCGACGCCCGGGCGCAGGACCGGCGGGCGGCCATCAGGGTGGCGGCCGCCTATATCGTCGGCCGCCTGTCGCTCGACTACCACACCGTCGACCAGGACATGCAGCGCGTCCTGGCCATGTCGACGGGCCGGGCGAAGGCCGGGTACCTCAAGGACGCCCCCGCGCTGCGGCGCGCCACGATCGACAACAAGGCGGTGCAGCAGGGCGCCCTGCGGGCGGCCGGGCTGGTGACGATGAGCCCGGCGCGAGACAGCGCCGAGGTGCTCGTGGTCGCCGACGGATCCATTCACTGGGACAAGGGCAAGGTGGCCCCGCAACAGCGCTTCTACCGCTGGCACACCACGCTCGCCAAGGTGGAGGGCGCCTGGCGGGTGGCCGGGGCGGAGCAGGTGCCATGAGCCGTCATCCCTACGAGGCCTACGATCCGGGCCGCGACCCGGACGCCGCGGCGACCGTCGGTCATCATCCGTACGGTCCGGTCCCGGGCGCCCGCGACCCCTACGCGTATCCCGGCGCCCCGGCAGGGAGCGGCGACGACCCGGCCGGAAATACCGCGGAATACGAGGACACGGCCGGGCACCAGGACACGGCCCGACACGGGGGCACCGCCCGGTACGACGACACGAGCTCCTACGACGACCGATACGCCGCGAACCGATTAGACGACGCGAACCTCTACGACGCGGACGGATCCGACGGGACGGGCTACGATCCGGCCGCGGATCTGTGGGACGAGTACGTGCCGGAGCCGGCCGCCCGGCGGCGGCGACCTCGGCCCAGGACCGTGGCCATGGCCGTACTGGCCTTGGTCGTGGCCGGGCTCGCGGCCGTCACGGTGCCGAGCTACCTCGACCTGCGCGCGGCACGCGCCGCCGAGGCGGCGGGGGCGGCGGCGATGAAGGCGGCACGGGCGTACGTGCCCGACCTCATGTCGTACGACTACCGCACCGTGGACGCCGACTTCGCGCGGGCCCGCGCTCATACGACAGGCTCGCTGACCGACCACTACCGGCGGCTGGAGGCCACCCTGGGTCCTGTGATCAAGCAGCGGCGCACGGTGCAGCGGGTGGAGGTCCGGGGTGTCGCCGTGGAGTCCGCTGCACCGGGCCGCGCCGTGGTGCTGATCCTGCTGAACCGCACCACGACCTCGACGCCGCCGGGGGCGAAGGCCGCCAAACGGGAGGTGGCCACGGGCCGCGTCCGGCTCGTCATGGTCAAAACCGACAAGAGCGACAAGGCAGGCAGCGCCTGGTCGGTCAGCGATCTGACTACTCTGTTGGGGAACGTTCCGCCTGCTCTGTAGGCACGCCACACCCATGCCCGGTCCGGGTTACTCAATTGTTAGCAAAGATCAGGTTTGGGAAGCGTGATGCTGGGGAGGTTCTTAACCGCGATCGTCTCGCCTGCGGGCAAGCGTTCGCCCCTGGGCGTCACTGAGCGTTAGCCGTATCCGCTTGCGGGTATCGTCTGGACCCGACGCCTCGTCAGCTCGGCGAGGACGGGAAAACCCAGCGTGCTGGCCATCAGTTGGCTGAAATGTCGGCTCCCGGGCTTGACGTTTCGGCTCAGACGGGCGATGCTGCGACCAACGTGGAGCGCATAGCGAGAGCAGATTGGACAGGCGTGTGCCGTTCGGCTACACTGCCCCTTTGCGCTGCCCTTTGACGACCCACTTCTCTCTGTAACCGATGCTGGATCGTCTGGCGTGCGTGTAGTCAGTCCGCGAGCCCTCGGAAGGACATCTGTTGGCAGCCTCGCGCAACGCCTCCGCCGTACCCGCTGGTCCCCGTCGCGTGTCTTTCGCGCGCATTCAGGAGCCGCTCGAAGTTCCCGACCTTCTCGCTCTGCAGACCGAGTCGTTCGACTGGCTGCTCGGCAACGAGAAGTGGAAGGCCGGGGTCGAGGCGGCTCGCCAGGCCGGGCGCAAGGACGTATCTACCCAATCCGGCCTCGAAGAGATCTTCGAGGAGATCAGTCCCATCGAGGACTTCTCTGGAACCATGTCCCTGTCGTTCCGGGACCATCGGTTCGAGCCGCCCAAGTACTCGGTCGACGAGTGCAAAGACAAGGACATGACCTACTCCGCCCCGATGTTCGTCACGGCGGAGTTCATCAATAACACCACCGGTGAGATCAAGAGCCAGACGGTCTTCATGGGCGACTTCCCGCTCATGACCTCCAAGGGCACCTTCATCATCAACGGCACCGAGCGTGTCGTGGTCTCGCAGCTGGTGCGCTCTCCGGGCGTCTACTTCGAGCGCTCGGTCGACAAGACGTCCGACAAGGACCTCTACGGCTGCAAGGTGATCCCGTCGCGGGGCGCCTGGCTCGAGTTCGAGATCGACAAGCGCGACAGCGTCGGGGTCCGCATCGACCGCAAGCGCAGGCAGCCGGTGACCGTCCTGCTGAAGGCGCTCGGCTGGACCAACGACCAGATCCTGGAGAGGTTCGGCCGGTTCGAGTCGATGCGGGCGACCCTGGAGAAGGACCACACCTCCGGTCAGGACGACGCGCTGCTGGACATCTACCGCAAGCTGCGTCCGGGCGAGCCGCCGACCAAGGAGTCGGCCCAGACCCTGCTGGAGAACCTGTACTTCAACCCCAAGCGCTACGACCTCGCCAAGGTCGGCCGCTACAAGATCAATAAGAAGCTCGGGGTCACGGCCGACATCACCCAGGGCACGCTGACCGAAGAGGACATCGTCGCCACGATCGAGTACCTCGTGCGGCTGCACGCCGGCGAGGAGACGATGCCGGCCGTCGGTGACGGCGGTCGCGAGATCATCGTCGAGGTCGACGACATCGACCACTTCGGCAACCGCCGGCTGCGCACCGTGGGCGAGCTGATCCAGAACCAGGTCCGGCTGGGCCTGGCCCGCATGGAGCGCGTCGTCCGTGAGCGCATGACCACCCAGGACGTCGAGGCGATCACGCCGCAGACCCTGATCAACATCCGCCCCGTGGTGGCGTCGATCAAGGAGTTCTTCGGCACCTCGCAGCTTTCGCAGTTCATGGACCAGACCAACCCGCTGGCCGGGCTGACCCACAAGCGTCGCCTGTCGGCGCTGGGCCCCGGCGGGCTGTCGCGTGAGCGGGCCGGCATGGAGGTCCGCGACGTGCATCCGTCCCACTACGGCCGCATGTGCCCGATCGAGACCCCTGAGGGCCCGAACATCGGCCTCATCGGCTCGCTGTCGTCGTACGGCCGGGTCAACTCCTTCGGGTTCGTCGAGACGCCCTACCGCAAGGTCGTCGACGGCAGGGTGACCGACCAGATCGACTACCTGACCGCCGACGAGGAGGACCGGCACGTCATCGCGCAGGCCAACACCCCGCTCAACGCCGACGGGTCGTTCGCCGAGCACCGGGTGCTGGTCCGCCGCAAGGGCGGCGAGTTCGAGTACATCCGCTCGGACGAGGTCGACTACATGGACGTCTCGGCCCGCCAGATGGTGTCGGTCGCGACGGCGATGATCCCGTTCCTGGAGCACGACGACGCCAACCGCGCGCTCATGGGCTCCAACATGCAGCGCCAGTCGGTGCCCCTGCTCAAGAGCGAGGCGCCGCTGGTCGGCACCGGCATGGAGTACCGCGCGGCCTCCGACGCCGGTGACGTCATCACCGCCGAGAAGGCCGGCGTGGTCGAGGAGGTCTCCGCCGACTACATCACGGTGCTGAACGATGACGGCACCCGCACGACCTACCGTGTAGCCAAGTTCAAGCGCTCCAACCAGGGCACCTGCTTCAACCAGAAGCCGATCGTCGACGAGGGCGACCGCGTCGAGGTCAACCAGGTGATCGCCGACGGGCCGTGCACCGACAACGGCGAGATGGCGCTGGGCAAGAA
>JBIQJI010000038.1:38605-61101 GCA_044507605.1 Actinomycetales bacterium | reverse complement strand
GTGCCCGTGCCGCCGGTGCCGCCCTTACCGCCCTTGCCGTGGCCGGGCACGACGGCGGGGGGCTGCACGCCCATGCCGGGCAGGCGGCCGACCATGGTCGCGGGGGACGCCCACAGCCGGTGGCCGTCGGACAGGTCCAGGGCGACGGTCTCCAAGGTGCCGTCGCGGCGCAGCGAGGTGGTGGCGGCGACCCCGGCGCCGGTCTCGGTGATGCTCACGGCGTTGACCTGCGCGTTGTGCCAGGTGGGGAGGCCGGGGCCGGGGCCGGTGGCGGCGTCAGGGGAGGAGCAGCCGGCCAGGGCGGCGAGCAGGGCCGCCAGCAGGGGTGGGGTGGTCCTGATCGTGGACATCGCACTCCAAAAAGGGCAATGGGTGACGGCCACGACGCGCAGAGTAACCGGTTTCAGGCGTCGTGGGGCGTCGGCCCTGACTGCCTGAGCAGCCGGGCCCAGCGGCCCTGCGGGCCGACGGCGCGGCCCCGGAGCCGGGTCGCCCTGACCTGCGTGCCGGATTCCTCCGCGGCCATGGCCGCCGCGACGTGAATCGGTTGCGTTGCGGTCCCGTCACCGTGCTCGGGCTCCGGCTCGGACTCCGGCCACAACCCCAACGCGGCGCATACAGAAGGTAGCACCGCGTATGCGGCCTGTAGGTAACCTCTGGCAGAAGGATGGTAACGATCAGGACCGAACATCTCACCGGGAAAGGCGTCGAACTCCGGCCCCAGCACGTCGGCGAAGGCGACCGTACGGCCCCCGGCCTCCACCACCGCGACGGTCTGCGCCGCGGCGAGCTGACGGCTCCAGCGGCGGGTGACCCAGCGCAGCGGCTGCGCGATCGGCCTGATGGTGCCGAGGTCCGGGCAGGTGCCCACGACCACCTCGGCCCCGCCCTGCCGCAGCCGGTGCACCGCCTCCCGCAGATGCCGCACCGCTTGGGCCGGCAGCGTCTTGGTCGCCACGTCGTTCGCGCCGATGAAGATGACCGCGATGTGCGGGCGGGCGGCGAGGGCGGCGTCGACCTGTTCGGCGAGGTCGATCGACGCGGCCCCCGACCGGCCGACGACGCTCAGCCGCACCGGCCGCTTCGCCACCGCCGCCAGCCCGTTGGCCAGCAGCGCGCCCGGCGTCTGGTCGGCGGACGTCATGCCCAGCCCGATGGCGGTCGAGTCGCCGAGCATCACCATGCGCAGCGGGCCCTCCGGGTGGCCGGGCGAGCCCGGGAACTCGCCGTAGACCCCGTCGGCCGGCGGCCCCGCCAGCCCGTGGCGGCGGCCCACCGTCTTGCGGGCCAGGCGCGCCTCGGCCATCAGCAGCGCGTACGTCGCGGCGCCCAGCAGGGTCAGGCCGCCGCCCCCCAGCGCCGCGGCCGTCGCGATGCGCCTGGCGGCACGCGCCACCCCGGCTGTCCAGACCACCAGCGCGACTCTCCTCCCGCGACCTGTGGCGCCACCAGCCGGGGACGCCCTCCTGGGGACGCCGCCCGGATCGGGGCCCGCGATGATGTCAGGGCTCCCCTGCCGGGTCTCACGTGTCTCGTCTCACGCGGTGAACCGTGACAGGGACGGTACGGTGTGAAATGAACCTAGCCGAGTTGCCTCCGCCCCCCGAGGACTCGCGCCGAGGGACAACGGACAAAGGTTTGGTAATAAGACGCTTGGGCGGACAAACCGCTTTGGCGGGCAAGGTGTGGTGACTGTGCGGGTACACGACTCGCTGGTGGAGTTGATGGGCGACACTCCGCTCGTCCGCCTGCGCAAGGTGACGGCGGGCGCCATCGCCGACGTGCTGGCGAAAGTGGAGTACTTCAACCCGGGCGGTTCGGTGAAAGACCGGATCGCGCTGCGCATGATCGAGGCCGCCGAACGCTCCGGCGCGTTGCGGCCCGGCGGCACGATCGTCGAGCCCACCTCCGGCAACACCGGGGTGGGCCTGGCCATCGTCGCCCAGGAACGGGGCTACCGGTGCGTGTTCACCGTGCCCGACAAAGTGGCCCAAGACAAGATCGCCGTGCTGCGGGCGTACGGCGCGGAGGTCGTGGTCTGCCCGACGGCGGTGTCGCCCGACCACCCTGAGTCCTACTACTCGGTGTCGAACCGGCTCGCCGCCCAGATCCCCGGGGCGTGGAAACCCGACCAGTACGCCAACCCGGACAATCCCGCCAGCCACTACGCCACCACCGGCCCGGAAATCTGGGAGCAGACCGAAGGCCGCGTCACGCACTTCGTCGCCGGCATCGGCACCGGCGGCACGATCAGCGGCGCCGGGCGCTACCTCAAGGACGTCTCCGACGGCCGGGTCAAAGTCATCGGCGCCGACCCCGAGGGCTCGGTCTACTCCGGGGGCAGCGGGCGGCCGTACCTGGTCGAAGGCGTCGGCGAGGACATCTGGCCCGAGACGTACGATCGCACGGTCTGCGACGAGGTCATCGCGGTGTCCGACAAGGACTCCTTCCTCATGACCCGCCGCCTCGCCCGCGAAGAAGCGCTGCTCGTGGGCGGCTCGTGCGGCATGGCCGTGGTGGCCGCCCTGCGGGTCGCGCGGCGCGCCGCGCCCGGCGACATCGTGGTCGTGCTGCTGCCCGACGGCGGGCGAGGCTACCTGTCCAAGATCTTCAATGACGAGTGGATGGCCGACTACGGCTTCCTCACCTCCAGCAGCGACGAAGGCGTGGTGCGCGACGTCCTGGTCCGCAAGGGCGCCGGGCTGCCGGAGTTCGTCCACACCCACCCGCACGAGTCGGTCAGCACCGCCATCTCCATCATGCGGGAGTACGGCGTGTCGCAGCTCCCCGTCATGAAGGAGGAGCCCCCGGTCATGGCCGCCGAGGTGGTCGGTTCCATCGTCGAACGCGACCTCCTCGACGCCCTCTACCGCGGCCGGGTCCGCCCCGGCGACCCCATCGAGGACCACATGTCGGCCCCGCTGCCCACGGTCGGCGCCGGCGAGCCCGTGTCGATCGCCGTCGGAGCCCTGGAAAAGGCCGACGCCGCCGTCGTCCTCGACAACGGCAGACCCACCGGCCTCCTCACCCGCCAGGACCTCCTCGCCTTCCTCGCGAACCACTGACGCCGGACCCTCCGGCAGGGCAGGCAGGGGTGGGGTGCCCGGGGCGGGTGGGAGGAATCTGTAGGCTCAGAGGATGAGTGAAGGGTTTGAGACGCTCGCCATCCATGCTGGTCAGCGGCCCGATCCGCGCACGGGTGCGGTGGTGCCGCCGATCTATGCCACGTCGACCTACAAGCAGGACGGCGTGGGCGGGTTGCGCGAGGGTTATGAGTACAGCCGGTCCGGCAATCCGACGCGCACCGCGCTGGAGGAGTGCCTGGCGGCCCTTGAGGGCGGGGTGCGGGGGCTGGCGTTCGCGTCGGGGCTCGCCGCCGAGGACACGCTGACGCGGGCGCTGTGCTCGCCGGGCGATCACGTGATCGTCCCCAACGACGCCTACGGCGGCACCTATCGGCTGTTCGCGAAGGTGCTGGCGCGGTGGGGCCTGGCCTACGACCCGGTGCCGCTGGGCGACATCGCCGCCGTGCGTGCCGCCGTCGGCCCGCGCACCCGGCTGATCTGGGCCGAGACGCCCACCAATCCGCTGCTCGGCGTCGCCGACATCGCCGCGCTCGCCGAGGTGGCGCACGACGCGGGCGCCCTGCTGGTGGTCGACAACACGTTCGCGTCGCCGTACCTGCAGCAGCCGCTGGCGCTCGGCGCGGACGTCGTGGTGCACTCCACCACCAAGTACGTGGGCGGCCACTCCGACGTCGTCGGCGGTGCGCTGGTCACGAACGACAGAGGGCTCGCGGACGAGCTCGCCTACCACCAGAACGCGATGGGCGGTGTCGCCGGTCCGTTCGACGCCTGGCTCACCCTGCGCGGCGCCCGCACGCTGGCCGTGCGCATGGAACGCCACTGCGACAACGCCGAGCGGGTCGTCGACCTGCTGCTGGCCCACCCCCGGGTGACCCAGGTGCTCTACCCGGGCCTGCCCGGGCACCCTGGCCACGAGGTGGCCGGCAAGCAGATGCGCCGCTATGGCGGCATGGTGTCGTTCCGGGTCGCGGGCGGCGAGGCCGCGGCGGTCGCGGTCTGCGAGCGTGCCGAGCTGTTCACCCTGGGCGAGTCGCTGGGCGGTGTCGAGTCCCTGATCGAGCATCCGGCCCGCATGACCCACCAGTCGGTCGCCGGCTCCGCGCTGGAGGTCCCCTCGGATCTGGTGCGCCTGTCCGTCGGCCTGGAGTCCATCGACGACCTGCTCGCCGATCTCACCAGGGCCCTGTCCGCCTGACGGATTCGACGTGCCCGAGGCGGAATGTGTCACCCGGTTCCGTTGCTGTCGGAGGAAAAAGGGTGATCATGGTCACCTGTGAACGTGATCGGGAACGGAGACTGTCATGGCGATCTTCACTGACAAAGAGGTGGCCTACCTGCGCGAGATGCGCATCGGCAGGCTGGCCACCGTGCAGCGCGACGGCACCGTGCAGAACAGCCCTGTCGGCTTCGGCTTCAACGAGGAGCTCGGCACGATCGACATAGCCGGCCACAACATGGCGGCCAGCCAGAAGTTCCGCAACGTGGCGGCCGGATCGAAGGTGGCGTTCGTGGTCGACGACGTGACCTCGGTCAACCCGTGGACGGTCCGCTGCCTGGAGATCAGGGGTGACGCCGAGGCGCTGACCGACCCCACCGACTCCAAGGGCCAAAGAGTCGGCCCCATCATCCGGGTGCATCCCCGCCGCATCATCAGTTTCGGCATCGACCCGGACAACCCGGCGGCCGGAAAGCGCTCCGTGGGCGGCGGGCGCCAGCCCGCCCGCCCACGCCGGCCGGGGCCGGTCAGGGGTTGAACCAGACCATCAGCACCAGGATCACCAGCCACAGCAGGGCGGTGATGCCGCCGAGCATGGCGATGCGGGCCGTCTGGACCTGGGCGTCGTCGGCGGGGTTCTCGTTGGACAGGACGCGAACGGCGGTGCGCTGGTCGCGTTCGATCATGACCAGGAGGATCACGGAGACGACGAACAGGGTCATCGACACCGACAGGTACGGCTTGCCGAGGTGCGCGCGGCCGAGGACGGCGCCGAACAAGAACACGCCGAGGGTCAGGGCCCCGAAGAACCGCGTGCCGCGGTGCAGGTGGCGGACCACGGCGACGTCCTTGGCCCTGATGTAGCGGGGGGTGAAGCCGGTGAAGGCCGCGACGGGACCGAGCGCGAAGATCGCGAAACCGATGTGCAGCCAGAGCAGCAGCTTGTCGGGGAACGACATGCGCTCAACGTACCGGCCGGCCGATCACCCCGGCCAGCCCTTCCGCCGCGCCACGCCGGTCAGCGGCGGGCCCGGACACGGAGGAAGTCGCTGACGACGTACTCGCCGAGGCGTTCGGCGCTGGGGGAGAAGACGCGGCCGCCGTTGCGGCGGGCGACCTCGTCGACGAACTCCTTGAGCCGTTCGTCGGCGGCCAGCATGAACACGTTGAGCGTGGCGCGGCGCCGCGTCATCTTGTCGACTTCGGCCAGGGTGAGCTCCAAGGTCTCGCGGGACGGCGGCCACTCGAACCAGTATTTGCCGTTGCGGCTGAGGTGGGCGGTGGGCTCGCCGTCGGTGACGATCAGCACGACCGGCTCGAAGTCGGGGTGGCGGTCGAGGTGGCGGCCGGCGATGAGCAGCGCGTGGTGCAGGTTGGTGCCCTGCACCATGTCCCAGTCGAGGCCGGCCAGCTCGTCGGGCTGGAGCACGCGGGCGTAGTTGGAGAACCCGATGATCTGCACGGCGTCCTGCGGGAACTTGCTGGACACCAGGGCCTGCAGGGCGAGGGCCGTCTGCTTGGCGACGGCCCAGGTGCCGCGTAGCGCCATGGAGTAGGACAGGTCGACCAGCAGGCACACGGCGGCGGCGCTGCGCCGCTCGGTTTCGGCGACCTCGAAGTCGTCGACCGACAGGCGCACGCCGCCGGCGCCGCCGGTGCGGCCGGTGCGCACGCCGTTGAGGACGGTGCGCACGACGTCGATGGGCTGCTCGTCGCCGAAGCGCCAGGGGCGGGTGGCGCCGGTCAGCTCGCCGGCGGCGCCGGCGTCGTGCTGGTCGTGGTCGCCGCGGTGGCCGGCGTCGAGCTGGGAGAACACCCGGCGCAGCGCGGTCTCGCCGAGGCGGCGCACGGCCTTCGGGGTGAGCTCCAGTTTGCCGCGCCGCCGCTGCAGGTAGCCCTGCTGCTCCAGTTCGCGTTCGATGCGCTTGAGGGCGGCCAGGTCGTCGACGGCGGAGCGGCCGAGGGCCCGGCGTACGGCGGCCTCGTCGATGTCGTCGAGGCGGGCGCCGGGGTAGTCCTGCCGCAGCGCGGCCTCCACCTCGGCGAGGTCGGACAGCTCCTGGAGCGCGGTGGTGGCGTCGCCCATGCCCATGGGCGACTCGCCGGTCATCCGCTCGGGGGTGTCCCAGGCGAGGTCGGGGCGGCGGGCGCGCAGCGCGTCGCCGAGTCGGCCCATCTGCTCGGCGAGCCCGGCGTTCTCGAGGGTCTGGGCGATGAGCCCGGCCAGTTCCTCGCGCTGTTCGGGCGTGAGGGAGGCCAGCAGCCGCTGGGCCGCCGCGGCGCGGCGGGCCAGGATGTCGACCAGTTCTTCCAGCGTGCGGGGCTGCTCGGGGAAGAATTCGCCGTGCTTGTCCATGAACCGGGCGAAGTCGGCCTGGGTGTGTTCGCCCCGGGCGTCGCGGTCGAGCATGTCGTTCAGATCCGACATCATCTGCCGGACCCGTTCCATGGCCTCGGGGTCGGGGTTGGCGAGGGCGTCGCGCATGCCCCGGAACTGGGTGTCGAGCACCTCGCGGCGCAGCAGGTCGCGCAGCTCCTCGAACGTCTGCCGGGCGGCCGCCGACCGCCACTGGTAGTCGCCGAGCTGCCGGATGGCCCGTGAGGTGTCGTCGGGCAGCGCGTCGAGCTCGGCCTCGCGCAGCCGCGCGTCGTCGGACGGGTCGGGGAACAGCTCGGCCCGCTCCTGCCCGATCGCCTTGTCGAGCAGGGCACGGGCCCGTTCGAGGGTGCCGTCGAGCCGGCCCCGTTCGCGCAGCTCGCGCCGCCGCCTGCGCACCTGCTTCAGCAGGTCGTCGAGGCCGCGCATGTCGCGCCTGCCGGGCGCGCCCCGGCGCAGCAGGTCGCGCAGCGCGTCCATCGGGGTGGAGCCGGACAGGATCGAGTCGCCCATCTCGTCGAGGGCCGCCCTGACGTCGTACGGCGGCGCCAGCGGGTCGGGCCCGTCGTGATACTCCCCATAGCGATAGCCGGCCATTGGTCTCCCCTCTTCGTCGCGCCGTCCGAGCCGCGCGGGGTCAGGTGCGGTAGACGGCGCCGCCGGCGATGTCGTCCTTGGACAGGCGGCGCATCAGGTACAGGCCCTCCAGGGCGAATTCGAGCGCGGCGGCGGCGTGGCCGGGCGACTCGTCGCCTTCGCCCATGCCGAGCGCCGACATGATCTTGGAGAGTCCCGGGACGGGGCCGATGCGGCGCAGCAGCTCCGGGCCGGCGACCAGCTCGCCGGACTCGATCTGCACGCCCTCGGCGAACTTGTCGAGCAGCGCCGACAGGTCCATGCCGCCCAGCGTGCCGCGGAACGTCTCGGCGGTGGCCCGGCGCAGCAGGTGGGCCAGCACCTCGGTCTCGCGGCCCTCCTCGCTCACCTCGAACTCCACCTTGCCGCGCAGCGTGTGCACGATGCCGGGCAGGTCGCACACCCGGGTCACGGGCAGCTCCTCGCCGGTCAGCGCGGCGCGGCGCACGGCGGAGGCGGTGGCGGTCTCGGCGGCGGCGATGGAGAACCGCGCCGACACCCCGGACCGGCTGTCGACGGCCGTCGACTCGCGGACGAGCCGGGTGAAGCGGGCGATGACCTCGACCAGGTGGTTGGGCAGGTCGGCGCCCAGCGTTTCCCAGTCGAGCCGGGCCTCCTGCCGGATCAGCCGCAGCTCGGCGGGGAGGTCCAGCGGGTAGTGGGTGCGGATCTCGGCCCCGAACCGGTCCTTGAGCGGGGTGATGATGCGGCCGCGGTTGGTGTAGTCCTCGGGGTTGGCGCTGGCGATCAGCAGGATGTCGAGCGGCAGCCGCAGGTTGTAGCCGCGGACCTGGATGTCGCGCTCCTCCAGCACGTTCAGCAGCGACACCTGGATGCGCTCGGCCAGGTCGGGCAGCTCGTTGACGGAGAACACGCCGCGGTTGGTGCGCGGCACGAGGCCGTAGTGGACGGTTTCGGGGTCGCCGAGCGTGCGCCCCTCGGCGATCTTGATGGGGTCGACGTCGCCGATCAGGTCGCCGACCGAGGTGTCGGGCGTGGCCAGCTTCTCGCCGTACCGCTCGTCGCGGTGCTTCCACGCGATCGGCAGGTCGTCGCCCTGCTCGGCGGCGAGGCGGCGGCAGCGGGCGCAGGCCGGTGCGTAGGGGTGGTCGTTGATTTCGCAGCCTTCGACGACGGGCGTCCATTCGTCGAGCAGGCCGGTGATGGTGCGGATGAGCCGGGTCTTGCCCTGCCCGCGCTCACCGAGCAGGACCAGGTCGTGTCCTGCGAGCAGCGCGCGTTCGAGATGCGGCAGTACGGTGTCGTCGAAGCCGATGATGCCGGGGAAGCGGTCTTCCCCGGCACGTAGCCGGGCGAGCAGGTTGGCCCGGATCTCGGCCTTCACGGTGCGATGGGTATGACCACTCTCGCGTAGGTCGCGAAGAGTGCGAGGCTCTGGGATTCGATGCACGGCATCGAGACTATGTTGCCCGGCTGAGATCCCGCATCCCCGGCGCGATAGTGGGGAGAAACGGGCTATAAGGACGAGTAGTGCGTAGAGGGGCGGGACACGTGGCAGTGTTGACAACTCGCTTCGCCGATGGTCTCGCCGTGGCGGCCGACGACGCCGACCTGGCGGAGACCGCCCAGATCGCCGCCAGGCGGGCGCTCGCCGGCCTGTCCGGCCCACCTGACCTGGTGTGCTTCTTCGTCTGCGACGAAGACCCGGCCGAGATCACGCGCGCCGGCCGGCGCGTCATGGAGCTCGCCGGCGACGCCAATGTGATCGGCTGCAGCGCCACCGGCGTCATCGGAGCGGGGCAGGGCGTGGAGCTCACCCCGGCCGTGAGCGTGTGGGCCGGGGCCCTCGGCGGCGCCCGCATCACGACGTTCGCCCTGGAGACCATGCGCGCCGACGACCGGTTCGTCGTCATCGGCCTGCCCGACCGCGTCGAGGACGACCGCGCCGCGATCCTGCTGGTCGACCCCTACAGCTTCCCCGCCGACGCCTTCGTCGAACGTTCCGCCGAGGTCCTCGGCGGGCTGCCGCTGGTCGGCGGCCTCGCCAACGGGCTGCGGGGCGGCGGCTCGGTCCGCCTGTTCGCCGATGGCGAAGTGTACGACGAGGGCGCGGTGGGCGTGCTGCTCGGCGGCGACCTCAACGTCGGCACGGTGGTCAGCCAGGGCTGCCGCCCCATCGGCCCCAGCATGGTGGTCACCGGCGCCGAGGAGAACCTGCTGCTGGAGCTCGCCGGCCAGCCTGCGCTCGCCCGCCTGGAGGAGATCGTCAGCGACCTGGACGAGGACGACCGCGAGCTGGTCGCGGCGGGGCTGCAGATCGGCGTCGTCATGGACGAGTACGCCGAGCGGCACGAGCGCGGCGACTTCCTGATCAGGGGCGTCCTCGGCATCGACCCCGAGCGCGAGGCCGTCGCCATCGGCGACGTCGTCGAGGTCGGCCGCACGGTGCGCTTCCAGGTGCGCGACGCCGCCACCGCCGACGAGGACCTGTACGCCCTGCTCGACGCCTACCGCGAGCAGGGCGGGCGGGTCGAGGGCGCGCTGTTGTTCACGTGCAACGGCCGCGGCGGCGCGATGTTCGGCAGCGCCGACCATGATCCGGTCGCGGTGCGCGAGACCCTGGGCCCCATCGGCGTGGCGGGGTTCTTCGCCGCCGGCGAGGTCGGGCCGGTGGGCGGGCACAACCACGTGCACGGCTTCACCGCCTCCATGCTCGTGTTCGGCCCGTGACCGGCCCGGCCGTCCACAGGGCGACCGCGGGCCGGTCCGGGCGGCGCACGGCATGGAAGACTGCCCCCATGGCGAATGACGAGGTGACGTACGACGACGTGGTCGCCGCGCGCAAGCTGCTGGAGCCGGTGGCGGTGCGCACCCCGCTGCTGGGCTCGCGGGTGCTGTCCGATTTGATCGGCGGTCCGGTCCGGCTGAAGTGCGAGAACCTGCAGCGCGCCGGTTCGTTCAAGGTGCGGGGGGCGTATGTCCGCATCGCCCGGCTGAGCGATGCCGAGCGGGCTCGCGGCGTCGTGGCCGCGAGCGCGGGCAACCACGCGCAGGGGGTGGCGCTCGCGGGCGGGCTGCTCGGGGCCAAGTCCACCGTCTTCATGCCGATCGGCGCGCCGCTGCCCAAGATCGAGGCGACCCGGTCCTACGGCGCCGAGGTGGTCTTCACCGGCCACACCGTCGACGAGGGGCTGGCCGCCGCCCGTGAGCACGCCGCCACGACCGGGGCGGTGTTCATCCACCCGTTCGACCATCCCGACATCGTGGCCGGGCAGGGCACGGTGGGCCTGGAGATCATCGAGCAGCTGCCCGAGACCGGCACGATCGTGGTGTCGATCGGCGGCGGCGGCCTGGCGGCGGGCGTGGCGCTCGCGGCCAAGTCGCTGCGGCCGGGGGTGCGGGTGGTGGGCGTGCAGGCCGAGCGGGCGGCCGCCTACCCGGTGTCGCTGGCCGCGGGGCATCCGATCGCGGTCGAGCCGGCGTCGACCATGGCCGACGGCATCGCCGTGGGCCGGCCGGGCGACCTCACCTTCGAGATGATCCACTACCTGGTCGACAGTGTGGTGACGGTGTCGGAGGAGGTGCTGTCGCGGGCGCTGCTGCTGTGTCTCGAACGGGCCAAGATGGTGGTCGAGCCGGCCGGGGCCGCCACCGTGGCCGCGCTGCTCGACCAGCCGCACATGTTCGCGCCGCCGGTCGTGGCCATCTTGTCGGGGGGCAACATCGACCCGCTGCTGCTGTCGAAGCTGCTGCGCCACGGCCTGGGGGCCGCCGGGCGCTACCTGGCGTTCCGCATCCGCCTGCCCGACCGCCCCGGCGCCCTGGCCGCCCTGCTCGGCCGTCTCGCCGACCTCGGCGCCAACGTGCTCGACGTCGGCCACGAGCGCATGGCGCCCCGCCTGCACCTCGACGAGGTCGAGGTGCTGATCCACCTGGAGACCAAGGGCCCCGACCACTGCGACGACGTGCTGGGCGCGCTCCGCCGCGACGGCTACAAGATGATCTTCAGCTGACCGGCGTCAGCCGCCGGTCGTGCCCGTGCCCGCCGGTCACTCCGCGGTCAGGGTGGGGCGGCCCTTCGTGAAGAGCCAGGCGGTGAAGAGCGGGTCGAGCTGCTTGCCGGAGATGCGCTCGGCCGCGGCGATGAACTGGTCGGTGGTGGCGTTCCCGTACTTGTGGGTGGCGGTCCAGTCCTTCAGCAGGGCGAAGAAGTCCTTGTCGCCTATCGTGCGGCGCAGGGCGTGGAGGGTCATCGCGCCGCGGGTGTAGACGGACGAGTCGAACAGGTCGTCTCTGCGCGCCTCGCCGGGCGGGTAGGACCACATGGCGTCGTTCCTGGCCTGGTAGTAGGCCTGGAAGATCTGCTCGGCGGTGCCCTTGCCGGTGTGCTCCGACCACAGCCACTCGGCGTAGGTGGCGAACCCCTCGTTGAGCCACAGGTCGCGCCAGCGTTCGAGGCTGACGCTGTCGCCGAACCACTGGTGGGCCAGCTCGTGCACGAGCGTGGAGTGGTCGGGGGCGAAGCCGCCGTAGAGGGGCTTGGTCTGGTTCTCCAGGGCGTAGCCCGCGTTGTAGTCGTCGAGGATGCCTCCGGTGGAGGAGAAGGGGTAGGGGCCGAACACCGTGGCCCAGTAGTCGGTGACCTTGCCGGTCATCGTGTAGAGCTCGTCGAGCGAGCCGGTGAACTTGGGGTCGACGGCCGCGTAGACCGGGATGCCCTTGGGCGTGGTGCCGGTCTTGACGTCGAACCTGCCGAGGGTCATGGTCGCGAGGTAGGTCGCCATGGGATGCCGCTCGCGCCAGGAGTAGGTGGTGCCGGCCGCGGTCGTGCGGGGCGGCCCGGTCAGCTCGCCGTTGGAGATGGCGGTCAGCCCGCGGGGCACGGTGACCGTGATGTCGTACGTCGCCTTGTCGGACGGGTGGTCGTTGCCGGGGAACCAGGTCTTGGCGCCGTCGGGCTCGCAGGCGACGAACGCGCCGTCCTTGGTGGCGATGAACCCGTAGGTGCCGAGGTTGGCCCGGTCGTGCATGGGCGTGGGGATGCCGTCGTAGTCGATGCGCACCTTGAAGGTGTCGCCTTCGGCGAGGACGTGCCGCGGGGTCAGGGTCAGCTCGTCGCCCGACCGGGTGACGGTCGCGGCGGCGCCGTCGACGGTGGCCTTGTGCACCGTGAGGCCGTGCAGGTCGAGGTTGAACCTGGACAGGTTCTGCGTGGCCTTCGCGGTGATGTCGGCGGTGCCGGCGAGCGTGCGGGTGGCGGGGTCGTACGACAGCCGCAGCCCGTAGTGGGTGACGTCGTAGCCGCCGTTGCCGTCGGTGGGGAACAGTCTGTCGCCGATGCCGTCGGCGCCCGGTGTGCCCGTGATCGGTGCCGCCAGGCCGGTGGCGCCGTTGGAGGGCGCGCAGGCGATCGTGCCCGAGCAGATCAGGGCGGTGCTGAGTGCTGCCGACAGTGTGAACGTCAGGCGCCGGTTCCCCCGTGTGTGCATGCGGGCAGACTACGGCAGGTCACGGTATGGCTACAGATTGCCGCGCCGTGCCTGCTCCCGCTCGATCGCTTCGAACAACGCCTTGAAGTTTCCTTTGCCGAAACCGAGGGAACCGTGCCGTTCGATCAGCTCGAAGAACACCGTGGGCCGGTCCTGCACCGGCTGGGTGAAGATCTGCAGCAGGTAGCCGTCCTCGTCGCGGTCGACCAGGACGCCCCGCCGCTTCAGCTCCTCGACCGGCACCCGCACGTCGCCGATGCGGGCCCGCAGCTCCGGGTCGTCGTAGTAGGAGGCGGGCGTGCCGAGGAACGCCACCCCGGCGGCGCGCATGCGGTCGACCGTGGCGAGGATGTCGGGGGTGGCGAGCGCGATGTGCTGCACGCCCGGCCCGCCGTAGTACTCCAGGTACTCGTCGATCTGCGACTTGTGCCGGGAGACGGCCGGCTCGTTGAGCGGGAACTTCACCTTGCGGGTGCCGTCGGCGACGACCTTGGACATCAGCGCGGAGTACTCCGTGGCGATGTCGTCCCCGATGAACTCCGCCATGTTCGTGAAGCCCATCACGTTCTGGTAGAACGCCACCCACTCGTCCATCCTGCCGAGTTCGACGTTGCCCACACAGTGGTCCACGGCGTCGAACATCGGCTCGCCGGGGGCCACGATCGGCTCCGCGGCCACGTATCCGGGCAGGTAGGGTCCGGAGTACGCCGACCGGTCGACCAGCGTGTGGCGGGTGTCGCCGTACGCCGCGATCGCGGCCACCGTCAGCTTGCCGTGGTCGTCCTCCAGGGTGTGCGGCTCGGCCAGCCCGCGCGCGCCGTGTGAGACGGCGTGCTCGTAGGCCCGCTCCACGTCGGGCACGTCGAGGGCCAGGTCGATGACGCCGTCGCCGTGCGCGGCCACGTGCCGGGCGAGCGCCGTGCCGGCCCGCACGGGGGCGCGCAGCTCGAACCGCGCCTCGCCCGAGGTGAGCACGTACGCCGTCTCGTCGGGCGATCCGTTCTCGGGTCCCCGGTAGGCCACGAGCCGCATGCCGAAGGCCGTGGAGTAGTAGTGGGCCGCCTGCCTGGCGTTGCCGACGGCGAAGACGACGGCGTCCATGCCGTGGACGGGGAAGGCGTCGGGCCGGCCGGTCCGGGTGCGTGTGCGCGTATCGCTCGTGTCGGTTGTGTTGCCCATGTGGCCCACTGTCGGAGCCGCTGGGCAGACTGCGCAACGGAAACTTTTTTGCGTGGTCAATTCGACCAGTGAATCCGCATATCACTGGGCATATTGCTCAGATGACGGTTGACGAACTGGACGTGCGCCTCATTTCGCTGCTCACCGAGGAGCCCCGCCTCGGCATCCTGGAGTGCTCGCGCCGGCTGCGGGTGGCCAGGGGCACGGTGCAGGCGCGGCTCGACCGGCTGATGGCGCGGGGCGTGATCAGGGGGTTCGGCCCCGACGTCGACCCGGCGGCGCTGGGCTACGAGGTGACGGCGTACGTAACGCTGCAGATCCGGCAGGTCAGCGGCCATGATCCGGTGACCGAACGGCTGGCGCGCATACCAGAAGTGCTGGAGGTGCACACGATCACGGGTTCGGGTGACATGCTGTGCCGGGTGGTGGCCCGTGGCAACGCCGACCTGCAGCGGGTGATCGATCTGCTCGTCGACATCGACGGGGTGGTGCGCACTTCGTCGGTGATCGTGCTGGACACCCCGATCGCGTATCGAGTGCTGCCACTCGTGTGCAAAGACCTCATAAAGGACATATAGGGCGGGGCTTATCCTGGGCCCGACCTCGTTATCCTCATCTGGCCGATGACCTGGCCAGAGCCGGCGATCCAGGGAGAGGGGACCGAGCGGTGCGCGTACGTGGGCGAGGCGCCAGGCGCCTGGTGCGCGTTGCCCTCATCGCCGGCGGCATCGGGGTGTTCCTGGCCATCGCGGCCTTCGGCATCGCCTGGGCGATGACCCCCATTCCCGACGGCACCCAGCCCGGCGCCACCGCCCAGAAGTCCGTCTACTACTACCGCGACGGCAAGACGGTGCTCGCCACCCGGGGGGTCGACCGCACGATCGTCCCCCTCGACCGGGTCCCCGAGCACGTGCGCGACGCCGTCATCGCGGCCGAGAACCGCACCTTCTACAGCGACCGGGGCGTGTCGCTCAAAGGCACCCTGCGGGCCATGTGGTCGACGATCACCGGGCAGCAGCTCCAGGGCGGCTCCACGATCACCCAGCAGATGGTCCGCAACTACTACAGCGGGCTCAGCCAGGAGCGGTCGGTCACCCGCAAGCTCAAGGAGATCATGATCTCCTTGAAGGTGGACCAGTCCAAGTCCAAGGACTGGGTCCTGGAGCAGTACCTCAACACGATCTACTTCGGGCGGGGCGCCCACGGCATCCAGGCCGCCGCGCAGGCGTACTTCGGCGTGAACGTCGGCGACCTGACCATCTCCCAGGGCGCCTACCTCGCGGCCGTCATCCAGCAGCCCAGCCGCTTCGCCGACCCCAAGGGCGCCGACCTGGAGGCCGTCCGGCAGCGGTGGCGCTCGGTGATCGACGGCATGGTGCAGACCCACGCGCTCACCTCCACCCAGGCCGCCACCCAGGTCTTCCCCGAGCTGCGCGAGCCCAAGGCCCCGGTGTCGCTGACCGGGCAGAAGGGCTACATGCTCGCCCAGGTGCGCGCCGAGCTGAACCGCCTCGGCTACAGCGACGAGAAGATCAACCAGGGCGGGCTGCGCATCACCACGACGTTCGACAAGGCGCTGATGGCCGCCGCCAAGGACGCCGTCACCTCGGTGCTGCCCGACAAGACCCCGAAGAAGGTGCGCACCGGGCTCGCCGCCGTCGACCCGTCGACGGGCGAGGTGCTCGCGTTCTACGGCGGCAAGGGCTACGCCTACGACAACGCCTTCTCGGCCAAGGTGCAGGCCGGCTCCACCTTCAAGCCGTACGCCCTGGCGGCCGCCCTCGAGGACGGCTACGGCCTCGGCACGCGGGTCAACGGCAACTCGCCGATGCGCGTGGCGTCGGCGACGATCCCGAACGCCGGCAACGAGTCCTACGGGGCGTCCATCGACCTCGTCACCGCCACCCGCAACTCCGTCAACACGGCGTTCGTCGACCTCGGCCAGAAGATCGGCGTGGACAAGGTCGCGGCGGCCGCCGAAGCCGCCGGCATCCCCAGGTCGCAGCTCGCCCCGCATCTCGGCGCCGCGACGCTGCCGCTCGGCGTCGCCTCCGTCAGCGCGGTGCAGCAGGCGTCCGGGTTCGGCACGTTCGCCGCCGGCGGCGTGCACCACGACGCCCACGTGATCCGCTCCATCACGGACGCCTCCGGCGAGATCCGCACCGTCACCACGCCGGGCACCAGGGCGTTCTCGGAGGACACCGCGGCCGACACCACGTACGCGCTCACCCAGGTCGTCGAGGCCGGCACCGGCACCGCCGCCCGCCTGCCCGACGGCCGCCCCGTCGCCGGCAAGACCGGCACCACCGACGAGAGCGCGGCCGTCTGGTTCACCGGCTACACCCCGCAGCTGTCGACCGCGGTCAACATGTTCCGCGACGACAACAAAACGGTGCGGATCCCCGGCTACGGCGAACTGTACGGCGGCTCCCTGCCGGCCCAGATCTGGCGCGCCTTCATGACCAAGGCGATGCAGGGCGAGCCGATCAAGTACTTCCCGCACCCCACGAGCTACCGCGACGGCTGGTACGACCGGGGCTACGGCGACGACACCTACGGCGACGACAGGCGCTACGGCGGCTACCCGGACGACGCGGACCGCTGGGCCGGCGGCGACGGCCGGGACGAGGCCGGTGAGCCCGGCGACGGCCTGCCCGGCGACCCGGACCCCGGCGCGACCACCGCCCCCACCGGCGGCCCGATCGGCGACGACCCCGGCGGGGCCGGCCTGGGCGGCGGCGACGAGGATGCCGGCGGCGACGGCCCGGTCGGCACAGAGGGCGACGGCGGCACGGGCGGCACCGGCGGCGAGGGCCTCGCCGGCGACCAGGACCTGCCGGAGCCGCAGCCCACCATGAGCGACTTCCTGCCGAACTGACGACAGGTCACGCGCCGCCGAGCTGGGCGCGCAGGTCGCCGGGGGTCGTGACGGGCAGGCGGCAGGTGAAGCCGCGGCACACGTACGCCGCCGGCGACCCGTCGACGAGCCCGCGCCCTTCGAGCAGAGGCACGCCCGCGTCGTCGGCGCCGTCGCCCAGGGCCAGTACGGCTCCCGGCCGCCCGGCCATCAGGGCCGCCTTGCGCAGCTCCCCGGTGCGCGGGTCGCCGGCGGGGCCGACGACGGCGACCTCCACCGGCCCGTCGAGGGCGGCCGCGGCCACCGCCAGCCCCCACCCGGCGAACCTGGCGTGCTCGCCGGCCAGCAGGCTCACCACGCCGAGCGCCGCCTCGGCGGCCTCCCGGTGCCGGGCCGAGCCGGTCAGCGCGGCGTACGACAGCAGCGCCCCGGCCGCGGCGAACCGGCCGGACGGCGCGGCGTTGTCGGTCGGGTCGCGGGGCCGCTGGAACAGTTCCTCGCCGTCGTCGGGCGTGTCGAAGAACCCGCCGGAGCCGTCGGGGAACCGGTCGAGCACGGTGCCGAGCAGCCGCCCGGCCCAGTGGAACCAGCGAACCTCCCCGGTCACCCCGAACAGCGCCAGCAGCCCTTCGGCCAGGTCGCCGTAGTCTTCCAGCAGCCCGGTGCTGTCTCCGGCCCGTCCGTCCCGTGACGTCCGGACGAGCCGCCCGGGCCCATCGGGGGCGCCGCCGGAAGCCTGGCCGGGCAGCCCGTGCACCCGCGCGATCAGGTCGGCGGCGTCGCGGGCTGCGGCCACCAGGTCGGGGCGGTCGAACACGATGCCCGTCTCGGCGAGGGCGGCGATGGCCAGCCCGTTCCAGGCGGCCACGACCTTGTCGTCGCGGGCCGGGCGCACCCTCCGGTCGCGGGCGGCCCGCAGCGCGTGCCGCACCCGCTCGTAGCGGGCGGGGTCGTCCGGGTCGGCGCGCAGCTGGAGCACCGAGGCGCCGTGCTCGAACGTGCCGGCGTCGGTGACGCCGAACAGCTCCCGCGCCCACGCCGCGTCGTCGTCGCCGAGCGCCTCGCGCAGCTGGGCGGGGGTCCACACGTAGAACTTTCCCTCGACGCCCTCGCTGTCGGCGTCGAGCGCCGACGCGAAACCCCCTTCGGGGGTCCGCATCTCGGCCAGCAGCCAGCCGGCGGTCTCCAGCGCGACCCGCCGCGCCAGCGGCGACCCGGTGCGGCTCCACCAGTGCGTGTAGACCCGCAGCAGCAGCGCGTTGTCGTACAGCATCTTCTCGAAGTGCGGCACGGTCCACGTGGCGTCGACGCTGTAGCGGGCGAACCCACCGGCCACCTGGTCGTACATGCCGCCTCTGGCCATGGCCTCCAGGGTCGCGCCGGCCATGGCGAGCGCGTCGTCGCCGCCGTGCCGCAGCAGGAACTCCAGCGCCATCGACGGTGGGAACTTGGGCGCCGTGCCGAAGCCGCCGTTGACCGGGTCGAACTCCCGCCGCAGCGCGGCCACGGCCCGGTCGAGGTCGGCGGGGGTGGGCAGCGGGCCGCGCGGCACCGACGACCGCTCGTTCAGCACCCGCACGACGTGCGCCCCCTGGTCGGTGATGGCCTCGCGATCGTTGGCCCACGCCTGCGAGACGCCCATGAGCAGCTGCCGGAACTGGGGGCGCGGGAAGTAGGTGCCGGCGTAGAAGGGGTGGCCGTCGGGGGTGGCGAAGACCGTCATCGGCCAGCCGCCCTGCCCGGTCATGGCCTGGGTCGCGGTCATGTAGACGGCGTCGACGTCGGGCCGCTCCTCGCGGTCGACCTTCACGTTGACGAACCGCTCGTTCATCAGCGCCGCCGTGCCGGGGTCTTCGAACGATTCGTGCGCCATCACGTGGCACCAGTGGCACGCGGAGTAGCCCACTGAGATCAGCAGCGGCACGTCGCGCCGCCGCGCCTCGGCGAACGCCTCCTCGCCCCAGGGGTACCAGTCGACCGGGTTGTCCTGGTGGCTGACGAGGTACGGACTCTGGGAGTTCGCCAGACGGTTCGCCATTCTGTCACGCTAGCAGCCGCCCCGGCAGCGGCCGGTGGGCGGGCGCGCTCAGTCGTCGGCGCCGGAGCCGAGCAGGTCGGCGTACTCGGGATGGCGCTCGATGTAGCCGGCGACGAACGGGCACAGGGGCACGACGGTCAGTCCGGTGTCGCGGGCGCTGTCGAGCGCGGTGCGGATCAGCACGCTGCCGAGGCCCTTGCCCTCGAACTCGGGCCGGATCTCGGTGTGCGTGAACACGACGCGGTCGCCGCGCAGGCGATACTGGGCGAAGCCGGCCAGCCGCCCGTTGAGCCGCACCTCGAAGCGGGCCGCCTCGGGGTTGTCCGTGACCGTGGCGTCGATCATGCGCGCGGGGCTCCGTTCGTCTTCTTCGGCCGGTCGCCGGCCGTGCCGTCGACGCCGTCGCCGTCCTGGCCGTCTTCGCCCTGCGGGCCGTCTGCGCCGTGCGGGCCGCCCGTGCCGCCGGTGTCATCGGCGTCGCCCGGCGTGCCGGAGGCGTCGCCGGTCTGCCCGGCGGCACGTTTCGCGGCCGCCCGGGCGGCTCGCCGTTCTTCCCGCTCGGCTTTCCTGACATCGGCCTCGCGCGGGAGGTCGATCTTGTTCAGGTGGCGGTTCATCGACTTGATCAGGAGGTACAGCGCCACCCCGATGGCGGCGACCACCAGGAAGGCGACGACTCCCGGCCCTGCTTCCGCAGCGCTAACGGCGAGAACATTCACAGCTCAAGTCTGCCATCTGCGGTGCGTGCCCCTCCGCGCAGATGCCCGCGAACAGGTCGTCCTCCGGCAGCTCGGTGTCGACCAGGGACCTGGCCAGGTGATAGTCCTCGGTCGGCCACACCTGCTGCTGGATGTCGCGCGGGCAGGCGAACCAGAAACCGTCGGGGTCGACCTGGGTGGCGTGGGCGAGCAGGGCGCGGTCGCGGATCTCGAAGTAGTCCGCGCACGGCACCCGCGTGGTGGCCGGCCACTTCTGCGGGCGGTCCTCCCAGCGCGAGGTCCAGTCGGCGTACGGCGAGCCCATGCCGCGTGCGGTCATCTCGTTGTGCAGCGCCTCGAAGCGTTCCTTGGAGAACCCCACGTGGTAGTAGAGCTTCAGCGGCTGCCACGGCTCGCCGAGGCCGGGGTAGCGCTCGGGGTCGCCGGCCGCCTCGAACGCCTCCACCGACACCTTGTGCGTCATGATGTGGTCGGGGTGCGGGTAGCCGCCGTCTTCGTCGTAGGTGAGGATCACGTGCGGCCGGAACTCGCGCACGGCCGCGATCAGCGGCTCGGCGGCCTTCTCCAGCGGCTGGAGGGCGAAGCAGCCGTCGGGCAGCGGCTCGGAGGCGTCCTCCGGCAGCCCGGAGTCGATGAACCCGAGGAACCGCTGCTGCACGCCGAGGATCTCCCGGGCCCGGGCCATCTCCTGGCGGCGCACCTCGGAGATGTTGGCCAGGATCTCGGGCCGGTCCATCTTGGGGTTCAGGATCGAGCCGCGTTCACCGCCGGTACACGTGCACACGAGCACGTCGACGCCTTCGGCGGCGTAGCGGGCCATGGTCGCGGCGCCTTTGCTGGACTCGTCGTCCGGGTGGGCGTGAACCGCCATCAGCCTCAGCGATGCACTCACGGCTCGTTTTCTCCTGTTCACTGTGTTCAAGTCCACTAGTGGTCCGACCGGGCTCCCGGCTTGGGCGGGGTCGGGCAGGGCTCCCCTGTGAGGGCGGCACCCTTACAAGGGACAATTGTGTCCGACAACACTCGAAGGATCGGGGAGATTCCTGCCATGGTCGCCAATGAGGCCGGCAACGAGGTCACCAGGGCCGATGGCCCGCCGGCCCCGCTGCCCGACGACACGCTGCGCGTGCCGGTGCTGAGCCCGCCGCCGGCCGAGCGGCGGCCTTCCCGGATGAGCCGTCGTGCCCGCATCGTGGGATACGTGGTCATCGCGGCGTTCGTGGCGGCCGCCGCCGGTGGGTGGGGGTACGTCATGATGTCGGCCCGGGGGAACCCGCAGGTCGGAGGGGAGGTCGTGTCCTTCGTGCGGGACAGTCCGACGTCGCTCACGATAACCTTCAATGTCTACAAGCCCGCCGACCGGGCGGCCGCCTGCCGGCTGCGCGCCCTCGACATCACCCGGCACGAGGTGGGCAGCCGAGAGATCGTCGTACCGGCGGGTGAGCCAGATGTCACCACCACGCAGCGGCTGACGACCAGCGCCGAAGCGTTTTCGGGCAGCGTGCAGTACTGCTATCTCGTACAATAAGACTTTTGGGGAAGCCTCCGAGGGGTTAACTTGTTAGCCTCTCGGAGTTCGTGCGAACACGTTTCGTACGAGCAGCCCTGGTAAGACTAGCGAACCAGCAAGGAGATCCCGTGGCCGACTCCCACACTGAGAGCGTCACCTGGCTGACCCAGGAGGCGTACGACCGCCTTAAGGCGGAGCTGGAGTATCTCTCGGGCCCGGGGCGCACCGACATCGCGAAGAAGATCGAGGCCGCCCGCGAGGAGGGCGACCTGCGTGAGAACGGCGGCTACCACGCCGCCAAGGAAGAACAGGGCAAGATGGAGGGCCGCATCCTCCAGCTTCGCCAGTTGCTGGACAACGCCAAGGTCGGTGAGGCGCCCCGCACGGAGGGCGTGGTGGGTCCGGGCATGACCGTCACCATCAGGTTCGACGGTGACGACGAAGAGGTCACGTTCCTGCTCGCCTCCCGCGAGGAGAGCGGCGCCCCGATCGACGTCTACTCGCCCAAGTCGCCGCTCGGCGCGGCCATCAACGGCAAGAAGATCGGCGAGAAGGCGACCTATACCCTCCCGAACGGCCGGCAGAGCACGGTGGAGATCCTCCTCGCCGTCCCCTACGTCGGCAACTGACCCAGAGCCATCGGATCCGCCGGAAGGAGCCATTCCACCGGCGGATCCGTCATATTGCCCGCATGCCGGCGTTCCTCTAGACGATTCACCTCCCTTTCGGGCACTCTCGTTGAGCGGCACGCGGGGTTGGTCCGGGACGGGAGGAGGGCGCTGTGCTCGGTGACCGAGTGCGCGGCCCGGCCGACCCGTACGATCAGCGGGTCCATGACGGCCCGGCCCCGGGCTACCCGCCCGGCCCACCGCAGGTCTTCCCGCAGCAGTTCGTCGCCTTCGTGCCGCTGCCACCGCCGCCGCCTCCACGGCGACGCCTGACGCAGCGGCTGACGCGACGGCTGGTGCCGCTGATCGGGCTGGCGCTCGTGGCGGTGCTCACCGCGGACCTGGTGGCGCTCACTCAGCTGCCCGCCGGGCCGCCCGACCTGGCCGGGCACAGCGTGGCGGTGCGGCAGGAGAAGGCGCGGCAGGAGAGCACGCCGAGCCCCGCGGCCACGCCCCGCGCGCAGTACGTCGCCCCCGCCGGGGAGTCCGTGCGGCCGGCCGTGGCGCCGCTCGGCAAACGGCACAAGCCGCACCTGTTCGTGGTGGCCCCCAGCACCATCTCGGCGAACGCGCTGCGCAGAGTGCGGGCGCTGAAGGGCGTTGCGGCGGTGGAGGTGGCCGACGCGGCCGAGGTGTCGCTCGACGGCAAGCGGGTGCGGACCATGGGCGTCGACCCGTCCACGTTCCGGGCGTTCACGCCGTCCCGGGCGGCGCGGTCCGACGAGCTGTGGGCGAACGTGGCGGCGGGCGAGGTGGCGGT
>JBIQJI010000038.1:0-38595 GCA_044507605.1 Actinomycetales bacterium | reverse complement strand
CGCGCCGAATTCACTGAGCACGCGGGTGATCACGGGCGAGGTGGCGGTGTCGTTCGTCCTCGGCAAGGACGGCGGTGTCGGGCTCGGCTCGACGGTGCGGGCGAGCGGTGGCGGCATGCTGCGGGTCGGCGCCTGGGCGACCATGGGCATGGGCTGGGGCGTGGGCTCGATCGACGCCGTGGTGTCGCACGACACCGCCCGTGCGCTCGGCATCCCCGGCGGCAACGCGCTCGTGGTGAGCGCGCCGAAGGTCGACTCGCGCCGCCTGCGGGCCAGGCTGCTGAAGCGGCTGCCGAAGGGCAGCCAGGTCGCCACGATCAACCCGGTCCTGATCGTGCCGGAGCACGATCGCAGCACGCCGCCGACGCAGCCGACGCAGCCGACGCACCAGCCGGCTCGCCGGCCGACCGCCGAGCCGCGGCCCCAGGCGTCCGCCGGCCCGCAACGGCCGCCGGACTGGCCGGCGGGCTCCCTGATGTCGGCCGCCCCGCTCAGGGCGATGCTCACCGCGGCCGCGAGCAAGGTCGGCAGCCCGTACGCGTGGGGCGCCGAGGGCCCGGACGCCTTCGACTGCTCGGGGCTCGTGCAGTGGGCGTTCGCCCAGGCCGGCGTGCGGATGCCCCGGGTGACGAACCAGCAGTGGGCCACGGGCCCGCGGGTGCCGCTCGACCAGGCGCAGCCCGGTGACCTGCTCTTCTGGCGCAACGATCCCACCAACCCCGGCTACATCTCCCATGTGGCCATCTACTGGGGCGACGGAAAGATGCTGCACGCGCCGCACACCGGCGACGTCGTCAAGATCGCCCCGATCTACACGAAGGGCCTGGCCGGGGTGGTCCGGGTGAGCCCTGAGGCGGCGGCCCGGGTCCGCTGAGGCCCGGCCGCCCGCTCTGCCCGCCCACCCGCCCACCGCTCTGCCCGCCCACCGCTCTGCCCGCCTGCCGGAAGCGGTCATCGTTCGGTGGAGTAACGACACATGCGATGTTTACGTGTAATCTCGATTACATGCATAACGATGAAGCGATCATCAAGGCGTGGTTCGCCGGCCGTCTGCCCGAGGAGTGGTTCACCGACCACGAGATCGTGCTGGACCGTGAGGAGATCACCGTCGTCGGCGTGCTGCCGGAGCCGCAGGTGCCGGCGGATTCCTCCGAGGCCGAGCGGGCCGCCACGCGCGAGGGGCAGGTGCAGCGGTTCCGCGACGAGACGCGGGAGCGGCGCATCGAGATCGCCCGGCAGGCCGAGCACAAGTTCCGCCGCAAGGTCTCCTGGGGGGTCAAGGCGGCGGAGGAGACTGTGATGTTCACCACACTGTCGGTGCCCGTGATGACGCGGCTGCGGCAGCCCGAGCGGCGCGTGCTCGACACGCTGGTCGCCGCGGGGGTCGCGCGCAGCCGCAGCGAGGCCCTCGCCTGGTGCGTCCGCCTGGTGGGATCTCACACGGACACCTGGCTCGCCGACCTGCGTGATGCGCTGCGACACGTCGACCGAGTGCGCGCGGCGGGGCCCGGAGTATTGGACTAAACCATTCCGGAAGCCGGACTAGACCATTTTCAATGGCCTATACCAATAACGTGACAGGCGTCTCACATTAGTTCTCCCGAAGCTGCCGGGCGCAATTATTAAACGCCGGCCGGCTGGGTAGGCTGAGCAAATCGTCGTGGTCTCGGTCCTGCGCCTTCGTCCCCCCGAGGCGACGAAGGGCCAGGTAGCCGGGGATCCCGACAGTGCAGAACCGGCCCGATTCGATGGAAGTGATCAGTTGTGCGAAACCCGCCGCCTGTTTTCTCGGCCGGGTCCGCGGTAATTGGTCTACGCCATTCGGATTCGGCCGGCGGCCACGCTGCCGATGGTTTGATCAGGGAGACAAGGAGTCGCCGCCATGTCCACCAGCATGTCCACCAGATCGCCCGCCACATCGGCCGAGCGGCACACCTCACACGCGGGGCTGGCCGAGTGGGTCGCCGGCATCGCCGAGCTCACCCGGCCCGACCGCGTCGAGTGGTGTGACGGGTCCGAGGCCGAATGGACCCGGCTGACCAACGAGCTGGTCGAGCGGGGCACGCTGACACGACTGACGAAGCGGCCCAACAGTTTCCACGCCGCCTCCGACCCCCAGGACGTGGCCCGGGTCGAGGACCGCACGTTCATCTGCTCGGAGCGGCCCGAGGACGCCGGCCCCACCAACAACTGGATCGCGCCGGACGAGATGCGCGCCACGTTCGGCGAGCTGTTCAAGGGCTGCATGCGCGGTCGCACGATGTACGTCGTGCCGTTCTGCATGGGCCCGCTGGGCGGTGAGATCTCGCAGCTCGGCGTCGAGATCACCGACTCGGCGTACGTCGCGGTGTCGATGCGGATCATGACGCGGATGGGCGACCGGGCGCTGCGGCTGATCGAGGAGCGGGGCGACTTCGTGAAGGCGGTCCACTCGGTCGGCGCGCCGCTGGAGCCCGGTCAGCGGGACGTGCCGTGGCCGTGCAGCACCACCAAGTACATCAGCCACTTCCCGGAGACCCGCGAGATCTGGTCGTACGGCTCGGGCTACGGCGGCAACGCGCTGCTCGGCAAGAAGTGCTACGCGCTGCGCATCGCCAGCACCATGGCGCGCGACGAGGGCTGGCTGGCCGAGCACATGCTGATCCTGAAGCTGACTCCGCCGAGCGGGGAGGCAAGGTACGTCGCGGCGGCGTTCCCGTCGGCCTGCGGCAAGACGAACCTGGCGATGCTGCGGCCGACGATCCCGGGCTGGAAGGTCGAGACGATCGGCGACGACATCGCCTGGATGCGGTTCGGCGACGACGGCAGGCTGTACGCGATCAACCCGGAGGCGGGGTTCTTCGGCGTGGCACCCGGCACCGGCGAGAAGACGAACGCCAACGCGATCAAGACGCTGTGGGGCAATAGCATCTTCACCAACGTCGCGCTGACCGACGACGGCGACGTGTGGTGGGAGGGCCTGACCGAGGAGCCGCCGGCGCATCTCATCGACTGGAAGGGCCGGGACTGGACCCCGGACTCGCCCGAGCCGGCCGCGCATCCGAACTCCCGCTTCACCACGCCGGCGAGCCAGTGCCCGACGATCGCCCCCGAGTGGCAGGACCCCAAGGGCGTGCCGATCTCGGCGATCCTGTTCGGCGGGCGCCGGGCGACGACCGTGCCGCTCGTCACCGAGTCGCTGGACTGGGCGCACGGCGTGTTCCTGGGCGCGAACATCGCCTCGGAGAAGACCGCGGCCGCCGAGGGCAAGGTGGGCGAGCTGCGCCGCGACCCGTTCGCGATGCTGCCGTTCTGCGGCTACAACATGGGCGACTACTTCGGCCACTGGCTCGACATCGGCCGCGCCGCCGACCCGGAGAAGCTGCCGCGCATCTACTACGTGAACTGGTTCCGCAAGGACGCCGATGGCCGGTTCGTCTGGCCGGGCTTCGGCGAGAACAGCCGGGTGCTGAAGTGGATCGTGGAGCGGCTCAACGGCACGGCCGAGGCGGTCGACACGCCGATCGGCCGGCTCCCGGCCAGGGACGCCCTCGACGTCGAGGGCCTGAACCTGTCGGACGCCGACCTCGACCTGCTGCTCGGCGTCGACCGTGGCGCGTGGCGCGAGGAGGCCGCGCTGGTGCCCGAGTTCTTCCAGCAGTTCGGCGACCATCTGCCGAAGGAGCTGTGGGAGGAGTACGAGGCCCTGGTGAAGCGTCTCGGCTGACCGCCCCGACCGGACTCGATCGCGCAGGCCCGGGCAGGTCCCGGTCCCGTCAACGGCGCCGGGCACAGGTGGCCGGCACCGGGCCGTCGCGGGCGCGGCCGTTCCCCCGGGAGCGGCCGCGCCCGGGGACGCCGAGATCCGGGGCGGTTTCGTCGAGATGCCGTGCGGGCCCGGTGGAGACTCCGTGGCGGTCGTGTGCGGGCGCGGTGCGGGCGATGTGACGGTCTCGTGCGGATCCGGCGTCTGCCCTGCGTAGTCCACACGGGGCATTTTTTCCCAACAGTGTCATTTGCCGGGCAGGGCATCCCGCAGGGGTGGCGATAATAGGGCATCGCACGGGGAGGAATCCATGGGCCTGCGGAACCTGCTGTATCGGCTGTACGAGCGCCGTCTTGAGGCGAAGCTCGCGACGGCTCAGATTCCTCGTCATGTCGGCGTGATCGTCGACGGCAACCGGCGCTGGGCGCGGGCCATGGGCCTGCGCGACGTCAGCAGGGGCCACCAGAAGGGCGCCGACAAGATCTCCGAGCTGCTGGAGTGGTGCCGGGAGGCCGGCGTGGAGGTCGTCACGGTGTGGCTGTTGTCGAGTGACAACATCAACCGCGCCAAGGACGAGCTCGACGCGCTCATCGAGATCATCGAGGGCACGGTGCAGGGTCTGGTGGCCGGCGGATGGCACGTCAACCCCATGGGCGCTCTCGATCTGCTCCCGGATCGCACCGCTCGCGTGCTCAAGGATGCAAAAGAACTCACATCACACCGTCCAGGCCTGATTGTGAACGTTGCGGTTGGGTATGGAGGAAGACGTGAGATCGCTGATGCGGTGCGTTCTCTGCTGCAAGAGCACGCGAGCACCGGGGCGAGCATCGAGGAGCTCGTGGAGGTCCTCGACGTGGAGCACATCGCGGAGCATCTCTACACGCGCGGGCAGCCCGATCCGGATCTGCTCATCCGGACTTCGGGAGAGCAGCGACTCTCCGGGTTCATGCTCTGGCAGAGCGCCCACTCCGAGTTCTACTTCTGCGAGGCCTACTGGCCCGACTTCCGCAGGGTCGACTTCCTGCGGGCGCTTCGCTCCTACGCCGCGCGGCATCGACGGTACGGATCCTGAAACCGGGCGCGAACAGTACGTAGCGGCCAAAACCGGACACTGGGAATTTGCCCATTCGGGACGTACGTTAAGTAGTAGGCAGTACTTTCCGCCGCCTACCCCGGGAGAGGGCCCTTCCTTGCGTCACGTACCAGCGAGGAGGGCCGGGCCCCGGCACCGCCTCGTGCTGGAACGAGCGCGGACCGGGCCCGGTCCGATCAGCACCTGGAGAACGCGTGGCAGTGCTAAACGAGTCCACAGGCCGGCGTCGCGCGCGTGACAAGCGCACGTACGTCCTCGACACCTCGGTCCTCTTGGCGGATCCCGCGGCCGTGAGCCGCTTCGCCGAGCACGAGGTGGTCCTCCCGATCGTCGTCATCACCGAGCTCGAAGCCAAGCGCCACCACCCCGAACTGGGGTACTTCGCGCGCAAGGCGCTGCGGCTCCTCGACGACCTGAGGGTGCGGCATGGCCGGCTGGACGAGCCGATGCCGATCGGCGACGGCACGATCAGAGTCGAGCTCAACCACAGCGATCCGTCGATTCTGCCCGCCGGGTTCCGGCTGGGCGACAACGACACCAGAATTCTCACGGTGGCCCGGTCGCTCGCCGCCGAAGGCTGCGACGTCGTCCTGGTCTCCAAGGACCTGCCGATGCGCATCAAGGCGGCGTCGATCGGTCTCGCCGCCGAGGAGTACCGCGCCGAGCTGGTCGTCGAGTCCGGGTGGACCGGCATGGCCGAGCTTCAGGTCGCCGAGGAGGACATCGAGGCGCTGTTCGACAAGGGCACCGCCGAGCTCGCCGAGGCCCGCGACCTGCCCTGCCACACCGGGCTGCGCATGCTGTCGTCGCGCGGCTCGGCGCTGGGCCGGGTGCTGCCCGACAAGTCCGTGAAGCTGGTGCGCGGCGACCGTGAGGTCTTCGGCCTGCACGGGCGGTCCGCCGAGCAGCGCATCGCCCTCGACATCCTCATGGATCCCGAGATCGGCATCGTCTCCATGGGCGGCCGCGCCGGCACCGGCAAGTCCGCGCTGGCCCTGTGCGCCGGCCTGGAGGCCGTGCTGGAGCGCCGCCAGCACCGCAAGGTCGTCGTGTTCCGCCCCCTGTACGCCGTGGGCGGCCAGGACCTCGGCTACCTGCCCGGCACCGAGAACGACAAGATGGGGCCGTGGGCGCAGGCCGTCTACGACACCCTGGGCGCGATCACCACCCCGGAGGTCATCGAGGAGGTGATCGACCGGGGCATGCTGGAGGTGCTGCCGCTCACCCACATCCGCGGCCGGTCGCTGCACGACGCGTTCGTGATCGTCGACGAGGCGCAGTCGCTGGAGCGCGGCGTGCTGCTCACCGTGCTGTCGCGCATCGGCGCCAACTCGCGGGTCGTGCTCACCCACGACATCGCGCAGCGCGACAACCTGCGGGTCGGCCGGTACGACGGTGTGGTGGCCGTGGTGGAGAAGCTCAAGGGCCACCCGCTGTTCGCCCACGTGACCCTCACCAGGTCCGAGCGCTCGCCGATCGCCGCGCTGGTCACCGAGATGCTGGAGGACCTCACCGTGCAGTGAGCCGCCGGTGACGGGCCGGGGGCGGGGCGCCGCCGTCAGGGCGGCAGCTGCACGCTCCGGTCGGCGAGCCGCCAGAACTCGCGGCAGTTGTGCTCGCCCTCCGCCACCGGCCCGTCCGGGGTCATCTCGGTCAGCTTGACGGCCCAGATCTCCTGCCTGAGCATGGCCGTGCAGGTGATCTGGGCCTTCGCCGTCTGCGACATCTCGCCCGACCCGGCCACGATGACGTGCAGCCGCAGCCCGAGGGGGTTCTCGGGGTCGTTGCGCACGCCTCTTTCCTGGCCGTACCTGCTGACCGAGGCCTGCTCCAGGCGCAGCCCCGTCAGGCCGGTCGTGACGCCCTCCTGGAACCGTTCGCCGGCCTCGAACAGCGCCCGCATGGTGTCTTCGACCGACGCCGAGGCGACGATGACGTTCTTGGGCACCAGTTTGCCGTGGTGCAGCAGGTAGACGGTCGCGACGGTGGACCGCATGCTGATGACCGGCGCGGGCCCGTCGTCGACCATCTTGCCCGGCTCCACGCCGCACCCGGCCACCGCCGCGAGCAGGGCCGCGAGCAGGGCCGGCAGCAGCACCGGCAGCGGCGCGAGCCGCCGCCTCGCAGGAGTCCGGGGGCCGCTCATGGCTCCGGAATCCACAGGGTGAACTGGGCGCCGGGCTGCCGCTGCTCGACGGTCAGGGTGCCGTCGTGCAGCTCGGCGTTGGCCTTGGCGATCGCGAGCCCGAGGCCGCTGCCCTCGCTGCGGCTGCGCCCGGCCTCCGCCTTGAAGAACCGGTCGAAGACGTGCGGCAGCGCGTCGGCCGGGATGCCTTCGCCGTGGTCGCGCACGCTCACCAGCAGGCCGTCGGACAGGCGGGTCGCCTTGACGACCACGGGCGGGGCGCCGTGTTTGAGCGCGTTGCCGACGAGGTTCGCCATGATCACGTCGAACCGGCGGCCGTCGAGGGAGAACGTCAGGCCGCACGGCACGCTCAGCTTCACCTTGTCGGCCCACCCCCGCACCTCCAGACAGTCGGCCAGCGCGTCGCCCACGTCGACGGTGTCGCGGCGCAGCACGGCCGTGCCCGAGTCGAGCCTGCTCGTCTCGATGAGATGGTCGACCAGCACCCGCAGCCGGTCGATCTCCTGCACCACCAGGTGGACGGCCTGGCCGGCGTCGGGCGGCAGCCGCGTCGCCTCCTCCGACAGCATGTCGGTGACCGCGGTCATCGCGGTCAGCGGCGTGCGCAGCTCGTGCGAGACGTCGGCGACGAACCGCCGCGACATCGATTCCAGGGTGCGCAGCTCCGAGACGGTGGTCTCCAGGGCGGCGGCGGTCTCGTTGAACGTGGCCGTCAGCGCGGCCAGCTCGTCCGTGCCGCGCACCGGCAGCCGGGTGTCGAGCCGGCCGGCGCCGAGGTCGCGGGCCGCCGCGCCCAGCCTGCGCACCGGCAGCAGCACCCCGCGGGCGGAGAACAGGGCGACGCTGAGCGCGATGACCACGGTGATCAGCCCGGCCTGCACCAGCGCCGTGCGCAGGTTGACCAGCATCCGCTGCTCGTCGGCGAGCGACACGAAGACGAACACCGCGATGTCGGTGGGCCGCTCGGTGCCGCTGGTGACGCGTTGCACCTGCGTGGCGATCACCAGCGTGGGCCGGCCGTCGATCAGCACGCGCTGGTGCACCAGGCGGGTCACGGCCTCCTGGCGCACCTCGTCGGAGACGTACGACAGGTCGATGTCGCTGCCCGGGGTGCTGCGCTGCTGGCTCCCGTGGCGCACCACGATCTGACGGTCGGGGCCGCTGAGCGACTCCACGATCGCCGTCAGGTCCTCCTCGGTCACCGACGCCCCCGATGGCCACAGCAGGTCGGTGGTGCCGATCGGCAGGGTCAGCCGCTCCAGCACGTTGCGCACGGAGGCCACCTCCGACTGCTCGGTGCGGCGCAGCAGTTCCTGCCGGACGAGCTGGTAGGCGATGCCGGCGACCAGCACCGACGCGGTGACGGCGACCACGGTGAACGTGATGACCAGCCGGCCGCGCAGGCCGGTGGGAAGCCACCGCCCCGGCGGCCACAGGCGCGGGCGCGCCGTCGGTCGGGGTGCGGCCGTCGATGGCATCACGGTCATGGCGTCAGGACCGAATCACGTTCATTGCACATGTCATGATGCCGCCGGGGTCATGGTGGGCTGAACCGGTACCCGAATCCGCGCACGGTGTGGATGAACACCGGTTCGGCGGGGATCGGCTCGATCTTGGCCCGGATGCGCTGCACGCAGGCGTCGACGAGCCGTGAGTCGGCCACGTGAGAGTGGTCCCAGACGGCGCGCAGCAGGTAGCGGCGGTTGAGCACCTGGCCGGGATGGCGCACGAGTTCGAGCAGCAGCCGCAGCTCCGTCGGGGTGAGGTGGATCTCCCGGCCGGCCCGGGTGACCTTGAGCGCGCCGCGGTCCACGACCAGGTCCCCGAAGGAGACGCGGTCGGCGGACGCCGAGTCCATGCGGCGCAGAATGGCCCTGATGCGGGCGTCGAGCACGCGCGGCTCGACCGGCTTGACCACGTAGTCGTCGGCCCCGGCCTCCAGCCCCACGACCACGTCCAGGTCGTCGCCGAGCGCGGTCAGCAGCACGATCGGCAGCGAGTCGAGCCGCCGGATGCGCCGGCACACCTCGACGCCGTCGACGCCGGGCAGCATGACGTCCAGGATGACGATCTCGGGCCGCCTCGCGCGGACGTGGTCGAGCGCCTCCTCGCCGGTCGCGTAGGCCGTGACGGAGTGGCCTTGACGCGCGAGCGCGAGCTCGAGGCCTGTCCGTACCGCCGGATCGTCCTCAACGAGAAGAATGCCTGCCACGCAGCAATTATGTAGGCATATGAGCGCTCTGTCATGAAACAGTCTTAAAACAGTGACGCAAGGGGCACGGAATCACTACAGACTGCGGACACAATGGAGCCTGCCGGCCTTCCCTGCGGCACGGGGGTCCGGAGGGTGGGCTGGGCGATGTGAGGAAAATCACACTCGTCGGCCCAATGTCGAGAATGACCATGTCGCGGCATGCGCGCATGTGCATCCGCCGCCCCGGGCGTGGTCACCCAGCGGAGACCAATTCTCTCGTTCCGGTTGCGGACCACCCCCCGTCCCACGGCAAGCTCGTACGCCGTGAGCACAGGTCAGCGGGTACGCGACAGGCGCGAGGCGGCGACCCCTCGCGGCGGCCGGCGCCGGGCGGCAGGTGGCGCGCCCCGCGGCTCCGGCGGCAGACCCGGCGACACCGGCGCACCCTCCCCGCGCGAACCGCGTGGCAACCGCCCGCCCAAGCGGTCCAGGTCGAGCTGGCTGACGCCCAAGCGGGCCGTCGGCATCGGCGTGTCCCTGGTCCTGGTGGTCGGCGCGGCCGCGTTCGTCATCGACACGGCGGTCGAGAACGAGAAGATCAAACCGACGCCGCTGTCGCTCGACGACATGATGCGTATGGCCAAGGACCCCTTCGCCCCCGACCCCGAGACCGACGCGATCAAGGCGCAGGCCGCGCAGCGCGCCCGCAAGGCCGCGCTCAAGGCGGGCCGCGACGACGACAAGGGCCTCAGCCCCGTCTTCATCCCCAAGCGGGCGCCCGGCGGCGGCGGCTTCCAGCCGCAGGACTTCCCGGCCGGCTCCAACCCCGACCCCGGCAGCAACAAGGCCATCGGCAAGAAGATGGCCACGGCGCGCGGCTGGGGCGACCAGTGGGGCTGCCTGGAGAAACTGTGGACCAAGGAGAGCGGCTGGAACGAGCGGGCGCAGAACCGCTACAGCGGCGCCTACGGCATCCCGCAGGCCCTCCCCGGCGCCAAGATGGCCAGCAAGGGCGCCGACTGGCAGACCAACCCGGCCACCCAGATCGCCTGGGGCCTCGACTACATCGCCGGCCGCTACGGCAGCCCCTGCGGCGCCTGGTCCCACTCGATGGCGACCGGCTGGTACTGACACCGCTCGCCGAGCACCACCCCCGGCCTCCCGGGCCGTAGGTCTGGTACTGGCCTGACCCGGTTCGGGAGTTGGTCAGGTGTCTTCGACGTTCAGGTCAGGCTTGGCTGACTTTTCGGCAAGTCGTGCGGTGGCCCCGGGCCGGACGTCGCACTCTGGCTGCATGGGCGTGAAGGTCAGCGTGGTGGTCCCGGTGGTCGGCTCCGAGGCGGGAGACGACCACTTCGACGCATGCGTGCGATCGCTGCTGGAGCAGACCCTCCCCACCGACGAGTACGAAGTGATCTTCGCCGATGACGGCACCGACCAGCGGGCCCGGCTCGACGCCGTGGCCGCGACCCGGGCCAACGTGCGGGTCCTGCACCTCGAACCCAGCGGCACGCCGATGCGCGGCCGCAACGTCGGCCTGTCGGTCGCCCGGGGCGACTACGTCTACCTGCTCGACCAGACCGACCGGCTCACCCCCGAGGCGCTCGAACGCATGCACCGCATGGCCGCCGAGACCGGCGCCGACGTGCTGATCGGCCGGCTCGTGCAGGCCGACCGGGCCCCGACCCAGGCGTTCGCGCGCAACCGCGAGCAGGCCCACCTCATGCGCGACCGGCTGCTGTCCCTGCTCACCCCCCACAAGCTGATCCGCCGCGAGTTCGCCGAGACCCAGTGGCTGACCTTCCCCGACCTGCCCGGCGAGCTGTCCGAGCACGCCTTCACGCTGCGGGCGTACCTTTCGGCCGAGCGCGTCGCGGTGCTCGCCGACACCGTCTGCTGCCACCTCGGCCCCGAGCGCCGCCCCGCCGTCGACCCCGAGGCGTACGCCGACGGCGTGCGCTCGATCCTCGACATCATCGACGACTTCGTGCCGCCGGGCGAGCGGCGCGACCGGCTGTACGCCCACTGGTTCCGCACCTGCGTGCTGCGCCGCCTGGGCGGCCGGCGGCTGCTGTCGGCCACCGCGCAGGAGCGGGCGGCGCTGTTCGCCGAGTTCCACGACCTCATCGTCGAGCGGTTCCCGCCCCGCCTCGACACCCTGCTCCCGGTGCACGCCCGCGCCCGTGCCGTCCTCGCCCGGGGCCGCATGCTCGACCGGCTCGTCGGGCTCGCCGAGGGCGCGAAGGGCACCGCGCTGTGGGCCGAGCTGGGCGAGGTGCGCTGGGAGGGCGACGAGCTCGTCATCGAGCTGACCGCCGAGGTGGTGCGCGGCGACGGCTCCCCGATGTACTTCCGGGCCTCCGGCGGCCGCACCCTGTGGCTGCCGCCCGACCTGTCCGGCGGTCCGCTGCTGCCCCCGCACCTCGCCGACATCACCGAGGCCGTGCGCGCGGCCGAGCTGTCGATCTACCTGCGCCACAGCGAAACCGGCGAGACCTACGTCCTGCCCGGCACCAGCGAGATGCGCCGCACCCGTGAGCAGGACCTGCTGCGCCTGCGCGGCCACACCCGGGTCCGCCTCGACGTCCGCACCGCCGCCCTCGGCGCGCCCCTGCCGCCCGGCCTGTGGGAGGTCCACGCCGGCATGCACACCGGAGCCCACCGGGTCCACACCCGGGTGCGCGCCACCGGGTCGCCGTTCGACTGCGCCGGCGCGCTGTCCGACCGCCGCCTTATCGTGCCCTGCCCGTCCGAGCGGGGCGACCTGTGCGTGTGCGTCGAGCCCCGCTCGTTCGCCGACTCCATCGCGCTGGTCTCGGCCGCCGCGCGCACCGCCCGCCGCGACGGCCACGTGTTCGTGGTGCTCCCGGTGCCGTACGTCCCGCCGAGCGGCGGGCCGCCCATGGAGCTGCTGTTCGGCAGCGCCGACGTGCGGGCCCGGCAGGTCAGCGCGCCCGCCCTCGTCGAGCCCGGTATGCCCGGCCGCCTGGCCGGGCAGCTCGTCGCGAAGATCCCGGTGCGGCGCCTCCCCGTCTCGGGCTGCCTCGGCCCCGGCACCTGGACCGCGTACCTCCGCATCGACGACAAGGACGTCGAGCTGCGGTTCCTGATGGACGTCCGCCGCACCGGCCGGCTCCGCGTCATCCCCGCCACCGGCGCGCCACCGGCCGCACCGCTGACCCGCCTGGCCACCAGGCTCCCGGGCGCCCGGAAGGCGGCCCTGCTGGCCCGGGCCATCCGCGCCCGCTACGCCGTCAACTGACCTCCGCCGGCCGGGCGCCGGCCGGGGAGAACATCTCCCCGCCGCGGTTCACGCAGGCACCACCATCGTCTTCATGGCCCCGGGAGCGGTGCCGGCTTGGAGGGCGTCGGCCGTGTGCGCGAGGTCGAACCGGCCCGTGACGATGCCGTCGAGGTCGACCTGCCCGGTCGCGGCCAGGTGGGCGGCGAGGGGCCAGGTGCCGGCGTACCGGAAGACGCCGGTGACGGTGAGCTCGCGGTTCTGGATCGTCGAGACGGGCAGCGCGACCTCGTCCTGGCCCATGCCGACGAGCACCACCGACCCCGCGCCCCCGACGGCGCCGATGCCGCTGCGCACGGCCGGGGCGGCCCCGCTGGCGTCGATGAACGCGTCGACCTCCAGCCCCGGCACGGTGCCGCCCGAGCCGGTCGGATCGAAGACGGTGGTCGCGCCGAAACGCTCGGCGACGGCGCGGCGCTCGGCCACCGGGTCCGACACCACGATCTCGCTCGCCCCGAACGCCCGGGCGGTCTGGGCGAGCAGCACGCCGATGGGCCCGGCGCCGGCGATGAGCAGCCGGGAGCCGGGGCCCACCTGGGCCTTCCGGCACGACCAGATGGCCACCGACAGTGGTTCGAGCAGGGCGGCCGCGTCGTCGGACACGTTGGCGGCGACCGGGTGGGCGAACGGGGCCTGGATGGTGACGTACTCGCAGAAGGCCCCGTCGACCGGCGGGGTCGCGAAGAATCTCATGTCGGGGCACAGGTTGTAGCGTCCGGCCGCGCACTGGAAGCAGGTGCGGCAGGGCCGTTGCGGCTCGATGGCCACCCGCTCGCCGACCCGCCCCGGATCGACCTGCGAGCCGACGGCGACGATGGTGCCCGACGCCTCGTGCCCGAGCACCAGCGGTGCGTCGACGACGAACGAGCCGATGCGCCCTTCGCGGTAGTAGTGCACGTCCGACCCGCACACGCCGACGGACGCGACGCGGATCAGCACTTCGTCGGGCAGCGGCCGTGGCACGGGCCGCTCCTCCAGGGTGATCACGTTCGGTTCGGTGAGCACGGCGGCGCGCATCGCGCCCGAGGGGAAATCAGCGGAGGAAGTAGTCATATGCGTCCTTACCTGCGAGTACCGACCGGACTTGACGTTACCCGACGGCCGATCGCCGGCCATCGGCAGCGGCAGCGGGTGACGCGCGTCCCGGCCCCGATGACGGCTATCATTACCCGGGGAATTGACCGGGGGCCGTGGTTCGGGGCGGGTTGACCACGAAGCCGACATGGCGTATTGACCGCGGGGGGTAACATGCGCGGCCGGGCGGCGGTGCCGGGTGCCGTAAAAGTTGGAACGGGCCAGTGGGGCCGCGGGATTGGCCTCCATCGGCTGGTTCGCTATGGTGATCCAAGGTGAGGGCCCGGCTTCGAGCGGCGTCGAGCGATGAGTGTGTGAATTGTGACTAATGTGACCCTTCCAACGGTGTAGCGGGTTCCATGGCTGGTGACAGTCAGGAATCTGACCAGAGATCCCGACAAAGAATCGGCCCGGTCCCTACAGGTCGCAATACACAAATCGGTAAGCTGCCACCCATGCGTGCGCCGTCCGGATACCAGTTGGCCGCGCGCTATCGGCTTCTTGAGCCGGTGGGGCGCGGTGGCATGGGCACCGTTTGGCGAGCGCACGATGAGCTGCTCGGACGTGATGTGGCGGTCAAGGAGGTGCGGCTGCCGCTCGTCCTCGACGAGGACCTGCGGGCCGAGCTCTGCGCGCGCACCGAGCGCGAGGGCCGGGCAACCGCCATGGTCGCGCACCCCTCCGTGATCACGGTCTTCGACGTCGTCACCGAAGACGACCGGCCGTGGATCGTCATGGAGCTGCTGCGCGCCCGCTCCCTCGACGAAGTCATCAGGCAAGACGGCCCGCTGCCGCCGCGCAAGGTCGCCGAGATCGGGCGGCACGTGCTGGGCGCGCTGCGCGCCGTGCACGCCAAAGGCATCCTGCACCGCGACGTCAAGCCGAGCAACGTACTGGTGACCGAAGACCGCGCGGTGCTGACCGACTTCGGGCTGGCCGCGCTGGAAGGCGACGCGTCGATCACACAGGCCGGCATCGTGCTCGGGTCGGCCGGATACATCGCGCCCGAGCGGGTCCTCGGCGACAAGGCGAGCCCGGCGGGCGACCTGTGGTCGCTCGGGGCCACGCTCTACACCGCGGTCGAAGGGCGGGGCCTGCACGGGCGCCGCACGGCCGCCGCCGCGCTGGCCGCGCTCACCAGCGGCGAGCCCATCCCGATGACCAAGGCCGGTCCGCTCGCGCCGGTGCTGCACGGGCTGCTCCAGATCGACCCGCAGCGGCGGCTCGACGGCGTGCGGGCCGCCCTGATGCTGGCCAGGGTCGCCGCGGGCGGATCCGCGGAGGAGCCGCTCGGCGGCCCGGCGCATCGCCCCCCGCGCATGAGCCGACCGGCGACCCCCGAGGGGCCGCGGCCCATCCCGCGCCGCCCCCAGCATCGGGGCCAGCACCGGGCCGGCCCGGTGCGGCTGCCCTACACGCCGCCCGAGGAGGTCAAGCCGCCGCCTGGGCCGCAGCCGGGCCTGCGGCCACGGCCGAGACGGTTGCCCGAGACCCAGAGCCGCAAGTCGGCCGAGGGGGTGCACCGCAAGCCGGCCGAGCCACCGCCCGCGTTCGAGGGAGCGGCATTCGTGCGTCAACTGTCCACTTTTGTCCGGTCGCTTTTTCCGCGACGGTTCTGGCCGCCGAACTTCCGCAAGTGACCGGAAAGCGATTCTCAAGCATGGGTCGCTATCTTCTTATGCATGCCGGAACAGCAGACGCGCCTGCTCGCTGACCGCTACGAGCTGACCGCGCCCATCGGCCGTGGCACCATGGGCACCGTATGGCGCGCGTGGGACCGCTCGCTCGGCCGGGCCGTGGCGATCAAAGAGATCCGTCACGACCCCAGGCTCACCGAGGAGCAGCGCGCCGAGCTGCGCGAACGGCTGATCCGCGAAGGCCGCATCGCCGCACGGCTCAACCATCCGTCGGTCGCCATGATCCACGACGCGATCGTCGTCGACGACAGCCCATGGATCATCATGGAGCTGGTGGTGGGCCGCTCGCTGGAGCAGGTCATCGACGAGGAAGGCCCGCTGCCGCCCCGGCTCGTGGCCGAAATCGGGCTCGACCTGCTCAGCGCCCTGCGCGCCGCCCATGATCAGGGCATCCTGCACCGCGACGTCAAGCCCAGCAACGTGCTGCTCACCGACTCGGGTCGTGTCGTGCTCACCGACTTCGGCATCGCCAAGGCCGTCGGCGACGATGATCTTACCAAGACCGGCATGGTGATCGGGTCGCCCGGCTACACCGCCCCCGAACGGGCCCGCGGCGACTACGCCGGCCCCGAATCCGACCTGTGGTCCCTCGGCGCCACGCTCTACTACGCCACCGAGGGCAGCCCGGCGTTCGAACGCGGCAGCGTCGCCGCCACCCTGTCGGCCCTCATGACCCAGGAACCGGCCCCCGCGACCCAGGCGGGGCCGCTCCGCCCCGTCATCGACGGACTGTTGATCAAGGATTACACCCGCCGGCTCAACGCCACCACGGCCGTCAGCATGCTCCGCGCCGTCGCCAAGGGCTCCATGAGCGCCGAAGCGGCGGCGGGCACCCCCCAGCCGGCAATGCCACCGGGACCCCGGCCAAGACCCGGGCAGGGGTCCGGCGAAAGCGATCAGACGGTCCTGGTGGCGCGGCCCACGATCAGTCCGCGCATGCCCGGCACGCCACCGGCGGGCGGGCCCGCTGCGCCCACCTCCCGACCGGGCGGATCCGCCCCGGCCCTCGGCGCGCCGGGCGACGACGATGACGGCCGTCCGGGCCGCCCCGCCCAGGGCCACCACCGGCAGGGCGACCCACGGCGAGGCGGCCAGGACGTCCGGAGCCCGGGCGGGGCGGGCCGCGGCCCGGGCCCGTACGGGGAGGCCGGGTACAGGGAGACGCCGTACCAGGCGTCGCACGAGGAGCCTCCCGGCTACGGTCGTCGCCCGCCGTACGGCCGGCAGGGCGGTCCGGGGCAGAGTGGTCTGGGACAGGGCGGTCCGGGGCCGAGAGGTTCGGGGCGGGGCGGCGCGGCACCGTCGTGGCCGGAGCCGCCGGAGGCGTTCGAGCCGGATCACCGGGCACGGTCCTCCGGGCCGACCGGCCCCGAGTACGGCCCCCCGGCGGGGTGGGGCGGGGCGCCGGGCCCGGAACCGTCGTGGCCCGCTACTCCGGAGGCGCTCGACTCGGGCCCGCAGGGTCACCCCGGCGGGCCGGGAGGGGCGGGAGCGCCTCAAGGGTACGCGCCGGCGTTCGACTCCGCGCCGCAAGGCCATGCCGGGTCGTCCTGGCCCGGGGCGGCCGGGCCGACGCCGGCGGGTGACCCCAGGGGCCATCAGGGCGGTCCCGGTGGGATCGCAGCAGGGCACGCCGCACCCGGCCAGGGCGGTCCGGGGCAGGGCGGGCCCGGCCGGGAGGGCGGGGGATCGTACCCGGGCGCACCCTCCGGGGCGGCCGACCAGGGGCGGTTCGGCGAGTCCGGTGGGGTCGACGACGACGAGCAGGGACCCGGCCTCGCCACCGGCATCTTCCAGATCTCCGGGCCGCCGAAGCCGCCGCAGTCGCGGGTGGAGAGCCGCACCGGCATGCTGATCCTGGTCGGCGTGGCGGTCGTGGGACTCCTCGCGATCATCGTCCTGGTCGCGTCGGCGATGTCCAGCAGCGGCGAGGCGGCCACGCCCACCGCCAACGCGTCGGCCAAGGGGTCGGCCAAGGCATCGGCGACCGGCGCGGCCTCGGCCACCCCGGCCGTCAGCGTGTCCACCAGCGCGTCCGCGGCCCCGGCGCTGAGCCGGTTCACGGTCAAGGACGGCTTCTCGGTGGGCGTGCCCGAAGACTCCAAGGCGTCCGGCAAGGACGGCGGGGCGACGTTCACGGCCGGCTCCGGCACGGTCACGATCACCCCGATCGCCGCCGCCGACCCGGTTGCCGCGGTGACGAAGAAGGAGCGGGCGGCCATCGCCGCCGGCACCTACCCCGCCTACAAGCGGATCCGCCTGGCGGCCGTCACGCCCGCCCCCTACCCGGGCACCGACGTCGCCGACTGGGAGTACACCTACACCCGCGGCGACACGCCGACCCACGTCCTGACCCGCTGGATCATGGTGCCGGGCGGCACGTCGTACGCGCTCTCCTGGAGCGCCCCCGAGAGCGGCTGGCGGGGCCAGGCGGCCCAGCGCGACGCGGTGCTGGCCTCGTTCGAGCCGATCCGGTCGAAGGTACCCGAGGGGTCCTGAGTCCTCGCCCGGAGGCGGGGGCGAGACTGGGTACATGAGCGACTTTCGGATCGAGCATGACTCGATGGGCGAAGTGCGCGTCCCGGCGGAGGCGAAGTGGCGTGCGCAGACACAGCGGGCCGTGGAGAACTTCCCGGTCTCCGGCCGCGGCCTCGACCCGTCGCACATCGCCGCCCTGGGCCTGATCAAGGCGGCCTGCGCCAAGGTGAACGCGGCGTACGGCGTCATCGACGCCGACCTCGCCCAGGCCATCGCCGACGCGGCGACCGAGGTCGCCGAGGGCCGGCACGACGACCAGTTCCCGGTCGACGTCTTCCAGACCGGCTCGGGCACGTCGTCCAACATGAACGCCAACGAGGTCATCTCCACACTCGCCGCCGAACGTCTCGGCCGCCCGGTGCACCCGAACGACCACGTCAACGCCGCCCAGTCGTCCAACGACGTGTTCCCGTCGTCCATCCACGTGGCGGCGACGCTGGGCGTGGCCCGCGACCTGCTCCCGGCGCTCGACCACCTGCGCGCCGCCCTGGCCGCGAAGGCCGCCGAGTTCGCCGACGTGGTCAAGGCGGGCCGTACGCACCTGATGGACGCCACGCCGGTGACGCTGGGCCAGGAGTTCGGCGGGTTCGCCGCGCAGGTGGAGCGCGGCGCCGAGCGGCTGCGGGCGACCCTGCCCCGCGTCGCCGAGCTGCCCCTGGGCGGCACTGCCGTCGGCACCGGCATCAACACCCCGGGCCCGGGCTGGGCGGCCGACGTGATCGCGGAGCTGGCGGCCGGCACCGGCCTGCCGTTCACCGAGGCCCGCGATCACTTCGAGGCGCAGGGGGCGCGTGACGGGCTGGTCGAGCTGTCCGGCCAGCTCCGCGTCGTCGCGGTCTCCCTCAACAAGATCGCGAACGACCTGCGCTGGATGGGCTCCGGCCCCCGCACCGGCCTCGCCGAGATCAACCTGCCCGACCTGCAGCCCGGCTCCTCGATCATGCCGGGCAAGGTCAACCCGGTGATCCCGGAGGCCGTCTGCATGGTGGCCGCCCAGGTGATCGGCAACGACGCGGCGGTGGCCTTCGGCGGCGCCGCCGGCACGTTCGAGCTGAACGTGATGATGCCGATGATCGCCCGCAACGTCCTGGAGTCGATCCGGCTGCTCGCCAACGTGTCCCGCCTGCTCGCCGATCGCTGCGTCGGGGCCATCACCGCCAACGCCGACCGCCTGCGCGAGTACGCCGAGTCGTCCCCGTCGATCGTCACCCCGCTCAACCGCTACCTCGGCTACGAGGAGGCCGCCCGCATCGCCAAGCAGGCCCTGCGGGAACGCAGAACGATCCGCGAGGTCGTCATCGATCGCGGCCACGTCGCCAACGGCACCCTCACCGAGGCCCAGCTCGACGCCGCCCTCGACGTCCTCGCCATGACCCGCCGCTCCTGAACAGGGTTCCCGAGCAGGGCTTCCGAGCAGGCTCCCGGGCACGCGCCGGTGCGCTAGGGGCGCGGGAAGCGGGCCACCCAGCGGCGCTGCCACGGCGTCTCGACGGCCCGGGGGTGATGGTGGGCCCGGGTCCAGGCGATGGCCTCGTCCGGGGGCAGGCCGGTCAGGATCGCCAGGCAGGCGATCACCGTGCCCGTGCGCCCGACGCCTCCCGCGCAGGCCACCTCGACGCGCAGCCCTTGGCGTGCCAGGTCGTGCAGTGCGCGGATCCGGCCGATGGCGTGGTCGCGGTCGAGAGGCAGCAGCATGTCGGGCCACGGCACCCAGTCGCGCGACCAGGACAGCGCGGCGTCATGCCGCCGTCGCAGCCACCAGGTGCCCAGGTAGAGCCCGTAGTCGGGCAGGGTGCCGCCGGGCACGGGCCGCCGCAGGCCCCGCCCTCTCACCCAGGAGCCGTCGGGCAGGGCGATCGCGCCGGCGAGACGGGGTTCCGTCATGCCCTCATCTTTCCGCATCGTGGTGGCGCGGAAGGACGTCGCGCAGGTGGTCGGCGAGCACGGGGCGCCGGTCGAGGACGCTCTCGCTCGGCACGTCGGTGACGAACATGTGGCCGGGCAGATGCGTGATCGCCAGTTCGGGCGCCGTCTCCGCGATCACCGCCTGCGGGGTCACCCCGCAGGCCCAGAACATGGGCGTCTGGCCGGTGCCGGGCAGGGCCGGGTCGCCGTAGTCGGGGGCGGCCAGGTCGGCGATGCCGAGCCCGGCAGGGTCGCCGACATGGATGGGGGCGCCGTGGGCGATGGGCAGCCGCGCCGTGACCTCGGTGGCCAGGCCGACCTGCTCGTCGTCGATCGGCCGCATCGACACCACGAGAGGCCCGTGCCAGGGCCCGGCCGGTGCGCAGGAGCGGTCGGTGACGAACATGGCGACGTTGCGCCCGGCGGCCAGGTGCGGGACCCGCACGCCGGCGGCGACCAGCCGCTCCTCGGCGGTGAAGCTGCAGCCGAGCAGGAACGCCACGAAATCGTCCCGCCACAGCCGCAGAATGTCCCCGGGCCGCTCCACCGCCTCGCCGTACCGGTACACGACGTACCGCGGCACGTCGGTGCGAATGTCGGCCCCGGGCGCCACCAGCCACCGGTCGGGCACCCCCGGCTCGCTCATCTCGACCAGCGGCAGCGAACGGGGATTGGCCAGGCAGAACTCCCGGAACGTCCCCGCCATCGCCTTGGGCAGGATCACCACGTTGGCCTGGACGTAGCCGAGCGCCGCCCCGCTCGTATGCCCGTCCCAGTCTCCGGCCCGCACCCGCGCGCGCAGCTCCGCGGGCGGCGGACCGCCGATGCCGCCGTCAGGCCCGCCGCGACCGTTCCGCTCACGCATCACCGCACCTCCCCGGCGACCAGGCGGCCGCTGCGGCCGCAGCACGGGCACCACGACGTCTTTGCCGGTACATGACCGAACGCCGGACGGACGAAACCCGCATCGCCGACATAGGGCGGGTGGATTTCGACGGACATGTCCTTGGCCGTGACCGCCGGCGAAGCGGATGACAGCGGGGGCCCGGCGGGCCTAGCGTGTTGGCCGCGCGAGGGCGAACCGGGCCGGGCGATGGCCGCCGGTGGGTGTGATCGGGTTGAGCGGCGAGAGCTGGGAGAGGGCCGTGGGCGATCTGTTGTTCAGTGCGGTGGGGGTGCTCTTCGCCGGGCTGGGTTTCCACTCGTATCGGTCGACCCGGGCGTTTCTGGCGCGGGCCCACCGGGTGCCGGGCGTCGTGGTCGACCTGTCCTGGTCCCGCAGCAGGAACGGCGGCACCTATCATCCCGTGCTGCGGTTCCAGACGCTCGACGGACGGACCGTGCAGGCGACGTCCGACGTGGGCTCGCGACCCGCTCCCGCCCGGCCCGGCCAGGCCGTCACCGTGCTGTACGACCCGGAGAACCCGCAGGAGGCCCGCCTCGACACCATGACGGGCCGCGGCACCCTCCTCGGCGTGATCTTCATGGTCATCGGGGCGCTCGTGGCCATCGGCGGAGTCGCCTTCCTGATCGCCGGCTGACCCGGCCCGGCCTTGACCCCGACGCCGGCCGGCCCGGGCCCGTGGGCAGGGCGGCCAGGGCCCGGCGCTTCCCGACGTCCTGGCGGTCAGGTCATGGCGAGGTGGCGGAGGTACTCCTCCCGGTCGAGCGGATTGCCGTCGGTGCGGGGACGGGTGGGCCGGCGGCCCCGGACACGACGGTCGCCCGAGGGGCGGGACCACCAGACGGCCTCGCCTCGGGTCAGGGCCGGCAGCAGGCGGCGTGCCTCGTTGACCAGGCGCGACGGCAGCGACCCGGTGAGCATCGACACCGTCGTCTCGGTCAGTTCGGCGCCGAGGGCCGTGAGCCTGGCGGCGACCTGACCGAAGGTGTCGGGTGGAACCTCCAGCTCGAAAACGTGACACGGCTCGTACACGTGGGTGCCGGCGTCGGCCAGGGCGCGCATGAGGACCATCGGCGTGACGTTGCGGAAATCGGCGGCCGTGCTCGACGGGGCGTGGTACCCCGACCGGAACAGGGTCACGGTGAGGTCGGTGACGGGCCAGCCGTACAGGCCTTCGGCGAGGGCGGCGCGCACGGTGTCCTCGATCGCCTGGTCGAAGGTGTGCGGCAGGATGCCGATCTCGACCTCGCGGCGGTACGTGAACCCGGTGCCCGGCTCGACGCGGAGCCCCACCGTGGCCCAGAAGTCATGGCTGCCGTCGCGGCGGATCTCCGCGACGGCGGCGCCCGGGCCGGCGGGCCGCTCGAAGTAGGTCGGTGTGCTGTCGGAGAACTCGGCCTCGACGCCGAACTCCTCGCGCAGCCGCTCGCGCAGCACCTCCTTCTGCACCTCGCCGTACAGCAGCACCGAGGTGCCCCCGCCGGGCAGCGCCCGGGTGCCGATCAGCGGGTCCTGGTCGGCCAGCCACAGCAGGGCCGCCCGCAACCGGGAGGAGTCGCCGGGGCGGACCGCCCGCACCACGGTCTCCAGGCCCGGCGGGGCGAAGACGGATGCGCCGCCTTCGCCCGGCGACAGCCGGTCGCCGACCCGGGCACGCGACAGGCCCCACACCTTGGCGATGTCGCCCGCCGTGAGCCGGTCGGCGCCGCTCGCGCGGTCGGGGCCGAGAACCCGCAGGCCGGTCACGACACCCTGGGCGAGCCGCTGCCGGGGGCGCACCTCGCCGGAGAACAGCCGCAGGTACGCCACCTTGCGCCCGCCCGGATCGCGCTCGATGGCGAAGATCGTGCCACTGAGCTCGTCATCGCGGGGCGCCGGCACGGGCAGCAGGTCGTGGATGCCGTCGAGGAGCTCGGCCACGCCCTGCCCGGTGATGGCCGAGCCGTGGAAGACGGGCAGGACCCGACACGCGGCGGTCTGCGCGGCCAGCGCCTTGCGCAGGTCGTCGTGGCTCGGCACCCGGCCGGCGACGAGGGCCTCCAGCAGCGCGTCGTCGTGGTCGGCGAGGGCCTCGGCGTCGATGGGCACGGGCACGACGCGACCCTGCCGCACCTCGGTCAACCTGATCACCGGCAGCCCGGCGAGGATGTCGCGCTGCAGCGCACCCATCCGGTCGATCTTGTTGACGAACAGCAGCGTGGGCAGCCGCATCTTGGCCACGGTGCGCAGCAGGATCCGCGTCTGCGCCTGCACGCCCTCGACGGCGGAGATCACCAGGATCACGCCGTCGAGCACGCCGAGGGCCCGCTCGACCTCGGCCACGAAATCGGCGTGGCCGGGCGTGTCGATCAGGTTGACCTGGAGGTCGCCGATCCGGAACGAGGCGACGGCGGAACGGATGGTGATGCCGCGTCGCCGTTCGATGGCATTGGTGTCGGTCTGGGTGTCTCCGGCGTCGACGCTGCCGAGCGTGGAGATCACCCCGGTGTCGAAAAGGAGTCGCTCGGTGAGGCTGGTCTTACCCGCATCGACGTGCGCGAGCACGCCGATGTTCAAGGTGGTCATGGATGCACGGAACTCCGGTAGGACGGTCAGCAGGCTGGGTCGTACCGAAGTGACGCCGCATCTGATCCTCCCGTAGTTCGCGCCGACGCCCACGTCTCCCGGGGCGACCCCCACGCTATCGCGGCCGCCTCCGCCCATCCCACCGATTTTTCCGGTCCTCGACCTCCGCCGAACCCGTTCTGTGCCCGCCGCGTCGCCCGTCAGTCGCGGGCGGGCAGCGGGCCGCGGCCCGTGGTGCGTGCGGCGCGGGCCTCCTGGCCGGTCCGGCGCAGGACGGTGAAGGCGACGAGCGCGGCGGTGAGCAGCAGCGCGGCGCAGAGGGTCAGGCCGAGCGCGTATCCGTCGGTGAGGGACTCGGGGGTGACGACCGTGCCGGTGCGGTTGTGGGCGACGGTGCCGAGGGCGGCCAGCCCCAGCGAGGCGCCGATCTGGCGGGAACTGTTGAGCAGGCCCGAGGCGGTGCCGGCCTCGTGGTGCGCGACGCCGACGGTGGCGATGGAGACGAGCGGGCCGAGGCAGAGCCCGAAGCCCACACTGGCGGCGATCGAGGGCCCGAGGATGTGCACGGCGAAGGTGCCGTCCGGGCTGATCAGGCCGAACCAGGCGAACCCGGCCGCGGTCAGCAGCCCGCCGAGGACCATGAGGGTGCGCGGCGCGAGCCGGTAGCCGAGCTTGATGGCGAGCATCGAACCGGCGATCACGCCGAAGGCGAACGGCAGGAACTCGACCCCGGTCAGCGCCGCCCCGACGCCGAGCACACGCTGCAGGTAGAGCGAAATGAAGTAGAAGGCCGAGGCCAGGGCCGCCCCCACGAGAAGGTTGTAGGCGTTGGCGCCGGAAACCGCGCGGTTGGCGAACAGGCCGAGCCGGACCAGTGGCTCGCGGGTGGTGGTCCGCTCGACCAGGACGAAGACGGCCAGCAGCGCGGCGGCGACCACCAGCGTCGTCACGGTCACCGGCGACGCCCACCCGTATCGGTCGGTGCGGACGACGCCGAACACCAGCAGCGTCATGCCCGCCGTGGCCAGCACGGCGCCGAGCACGTCGGGACGCCCGCCGCGCACCGGACGCCGGTCGGCGGCGACGGCCCGCCAGGCCAGGCCCAGCGCGAACGCCGCCATCGGCACGTTCACGAACATCACCCAGCGCCACCCGGCGTACTCGGTGAGGAGGCCGCCGATCAGGACGCCGAGGGCGCCCCCTGCGGCGTTCATGGCGCTCCAGATGCCGAAGGCCCGGACACGGGCCCGCCCCGAGGGGAACGCCGAGGTCAGCAGCGCCAGCGCCGCCGGGGCCAGCGCGGCCGCGCCGATGCCCTGCACGGCGCGGGCGGCCACCAGCTGTCCGGGGTCTTGGGCGAGGCCCCCCGCGAGCGAGGCGAGGCCGAACATGCCGAGACCGATCAGCAGGACCCGCTTGTGGCCGTACCGGTCGGCGGCCTTGCCGCCCAGCAGGAGCAGCCCGCCGAAGGCGAGCGCGTAGGCGTGGATCACCCAGGTCACGCCCAGCATGCCGAAGCCGAGGCCGGTCGCGATCTGCGGCAGGCCGACGTTCACGACGGACAGGTCCAGCGACACCATGAACTGGACGACGGCCACCGCGGTGAGGGTCGCCCCCGGCCGCGCGACCGGCCCGATGACCGCGGTCTCGTCTTTCGATGGGATCGTGTGCATGCCGCCATCGTGGTCTTCGCGCAGGTCAGCGGTCGTCGTGCCCGGGGAGACATCTGCACCTGACACCCGTACGGTAGGCCAGGCCCCGGCTACCCCCAGGGGAGTAGTGCGTGCTGCGGACCTGGCGGCGAAAACCCGTGGCGGCCGGTGCTAGCGGCGGCGGGTCGGCATGCCGAGGGTGGTCGGCTCCTGAGGGCTGAAGAAGTCGTTGCCCTTGTCGTCGACGACGATGAAGGCCGGGAAGTCCTCGACTTCGATCTTCCAGACGGCCTCCATGCCGAGCTCGGGATACTCCAGCACCTCCACCTTCTTGATGCAGTCTTGGGCCAGGCGGGCGGCCGGGCCGCCGATGGAGCCGAGGTAGAAGCCGCCGTGGGTCCGGCAGGCGTCGGTGACCTGCTTGGAGCGGTTGCCTTTGGCGAGCATGACGAGTGAGCCGCCGGCGGCCTGGAAGCGCTCGACGTAGGAGTCCATGCGCCCCGCGGTGGTGGGGCCGAACGAGCCGCTGGCGTAGCCCTCGGGCGTCTTGGCGGGGCCGGCGTAGTAGACGGCGTGGTCGCGGAGGTACGCCGGCATCTCCTCGCCGGCGTCGAGGCGCTCGGCGATCTTGGCGTGGGCGATGTCGCGGGCCACGACCAGCGGGCCGGTGAGCGACAGCCGGGTCTTGACCGGGTACTTCGTCAGCTCGGCGAGAACCTCGGCCATCGGCCGGTTCAGGTCGATCTTGACCACGTCGTCGGAGAGGTGCTCGTCGGTCGTGTCGGGCAGGAAGCGGGCCGGGTCGGTCTCCAGCTTCTCCAGGAACACCCCCTCCGGCGTGATCTTCGCCAGGGCCTGCCGGTCGGCGCTGCACGACACGGCGATGGCGACCGGGCACGACGCGCCGTGGCGGGGCAGCCGGATCACGCGGACATCGTGGCAGAAGTACTTGCCGCCGAACTGGGCGCCGATGCCGAGCTTCTGGGTCAGCTCGAAGACCTTCTTCTCCATCTCCAGGTCGCGGAACCCGTGGCCGCTCGGCGAGCCCTCGGTCGGCATCGTGTCGAGGTAGCGGGCCGAGGCGTACTTGGCGGTCTTCAGAGCGTACTCGGCGCTCGTGCCGCCCACGACCACGGCCAGATGGTAGGGCGGGCAGGCGGCGGTGCCGAGCGAGCGGATCTTCTCCTCCAGGAAGGCCAGCATGCGCGCCTCGTTGAGCACGGCCTTGGTCTCCTGGTACAGGAACGACTTGTTGGCCGACCCGCCGCCCTTGGCCATGAACAGCAGCGCGTACTCGTCCGGATGGCCGTGCGGGTCCTCGGCGTACAGCTCGATCTGGGCCGGCAGGTTGCTCCCGGTGTTCTTCTCGTCCCACATGGTCAGCGGCGCCATCTGCGAGTAGCGCAGGTTGAGCTTGGTGTAGGCGTCGTAGACGCCCCGCGAGAGGTGCTCGGCGTCACGCCCGTCGGTGAGCACGTGCCGGCCGCGTTTGCCCATCACGATGGCCGTGCCGGTGTCTTGACACATCGGGAGCACGCCGCCCGCCGAGATCGAGGCGTTCTTCAGCAGGTCGAGGGCGACGAACCGGTCATTTCCGCTCGACTCCGGATCGTCGATGATCTTACGGAGCTGGGCCAGGTGACTCGACCGCAGAAAGTGCGAGATGTCGTGGATCGCGGTCTCGGTGAGCAGTCGCAGCGCCTCGGGATCGACTTCGAGGAACGTCCGCCCGGCGGCCTCGACCACACGCACCCCCTCGGCGGTGACCAGCCGATACTCGGTCTCATCCGGTCCAAGCGGAAGCAGGTCGGTGTAGTCGAACTCGGGCATCTTCGTCGATCCTCCGTGGTCGGGCGCTGCTCTGCCCTAGAGGGTACGGCGTCGCGCTCTTCGCGCTCACCCGGGCTCTCCCCTTGTGGATAACTCCCTTGTGGACGACCCGGGCGCCGGCGCGGCCCCGGCCGCCGTGCGCGCGCCGGCCGTGGATTCGGGCGAAAGGACGACGCGCGCCGGCTCCAGGGGGCGCTACCGGCGCGTCCAGGGACTACTGGTGCAGGTCCAGGGAGAGGTGTGCGGACAGCGCGCGCAGGAAGCCGGGCGCGTCGAAGATCTCGCCGGCGGAGGCGACGCCGTTCGTCCGGGTCCGTCCGGTGAGGATGCGGTCGAGGGCTTCGACCACGAGCGGCGCGGTCACGGCGTAGATGTCCCGGCCGCCGGCCGCGGCGCGTCGTGCCCGGCCGCCGCGGCGCACGACGACATCGACGAGGAAGGTCTGCGCGGACCGTCCCTGCTCGTCGGCGGGGGCCGGCGCCGGGGTGTCCGGGTCGGCCACGTCCCTCGCCGCCTCGACCGTCATATAGGTGCGCACCTCGGGGACGGACAGGTGGCTGGGGACGGTGACGACGTCGGCCATCGTGAACTCGCCGATGACGGCCCGAGGGCCCATCGGCCGGGGGAAGGGCCAGTCCAGGGTCGGCGATTCGTCGTCGTGGTACTCCAGCCGCCCCTTCCTGTAGCGGACGTGCCGGCCGTCCCGCCGCTGCCGGGAGACCGCACCCGCGACACGGGTTCCGGGGGTGGGGTGCCAGCCGCTCAGCCCGTACGCGATGTGCGCCTCGTCGGCGGCCGTCCAGTCGCCCATCGCCACGGTGGTCAGCAGGTCGCCGAGGCCGCCGTAGAAGGCCATCGCGGGGACGATCACCGCGTCCGCGGCACGGGCGCGGTCCGCGAAGCGGGTGAACGTGTCCACGTTGGCCTCGATCTCGGCGGCCACGTCCACATAGGGGATCCCGGCGCGCAGCGCCGCCTCGATCACCGGAGCGGCGGTCGTGGCGAAAGGCCCGGCACAGTTGACCACGGCCGCCGCTCCGGCCAGCGCGCGGTCGAGCGAGGCCGGGTCGTCGACCGAGGCCGGGCGTGCTGCCGGCCCGGGCGCCGACTCCGCCAGCGCTTGCAGCTTGCCGGCGTCGCGCCCGGACAGGATCGGAACGAAGCCGCGATCGCGCAGCCGCGCCACCACGAACCGCCCGGTGTGCCCGTAAGCGCCGAACACCGTCACCGTGGGCCCTGGTCCCATGGGTTCTCCCCTCGTACGTGCCGATCCGCCTGATCTGCCGCGATCTGCCGGGATCTGTCGCGGACATCCTGACGAGCCCGGGGGATCTTGCGCGAGCGTCTGGAACGCCACGGTCCGTACAATTTCGGACATGGGCACCGTCGCGCTGGCCGTCACCGACGGGATGCTGCACTTCGAGCTGTCCTTGGCCTGCGAGGTCTTCGGGGCCCGCCCGACCGGCGTGGCCGGGCCCTGGTACGAGGTCGTCGTCTGTGGCTCGGGCGCCGTGCGGGCCGGCCGGTTCGGGCTGGAGCCCGACCACGGCCTCGACAGGCTCCCGAGCGCCGGCACGGTGATCGTCCCGGGCTGGGCGGACGTCGACGCGGATCCGCCCGCCGATCTGGTCGACGCGGTGCGTGCGGCCTACGACGCGGGCGCGCGCGTGGCCTCGCTGTGCACGGGCGCGTTCGTGCTGGCGGCCGCCGGTCTGCTGGACGGGCGGCGCGCGACCACGCACTGGGCCCACACGCGGGCGCTGGCCGTCCGCTATCCCCGGGTGACGGTGGATCCGGACGTCCTGTACGTGGATAACGGCAGGGTGCTCACCTCCGCCGGCAAGGCCGCGGCCATGGACCTGTGCCTGCATCTGGTCCGCCGTGACCACGGCTCGTCGGTGGCCAACGCGGTCGCCCGACGCCTGGTCGTGCCGCCGCATCGGGACGGCGGTCAGGCCCAGTTCGTCCGCGCGCCGGTGCCCGCGCCCGACGGCCATCCGCTCGCCGAGCTGTTCCCCTGGGTGATCGAACGGCTGGACCTCCCGCTGACCGTCGAGGATCTGGCCCGCAGGGCGCGGATGAGCTCGCGCAACCTGGGCCGTCACTTCAGGGCGGCGACCGGCACCACGCCGCTGCGCTGGCTGCTGACGCAGCGGATCCGTCTCGCCCAGGAGCTGCTGGAGACCACCGACGACAGCGTCGACGCGATCGCGGCGGCCACCGGCATGGGCACCGCGGCGACGCTGCGCCGGCACTTCAATCGCACGGTCGGGGTGTCTCCGTCCACCTATCGCCGCACCTTCCGCGCGCGGGCCCGCGACGCCCGCCGTCTCGACCCCACCGGCTGATCTTCGCGGTTCCTGTCCCGTAGGCGTTGACGTGAGGAGTGATGAACTACACAATGACAGTTCGTCAGAATGTCAGGACATAGTAGTTGACTGATCGGCAGTGCTCGCTTAGAACTAGGACCAGTGGGCACTCCCCGAGCCGGAGGTGACATGCGCGTAGGGCTGATGGGTCTGGGCCGGATCGGCGCGTTTCATGCGACGACCCTCGCCACGAGGGTCGACGAACTGATCGTGTACGACGCCGACACCGGACGGGCGGAAGAGGCAGCCGGCCGGCTGGGGTCGGGCGGCGGCGCGCGGGTGCGGGTGGGCGGTCCGAGCGACCCGCTCGACGCCGACGCCGTAGTGATCGCGACGCCGACGGCGACGCACGCGCCGCTGCTGATGGCGGCGATCGGCGCGGGCGTGCCGGTGTTCTGCGAGAAACCGGTGGCGCTCGGCATGACGGAGACGCTGGAGGTGCTGGAGGCGGCCAAGGCCGCCGATGCCCTGGTGCACATCGGCTTCCAGCGCCGCTTCGACGCGGGGTACGCCGCGGCGAAGGCCGCGCTCGGCAGCCTCGGCACCCTGCATCGGGTGCACATGGTGACGGCCGACGCCTCGCCGCCACCCGCCGGATACATTCCCCTCTCAGGTGGCATCTTCCGCGACTGCCACATCCACGACTTCGACATTCTGCGCTGGGTGACCGGCGGCGAGGTCGAGTCGGTGTACGCCACGGGAGCCAACCGCGGCGACTCCTACTTCGCCGAGGCCGGCGACGTCGACAACAGCGCCGCCGTGCTGACCATGCGCGACGGCACCCTGGCCACGCTCCAGGGCTCGCGCTACAACGGCGCCGGCTACGACGTCCGCATGGAGCTGGCGGGCACGCTCGGCACGTGGGCGGTGGGCCTGGACGACCGGGTGCCGCTGACCTCGGCCGAGCCGGGGGTCACGTTCCCCGCCGGGCCGGCCTGGCCGGAGTTCGTGACCCGCTTCGGCGCGGCGTACGTCGCCGAGCTGACCGCGTTCCTCGCGGCCGTGCGGGACAAGCGGGAAAGCCCTTGCACGATCGAGGACGCGCTGGCCGCGCTCACGATCGCCGAGGCGGCCGACCTGTCGCTGCGGCGCGGGGAGCCGGTGCGGGTGAGCGAGGTGGCCCGATGAAGATCGCGGGGGCGCCCATCTCGTGGGGCGTGTGCGAGGTGCCCGGCTGGGGGCATCGGCTCGGCCGCGACCGCGTGCTGGCGGAGATGCGCGACCTGGGGCTGACGGCCACCGAGTTCGGCCCCGAGGGATTCTTGCCGGAGGCGGCCGACGAGCGCGACGCCCTGCTCGCGGAGTACGGCCTGCGCGGCATCGGCGGGTTCGTCCCGGTCGTGCTGCACCAGGGCGACCCGCTGCCGGGCCTGCGCGACGCGCTCAAGGGCTTCGGGCCCGGCGACGTCGTGGTGCTCGCCGCCGCCACGGGCGTCGACGGCTACGACGAGCGGCCGGTGCTCGACTCCGGCGGCTGGCGCACACTGCTCGGCAACCTGGGCAGGATCGCGGCGGAGGCGGCCGACTCGGGCCGTGCCGTCGCCCTGCACCCGCACGTGGGCACCATGGTCGAGACGCGCGCGGAAGTCCACCGCGTGCTGGACGGCTGCGCCATGCCGCTGTGCCTCGACACCGGGCACCTGCTCATCGGCGGCACCGACCCGGCGGAGCTGGCCGGCGCCGCCGCCGGCCGCATCGCGCACGTGCACCTCAAGGACGCCGACGCCGATCTGGCCGCCCGGGTCCGGTCGGGGGAGCTGACGTACACCGAGGGTGTGCGGGCCGGAATGTACCGGCCGCTGGGGAGGGGAGACGTGGACGTCGCGCGCATCGTGACGGGCCTGCGCGGCGCGGGCTACCAGGGCTGGTACGTCCTGGAGCAGGACGTCATGCTGACCGGGGAGCAGGACCGCCCGGCCGACGACGTGCGGGTGTGCCTCGACCTGCTGGCGAGCCTCGCATGACCGCATCCCGACAGGCACCCGGGGCCGACGCCTACGACGTGCTGACGATCGGCCGGGTCAGCGTCGACGTCTACCCGCTGCAGATCGGCGTGTCGCTGCGCGAGGTGGAGACGTTCGGCAAGTACCTCGGCGGCAGCCCCACCAACGTGGCCGTCGCCGCCGCCCGCTACGGGCTGCGCTCGGCGGTCATCACCCGCACCGGCGCCGACCCGTTCGGCGAGTACGTTCACGACGAGCTGGCCGCGTACCACGTGGACGATCGGTACGTGACGCCCGTCGAAGGGCTCCCGACGCCGGTGGTGTTCTGCGAGATCCACCCGCCCGAGCACTTCCCGCTCTACTTCTACCGCTACCCCAAGGCGCCCGACCTGGAGATCCACCCGCACCAGCTGGACCTGCACGCCATCCGCACGGCCCGCCTGTTCTGGGGCACGGTGACCGGCCTGTCCCAGGAGCCGAGCCGCGCGGCCCACTTCGCGGCGTGGGAGGCGCGCGGCCGGGCGCCGATCACGGTGCTCGACCTCGACTACCGGCCGATGTTCTGGGAGTCGCCGGAGGCGGCCCGCGAGCAGGTGCGCCGGGCGCTCGGCCACGTCACCGTCGCCGTGGGCAACATCGACGAGTGCGAGGTGGCCACCGGCACGCGCGAGCCGTACGCCGCCGGCAAGGCGCTGCTGGACGCCGGGGTCGAGGTGGCGATCGTGAAACGGGGCGGCGACGGCGTGCTCGGCATGACCCGCGACGAGACGGTCGACGTGCCGCCGGTGCCGGTCGACGTGGTCAACGGCATCGGCGCCGGAGACGCGTTCGGCGGCGCCCTGTGCGAAGGGCTGCTGGCCGGCCGGCCGCTGGAGCGCATCCTGCGGCACGCCAACGCCGCCGGGGCCATCGTCGCCGGGCGGCTCGCCTGCGCGCCGGCGATGCCCACGCTCGCCGAGGTCGAGGCCGTGTTGTCGGGAAAACTGCCGGGGGACCTGCCGGGGGAGACGCATGCGTGACTACAAGGGGCTGCTCGACGACCGGGCGCGGCGGCCCTGGCGCATCGCCGAAGCCGCGGCGGCCCGGCGACGCCGGCCCGACCTGCTCGGCGACCGCGAGCAGATCCTGATCATCGCGGCCGACCATCCGGCCCGCGGCTCGCTGGGCGTGTCGGGACGGCCGATGGCGATGGCGAGCCGCTTCGACCTGCTCGACCGGCTGCGCGTCGCGCTGTCGCGGCCGGGCGTCGACGGGCTGCTCGCCACACCCGACATCGTGGAGGATCTGCTGCTGCTCGGCGCGCTCCACGACAAGATCGTCATCGGGTCGATGAACCGGTCCGGGCTGCACGGCTCGGTGTTCGAGTTCGACGACCGGTTCACGGCCTACGACATCGAGTCCATCGCCCGCAGCGGCCTCGACGGCGGCAAGATGCTCTGCCGCATCGGCCTCGACGACCCGGCCACCGCGCGCACCCTGGAGTCCTGCGGCCAGGCGATCAGCGGCCTGGCCGGGCGCGGACTGATGGCCATGATCGAGCCGTTCTGGTCGCGCCGCGTCGACGGCGCCGTACGCCACGACCTGTCCGCCGACGCCATGATCCACGCGGTGCACGTGGCGCAGGGCCTCGGCTCGACGTCGGCCTACACGTGGCTGAAGCTGCCGGTCGTGCCCGACATGGAGCGGGTCATGGCGGCGACGACCCTGCCCACGCTGCTGCTCGGCGGCGACCCGGCCGAGACCCACGACGAGGTCTTCTCGTCGTGGGCCAAGGCGCTCAAGGTGCCGGGTGTGCGCGGCCTCGTGGTGGGCCGGACGCTGCTCTACCCGCCCGACGACGACGTGGCGACGGCCGTGGACACCGCCGCCGCCCTGCTGGAGGTGTCCTGACATGTCGTTCCTCCCGTTCGGCACGGCCCGCTCCGGACCCTGGGCCGTGGAGATCACCCCCGAGCTGGCCGGCTGGACCTACTCCGGGCTGCGCGTCATCGACCTCGAACCCCCCGGTGGGCCCGACGGTGACGGCGGTCGCGGCGGCTCGGTGGAGTTTTCCACAGGCGGAGAGGAGATGCTGGTCCTGCCCCTGTCCGGGTCCTGTACGGTCTGCTGCGACGGCACCACGATCGAGCTGACCGGCCGCGCCTCGGTGTTCGAGGCCGTCACCGATTTCGCCTACCTGCCGATCGGGGCGAGCGTGCGGCTGGAGGGAAGGGGGCGCATCGCGTTGCCGAGCGCGGCGGCCACACGGCGGCTGCCCGTCCGCTACGGCCCGGCGGCAGACGTGCCCGTCGAGGTCAGGGGCGCGGGGCAGGCCACCAGGCAGGTCAACAACTTCTGCGCCCCGGACGCCTTCGACTGCGACAAGCTGGTCGCCGTCGAAGTGCTCACGCCCGGCGGCAACTGGTCGTCGTACCCTCCGCACAAGCACGACCACGCCGCCGCCGACGGCGCCGAAGCCGAGCTGGAGGAGATCTACTACTTCGAGGGCGGCCCCGGCTACCAGCGCGTCTACGGCTCGCCCGGCAAGCCCATCGACGTGCTCGCCGAGGTCGGCGGCGGCGACGTCGTGCTCGTGCCCCACGGCTACCACGGCCCGTCCATGGCGGCCCCCGGCTACGACCTGTACTACCTGAACGTGCTGGCCGGCCCCGCCGGCGAGCGGTCCATGGCGTTCCGCGACGACCCCCGGCACGCCTGGATCCGTTCCACCTGGGCGGACCAGCCCCTCGACACCAGGGTGCCCATGACGACCGGCGGGCGCGCCGAGCCGCACCCGCCGGCGGGCTCCGGGCCCGCGACGCACGCCGCGCCCGGGCACGGCGCCGATTCCGGGCAGGATCCCCGGCAAGGCTCCCCGACCGGCCCGGCGGCGGGCCCCCGCGCCGGGGAGCAGACGGTTTTCCCCGAGAGGAGACGGGCATGACGGTGCGGCTCACGGTCGCGCAGGCCATCACCAGGTTCCTGCCGCAGCAGTGGAGCGAGCGCGACGGCGTCGAGCGCCGCCTCGTGCCCGGCTGCTTCGGCATCTTCGGCCACGGCAACGTCGCCGGCATCGGCCAGGCCCTCGCCCAGCAGGGCGCCGGCACGGGCGACGCCCTGCCCTACTTCCTGGCCCGCAACGAGCAGGCCATGGTGCACACGGCCGTCGGCTACGCCCGCACGCTCAACCGCCTCGCCACGCTGGCCTGCACCAGCTCCATCGGTCCCGGCGCGACCAACATGGTGACCGGGGCCGCCCTCGCGACGATCAACCGCCTCCCGGTGCTGCTGCTCCCCGGCGACATCTTCGCCACCCGCGTCGCCAACCCCGTGCTCCAGGAGCTGGAGGACCCCCGGTCCTACGACATCAGCGTCAACGACTGCCTGCGCCCCGTCTCGCGCTACTTCGACCGCATCAACCGGCCCGAGCAGCTGCCGTCGGCGCTCATGGCCGCCATGCGCGTGCTCACCGACCCCGCCGAAACCGGCGCGGTCACCCTCGCGCTGCCCCAGGACGTCCAGGCCGAGGCACACGACTGGCCCGACGAGCTGTTCGCGCGGCGCGTCTGGCACATTCCGCGCCCGGCCCCGGAGACCGCCGCGCTCGGGCGCGCCCTGCGAGCCATCTCGGCCGCCCGGCGGCCCCTCATCGTCGCCGGGGGCGGAGTGATCTACAGCGAGGCGTGGGCCGAGCTGCGGGCCTTCGCCGAGCGGCACGGCGTGCCCGTGGGCGAGACCCAGGCCGGCAAGGGCGTCCTGCCCCACGACCACCCCCTCGCCGCCGGCGCCATCGGCCACACCGGCACCGCCGCCGCCAACGCCCTCGCCCGCGACGCCGACCTGGTCATCGGCGTCGGCACCCGATACAGCGACTTCACCACGGCCTCCCGCACCCTGTTCGGCGAGGCGAACTTCGTCAACATCAACGTGGCCGCGTTCGACGCCGCCAAGAACGCCGCCCTGATGCTCGTCGCCGACGCCCGCGAAGCCCTCACCGCCCTGTCCGCAGCCCTCGGCGACTGGCGGGCCGCCCCCGAATGGTCCGAGCGGGCCGCCCGCCTCGGCGCGGCCTGGCACGCCCGAGTCACCGAGTCGATCAGCGGCGACGCCCTCACCCAGCCGGTGCTGCTCGGCGTCGTCAACGAGGCCGCGGCCGACGACGGCGTGGTCGTCAACGCCGCCGGCTCGATGCCCGGCGACCTGCACAAGCTGTGGCGGTCCAGCGACCCGAAGGCCTACCACGTCGAATACGGCTACTCCTGCATGGGCTACGAGATCGCCGGCGGCCTGGGCGTCAAGCTGGCCGCCCCCGACCGCGAGGTGTTCGTCCTGGTCGGCGACGGCTCGTACCTCATGATGGCTCAGGAGATCGCCACGGCCGTCCAGGAAGGCATCAAGCTGATCATCGTCATCGTCGACAACCACGGCTTCGCCTCCATCGGCAACCTGTCCGAGTCGGTCGGCGCGGCCCGCCTCGGCACCTCCTACCGCCTCCGCGGCACCACCGGCGACCTCGACGGCGCCCACCTCCCGGTCGACTTGGCCGCCAACGCCGCCAGCCTCGGCGCCGACGTCCTGCGCGCCGCCACCCCCGCCCAGCTCCGCAGCGCCCTCACCAAGGCCCGCGAGTCCTCCCGCACCACCGTCATCTACACCACGACCACTCCCGGCGCGGCCCCCGACTCCGAGGCCACCTGGGACGTCCCCGTAGCCGAGACCTCCACCACCCAAGCAACCCAGGAGGCCAGACAACGCTACGAACGCGACAAAACCTACCAACGCAACTACCTGTAGGGGCACTCCTCTTCACCCGTCGGCCGGGCCGGCGCTCCTAGGCTTGGCCGATGCGCCGCACCGATGAAAATCCGTACTGGAACACCAATGTGGCCCGGCATCCGGACATCCTCCGGGCGGTGCCCGAAGGGTGCGGTGACGCTCTCGACGTGGGCTGCGGAGATGGCCTGCTGGCGCGCAAACTGGCGAAGTCGGCGAAACGCGTCACCGGTGTCGACAGTTCCGCGGTGATGATCGCCCGCGCTCGTGAACTCGCAGCCGATCGGCCCGAGCCGACCTTCATCGAAGGCGACTTCCTCACCGTGGACCTGCCCGCCGCCGGCTTCGATTTCATCTGCTCGGTCACCGCGATCCACCACATGGACTTCGAGGCGGCGCTCACCCGCATGCGCGACCTGCTACGCCCCGGCGGCACGCTGGTGGTGGTCGGCCTGGCCAAAGAGACGACCCTGACCGACTGGGCGGCATACGTCGCGGCGACGCCGATCGTGCGCGTCACGAAGCTGCTGCGCCACGCGAGCGGCCCGGAGGGAATGCCGGCGGCCCCTGCGCGGATGGGCTATCGGGACGTCCAGGAGGGCGCGACGCCTGCTGCCCGGAGTCCGCTACCGCCGGCACGTGCTCCGCCGCTACTCCCTCGCGTGGCGCAAACCGCCGCACTAACCGGCCATTCCGAGCGCTCCCCGGACCCGCAGAGACCCACCTGACGCCGGAAAACGCGACAGAACGCCCAGCTTTCCGGACACGAAAGCCGCCGAACCTTCCCTCTGACGGGCCGGCACGGCAAGAGTCGGCTCAGCCGGACGACAAGCGACCGGCGAGCACCGGCACAACTGAAGGGGGACGCGAATGCGTATCAGGAAAGCGATCTCGGCCATCGCGATAGGCGCCGCGCTGGCCGCCTGCGGCATCGCACTCGGCGCCTCGGGCGCTGGCGCCGCCGCCGCTCCCGCGGGATATCACGACAATGCGGTGCCCGCGGGTTACCACGACAACGGCGCCCCGTCCGGTCAGGGCGACGGCGAAGCCACTCCTGCCGGTCACATGTGGGACGACTGACCACCCGGCCCGAAACCCCGCCCGCTACTCAATGGTGGCGGCTACGTCGCCGCCCTGCGGTCGCCCTACGGGGATGCGAGCACCTTCCGGCGTGACAGCAGCAGGTTCGCGGGCGGATCAGCCGGGCGGGTCCACGTGGGCGAGGCGGGCGCGAACGTCGTCCGCCTGAGGGTCGGCCAGGCTCTCGTACAGCGCGAGGGCGCGTCGCCAGCAGTCGCGAGCCTCGTCGAGATCTCCCGTCTCGACGAGGATCTCGCCGAGGGGTACGAGCGCCGTGGCCTGCCCGCGCGGGTCGGCGAAGTCGCCGAACGTCCGCGCGGCCTGACGAAGCCGGTCGGCCGCCTCGCCCTTCCTGCCCAGCCCACGCAGATCGGCCGCCAGGTCGACGGCACCCGTCGCCGCCGTCCACGTGTCCTCGATCTCCGTGAAGATCTCCACGGCCTGAGCGGTCACGGCGACGGCCTCGCGAAAGTCGCCGCGCGCCCGCGCGCAGTTCCCGAGACTGAGCAGCGCCATGGCCTCCCCACGCCGTACCCCGCCGACCTGGAACACCCGCAACGCGGCCTCGAAATGCCCACGGGCTTCGTCAACGTCACCCAGGCCCTCCTGCGCGAGCCCGAGCCCGCGAAGGGCGAAGCCTTCCAGCCAGCCGATGCCCAGCTCGCGGGCTACGCCCACCACCCGCCGATATCTCTCCGCCGCCTCGTCCCACCGGCCGTACCTCCAGGCGATATCGCCGAGCATCTGCAGGTTCGCGACCTCACCGAAGCGATCCCCGAGGGCGAGCGCCGCCTCATACCCGATCCGATGGTTGTTCTCCCAATCGGCCCAGTGCGCCCCGACCTCGAACAGCCCGGTGGACGCCATGGCCAGCTTCCACGCGATGTCGTACTGCCCCAGGTCGGCAGCCTGCCGGAGCGCGGCGAGCAGATTCGCCCGCTCACCGTCGAACCACCGCATCGCCTCCGGCCCATCGGCGAACCCGTCGACCACGTCGATCGTGCCCGCCGGCACCAGTGGTACGGCGGGAGAGTACGGCAGAACGGCCTGCCGGGCCTTGTCGGTGGTGAGCAGATACCAGCTGAGCACCCTGCGCACGGCCAAGGTCCGCTGCTCGGCCGTCTCCTCCGCCGCCAGCCGCTCCACCGCGTACAACCGCAGCAGATCGTGCAACCGGCACCGATTCGCTCTGACCTCCTGCAGCAGGCTGGCGCCGACGAGCGCCCGCAGCCTCCGCCTCGCCACCGCAACCTCGACGCCCATCAACGCGGCGGCGGCCTCGGCCCCGATCTCACCACCCGCGTGCAGCCCCAGTAGCCGGAACGCCCGCCTCAGCTCCGGCGCGAGAGCGCGATAGGACCACGAGAAGACCGCCCGCACATCACTGAGCTCATCCTCGTCCGTGGCCAGCGCATCGAGCCGATCACGCTCCCGCACAAGCTCATCGGCCACCTCGCCCAGCCCTGCCGCGGGTCGCCCAGCAGCCCGCTCGGCCACCACCCGCAACGCCAACGGCAACCGCCCGCACAACTCGGCGACCCGCAGCGCCGCGTCAGGCTCCGCCTCGACCCGTTCCCGCCCCATCACCTCGGCCAGCAACCGCACCGCCCCCTCCGGCGGCAGAACATCCAACGTCACGCGTGTGACTCCTTCTCTCGCCACCAAGCCGGCCAGCGCACTTCTGCTCGTGATCAGGGCCACGCATAAGGGGGATGCCGGAAGCAGTTGCCGAACCTGGTCGGACGACAGCACGGAACGCTTTTCATCTCCGGACGGTGATGGTCTGAGCACAGCATGATCGCGTTCT
>JBIQJI010000160.1:0-1744 GCA_044507605.1 Actinomycetales bacterium | reverse complement strand
TGCAGATCTGGGACTGCCACGGCGGCACCAACCAGCAGTGGACCCGCACCTGACCTAGGGAACGGCCCTCACCGGACGGCTCGCCGCCTCCGGTGAGGGCCGACGCGCGAATCGATTCGTCTGGTTCGGCCGCCGCTCGACCTGCCCGATGCACCGGGGCCGGCCGGGCGGCGACCACACCGCCGGTCGGCCGGCTCACGATTCGACCTACGATAGTGGGGGGCGCTGACCACCGGCCGAGGAGTGGGATGAACATCGGGGAGATCGCTAAGCGATCGGGCGTGTCGCGTAGCACCGTCTCCTACGCACTGAGCGGCAAACGTCCCGTCTCCGAGCAGACCCGCCGGCGCATCCAGGCGGTCATCGACGAGCTGGGCTACCAGCCCAACGCCACCGCCAGGGCGCTGAAGGAGGGCAGGACCCGCACGATCGGGCTGGTCATCCCGCCGGCCAGCCGGCGCCTCACCGACATGCAGCTCGGCTTCGTCGCCAGCGTCGTCGACGCCGCCGCCCGCGCCGACCTCGACGTCCTGCTGTCGCCCTCAGGGGGCGAGCACGACCGCTCGTTCGAGCGGGTGGTCGGGGGCAGGCGCGTCGACGGCGTGCTCCTCATGGAGATCCGGCTGGAGGACGACCGGGTCGCCCGGCTGCGGCAGACCGACCTGCCGTTCGTCGGCATCGGCCGCACCGACCACCCCGACGAGATGTCGTGGGTCGACATCGACTACGAGACGCTGATCGCCGCGTGCGTGCACCATCTGGCCGACCTGGGCCATCGTCGCATCGCCCTGGTCAACCGCTCCGCCGAGCTGCTCGCGGCCGGGTACGGCCCCGCCCACCGGGCCCGCATCGGTTTCGGCACCGCCGTGGCGGAGCGCGGCGTCGACGGCGTGCAGGTGTGCTGTGCAGACGACACCCGCTCCGGCATGTCCTGCGTGTCGCGGCTGCTCGCCGACCATCCCGATCTCACCGCCATCGCCACCATCAACGAGGTCGCCATACCGGGCATGTACCGCGCGATAGAACGCGCCGGCCTGACCGTGCCCCGGGACTTCTCCATCGCGGGGGTGGCCGGCCGGCACTGGGCGGAGAGCCTGCATCCGCCGCTCACCGCGGCCGACGTGCCCGCCGACGAGCTCGGCGCCCAGGCCGTCGAGCTGCTCATCCGGCGGATCGCCGACCCCGCCGCCCCTCATCGCCGCCTGCTCGTCACCCCGCCCATCTCGCTGCGCGGCACGACGGGACCCGCACGCCCCCGCTGACCGGCGAACCGGACGGCGGGGGCGTGGTAGGGGCGGCCCGTTCGGCGCGGGGGTCTGGTCAGGAGCGCGGCCCCCGGGCCGGGCGCACGGGACCGCTCGTCAGGAGCGGGTCCACTGCTGGTTGGTGCCGCCGTGGCAGTCCCAGATCTGCACCTTGGTGCCGTTGGCGGTGCCGGCGCCGGAGACGTCCAGGCACTTGTTGGCGCCGACGGCGGTGATGGTGCCATCGCCGTTGAAGCGCCACTGCTGGTTGCTCTGGCCGTTGCAGTCCCAGATGATCACGCTGGTGCCGTTGGCGGTGCCGGCGCCGTACACGTCCAGGCACTTGTTGCCGTAGACCCGCAGCTCGCCGCTGCTGGTGGCGGTCCACTGCTGGTTGGACTGGCCGTTGCAGTCCCAGATCTCCACCTCCGTGCCGCTGTCCTGCGACGCGCCGGTCACGTCCAGGCACCGGCCCGACCCCACACCCTTCAGGGCGCTCG
>JBIQJI010000037.1:0-61721 GCA_044507605.1 Actinomycetales bacterium | reverse complement strand
GGGCTCTCTGTCCGTTGTGAGGCTTTCCGGCCGACGCCGCCCTCGGTGTTCGCCGCCTTGGCGGCTCTCTGTCCGTTGTAGGGCTTTCCGGCGTTCGCCGCCTTGAGGGCTCTCTGTCCGTTGTGAGGGATTTCGGCTTGCGCCGCCACGGCTACCTGGGCCGTGGCCGGCGTGCGGCCACTGTGGCGTCTCCGCTCACCCCGTTGGGGTACTCCCCTCGGCGATTTGCGGCTTTAGCCTCTTCCGCTCCTGTGGCATCCCCTTCATGGCGTTCGGCGTCTTGCGGACGCTCTTGGGAATTTCCTGCTTGCGTTGGCTCGCCGAGACCGCGGATCTCGCCGCCCTGCGGCGCCTCGTGTCCCTGCGGCTTTGGGTTGACCGGATTCTGTGGCCTTGTCCTTTTGGCGGCTCGCCGGACCTGCGGGGATGCCCGCGCTGGGGCTCCTGGCGTCAGGGCTGGGGGTGGGGCTTGGCCTGTGCCGTTTTCGGGGTGGTCGGATTGTTGTTGGTTTTCTGGTCATGGGTGGTTTTGGGGCTTGGTTTTGTGGGGTTTGGGTGGGCCGTATGTGATGGGTATTGGTTTGTGACTTATTCTTGTTTGATCGGTTTGTGCCGGTCTCTATGATCCCGGGGTCATGCGAACTTTCCTCCTTGCCCCCTTACTCGCCGCTCTTCTGGTCGGGTCCGCGGCCGCTCCCGCCGCCGGGGCGGGTTCGGCGCGTTCCGGGGGCGACACCGCGACGGAAGCGCGGGCGCCTGGCGCGTCGGCCGATCGGCTGAAGAAGAACTCGCTGTACAAGGCGGGGCGGCTCAAGAAGCAGGCGTGCCCGGAGAAGCGGGTCGCGGTGGGGAGCGCCAAGTCGGCCGCTTCGTACCTTCGGGCGGTGGAGAAGTGCCTGGATCGCGCGTGGCACGGCGAGCTGAAGAAGATCAGGGTGGACTTCGAACGGCCCAGCCTGCACTTCATCACCAAGCCCCGGCGCGACTGTGGTGGCGGCTGGGGCAAGAACGCTCAGGCCGCATACTGCTCGGGGAACCACCACATCACCGTGCTGCTCAACCATCATCTGCTGGACGAGTCGGACACTCTGGCGCTCATGTTCGTTCTCGGGCACGAGTACGGGCATCATGTGCAGAACCTGACCGGCATCCTCGCCGCCTCCGCCTTCGGCTCCGCCGACGAGGAGGCGGACGCGGCCGACCAGCAGTCGCGCCGGTTGGAGCTGCAGGCCGACTGCCTCTCCGGTGTGTTCATCAGCAGCGTCTGGAAATCCCTCGATCGGAACGCGAACGACTGGGGGTATCTGCGGTGGTACGCCAGGGCCACGGGCGACGACTGGAGTGACTCCCGCGACCACGGCACCGGCGAGAGCATCGACTTCTGGCTGCGCCGCGGGTACAAGGCGGGGTCGCCCTCCGCTTGCAACACGTGGGCCGCGCCGGCCAAGCGGGTGGCGTAGCGCGCATAATGCGGGCGTGCCGGGGCAGGGGTGTGCGCCGGGGAGGATCGTTGCGGCTACGCCATACCAGGCCCACTGAACCCGGCTACTCGCGCAGGCGGCGGGGGCGGGGCTTCCGGTACCTCGACACGGACGGGGCGCCGTTGCGGGACGCCGCGGCGTTGAGCCGCATCGACTCGCTGGTCATCCCCCCGGCGTGGCGGGACGTGTGGATCTGTGCCGCGGCCAACGGGCATCTGCAGGCCGTCGGCACCGACGCCGCCGGGCGGCGGCAGTACCTGTACCATCCGCAGTTCCGGGCCGAGCAGGAGCAGGCCAAGCACGATCACGTGCTCGACGTCGCCGAGGCGCTGCCGCGGGTGCGGGAGGCGGCCGAGGCCGCGCTGGGCGGGCGGGGGCTGACGCGGGAGCGGGTGCTGTCGACCGCGGTGCGGCTGCTCGACTTCGGGTTCTTCCGCATCGGCAGCGACCGGTACACCGACCAGAACAGCACCTACGGGCTGACGACCCTGCTGCGCGAACACACCTGCCGCCGCGGCAACACGGTGATCTTCGACTATCCGGCCAAGCACGGCAGGCAGCGGGTGCAGGCGGTGGTCGACCCGCTGACGTGCCGCACGGTGATCGCGCTGCGGCGGCGGCGCGGCGGCGGGGAGCGGCTGCTGGCCTACTGGGAGCCGCCCGCCTGGCACGACGTGACGTCCGACGACGTCAACGCCTACCTCAAGGAGGTCGGCGGGCTGGAGATCACCGCCAAGGACTTCCGCACCTGGCACGCCACCGTCATGGCCGCCGTGGCCCTGGCCGTTTCGCGGGCCGCCGTGCACGGCCAGGCGTCGCGCCGCCGGGCCGTCGCCCGTGCCGTACGGGAGGTCTCCGGCTACCTCGGCAACACCCCCGCCGTCTGCCGCGCCTCGTACATCAACCCGAGGGTCATCGAGCTGTACGAGGAGGACGTGACCATCGCCCCGGCGCTCCCCCGGCTCGGCGAGCCGGACGTCTACGGCGCCCCCGCGACGCAGGGGGCCGTCGAGCGGGCGGTGCTCCACATGCTGCGCACCGGCCGCCCGCCCTGAGCTCAGGTTCCGGTGAGCCGGCGGACCAGGTCGTCGCTCGACACGTCGTACACGTCCTCGACGGCGTTGGCGATGAGGTGGGCCAGGCGGAACCGGTCGAGCGGAGTCAGGCCCATCCGGGTGAGGTGCAGGTAGGTGTAGTTGAGCACCACCCGGTACCGCAGGAAGGCCGGCTGATCGAAGACGGCGCGCCGGTAGGCCGCGCTGCCGAAGATGGCCCGATGCAGGGGGCCGGGCTCGCGCATGGGCACGGCGGTCTCGCCGAGCCGTGCCTCGCGCAGCTCCTCCGGCCGGGTCTCGGGGAGCGGCAGCAGGCCGGCGTCGAGCAGTTGCCCCGCCCTGCGCCGATAGCCGTCCAGCAGCGAGGCCCATTCGCGGGCGAAGGGCGCGGGCGGGGCGGCGGGGTCGTCGAGCGCGCCGATGACGTCCCGCACCCGCCGGGTCAGTTCCGGCCGCCTGTCCCGGTACTCGCGGTCGAACGCGGCGCGGGCGGCGGCCGGGTCGGCCGCCCAGGCGAGATACCCCTCCGCGTGCACCCGGTACGACAGATAGCTGCTGTTGATCGGCTGTGAGGTGTGCGCGACGGTCAGCATGAGGTTCATGGCCAGGTCCGTCTTGGCGTCCCGGCCGGCCCGCGCGTGGTCGAGCTGATCGAACAGCAGGGGCGTGCTGTCGGCGTAGAACGAGGTCAGCAGGTCGACGGCCTGCTCGCTGCCGAGCACGTGCAGCCGGGAGTCGAACGGCGCGTCTCGGATCGAGTTGTCGGGCGGCCACGGCGTCAGCGGGCCGAGCTCCTGCTCCCGCATGGCCATCAGGCGGTGCCTGGGCAGGCTCTCCTCCGGGTCCAGGGCCGCGGTCGACGGGTGGTCGCGCAGGTAGCGGCCGATGACCTCCTCGATGCGCGGCCGCACCTGCTCGTCCCAGGTCCGCTGCTCCGCCCGCACGTTGATCCGCAGGTGCGGGCCCTGCCGCCAGTGCCGCAGCACGTACGCTGCGGCCACGCGGCCGCGCAGCTCGGCGAACAGGGGCCGCACGGCGTCCAGCAGCAGGCCGTCCTTGTCCGGCCGGTGGTAGTAGACGTGGACGCTGTGCCAGGTGGCTGGGAGGGACATGAGGCGACCTTTCAGGTGCGTGGGTGAAAGTCCGCGGGACACGGGTCAGTCCGCCCGGGCCAGGTCGGTGAGCGCGCGGGCCACGAGGGAGGACACGTGGCTTTCGGCGCTCGCGTGCAGGCCGAGCCTGTTGTGGAACAGGTGGGTGCAGCGCAGCAGGATCAGCGGAACGGTGCGCCGTCCCGGCGGCAGCGCCTCGGCCAGTGACGCGTGCGGGGAGCCGGGATCGGACGGCGCGCACCTGCCCTGCGCGCACAGCGGGTCGAGGGCGGCGCGCAGGGTGCGCAGCGACTGCGCCCAGGCGGCGAGCAGTCCCTCCCCGGGCCCGCCCTCCCACAGGCTCCGTGTCTGGGCGAGGACGGCCGCCCGGCCCGGCCCGCGCTCGGCCGAGGTGCGGGGCTTCCCCTTGGCGGCGGCGAAGCGGGTCGCGGCGGCGGCGAGGTCGGGCTCGCAGGCGGCGAGGGCGAGGGTGAGCGTGGCCAGGCCGATCGCGGCCCGGACGTCCATCGGCGCGCCCGAGCCGAGCACGTCGAGGGCGAGGGCGCTCGACTCGGTGAAGTGCCGCTCGGCGGCGGCCACGCACTCGGCGTCTCCGTAGGCGGAGTGCTCGGGCCGGTAGCCGATGAACTCCACGGTGTCGGCGGGACGCAGCCGGTCGTCGTAGCGTGTCAGCCGCTCGCCCTTGGCTGCCGCCGCCGCGAAGGCCCGATACGCCGCCTCGTCGACGTGTTCCGTGGAGGGGTGCACGGCGAAGTACTCCGCCGCCCGGGCCCGGACCAGGTCGCGGATCGGGCCGGCTTCCCCGGGGTCCTCGGGGAGCAGGCGCAGCCGGACATGCCGGCCGCCCTCCCAGTAGCGCAGGTAGAAGTGGCGCCGGACCGTCCCGGCCGCGACCAGCTCCCCCACCACCGGGCGGACCACCCGGGTGATCAGGGCGTCCAGGTCGCCGTGGTGGAACAGGTGGGCGCTCACCCAGTTCGCCGCGGGCGGCCCGCCGCGCACCTCATCGGTCGTGGTCACCGGGCCGGGCCTCCGGGCGGGAGGGCGGAGAGCTGGACGACGTACTCGGTGACCCTGCGCTCGCCGTCCGCGTAGCGGGGGGCGTCGGCGGGGTCGGGCAGGGCCTCCTCCAGGACGAGCCGCGCCGCGGGGTCGCGCAGCGAGCGCAGGAACCCCGTCAGCAGCGCCAGGTCGGTCACGTCGACGTACATGGGTTTGCGGGTCTTGCCCAGCAGGCCCACCAGCCCGTCCCCCGCGACGCGGGCGTAGAAGCGGCGGGGCACGCCCTGCCCCGACAGCCACCCGGCGAGCCTCGGCAGGTACGCCGCGTCCCCCTCGCCTTTGCGCGGGGCGGGGAAGGTGCCCGCGCGCAGCACCCAGCAGGCGCGCGCCAGGGTGACGTGGCCGACGTTCAGCCGGGGCCGCCGGTCGACCCGCCCTTCGGGGGGCGTCTCGGCGCCGCCGCGCAGCACCCAGCCGGGCGGCATCGCCGTCGCGGGCTCGCCGAAGGTCCGGACCAGGAACTGCAGCCACGGCGGCAACCAGTACTGCGCGGTCATGCCGAGGTGGACCGGTTTGATCGGGTGGCCGTCGCCGTCGCGTAACACGAGCCGGTCGCCGTCGTGGGTGGCGCGCAGGTCGGCGGCGGAGAGCGCGGGCAGGCCGGTCCGCACGGGGGTGAACGGGTAGTCGATGGCGCGGTCGGCGGTCGCGGCGCGTACGTTCAGCCCGCCGCCCAGCACCCCGCGGCATTCGGCGACCAGCACGTCGCCCTGGCCGGCGTGCAGCTCGGCGGCCGGCGGCGCCTCTCCCCCGGCCAGCTCCACCAGCCGGCGCAGCCTCGACAGCCCGCGGCCGTAGCCGGCCGAGATGGTGTTCACGACCACACGCACGTCGTCGTGTGCGGGCACCGTCTGCACATAGCAGCAGATCGACCCGGGGGCGCGGACGAATCCGGGCAGCGCGGCCGCGAACGCGGCGAGGCGCTCCGCCCCCACGTCCACCACCTCGGGCCCGCCGGCCACCATCCCCCAGAATCCCCGCCGCAGCTCGGCGAGCGTGCGCAGGCGGGGCAGGACGTCACCGGCCGAGGCGGGGGCCGAGGCCAGCGGGTCGCGCAGCAGGCGTCGCAGCACACCGCCGGGGCCGTCCGTCGCGGTGTGGACCGCGCGGTAGAGGTCGAGCACGGGCACCGCGGCCTCCGGGCCGTGACGCTCGAGGAAGAAGGCCGCGGCGGCCACCTTGACGGGCAGGTCGGGGTCGAACAGGCCGATCGCGCGGCGCACCACGTCCAGGTCGTCGCACGCCGCCCGCCAGGCGGGCAGGGCGCAGCTGCCCACGGGGCCCGGCAGCACGCCGCTGCCCCAGAGCAGGTTCTTGTCCGGCAGCGACGGCCGATCGGACGACGCGGGCGCGAGGATCTCCGTCAGCGCCCGGCGCACGGTCCGCGCCGCCGGCCGGTCCCGGGGCACGTCCTCCGTCGTCTCGGGCGGTGTCAGCGCCCGGGCCAGGGCGTGGACGGCCGTCGCCGGGGCGACGTCGAGGGGCAGTGCGGCCAGCCAGGCGGACAGGTCGCCCACCGGATCGGGACCCTGCTCGTCGTAGGGCGGAAGCAGTTCGAGCAGGCCGGCGTCGACGAGCGGCCGCAGGCCGGGGGCGTCGGCGAGCGTCGGTGCCGGATGGCCGCGCACCCAGGCGAGGGCGGCCCGCACGTTGGCGTTCGAGTGCACGCTGACGAGCATCTCGGTGTGCCCCGCGCCGAGGAACCAGACGCGGGTCCCGTCGTCGGCGGCCGTCGGGTTGACCCGTAACGTGGCCCGCTCGGACACGCCGGGGTGCCGGGTCAGCGCCGCCCACACGGGACGCAGGACGGCGCGGTCGAGTTCGGTGACCTCGCGCGAGGTCAGGCTCGGGGCCGGCCGGAACGCGGGGCCGCCGGGCGCCCACCGGCCGAACCCGCTGAACGCGAACGTGGCGTAGGGGCTGGTCTTGGCGGCGGCCCTGGCGACGTACCGGGCGAGCCGCAGCATCTCCTGCCGGTCGGGCGGCCGGTCCGCGGGCCCGGCGAGCCAGGCTTCGAGCCGGGCGGACAGCACCGGGCTGCCCTGCGCGAGACCGCGCCGGAAGCCGTCTCCCGCGACCGCCTCGCGGAGCGCGGCGAGCCGGTCGCGTCTTTCCGCCGCCAGCACATGCGGGAGCGACGCGCGCAGCCCGTCCCGGCGTCTCAGCCGGGCCGTCCAGTCCAGGACCCGCTCGGCCGTCTCGGCGGGCAGGGCCTCGATCGCCGCCGGCGACAGGGCCCGGCGGTCGGGCCGGCGGCCCGCGTAGATCGCCCGGCGCAACCCCACCAGCTGCGGCTTGGGCCCGCCCGCGCCGACGGCCGCGATGGCGTCGTGCAGCGGGCCGGACAGGGCGGCGCCTTCGCGCTCCAGCCACGACGACAACTCGCCGATCTCGTCGACGAGGCGCCAGGTGCGGGTGAAGCGCATCGCGTCCAGCCGCTCGACGGGCAGGCCGGCCACACGGATGGCGACCACCGGTGCCAGCGCGTACGCTCGACCGGCGGGCCGATCAGGGTTCTCGTCCCGGCGACTCGGGGCGGGACGATGCGCTATCTGGGTCATTCCTGCGCTCCTCTGACGGTTCGCGGGGGGGCCGGGGAGGCCCGTACCGTGAGCCTCCCCGGCCTGTCACACCGTGCGCCGGACCGGCTACGCCTCTTCGGCCTCCGCCCACCAGCAGCTGGTGGCCGACGCGTACGACGAGCAGTAGCTGAGCGCGGAGGACGCGCCCGTCTCGATCGCACCGTGTCCCTCCACGACGAGGGAGTCGGCGGACAGGACGTCGATGGAGTCGACCTCCAGGCCGCGCAGGTCGAGGGCGAGCTTGTCTGCGGACATGTGCTTCTCCTTTGAGAGAGGAATGTGTGTGTTACCGGTCCACCGCCTGGGGCGGTGGGTCACCTGGTGACGATCACCTCCTTCGCGGTCTCGCTGGGAATGCGGCGGGCCAGCAGCGGCCCGCCGGTCCGTGGCGTGCCCATCACCAGGAAGGAGAGGCCGCACCGGGCGGTGGCGGTGAGCCCGAGCACGCGGTCGGTGGCGTCGTTGGTGCCGTCGGAGTGGATGCGCGCGGCCAGGCCGAGCGCGAACGCGGCCAGGGTCGCCTGCTGGACGATCGCGCCGGTCTCGATCTGCTGCAGGCGGTACCAGAGGTCGCCGTAGCGGGCGACGCCGGCGAAGGGGTCGCCCACCGGGACCAGGACGGCGGCGGCGTCGCGCAGCGCGGCCCTGGTGTTGGGGCGCAGCCGGCCCTGCCCCAGCGTGGCCACGTGCTCCCCGCGCACCGCGCGCAGGACCCGCCGCCCCGGGTCGTACCGGTAGGCTCCCGGCGGCAGCCCTTCGACGCGCAGGGCCACCAGGCACAGCTCGGTCCCCACCGGCTCGCCCGCTCCGGCGGGCAGGTGGGCCGGTCCGCGCCGGGCGGCGGCCCGCAGCACGCCCGCCAGCGCCCGCGTCGAGATGGGCTGCGGCCGGTATCCGGCCGGCGGCGAGCAGCGGCGCTCCACGCCGTCGGCGAGTCGCACCCGCACGTCCGGCAGCGGGATCTCGGCGCCCGTGGGCCGCGAGCCGGGTGATGCGGCGGGCGACGGTCCGGGGGCATCTCGTGCGGCGGGCCGCGCGGCCGCGCAGGCGCGATGCAGTTCGGCCGCGGGCCCGGCCGGCATGGGGCGGGGCAGCGGCCTGCTCTCTCGCGCGGTGGGCGTCTCGTGGGGGTCCGGGGCGGCCGGCGGCTCCGCTGTGATCGGAGCGGGCTCGCCGATGGGCAGGGCGCAGGTGAGGGCGGCCAGGGCGGCCTCGCGGGCGCCGTCGAGACCGAGCAGCCGGTCGAGGCCGGCGCCGCGGAAGAGCAGGTGGACGTCGCTGGTGAGGCCGAGGCGTTCCCCGACGGTCAGCGCCTGGGCGAGCAGCACCCCTATCTCCTGACATATCAGTCGATAGGCGAAGTCGCCGTACTTGAACATCGATCGTGCGAACACCGCCGACAGGACGACGGTCACGTCGGTCCGGGCGCCGGCCGGCACGCCGAGCACGGTGGCGAGCGCGGGACCGTGATCGCCGTCGCGCACCCGCTCCAGGGCGTGCTGGACCGGGTCGTAGTGGTAGAGGGCGGCGGGCACGCCCGGCACACCGGTCGCGACGTACGCCTCGACGGGGTAGAGCGCGCCGCCGGACGGCGCGGGGCGGCCGGGCAGGGCGACGGGCGGCCGGCCCAGCGGATCGCCCCGGTCGTCCAGCTGATGCGACCAGACGACCCTGGTCAGGCCCAGCAGCCAGCGCAGCAGGTCACCGACGAGACGCGCCGGGGCGGGCGACCCCTCGGCGGGTCCCGGCGGCCACGGCAGGCGGACGCGCGGCGCCTCCGGGTAGCGCTTGCGGCTGGTCGGCGCCAAGTCCCAGTCGACGGACAGGGGGCCGCGGTCGCGGACGGCGGCCAGGTAGCGCCGTATCGCGGTGCCTGGCGCACTCGACGTGCCGGTGCCGGACATGCGGTCTCCTCGTGCGGATCCGGGCGGGGCCGCCAAAGGCGGACGCGCGAGACGGCGGGGTGCGGGCGGGCCGGGAGGACCGGCGGACGGCGGGACAGGTCAGGCGAACGGATGAGGGTGGGGGTTCAGGTCGCCGGGCGACAGGTCGGTGTCCCGGTAGCCGAGCAGCCTCGGCCGGGACAGCAGGCGCGGCAAACCGTGCACGCGCCGGTAGCGGTGCCCGAAGGTCATCGGCACCGTCCCCGGCACGATCACCTTGACCGCGGTGAAGCCGGCCGCGCGCGCCTCGGGCGCCGTCGTGTTCACCGCGATCACGTCGAGCCCCGAGCCGAGGTAACGCCCGGCCAGCTCGGCGAGATCGTCGGTGAGGTCGTCGTACGCCGGCCACGCCAGGCCGGCGGTGACCTCGGCCATCGTGACCTCCGGGCCGTCCATCGGCAGGAAACCGAACCGGTCGAAGGCGTCCGGGTGGCCGTACAGCATCGGATGATGCTCCAGCAGCCGGACCCGGCCCGGGTCGGCCACCAGGGGCGCGACCTCCGCCTCGTCGTAGCGGTCGATGTGGCCCTCCAGGATCGGGCCGAGCTCGTCGAGGGCCCGCCGCAGCGCGCGCTCGGGGATCAGATGGGTGGCGGTGCCGCAGAACGACCGGGGCCGGTCCCGGCGGCCGCTCCGGTCGACCGCCAGCACCAGGAACACCGGCAGCCCCTGCTCCATGGTCGCCACGAACACCGACACCTCGTAGCCGAGGTGATGCCGGATCCGCTCGGCGATCAGCGGGGAGCGCCGGTCGGCCGCCGAGCCCAGGTCGACCTTCGGGACGGGCAGCCGGGCGTACCACGTCGTCAGGAAGGCGTCCCGCTCGGCCACCTCCAGCAGTCCGTAGAGGACGGCCTCCGCGGCGCAGCCGCCGATCGCGCACCCGTTGGAGCACTCGTACGCGAAGCCGAGGTCGTGCGACGGGCGAGCGCCGAAGTAGGCGTAGCTCTCCGGCACCAGCAGCGGCTCGTCCCGCGCGAACGAGTAGCCCCACACCCACGCCGTCGGCCGCTCCGGGTCGAACCTGGTGAACCAGAAGTCCGGCTGGTCGTACCAGTCGTCGGGGTACAGGCCGAGGGTGCGGGGATCCAGGGCACGGTCCGCCACGTCGGCGTACGCCGCGTGCACGACGGTGCGGCGGGCGCGCGGGTGGAGGCCCGACACCCGTTCCAGCGCCTCCGCGATCGCCGTCGCCCGCGCCGAGACGAAGTCGTCGCAGCGGCCGAACCCGTGGTGGCTCTCGTGGACGCTGCGGGCCGGCGCGAGCCGCGCCACCGCCATCGGGCTCCCGCCACGCGTCTCGGTCGCCAGCGACTGCACGAACCCCGTCTCGGCGTCGACGAACCCGGCCTCCAGCTCGGCGGCCCGGCCGGCGAGATCACCGACCCGGAACACGTCGGGGCGGGGCTTGAGCGCCGGACCCGGCGTGGGCCGGCTCGCCGCGGGATGATCGGGCGGGCGCGAACCGCAGTCGGGGCACATCGGGTCGGGCAGCACCGGGTGGCCGTGCAGCACGCCCGTCGGCACGGCCATCTTGAGCAGCCTGCCGGCGGTGCGCGCGGCGGCCGGGTCATGGTGCAGCAGGCCCACCTCGGCGGCCACCAGCTCCGCCACCGCCCGGGTGATGAGCGGCGTGAGCAGACCGCACGGCCGCGAGTCCAGCTCCTCGCCGTACTCTGCGCGCAGGGCGGCCCGGCCCAGCGCGTCGGGGCGGTTCATGTCGCGGCGCGCGGCCACACAGGTGGGACAGCCGGGCCGCCCGGGGCGCACCGCCGGGCCGATCAGCACCCAGCCCGCGTCGACCCGCACCGGCAGCCACGGCACCCGCAGCCTGGCCGCCTGGCGGCGGACGGCGGAGTAGGACCGCGTGTCGTCGGTGTCGCCGGCCACCACGATGGCGGCGCAGGGCGTGGCGAGGGTGCCGGGCGGCGTGGCGCGGGCCAGGGCCGACGTGATCGCCGCGTGCAGCCTGCCCGAGCCCAGCACGGCCACGGGGCCCGGTGGCGTCGTCTCCTTCGGGGCGATCAGGCGCGTCCCGGTGACAGCCGCTGTGTCGGTCGCCGTGTCAGTCATCGTCCCCGTCACCGCCTCGGGCCTCGCGCAGCACGATCTGGGCGACGAACGGCAGCAGTGCCACCGCCTCGGCGTCGTGGCGCAGCGGCACGGCGACGGGCACATGCCCGGCTGCGCGCAGCGCCTCGGCCATCACCCGCACCGCCGCGTGATCGGCGGCGTCGTACCAGTGGGGCGCCGCGTCGGCGTACGCGCTCTGTCGCGCGGTGCGGGCCTGCCATCGCAGCAGCGAGCGTTCCAGCCCGTCCTCCAGCGCCCGCTCGGGCGTACCGGCCGACGACACCACGGGGGTCCGTCCCGGATCCGTGAAGACGTACGCGGGGACGTCGAGCAGGGCGGCGCCCTCGTGGACGTCGGGCCGTTCGCCGGTCAGGTCGAGCTGGCGGCCGAGGTACGCTCCCCGCTCGCCCATCCGGAGCAGATCCGCCGGCACCGCCGGGCCCAGGCCCTCCCGCGGCGCGGCCGGTCGGCCCGCGCCGGCGAGGCGGTCGCCCGCCAGGGCCTCACAGTGGCCGCGTAGCCCGGCCGCCAGGGCCTGCGTCCAGCTCAGCCCGGCGCCCGCGCCCACCGGAGGGCGATACGGGGCGGCGACCGGCGGCAGGGCCGATACGGGCACGGCGCACGGCCGTCCTGCCGGAAGCTCCACGCCCCACACCACGGCCTCGTCGCCCCCCACACCGGCCACGAGGCCGTTTCCCGGCCCGCCCGCCGCGGCCCCGCGCGTCGCGAGGCCGCCGTACGCCGCGAGGGCCGCCAGCAGGCACCGCAGCCTGGCCGTCGCGCGGTCCGCGCCCCAGCCGATGGCCTCCGGCGGCGCCGCCCAGCGCGGCAGCGCGCCGTACGGGTCGGAGATCGTCGCCCGGCAGACGGCGAGCGGCGTCTGGGTCAGGCCCTGCTCGTCCAGCAGGCCCAGCAGGCCGAGCCGGGGGTCGACGGCCCGCGCGGCCCGCTCCATCAGCTCTTCGGCGGCGACGGGCGCGGCGGACTCCAGTCGTGCGACGGCGGCGAGGACCTCGTCGGGGCCGTCGGGCGGGGCCGGCCCGGCCGCGCGCGGATGCCGGAGGAACCGGTGCGGGACCATGTCCAGGTTCCGCAGATCCACGTGGGTGAACTCGGGGTCTCCGGACGGCGCCTGCCCGTCTCGCGCCGGGCGGTCCAGCCCGGTCACGTGGGAGAAGCAGGCGAGGGCCGGCGCGGCGGCGATGACGTCGGGCACCGGCCCGATCAGCCGGTCCTGTTCCGGGTGCCGCGGGGCGCCGCCGGGCAGCGCCGCCAAGCGGTGCCACCCCGACTCGGCGGCCGTGCGCGCGGGCACGCCCACTCCGCTCAGCCACACCTCCGCCCCGCGGACCAGGGCCTGCGCCAGCGGTACCTCCAAGCGGTCGCAGGCCCGGCACATGGCCACCAGTTCGCCGATGTCGTCGGCCACCTGGACCACCATGCCGCCGCTTCGCGCCGCCGCCGTGCGGGCGGCGCCCCCATCGAGGCGCACGACCTCCACGGACTGCGCGGCGTCCCTGAAGGCCCGCTCGGCGACGCCCTTAATATCGGTATTATCCGGACAGAAAACCGTGATATCGCGCCAGCCCGACCCGGCGAAGGCCGTAAGAAGCGCCCTCAGCAAAGGCCCCTCTCCCACCAGCGCCAGGCGCGTCCGGCGCAGCCGCTCGAATCGCCATTCCGGCGAGTCGAGCGCATAGCCGATGAAGGCCATCTCGTCGGCATAGACACGCAGCTCGGACTCGCTCAGCCCGTGTGCTCGCGCCGTTCCCACATCGATGACAAAACGCTGTTCGGCCAACCGCCGCACCAGCGATTCCACCATTTCCCGCTTATCCGCGGAAAGTCCCGTCGTCAGTTCGGCGACGGTGTGTTCCCCGGTCAGCACGGGTGCCAATCTGCTCAGCCAGGCGTACGCATGCCGCCCTCGAAACGTACACGCTCCGTGATCACTGTGGATGTACGCGCCGTCCGGGCATTCGACGAAACGCACATCCGAACATAGCCGTGGTCGCATGACGAAGTCTCCTGGGAGGAGGAGTGGGAGCGCTCCCACAACTGATCATAGCGGTCCGGTCGAATGGCGTAAATACCCCGGTTTTCAATACCTGTCAGCACACACGGTAAAAGATGAGTCAGAGTCGGGTTCGGTTAACGGCACGCGGAGGGGTTTTGCCGCGTCATCGATACCACGCCGGCCGCCCCGCGCGGGGACGCCGGACCGGCGGGAAGACCGCAGCATCGCCCGTGCTGGTGGCGCCCGCGTCAGGCGGCCCGGACCGGGCGCAGGGGGACGCCGTCGGCGTCGGTGAACAGGCCGCCGGCGGCGGGGCGCGCGCCCGCGGCGATCCATCGGTCCGCCGGCTCGGCCGTGGCGAGCGCGACCGCGCGGAAGCCGTGGCGGCGCGGATCGGGGGTCCAGGGGCTCGGCGTGGTGGGCGCGGTGAACGTGAACAGCTCCAGCACCGCATCGCCGGCCTGCAGGTAGGTCAGCAGGAAGCCGCGCGGGTCCCGCTCCTGGGAGATCTGGCCGATCATCCGGTAGCCGAGCGTGTCGCGGTAGAAGGCGAGGGCGGCGTCGAGATCCCGGACGGTGACCGCGACGTGGCCGAACGACGGGGCCGCCTCGCGCGGCCGGGCCGCGGCGGCCGCGCGCTCCCGGTCGGCGAGATCGGGCGAGGCCACGACGTGGTACGTCAGGTGGGCGTCGATGATCTCCAGGTGGGTGCCGTCGGGGTCCTGGAAGAAGGCGATGCGCACGCCGCCGACGGCGTCGACCGGGGGCAGCGTGAAGGAGACGCCGGCGTCGCGCACCCGCTCCGCGCGCAGGTCGACGTCGCCCACGGTGAAACCGATGTGCCGCACGCCGCGCTGCAGGTCGTCGGTGACCCAGCCGCCGAGATCTCCGTCGCCGGTCTCGACGAGCTTCAGCGTCACCGGCCCGGCGTCGAGCAGGCGGGTGCCGGGCGGGCCGGGCGCGTCGGCCGGGCGCAGGCCGAGCAGGTCGCGGTAGAAGTCGAGCGACCGGGCGAGGTCGCGCACGCCGATCTCGACCTGCCGGATGCCGGAAGCGGGGGCTGGCACGTGGGCTCCGTTTCGTTGACGACGCAGAGCCGATTGTGCGGGAACATCCCCCTTGGCGGAACCCCGCTTTCGCCTGGCGGGCGTGCGTCAGGCGCGCTCGTGGTCCGCCTTCAGCTCCAGGAACCACGAGACGTGCAGGAGGGCGAGGATGTGCCGCACGCCGAGCGGCATGTCCCGGCGGGTCTCGTCCTGGTAGAGGCGCGGCGAGTGCAGGCGCACGCGGCGGCCGCGGGTCAGCAGCTCGCAGCCATCGGCCGCGCGGACGTTCCTGACCCAGTCGCTGTCGGCGCCGTACGTCAGCGCGATGACGTATCCGCCCGGCTTGGCGAACACGTTGATGGGCGTCCGGTAGGACCGGCCCGACCGGCGGCCGCGGTGCACGACCACGCCGAAGCCGGGCACGTACGGCGCCAGGTGCTTGGTGAGCCGGTTGAGCCCGACCCGGTTGAACCGTGCGATCGCGTAGGGGATGGGCATCGAGGGCCTCCCATCGTTTGCCATCACTTGTTGACCTACACCTGTTGGCAATCGTAGCACCAAGGGTCGCCGATGGCTCGCGTCGTGTGGTCTTGCGGTCGGAGCCCATGAAGCGGGCAACAGGCCGATATCCTCACCGATCAAGACGAAGTGCCTCACACCCGGCAGGCCACCGACGCACCGGGGACCGGCGCGCGTGCGCGCCGATCTGCGTCGGGCGGCCTACGTGCGCGCCGTCCGGGGGCGCGCGCTCGTACACGACCTGAAGGAGGCCCGGTGAATGATCTGGTGTATCTGTCGGCGAACGACGCCCTGGCGAGGTTCGCCTCGCTCGACCTGTCCCCCGTCGACCTGCTGACGGCGTTGATCGAGCGCGCCGAGCAGGCCGAGCCGCGTATCAACGCCCTCGCCGAACGCTGGTTCGACCAGGCGCTGGAGCAGGCCGCGCAGGCCGCCGACCGCTACGTGCGCGGCACGGCCCGGCCGCTGGAAGGGCTGCCCGTCGCGGTGCAGGAGGGGCAGCCCATCGCCGGGCACCCGCTGCGCGAAAGCTCCCTGCTGCTGCGCGACAACGTCGCCGGCGTCACGCACCCGATCGTCAAGCGCGTCATCGCCGCCGGCGGCATCGTGCACGCCCGCACCACCACGCCCGAGTTCGGCGCCGCCGGCTTCACCCACAGCGACCTGTGGGGCGTCACCCGCAACCCGTGGAACACGGCCTGCTCCTCCGGCGGCGCGTCGGGCGGCTCCGGGGCGGCTCTCGCGGCCGGCCTGACACCGCTCGCCACCGGCTCCGACATCGGCGGCTCGATCCGCATCCCGGCCGCGTTCAACGGGGTCGTCGGCTACAAGCCGCCGTACGGCCGGGTGCCGGGCCTGCCCCCGGTCAACCTGGACCACTGGCACCAGGACGGGCCGATGGCGCGCACCGTCGCCGACTGCGCGCTGCTCGCCAACGTGATCGCCGGGCAGGACCCGCGGGACCCGGTGTCGCTGCCCGCCCCGCCTCCCATCTCCCCGTACACCGGGTCGCTCGCCGGCCTCCGCGTGGCCGTCTGCCTCGCCCTCGGCGACTACCCGATCGAGCCGATCGTGGCCACCGCCACCTGGGACGCCGCCCGCACCCTCGCCGGTGCCGGGGCCGTGGTCGAGGAGGTGGAACTGCCCTGGAGCCGTGCCGAGATCATGCGCGCGGCCTGGGCGCACTACGGCACGATCTTCGGCCGGGCCATCGCCGAACAGGTCGCGGCGCACGGGGAGGAGGGCCTCACCCGGTACGCCCGCGACTTCATGGAGCGCGGCCTGAAGGCCGCCGAGGAAACGGGCCACTACGCCGGCCTCAAGATCGAGGCGAGGATCCACGACGGCCTGGCCGACGTGTTCGAACGCTTCGACGCGCTCGTCTGCCCCACCTCGGGCACCCCGGCGCTCCTCGCCGGCGAGGACTACCTGGACAAGCCCCTCGTGGTCGACGGCGTCACCCTCGACCACCACCTGGAGGCCCCGCTCACGGTGCCGTTCAACATCGCGGGCCGCTGCCCGGTCCTCAGCGTGCCGTCGGGCCGCTCCACCGAGGGCGTCCCGACGGCGGTGCAGGTGGTGGCCCGGCCCTACGACGACCGCACGGCCTTCGAGGTCGGCGCCGCCGTCGCCGCGGCCCTCCCCTGGTACACGGAGGAGGCCTGGCGCCCCGCCCTCGGAGCCCCGCCGGGCCGCCCGCACCGAGCGTTCCGGTGCGGGCGGCCGGCACGGCGGTGCGGCCGCGGGTCAGGTCAGCTGGATGTAGTCCAGCTCGGCGTACCCGGTGCCGCCGGAGAAGCCGGGCGAGCCCTTGGCGAGGCGGATCACGTTGTATCCGGCCCGCAGGGTGACCGTGGTGCTGACGGTGTCGCCGAACCGGCCCCAGCCGGAGGTCGGCGGGTAGGTCACGGTGCTCCACGATCCGCCGTTCACGGCCAGACCCTGGGTGGAGGTGGCGCCGGTGCCGTTCGCGTAGCCGATGGTCATCGTGTACGTCCGGGCGGCCGGCACGTTCACCACGAAGTCGACGTAGCTGTCGGTGCCGTGCGCGCCGGTGTTGTTGTCGATGCGGCCCACGTAGCCGCCCTCGGACGCGGAGGAGGCGGTCAGCCGCTGCGCGCGGAACACCGACCCGTTCTCCGCCTCGTACCTCTGCTGGTACGAGGGCACCCCGGTGGCCGGTCGGACGACCACGTGGTAGGCGTCGGAGGCCGCCATGTTCGGCACTATCACCAGCAGCTGGTCGCCGGTCACCCGGTAGACGACGTCGGAGACGGCCCGGGCCGACGGCACCGAGGTGAAGCGGTCCGGCGTGTGCGTGGATTCGATCGTCACCCGCACCGAGGAGCCGAGCGCGCCGATGCCGGTCAGCTTGACGGTGTTGGTGCCGGACTCGTTGCCCACGACCACGTTCACGACCTTGCGCGTGCTGTCGTAGGAGGCGAAGCCGTCGAGCCCCGTCCGGCCGGGCGGGGTGGTCGTGACCATGCGGCCGGCCATGTCGCCGTACCACTTGTAGAGCCACCACGTTCCGGTGGGCCGGTCGTTGTTCACCACCAGGCCGTTCATCGTCCCGTACTCGTACCAGAACGCCCGATGCGCCGTCTCCACCCCGCCCCGCTCGAACTTAGCCACGTAACTGGCGATCCGGCCCGGGACGTCCACCTCGCTGGTGGCGGCGTACTCGTTGATCGAGATGCGGCGGGGGCTGATGCCCAGCGACGACTCCAGCGCCCGGTAGTCGGCGATGTTGGCGGCGATGTTGTCGGGAGTGCCCAGCTCGTGCCAGCAGACGATGTCCGGCAGGGTGCCCGCGGCCTTGGCGCTCCTGAGGAACGACTCCATCCACGAGTGGTTGTAGTAGGCGATGCTCGGCCCCACGATCGGCGTCGTGGTGTCCAGCGCCCGGACCGCCCGGTAGGTGCGGGTCCAGCCGTCGTTGAAGGCGCCCGCGCGGGCGGTGTCCCAGGTCCAGTTCGGCTCGTTCCACAGCTCCCAGCCGAGGATGTTGGTCACCGACGTCGCGTTCAGCTTGGCGCGGACCATGGTGTCGACCTTGGCCAGCCAGTCGTTCCAGCTCACCCACTGGTAGGGGAAGTTGGGATAGATGTCCGGCATCCGGATGTACTCCCCCGCGCCCACGCGCGTGGCCTGCGGCGACACCAGCAGCGAGTCGCCGCCGGGCGGCTGGCCGTTGGGCCGCTGCCCCACGCCGGGGGCCGGCTGGGTCAGCGAGTTGACCCTCAGGGGCAGCAGGGTGGAGTCGGCCGGTCTGCTGTTCTCCGCCAGGCCGTACAGGCCGCCGGTGGCGACATGCGTCACCGGCCGGAACGGGGACCCGACCGCGACGGTGAGCACCTTGCCCACCGGGCTGGTCGGCGGCGTGCTGCCGGAAGGGCTGACCGTGGGCGTCGGCGAGACGGTGGGTGACGTGGTCACGGTGGGCGTCGGGGTGGGGCTCTGCGGCGGGCTGGTGACGGTGCCGGTGCAGGGCGTGCCGTTGAGGGTGAAGCCGCCGGGCACGGGGTTGGTGCCGGTCCAGGAGCCGTTGAAACCGAACTCGGCCGTGCCGCCGCTCGGGATGGCGGAGTTGTAGCCGGCGTCGGTGACGGTGACCTGGGCCCCGGACTGCGTGAAGTGGCCGTTCCAGAGGTCGGTGATGGTCTGCCCGGCGCCGAACGACCAGGTCAGCGTCCAGCCGCTGATGGGGTCACCCAGGTTGTGAACGCTAACATTCGCGCCGAAACCTCCCGGCCACTGATTGGTGATCGAGTAGTCGACCTGACAGCCGGCCGCTGCCTGGGCCGCCAACACGGGCGTCAGCGCACCGGCGGCCCCGGCGCAGACGACGGCGGCCAGCGCCGGCCCCAACCGGCGAGAGAAGAGTCTCATCTGTGTCCTCGAAGCGGTGGGTGGGGGTTGGAGGAGGAAATCGGTTGCCTGACGAGTTGCCTCCTGAGCCGGTGAGCGATCGCGATATGCAGTCGCACGGCATGATCCGCCACGTCACGGCTCCCCACTCCGGCAGACAAACGGTTTCCTTTTCGGGACCATGTGGTCCGCAGCCGGAAGGTACGCAGGTGGCGGTTCGGGCGTCAACGGACGGGTCGCGCACGCACGACGGGGCGCTTCGGGCACGGCACGGTTCCGCTGCGGCCCAGGGGCGATGTCACGCCTCAGCGCGATCACGAAAGCGGGTGAAAATTACATGCCGTCGCCGAAGGCGGCCGGGGAGGTGACCGTCGTGGCGGACCCGGCCGGGCCCGGGGCCCGTGGTCCAGGAGGTGTGGGCGGCGCGGGCGGGGCCCCGGTCAGGCGCCGGGGTGGTCACCGGCGAGCTCGGTGGTGAGGCCGGCCAGCAGGACGCGCAGGCCGAAGTCGAAGCGGGCGTCGAAATCGAGGAAGCGGCCGGCCTGGGCGGCCGCGAGGCAGGGGTAGGCGTCGTCGCGCACCGAGGCCGCGATCAGCTCGGCCTCCTCGCCGTGAGCGCCCTGCTGTTCGAGCACCTCGCCCAGGACGAAGCTGAAGATCGTGCTCATCGCCCAGATCAGGGTGCCGGACGGGAAGCCCGCGCCGCGCAGGCTGACGAGCATCGTCTCGGCCAGGGTCAGGGTGGGCTGCTTGGAGGTGTAGCTGCCGCCGACGATGCGGGCGCCGTCGCGCTGCTCCAGCAGCGTCTCACGGAGGGCCCACGCGATCCGGGTGATGCGCCGCCTCCAGTCGGCGTCGCCGAGCACGCCGTCGGAGCGTACGCGGTCGAGCACCCGGGCCAGGATCGTCTCGGCCATCTCGTTGAGCAGGGCCTGCTTGCCGTCGAACAGGCGGTAGATGGTCGGCAGCTGGATGCCGAGGTACGTGGCCAGCCGCCTCATGGTCAGCGACTCCAGCCCACCGGAGTCGACGAGGGCGAGCGCGGCGCGCACCATCGTCTCCGCCCGTGCCGAACGGTCGGTGCGCTTCCTGGCCTGGGTTGACATGTTAACGATGTTATCACTACATTGACCGCGCCGAATGCTAACACCGTTAACACCAACGGGGGTGATCATGACCGGTACGGCTACCGCGCCGGCCGTCGCCGAGACGGCCGAGCTCGCGATGGTGACACGCCAGCTCAGATGGGAGGCCGCCGGGGTGGTCTCGGTCGAACTGTGCGCCGCCGACGGGCGGGACCTGCCACAGTGGCGCCCCGGCGCCCACATCGAACTGGTGCTGCCCACCGGCATCTCGCGGCACTACTCGCTGTGCGGGTCGCCGGCCGATCGATCGGCCTACCGCATCGCCGTGCTGCGCGAGCGGGCCGGGCGCGGCGGATCGGAGTACGTGCACGCGTTCCTGCGGCCGGGACAGCCCGTGCGGGTACGCGGGCCGCGCGACAACTTCCGGTTCCGGCCCGCGGAGTCGTACCTGTTCATCGCCGGCGGCATCGGCATCACGCCGATCCTGCCGATGATGCGGGAGGCCGAGCGGCAGGGCGTGCCCTGGCGCCTCGTCTACGGCGGCCGCACCGCCGCGTCGATGGCGTTCCTCGACGAGCTGCGGCGCCACCCCGGCCGGGTACGGCTCTACCCCGAAGACCAGGTCGGCCGGATCCCGCTCGGCGAATGGCTCGACCGGCCCCTGCCGGGCACCCACATCTACGTGTGCGGCCCCGAGCCGCTGCTGGCCGCCGTAGAGGAAGGCGCGGCGCACTGGGGGCCCGGCGTGGTGCACGCCGAGCGGTTCAAGGCGCGGCCCAAACCGGCCCGGGCCGACACCGGCATCGAAGTCGTGTGCGCCCGGTCGGACCGCACCGTGCCGGTGCCGGCCGGCCGGAGCGTGCTGAGCGCCCTGGAGGACGCCGGCCTGCCCGTCACCGGCTCCTGCCGGGAAGGCGTCTGCGGCACGTGCGAGACCCGCGTGCTCGACGGCGTGCCCGACCACCGCGACGACATCCTGACCGAAGCCGACCGGGCCCGCGGCGACCGCATGTTCATCTGCGTGTCGCGCTGCCACGGGCCCCGGCTGGTGCTCGACGTCTAGCGGCGCCCGGAGACAAGGAGAACGATCGTGACCGTCGACATCGGCGAAGCCCGGGGCCCCGCCCCGGCCCGGACGGCCGCCGACGACTACCGGCCCATCGGCATGGCCCGGGTGCGGGAGATCATCGGGCACCCCATGCCGTTCATCGCGAACAAGAAGGAACCGTGCCTCGGCGAGTTCGCCGCGCGGTTCATCGCCCACAGCACCTTCTTCTGCCTGGCCACCGCCGACGACACCGGACAGGTCGACAACAGCCCCAAAGGCGACCCGCCCGGCTCGGTGCGGGTGCTGGACCCCTGGACCCTGGCCATCCCCGACCGCCCCGGCAACAAGACCGCCGACACGTTCGAGAACCTCACCCGCAGCCCGGCCGTGGGGCTGGTGTTCTTCGTGCCGGGCGTACGGGAGGTCCTGCGGGTCAACGGCGACGCGTTCGTCACCGACGACCCCGACCTGCTGGCCAGGCTCGGCGCCGAAGGCCGGCCGGCCGTGCTGGCGACCATCGTCCGCGTACGCGAGGTCTTCACCCAGTGCGGCAAGGCGGTGATCCGCGCCGGGCTGTGGGAACGCGACGAGCGCCGCCTCGGCGAGGCGTTCACCTTCGGCGGCACCTGCCACTCCCTGGCCGTCGCCGAGCAGGCCGGGAAAGCGGCCGCCACCCTCGGCGACCACGTCCGCCTGCTGGGCACCATGGTCGAACGTTCGTACAAGGACGACCTGTTCTGACGCGATCATCGGCACGCCGGTACGACCGGGACGGAGCCCACCCCGTTCGCGGGGGCCGGGGAGGCCGCAAAGCGGACCTCCCCGGCCTGACTCAACGGTCCGAGGCGCCTACTCCTCCTCGGTGGCCAGCCAGCAACTGGTGGCCGACAGGTACGACGAGCAGTAGCCGAGCGCGGAGGACGCGCCCGTCTCGATCGCGCCGTGTCCCTCCGCGACGAGGGAGTCGGCGGACAGGACGTCGATGGAGTCGACCTCCAGGCCGCGCAGGTCGAGCTTCAGGTTGTCGGCGGACATGGGTTTCTCCTTCTTGCCGATGGATCGATACCGGTCATTCGGTCCGTCACCGCCCCAGGGCGGTGGTCCATGTGGCTGCGTTCACCTCCTGCCTGGTCTCGACGGAACGCGGCGGGCCGGCGGCGGCCCGCCGCCCGGTGGCGTGCCCAGGACAAGAAGGCAGGGCGGTCCTGGCGAGTCCGAGCACGCGGTCGGTGCAGTCAGTCGGCGCCGCGGGAGCGGACGCGCGCGGCCATGGCGGTGCGGGTAAGTGCCGGAACAACCCGACGGGCCGGTGCCGACATGCGGTCTCCTCACTTCGGGCGGATCCGGGCGCCGATGACGACTCGGCGACGGATCAGGCCGCTGCCGGCCCAGAACGGACGGCCCGCCGCAGGACGCGCCGGCGGGTGACACGGAGATCAGGCGACCGGAGACGAGTAAGGGCTCAACTCGCCGGCCTGGATATGGCGCCCGCCGTCAGTCGACCCATGCGCGCGGACCGATCCGACGGCAAAACGCCGTTCGACAAGCCGCCGCACCGGCAGGTCCACCATCACCCGCCGCCCGGCGGCGATTCCCGCGGTGAGTTCGGCGAAAGCATATTTCCGGCCGGCGCCGGCCCGCCCGGCCGGGCGTACGCCCGGCGTCCGGGAAACGTACTGCCTCGTGATCGCTGTTCATGCACACCCCGTCCGGGCATTCGACGAAGCGCACATCCGGGCGCAGCCGTGGTCGCATGACAAGCCCTCTCGGCATCATGGGAGCGCTCCCACAACCGGGAGCATATAACCGAGGCGCCGACGTGTAAATACCTCTCTTTCCCGATACACGAAACCAACGGCAGGAATCAATTGATTATTGAACGACGTTCCCGTCCGGCGCTGCCGACGGCACAACGGCCGCACCTCCCCGGAAACCACCCTCGATTCGAGAACGACGAGACGCGCGACACTGCCGCCCGCAGGCGACTCACGTCCACACTAGATCACGAAATCGTATGAAAGATACACACGCGGGCCACGATTCCCGCACCGCCCGACCCGGCGGCCTTCACGACCCGACCGACGTGCAGGCCGCTTCACGTACTCGACGAGAGCGCCGTTTCGAGTGATCCGAAGGATCTCGCGGCACCTGACGACGAATCGGCATATCCCCGCCCCACCGAGCGCAATCGCGGAGATGGCATACGGCGCGAAACCGCACGAGCCGCGCCCAACTTCAGCAGAGCGGCGCGCCGCTCTTGATCCCGGCGATGAGAGACCGCCAGGCCGAGCGGGAGAAGACCAGAGCCGGCCCGGCAGGATCCTTGCTGTCCCGCACGGCGGCGACACCAGGCAGGTTCATGGCGACTTCGACGCATGCCGCGCCGTTGCCACCGGAGTACGACGACTTGCGCCACAGGGCGGAGCCTACGTCCATTCCTGCCTCACCTCTTCAATCAGTTTTCGGGAGGTAAGCTCAGGGTACGCCCAGAGCCGTATAGTGTCATAGCGGCTCCAGATGGAGGCGACGACTTCGGGCTCCGCCGAAACTTGCCCTTCCGCCGATGAATCCGTAAGGATGGTGTCGCGTTCTTCTCCAGGCAGCTCGGCGATGATGAAGGTGCCCATGGCACCGGCCAGGCATGTCTTGTTGGGCCAGCAGCGTTGGAGCGTCCTCTCCATCGAGAACAGCCTGCCGTTCTATTCGCGATTGGACTCGATCAGCGAGCTCTTCAGGGGTGATGCGCGGCTCCTGGCTGAAGATGGCCCGGGCGTACGGCTCGGTCTGCAGCAGGCCCGGCACGAGGACGGGATCCCACGTGCGGAGCACCTGGGCGACGGGCTCCACTTCATGGATCCAGTCGAGGTACCAGGTGCGGATGCCCTGCTCGGCGAGGATTCGATGATAGATGCCGACGAAGTGTTTTTTATCGGTCAGTTCGAACAGCGTGTCTAGTTTCTCGGCGTTCGATCGTGCCGGAGTTCTCTTGGCGATCTCCAGGCGGCTCACCTGGGTTTGTGTGCAGCCCAGGCGCGCGGCCACGGCGGATTGGGACAGTTGGGCCATCTCCCGGAAACGTCGCATTTCACTGCCGAAGCGGATCCGCGGGGAGCCGACATCCAGGGGAAACGACGTGTCCATGTGATCCTCCCGCGAGGGAACACCTGCCTGACATGGCGGTCCTATCACACCGGGATACATTGCGGCCGGGTTGAACCGCTGATTGGTCTCAACCGGTATTCATCGGGCTTCTGGCCCACGACGATATCTGGGGAAATATCCGTCGTGACCATCTGGCAGGGCCGGTGCCTCGCGGCGTCGTGGCCATTTGGGCGAGGGCCGGGACGCTCGGGGTGGAGCGGAGGCCGGTTCGTCGGTCTCGGCGTCGGTGACGATCATTGGTTTGCTAGGGTTGAGTCAGGAATGCGGACAGACCTGTGTCAAGGGCCGATGTCCGGTGCTTCCGGGTCGGCTCGGAGGGATGGTGCGCCATCGGCGAGTCCACGGCACTGCCCGTGTACATGCGACGCGACGGGTTCGACCCTGATCCGGAGCTGCGCGAGATGCGCGAGGACGAGGGTGTGCGCCGGGTGCGTACGCCGCTCGGGTACGACGCCTGGCTGGTCACCCGGTATGCCGACGTGCGGGCCGTGCTGGGGGACGCCGAGCGGTTCAGCAACGCCTTCCAGCCGTTCCTTCAGCCTCCCGGCATGCCCGAGACCAGCGAGGACGAGCTGGCGCGGCTGCGGGCCGGCAATCTGCTCGCCTTCGACCCGCCCGAGCACACCCGGCTGCGCCGGATGCTCGCGCCCGAGTTCACGGTGCGGCGCATGCGGCGGCTGGAGCCGCGCATCCACGAGATCGTCCAGGACCATCTGGACTCGATGGAGCGGGCGGGGGCGCCGGTCGACCTGGTGCGGGAGTTCGCCTTGCCGATCCCGTCCCTGGTGATCTGCGAGCTGCTGGGCGTGCCGTACGGCGACCGGGCGAGCTTCCAGCGGCGCACCGGCAGGCTGCTCGACATCTCGATTCCGCTCGGCGAGCGCCTGGAGCTGCGGCGCGAGTCGCGCGAGTACATGACCGAGCTGGTGGCCCGGGCTCAGGCCGATCCGGGAGACGACCTGCTCGGCATGCTGGTGCGCGAGCACGGCGACGACCTGACCGCCGAGGAGCTGGCCGGCATCGGCGGCCTGCTGCTGGTGGCCGGGCACGAGACGACTTCGAACATGCTGGCCCTGGGCACCCTGGCCCTGCTGCGCCACCCGGAGCAGCTCGCCCTGCTGCGCGCCGAGCCCGAGCGGATCGAGGCGGCCGTGGAGGAGCTGCTGCGCTGGTTGAGCATCGTGCATTCGGGCACCGCCAAGGTGACCACCGGCGACGTCGAGATCGACGGGCGGCGCATCCCGAAGGGCGACCTGGTGATGTGCTCGCTGCCCGCCGCCAACCGGGACCCCGGCCTGCTGGCCGACCCGGAGCGTCTCGACCTGGCGTGTGGCGCCCCCGGCCATGTGGCCTTCGGCCACGGCGTCCACCACTGCCTGGGCGCGCCGCTGGCCCGCATGGAGATGCGCATCGCGTTTCCCGCGCTGCTGGCGCGCTTCCCCGGGCTGCGCGAGGCCGGCCCCCCGGCCGACTTCCGCTCCTTCCACGTCGTCTTCGGCCTGCGCTCTCTCCACGTGGCCTGGTGATCGGGCGTACGCCTGGTCGGTGCGGCTCCTCACACCGCAGGGTCCGGTTTTCAGCGGTCGCCCTGGCGTCGGCCACCGGCCGCGTCAGGAAACGGGCGAACGTCACCACGCCGAGGCCGCACAGCACGATGACGACCGGCGAGGTCGTGGTCAGGGCGCCGAGGAAGTGGTCGGGAAGGTGGGACCAGGAGAACGGCTCGTCCGGGTTCGCGGCCGAGAGCAGGTTGAGCCGTGCCATCGCCGTTCCCAGGGCGGCGGCCGCCGCGCTCGCCGTGATCGACCAGCCGAGGATGCGCAGCCTGGCCGCGGCGCGCGGGTCGATGCCGTTGGGCGTGCGCAGACGCCGCAGGTGGAGCGGCAGGGCGATGAAGATCAGCGCGAACGGCAGCAGGCCGAGGAGTCCGCCGGCCGTCTCCAGGGTGCGCTGGTCAACGTGGGGTGGGTGAGGCAGAGCGTGGTGCGTACCGAGGTGGACACCTCAAGCTCTGCCGTGGGGTGCGCCGCAGGGATCGCCGGCTCGCCGGCATAGGCGCCGGGGGGCACCTGCCGCGCAGACGCTTGTGCCGAACCCGAGGATCCGTGTGCGCGACCCCGACAGGCCCGCCCAGAGGGTCGCCGGCGCGATGACGGCGACCACGGTGACGACGAACCGTGACGCGAAGGTGAGCGGATCGTTTTCCCCGTGGTGCGGTCTTCGGCACGGCACCTGCCCGTTCGGCGAGATCCGGCGCTGTCGCCGCCCGGGCCGTTCGAAGCGGAGCCCGGCCGGAGGGCGGCCGATCGAGTCGCATCCGGCATAGGGCGCTGATCGTCGTTCGTCTCGGGGCTGAGCGCGTGCCCGGGGGTCAGGGCAGGGGGGAGAGGCCTTCGTGGCGGACGGTCCAGGTGATGGTGGCGCCCGATCGGGTCGCTTTCCTGGCCTCCACCGCCGAGTAACCAGTTTCCTGCAGAGCCGACATATGCTGCCGACGGCGCATTATGGGAGCCCTTATCTGCGGAAACACGGAGAGAACGAGCATGGGAGACGCTCCTGAAACCGGTTGCCGAAACATTCGAGAAATCGGTATCTTGACCGTGGCGGCCGCGGGACCTGCGGTGTCTCGCATGCCGCCTGGCCTGGCGACAGCGCGCACGATCCGTCCCCGGCGACGGCCGCACGCGCCGACAGAATCGAGATGATCGTGGAGACCGAAGACCGCGAACCCAGCGACGCCGGGACCCGATCTCCGCGACGTACCTCCGGGGGTGTCGTGCGTCCCGGGCGCGCCAAGGCCACCATCGGCAGGGTCGCCGAGCTGGCCGGAGTGTCCCGGGCGACGGTGTCGAGGGTCATGAACGGCACCTCCACTGTGGCCCCCGAGCTGGTCGACCGGGTGCTGGCCGCCGCGAAGGCGCTCGACTACGAACCGAGCGTCGTCGCGCGCAGCCTCGCGCTCGGCCGCACCGGCACCATCTCGCTCGTCGTCCCCGAGCTGGACAACCCGATGTTCCAGGACGTGCTGCGCGGTCTCAGCAGCGCCGCGGCCAAGGAAGGCCACCGCCTGCTGATCGCCGAGGCCGACGGCACCGTGGAGGAGGAGGCGCTGCTCGCCCTGGAGGCACGGCGCCGCTCCGACGGCATCGTCCTTGCCGCCCCCCGCCTGCCCGACACCGAGCTGCGGCCCCTCGCCGCCCGGCTCGCCCCCCTGGTGCTGCTGAACCGCGAGATCGTCTGCTCGGCCGTGCCGTCGCTGTCGGTCGACTACGCCGCCGGCATCAGGGAGATCGTGGCCCACCTGCTGGCCCTCGGCCATCGGCACCTGGTGTACCTGTCGGGCCCGGCCGAGCGCGCGTCCAACCTCGACCGGCTCGGCGCGCTCCGCGCGGCGGCGGCCGGCGAGCCGAGATTCAGGCTCACCGAGCTGCCCTGCGGCGCGGCGTTCGAAGACGGCCACGGGGCGGTCGCCTCGGTGGTCGCGACCGGGGCGACCGCGCTGGTGGCGTACAACGACATGGTGGCCTTCGGCGCGCTGAGCGGCCTCACCGAGCTCGGCGTCTCGGTGCCGGGCGACCTTTCGATCACCGGCTTCGACGACATTCCGTTCGCCCGCTTCACGACCCCGCCGCTGACCACGGCGGCGATTCCGCGCAACGAGCTGGGCAGCCAGGCGTGGGCGCGGCTGTGGGCGCTGCTGAACGGCGAGCCCGGCGGTTACAACGTGCACTTCCAGCCGCGGCTGATCGTTCGCGACAGCACCGGCCCCGTACCGCAACGCCAGGGGAGCTCATGAATCGACCGGCCTGGATCGGCGTCCAGGGCGACCGTCTCGTGAACGGCGCCGGCGAGACCGTGCGGCTCGCCGGCGACTTCGCGTTCGGCCGATGCGTGCGACGGACCGGACTCGCCGACGTGCTGCGCGACCGCCTCGCCTCCTGACGCGACCCTGCCCCCTCCCCCCTGTTCGAAGGAGAAACCATGCCCGAAGCGGCCACCGACCGGACCAGGTACGCGATCGTCGGCACCGGCGCCCGCGCCGAAATGTTCGTCAAGGCCATCGTGTCGCGCCACGCCGACCGGGGCGAGCTGGTGGCGCTGGCCGACACCAACCCGGCCAGGGTCCGGGCGTACAACGAGACGCTGGCCGCCCTCGGCGCCCCGCCCGCCGCGGCCTACGACGCGGCCGACTTCCGGCGGATGCTGGACAAGGAACGGGTCGACGTCGTCATCGTCACCACCGTCGACCGCTACCACGACCGGTACATCGTCGCCGCGCTCGACGCCGGACGCGACGCCATCACCGAGAAGCCGATGACGATCGACGCCGACCGCTGCCGGTCCATCCTCGACGCCGTGCGGCGCACCGGCCGCAAGGTCACCGTGACGTTCAACTATCGCTACAACCCGCTGCACGAGGCCGTGCGCCGGGTGCTCGCCGAAGGCGAAATCGGGCAGGTGGGGTCGGTGCACTTCGAGTGGCTGCTCGACGTGCGGCACGGCGCCGACTACTTCCGCCGCTGGCACCGCGACAAGGCCAACTCGGGCGGGCTGCTCGTGCACAAGGCGACCCACCACTTCGACCTGGTCAACTGGTGGCTCGGCGCCGTCCCCGAGCAGGTGTACGCGCAGGGCCGGCTGTTCTTCTACGGCGAGAACGGCGCGCGGCACGGCTACGACCGCGGCTACGCCCGCGCCCACGGCGCGCCGGAGGCCGCCGACGACCCGTTCGCGCTGCACCTGGAGCGCAACGAAGGGCTGCGCCGCCTCTACCTGGAGGCCGAGGAACACGACGGATACCACCGCGACCGGAACGTGTTCGCGCCCGGCGTCACCATCGAGGACGACATGGCGCTGGTGGTGCGTTACTCGACGGGCGCCACCATGACCTACCACCTCACGGCCTACTCGCCGTGGGAGGGCTACCGGGTCATGTTCAACGGCACCAAGGGGCGGCTGGAGCTGGAGGTCGTCGAGAACGACCACGTCGCGCCCGGCGCGGGCGGACTCAAGGGGGCCTCGCTGCACGGCGACGCGGCCGCCGCCGAGCAGGGCTCGGTGCGGCTGCGGGTGTGCCCGATGTGGCGGCCGCCGTACGACGTCGAAGTGACCGGGCACACCCGGGAGGGTCACGGCGGCGCCGACGTGCGCATGACCGCCGAGTTGTTCGGCCCGCCCGGCCCGGCCGACCCGCTCGGCCGCAGCGCCACCGAGCGCGACGGCGCCCTGTCGCTGCTCACCGGCCTCGCCGGCAACGAGTCGCTGCGCACCGGCGCACCGGTGCGGGTGGCCGACCTGCTCGACCTGTCCGCCCTCGGCCTGCCGACCGGCACCGCGGGCTGAGCGCGCGGCCGATCCGCCGGGCTCGGCACGTGCGCGGTTCGGTGTCGGGGCCGGCCTGACCGGCCGCACCGGCGAGCCCGGCCCATGGACCCCTCGGCGGCCGGCCGGCTTGGCGCAGGGGCGGGCCGCACGGCTCCGGTCTCAACGCGTCCCGGAAACGAGGACGCGACGCAGGGAACCGGTGGCGATGCGCAGGTCCATCGAGGGGTCCAGGGCGCGATGCAGCAGCAGCCCGTCGATCGAGGCGCACAGCAGCGCCGCGGCGCCCTCGGGGTCGGGGTGCTCGTGCGCGCGCAGCCACCCGGCGACGCCGTCACGGAACCCGGCGAGCATGACGGCGAGCTCGGCGCGCAGCTCCGGGATGCGTGTGCCCGCCAGGAAGGCCTCGACCAGCAGCAGCGACGCCGGGTCGGTGCCGGTGTATCGGCCGAGCTCGCCCAGCAGCCAGTCGAGCCCTTCGGCGACGTCGTCGTGGGCGGTGAGCGCGCTCAGCACTTCGTCGAGCATTCCCTTGGCGAACGTCGTGCTCGCGGCCACCAGCAGCTCGGTCACCGAGGCGAAGTGGTAGTGGACGAGCGCCGGGTTGACCTCCGCCCGCTCGGCGACGGCGCGGGTGGTGACGCCGCCCCACCCGACCTCGCCGACGAGCCCCGCCGCCGCGGCCAGCAGCCGCTCGCGGGTGATCCTGCCCCGTTCCGCCGACGGCATCGCGTTCCTTTCCGTCCATTCCCGCATCCCGTTCGGGCCGGCCTCCCGGGCCCGCGTCGATCGGCCCCGGCCTGTGAGCCGGCCCGCCGGCCGCGCCGCCGGCGGGCCGGAGCCCGGCTCCGGCCCGGACCCGCCCATCACGTCCTCGCGGAGCGGGCTTCGGCCGCGAGCACGACAAGAGCCGGGCGCGCCGGGCACGGTCCCATTTTAGGCATCCGCCCAAGACCTTTGGGCGCCAGGCCTCGCCGGACGGCCGCACCGCGATGCCGAACGGCCCGGCGGACCCGCCCCGCGCCGACGCCACCGAACGGCCGGCCTTCCGGCAGCGGCCACGCCATGGCCGAACCGCTCGTGGGCGCGGGGGCCACGCCGAACGCTACCCGCCTCGCCGGGAAACGACGGACCCGGCCGCGCACCGCGACGCCGCGGGGGGCGGTGAACCCGCCCCGTACCCGGTGCCCGGTGGGCCTGGGCCCGGCCGCCTTCCCGGCGAGGCCGGGCCGCGGTGGCGCGCCGAGGGCGGTGGCCCGGGAGGGGGCGGTCAGGGGGACAGTGTGGCGACGCACAGGTCGGGGCGGGCGAAGGCGTGCAGGTCGGGGACGGGGGCGTCGGGGTCGAAGCGGGCGATGGTGGCGCGGAGCAGGCCGCGGTGCGCGGCGCACACGACCTCGGGGTGCGCCTGGGCGGTCACCCGGAACGGGCAGGCGTGCAGGAGGATGCGGTCGTCACCGTCGGGCTCGGGGTCGAAGCCCATCTCGGTGAACAGGCCGACCACGGCGTTCACGGCCTCGGCGGACGCCCCGCGGTGCCCCTCGGGCGCGCGGCCGGGCGCTTCGAGGTCGTGGCCGCGCCCGGGGGCACGGTCGATGCCACGCGTGCGCACGTGCTCGGAGGGCTCGGGGGCACGGTCGCCGGGGCGGCCCTCCGCAGGGCCGTCGCCCGGCGCACCTGAGCCCGGGCCGGGGCCCCCGGGGGGCACCGCGACGAGGGACGGGCCCGGGCGGGACGGCTCGGCACGGGGGGCTCGCGACCGTTCCGGTGCCGGGGGAACGCTCTTCAGCGGGCCCTTCGCCGCGCCGGTCACGGCGCCGGAGGCCGGGCCGTAGCCCTCGATCGAGCGCAGGACCGGGGGGCCGCCCTCGGCCGGCCGGGTCGTCGCCGGACCCGTGGCCGGGCCCGGCGGGCGGGCGGCGGACCTGGTCTGCGGCACGTCCACGGTCGCGGCCGGGGAGGGCCGGCCGGGGGCGGCGGGAGCGCGGGGCGGGGTGTAGCCGTCGAGGCGGCGGGCGGCCCAGTCGTGGCCGGCGCGTTCGGCGCGCTCGGCCCGGCGCAGGGCCGTGTCGTCGAAGTGCGCCGCCAGCAGCTCGGCCAGCTCCTGGTAGGGCCCGCCGGCGTCGTCGCCGGCCCAGACCGCCGAGTAGACCATGCGCGGACGGCCCCGGCCGCGATGCCGCTGGGGCTCGGCGGACACCAGGCCGGCCTCGGCCAGCGTGGTGAGGTGGAATCGCACCGTCGTCACGTGCAGGCCGGTGGCCTGGGCGATCGCGTGGGCGTCGAGGGGCTCGGGGGCCGCGCGCAGCCGGTCCAGGATGTCGGTGCGGGTGCGCACCGACAGCAGCTCGTGGGCCCGGGCGCGCCGGCGCCCGCTCACGACGACACCGGGTGCCCGGCGACCAGGGGGGTGTCGACGCCCAGCGGACCGAGCTTGGCCGCGCCTCCGGGCGAGCCGAGCGGCGCGTCGCGGCCGGGCAGCGTCTCGGAGAAGAAGGCGGCGTTGTCGGCCGTGTAGATGGTCCACTGGTCGGGCAGGTCGTCTTCGTAGTAGATCGCCTCGACCGGGCACACCGGCTCGCACGCGCCGCAGTCGACGCACTCGTCGGGGTGGATGTAGAGCGCCCGTGAGCCCTCGTAGATGCAGTCGACGGGGCATTCCTCCACACAGGCCCGGTCCACCACGTCGATGCACGGCTCGGCGATCACGTAGGTCATCAGGTGCCCCTTCCTGGGACTACTCCATTGTCTGCGAATTTAGAGTATAGATGTCATCTAAATTCGTCCCCCGTCCGACCCGCCGGTTGCGCGCCCGGGATACGGCCACGTCAGCGGGCCCGGCGCCGGACTCCCGCCGGCCCCGGCGAACCTGGCGGCACGGGCGCGCGGCATCGCCCGCGGTGGATCTGTCACAGGCTTCGCGTAGGGTTCCCGGCATGGTCACCGTCGACGATGTGCGCCGTGTCGCACTGCCCCTCCCGCGCACCGAGGAGCATCTGATCCGTGATCGCGTCAAGTTCCGGGTCGGCCGCATCGTGTACGTCGCGTTCTCGCGCGACGAGACCACGATGGGCTTCGCCTTTCCCAAGGAGGAGCGGGATGCCCTGGTGGCCGCCGAGCCGGACACGTTCTTCCTGCCCCGCCCCTCCGATCTGCGTTTCCACTGGGTGGAGGCCCGGCTGGCGGCCCTCGACGAGCAGGAGATGCGCGAGCTGGTCGTCGAGGCCTGGCGCATGGTCGTGCCCCGGCGGGTCGCGGCCGCCTATCTGGGCGTGCGGCCGTAGGCGCCGGAGCCGGCGGGCGGTGAGCGACCGGCCCGCTTTCCGATCGATATTCTGGAATGGCGTTCTATCGAGGGGATTCCTGATCAAGGGAGGGCTTCGTGGCTGAGACGGCCGATGCCGAGGTGTTCTTCACGGTCGACGGCGACACGTTCGTCCCCACCGCCCACGCCCGCGGCCCCTGGGCGCCCGGCATGCTGCACGGCCGGCTCGTGGGCGGGCTGCTGGCCCGCGCGCTGGAGGCGGAGTACGGGGATCCGGCGTTCCACTTCACCCGCCTCACGGTCGACCTGTTCCGCAACAGCCCGCTGCTGCCGGTGTCGATCGAGACCCGGCTCGTCCGCCAGGGCAGGCGCATCCGGGTGGCCGACGCCACCATGAGCACCGTGCAGGGCCTGATCGGCCGCGCGTCGGCGGTCCTGCTGAAGCGCGGCGAGCAGCCTGCGGGAGAGCCGTGGCGACCCCCGCCTGGGACGCCCCCGACCCCGCCGAGCTGGGCCCGCCCCTCGGCCCGAGGCCGACCGGCTGGACCCCTCCCTTCGACATCTGGCGTGTCGGCGACCGCCGCGTCTGGCTGCGCGAGCAGCACTGCCTCGTCGAGGGAGAGTCCCCCTCTCCCCTGGTCCGCGCCGCCCTCGCCGCCGACTTCGCCAGCCCTCTGGCCAACTCCGCCCCCACGGGCCTCGGCTTCATCAACGCCGACTACACGCTGCTGCTCGGCCGCCTGCCCATCGGCGACGCCATCGGCATGGAGGCGACCGGCCACCTCGGCGAGGAGGGCATCGCCGTCGGCCAGTGCACCATGCACGACACCTCGGGCCCCTTCGCCCACTGCGCCGTCACCGCGATCGCCAACCCGCCCTTCGCGGGCGGCTGAGCCAGCGGGCGGCCGAGCCCGGGCGGCGTGCCGTCCGGAGAGGGCGGGCCGGTGCGGCGCGGGGAGACGCGCACGGCAGACTGGTGCCGGGCGGGTGCAGAGGCCCGCAGGGAAGGGGCTGTCGTGTCGGGGTCCGGCGAGGAGTTCGAGAGGTACCGAGGGCTGCTGCTCGGGCTGGCCTATCGGCTGCTCGGCAGCATGTGGGACGCCGAGGACGTCGTGCAGGAGGCCTACGTTCGGTGGGTCTCGACCGACCGGGACGCGGTCAGGGAGCCGCGGGCGTTCCTCGTCACCGTCGTCACGCGGCTCGCGCTCGACCAGCTGCGGTCGGCCCGGGTGAACCGCGAGGCCTACGTCGGGCCGTGGCTGCCCGAGCCCATCGGGGAGATCGGCGGGCTCGGGCCGCAGGACTCCGCCGAGCTGCGCGACACGCTCTCGTACGCCACCCTGCACATGATGGAGCGGCTGTCGCCACCGGAGCGGGCCGTGTTCGTGCTGCGCGAGGCGTTCGAGCTGCCGTACGACGAGATCGCGCGCATCGTGCGGGTGTCGCTCGCCAACTGCCGCCAGCTGCACCACCGGGCCGTCAAGCGGATGGCCCGGGGGCGGCACCGCTTCCAGCCGTCGGCCGCGGACCACGCGCGGCTGCTCGGCCGCATCATCGCGGCCTCCGACTGCGGCGACCTGGCCGGGTTGACGGCGCTGCTCAGCGAGGACGTGGTCGCGTGGACCGACGGCGGCGGCAAGGTGAAGGCCGCGCTGCGCCCCATCATCGGCCGCGCCAAGGTGCTGCGGTTCCTGGCCGGGGTGGCCGCGAAGTACGGCGAGTCCACCGCATACCCGGTCACCGTGAACGGCCACGCCGCCATCTGGCGGCTGGCCGGAGGCGACAGGCAGCTCGTCATGTTCGACCTTCGCGACGGGCTCGTGGCCGAGATCTACATCATGCGCAACCCGGACAAGCTCACGCGGGTGCCCGAGCCGCTGCCCGCCTGAGGCGCGTCGCCCTGACGACGGGCCGCGGCCCGGTGCCGCCGTCGCCCGCCCCCTCGCGGTTCCCCGCCCGTCCGCGGACCGGGCGGGTGGCCGTGGGTGGTGAGCCCGGCCCGTCGAGTGCACGAGGGGTGGGCCGGGCTCACCTGCGGGTTCCGCCCTGGGGGTCGAGGGCGGGGCCCGCGGCTTCGGGTCAGTTCTTGCCCCGGCGCTGCACCGTGATCCAGTCGGTGCCCGGGCCGCCCTGGTCGCGGGCGTGCTTGGGGGCGAGGAGGAAACCGTCGTCCTGGCCGAGCCCGCCGTAGCCGGACCGGCTGTTCACGTCGGCCACGGTGGGGCGGCCCGCGCCGGCCACGGTCGGGCGGCCGGCGCGCGGCTCCTGGCGGGGCGCCGAGTCGGCGCCGCCTGGCCGGCGGATTCCGGTGCCGGTGTCGGCCTGCACGGCGGGCCACTGACCCGTGTCGAGCGGCTTCGGCCTGGCGGCGGCGAGCTCGGCGGGCGTGACCGCGGGCCACTCGCCGGAGTTCCCGGCGCCGCGCCGCGTTCCGGCCTGCCCGGCGCCGGTGGTCCACTGGCCCGTGTCGTGCGCCGGCCGGGCGCCGCCGACGGCCGGCCGTCCCTGGTCGTCCGGGGCTGCGGCCGGGCCGGGGCCGTCCGGTCTGCCGGGGGCCACGCCCCCTACGGCCGGGTGCGGGCCGGTGGCGGGGCCGCCGGCGTGGTGCGGGCCGGCCTCCCGGCCCACCGCCTGGAACGGGCCGGTGCCGGGGCCGGCCGTCTGGACCGAGCCCGTGTCGGTGCCCGGCTGGGGGAAGCCGGGCTCGGTGCCGGGGAACGCGCCGGTGCCCGGGCCCACGGCCTGGAACGGGCCGGTGTTCGGACCGACCGCTTGGAACGAGCCGGTGCTCGGGCCAACGGCCTGCAACGCGCCGGTGCCGGGGCCCACGGCCTGGAAGGAGCCGGTGCTCGGACCGGACCGCTGGAAGGAACCCGTGTCGGGGCCCGTGCCCGGGAACGGGCCCGTGCCGGGGCTCGCCGCGAAGGATCCGGTGTGCGGGGCGGCGGCGGGGAAGGGCCCCGTGTCCGGGCCCGTTCGCCCCGCGCCCGGCTCGGGGCCCATCGCGGGGAAGGGGCCCGTGGCGGGGCCGGGGGCGATGGCCCGCTGGGCGGCGTGCTGGGGCTGGGCGGCGTCGGGATAGTAGGAGCGGGTTTCGTGGGCGGGGGCGCCGTCCGGGCGGGCGGCGAGGATGTCGGCCACGGTCACCGGGCGGGAGGCGGACACGTCGGCGATGGCGGCGGCCCACCGGGGGTCGTTATCGGCGATCGCGCCGGGCTGGGGCGGGGTCAGCGTCTCGACGCCGTACAGGAAGGCGAACAGGCCGTTGAGGAGGACCTGCACGTCGGGCTGGGGACGCACCACGAGGCGCAGGAACCGGCTGTTGGAGCCCAGCTTGTTGCCGCATTCGCGGACGTACACGCCGAACTCGGCCATCAGGTAGTCGCGCAGCTCGGCGCCGTCGCGGCCCTCGGGCAGCTTGATCAACAGGAAGTTGCCCTGGGAGGGCAGCACCGTGAGACCGGGCAGCTGGGAGAGCTGGCCGAACATGAGCTGGCGGTCGCGGGCGACCAGCCGCAGGCTCTGGTGGTAGGCCTCCTGGTGTTCCTTCAGCAGGAAGACGACGACCTCGGCGAACGAGTTGAGGTTCCACTTGGGCAGCGCCGCGCGCACGCGGGCGGCGAGCCCCGGGTTGGACACCAGGTAGCCGAAGCGGACGCCGTGCAGGCCGAAGTTCTTGCCGAGGCTTTTCAGCACGATCACGTTGGGCCGGATCGCGGCCTCCTCGGCGACGCTGCGGTAGGGCTCGGCGTCGACGAAGTCGATGAACGACTCGTCGACGACGACCAGGTCGAGGTCGCACAGCAGGTCGAGCATCCGCACCACCTCCTGGCGGGGCAGGTAGCCGCCGTCGGGATTGTTGGGGTTGCAGATGACGGCGACCCGCGAGCCCCGCTCGCGGATGAACCGGACGTAGGCGTCGACGTCGAGGCGGAAGTCGTGTTCCTCGGAGAGCTGGAACATGTCGACCCGCTTGCCGCTCTCCAGCGGCTGGTCGGTCCAGCGGCCGAAGGTCGGGATGGGGATCGCGAGGCTTTCGCGTACCAGGAGGTGGTCGATCCATGTGATCAACTCGGTCGACCCGTTGCCCATCGCGACGGTCTGCGGGTTGAGGCCCAGGGTCGAGCACAGCTCCGCGGTGATGGTCTCGGCGTCGCTCGGGTAGTACTTCAGTATCCCTTCCAGGTTCTCCCTGAGCCGGTCGAAGACCTCGGGCGGGGGAAAGTACGGGTTGCAGGGGATGCAGAAGTCGATCAGGTCGCGCCTCCCGCCGGACTCGCGGGTGAGCGCGAAGTACGACGGACTATGTGCTGTCGTTCTCAGCAGCCTGAGATCGACGGATCCGGCCAACTCATCGCCTCCTCATGGGTGGTGCACCCATGGGGATACGCGCCCGGCGGGCCCGGGGTTCACTCCGCGGTCAAAGTTCTTCGGCGAACAGGACGCGCTTGTTCTTGAACTCGGTGAGGCTCCACAGCCGGCCCTGCTCGCGCCACACGGTGAGGTCCTCGCTGCCGATGGGCAGCTTCCGCGTGGTCTGCTCGCCGTCGGGGCCGATCACGACGAGCAGGGCCGGGCGGTGCGAGTCGCGGGCCTGGCTGAGGTACCAGGTGCCGTCGTGCGACTGCGCGCCCTGAACCTTGTGCACCGGCAGCAGGAAGGCGTCGACGGCCGAGGCGATGCCGTCGGGGGCGGCGTCGAGGGTGCCGTCGCCGGTCAGCGCCCAGCGTGCGACCCGGCAGACGGTGCCGGGCTCGGTGTACTCCCCCGACACCAGCGTGGCCGGGGTGGTGGTGCGGTCGACGGACGCGAAGGAGAACCTGGCGCCCCGCGTCACCGGGCGCCACCAGTCGACCTGGGGCAGCAGGTAGGGGTAGCCCAGGTAGTTGCCGGGGTGCAGGTCGACGAGGTGATTCAGGTCGAAGACGCGCAGGCCGTGGGCGGTGTCGGCGACGTAGATCAGGTCGCCCACCCAGGCGATGCCGCCCGCGTGGATGTTGATCGGCCCGTACGTGCCGTCCGCCTTCGGCTGCACCAGGAGCACGTGCCGGTACTTGCGGGTGGAGATGTCGAGGAAGCTGAGCCGCACGCCCTTCTCCCGCGCCCCCGGCGGCTTCCAGTACCAGCTGGCGACCAGCAGCGGCTCGGGACGGCCCGCCTCGGACGCGCACGCGATGCCCTGCGGGTACCAGTCCACGGTGCGGTTGTCGCCGGCGTTGAAGGCGAACCAGTCGGCGGGTTTGCGGCCCACCCCGGCGAACGCCCCGGAGTCGGGCCGGTGGACGGCCGTGCGGTTCGCCTTGGCCATCACCCCGGCGAGGTCGATCGCCCGCAGCTTCTCGCGCATCGCGGCGGCGCCCTCGGCGAGGTCGCCGGTGTGCCTGGCGAGGGTGAAGGGGGCGGGGTCGGCCTTCTTCATCGGGGGCGCGCTCATGGGGAAGTCCTCGTCGTCGATCGGGGAATGCCTGATCTATCAGATGTGCGGCCGTCCCGCCAGGTTCACCGGCCTTCGGTAAAACCGCCTCGGGCCCGCCCCGCCGGCCCCCGTCACCGGGAGGGGCGCGGCCACGTGTGGACCGGGCGGCCCGACAGGGCCAGCTCCTGGTACCGCGTCACCATGCGTGACCAGGCCTCCCGCCCGCCGCCGTACGCCGCCAGCGCCTCGCGCTGCCAGACCGCGCCGGTGCGGCGCAGGGCGGCGCGCCCCTCGACGACCCCCAGGGCCGAGGCGGCGTCGCCGGGCTCGACCCCGGCCTTCTCCAGCGCGGCCCGGGCCTGCGGCAGCAGGGCGAGCACGAGCTCGGCCGCCGGCGTCTCCCCCTCGCGGCCGGGCCAGGTCAGCCGGGCGTCCGGGCCGTCCTGCGCGGCCCGGTAGAAGTTGCGGTACGCCTGCGCGAACGGGAAGTCCCCGGTGGACCAGCCGGCGTCGCCGCCAGACAGGGCCAGCACGAGGCCGATCAGGAAGGCCGCGTTGGCCGTCATGTCGGGCACCGAGGGCCCCGCCGGCAGGGCGCGCATCTCCAGGCGCAGGTGGCCGCCGTCCGCCGGGTCGTACACGGGACGGTTCCACTGCCAGATCGTGCCGAGCTGCAGCCGCAGCTCGGCCAGCGGGGGCACGCCGCCCGCCCGCACGACGGCGAGGGGATCGGTGTCGTCGCCGACGATGGGCAGCAGCGGGTCGTAGTCGCGCACGCCTCGCTCGAACAGCTCTTCGGCGCCCTCGCGCAGCCAGCCGGAGCCGAAGGCGGCGCGGTTGTCGCCGCGGTGCCGCCACCGGCGTTCCTCGTCGCGGTCGTCGACGGACTGCTCGAACAGCGAGATGCGGGTCTCCGCCCACAGCTCCCGGCCCAGGAACGACGGCGAGTTGCCGCTGACGGCGAGCACGGGGGCGATGGCGAGCTGGGCGGCGTTGTAGACGCCGGCGAAGCCGGCGGGGAGGGTGCGCAGGTGCACCTGCAGGGAGGTGTTGGCGCTTTCCAGCACCACGTCGTGGACCTTCAGGGCGAGCCGCTCGGCGCCGGTGATGGTGACGTCGAACGGCTCGGCGCGCAGCCGGCGCATGCCGTGCCGCAGTGCCCGGTAGCGGGTCACGTCGCTGATGGTGTCGGTGGTGAAGTGGTGTTCGCACAGCGTCGGCAGGATCGCGATCGGCACCACCCGGCCGCCCTCGGCGGCGGCCGCCCCGTCGACGAGCGCGAGGACGTCGCGGAACTCCCGGGCGAGGGCGCCGAACGGGCGACCGGCCAGGGGCCGCGGGGTCAGGTTGGCCTCGATGTTGTAGGTGCCGAGCTCCGGGATCACCCGCTCGTCGCCGACGGCCTCGCAGACGGCCTTGTTGCGTTTGAGCGGGTGCCCGTCCGATGTCATCAGGAACAGTTCGAGCTCCGCGCCCAGGCTCGGCGGTCCGACGCCGAACCCGGGGCGGGCGAGGAGCTCGCGCAGGGCGATCAGCGACTCCTCGAGCCGTTCTCCGAAGCGGACGTACTCCGCCTCGGAGAACCGCTCCTTGTGGACGTTCTCCCCCATCAGGGCCCTTCCGTCGCTTCTCCGGACTCACCAACGTGCCCGGTCAGAGTGACGTTATTCGTGCCCTTTTGCGGGATTTATGAGTATCTCAGCCGTTCGTGCAGGTCGTACCGTTGAGCGCGAACGAACTCGGCGTGGCGTCGCTGGACCCCCAGGTGCCCTGGAAGCCGAACGTGGTGTTGCCGCCCGCCGGGATCGAGCCGTTGTACGAGACGTTCTTGGCCGTCACCGACGAGCCGCTCTGGCTCACCGTGGCGTTCCAGGAGTTGGTGATCCGCTGGTCGCCGGGGAAGGAGAACGTCAGGGTCCAGCCGTTGATCGAGCCGGAGCCGGTGTTGGTGACCGTGATGTTCGCGGTGAACCCGCCCTGCCACTCGTTCTTGCTGTAGGAGACCCGGCAGGCGCCGCTTCCGCCGTTGTTGCCGCCTCCGTCGTCACCGCCGCCCGAGGCCGTCGTGACCGACAGCGGCTGGGACTGCTGCGACGTGTTCCCGGCCGCGTCCCTGGCCCGCACCGTGAACTGGTAGGAGGTCGACGCCGACAGGCCGCTCACGTTGAACGACGTGCCGCTCGTCGTGCCGATCTGGCCTCCGTTGCGGAAGACGTCGTAGCCGGTGACGCCGACGTTGTCGGACGACGCCTGCCACGACAGGGTGAGGCCGGAGGAGGTGACGTTGGACGCCCGCAGGTTGCTCGGGGTGGTCGGCGCCTGGGTGTCACCGCCGTTGCCGCCGCCGCTGCTGTAGGAGAAGGAGGTGACGGCGAGCCCGGTGCCGCCGACCCACGGCTCGAAGCCGGCCTGCACACTGGTCATGTACCACGAGCGCTGACCGTAGCCGCGGCTCACCACGTCGTTGTAGAACGTGCTGATCGGGAAGCTGATCGAGTTCGTGGGCGAGGTGCGGACATAGGAGATCACGTTCCAGCCGCTGTTGCCGTACCACACGTCCCAGGTGCCGCCGGCGAGCTTGACGGTCGCCTGCTTGGAGCCGACCGGCTGCACCGAGCCGGTGTGGTTGAGCCAGATCATCACCTCGGCGCCGGTGTTCTGGCCGTCGGTGCGCGGCGTCGGGTCGAACCAGATGTCGTACGCCGCGTCGTACACGCCCGAGCCCGGGTAGCTCATGGTGACGCTGGTCTGGAGGCTGTTGAACTGGCTGCTGCTGGCCTGCATCGGCAGGTTGGTGCCCGGAGAGCAGTTGTCGTAGTGACAGCCGGCGTAGATCGACGGGTAGGAGCCGGGAGCACCGTTCTGCGGCTTGTTGTGACTCGCCTGGGTGACCGTGAAGCCGTTGTTCGTCACGTTGATGCACTGCTGGGTGTCGTCGCCCCAGTTGTTGTTCTGGACGATGTACTTGCCCTGGATCGTGGTCGAGCCGTACTTCTCGCAGATCTGTGTGTCTGCCTGGGCCGGGCCCGGCAGGGCCGTCACGGCGAACACGGCCCCGGCGGCCGTGATCAACGCCGCGAACGTCCGCATCAAGCGGGATCTCATCGATTCTCCTAACGTCCGTGGGACACGGCGCCGTCGCCGTGCAGGGGGTATGGGAGCGCTCCCACTGTGCAGGGACACTAGAAGCAGAGAGAATCGCCGCAAGCCCGCCGCGAAAATCCGCCCCGCCACGGCGGGCCGGGCGGATCTGCGACCCCGGGGTATTTAGTTTACATTCCAAACCAATTGGCGAAAGTTTCAGCTTCGGACCGGCGTTCCGCTCACCCCCCGTGGCCGCCGTGGAACGGTGTCGTGACACCCTCATAAAGCAGGTGCAACGCCATGCCCTGCGCCGCGTGCGGCAGGTTATGGCAGTGGTTCATCCACAGGCCCGGATTCGACGCGCGGAACGCCACCTGCCACACCTGGCCCGGCAGCACGTCGAACGTGTCACGCCACATCGGGCTGCCCGTCGGGGCAACGCCGTCACGCGACAGAACCAGCACCGGATGACCGTGCAGATGCCACGGGTGGATCTCCAGGCTACGGTTGACGATCGTCATCAGCACCAGATCGTTCTCCCGCACCACCCCCGACGGGATGTTCGGAAAACCCAGACCGTTGACCGTCTGGGCGTACCGCGGGACGCCCTCCACCATCGCCAGGCCCCGGTCGAGCACGAGCGTGAACCTGCGGTCGAACCGGCTGCCCAGAGTGATCGGCGCCGGGGCCGCAGTGCCGTACCGGGTCAGGTCGAGCTCCGGCCACGCCGACGTGTCCCGCACGGGCAGCCGGCTCGCGGCCGCCTCGACCGCCTCGACGCCAGGCCCGCCGCGGTCGTCGTCCAGCCCCGCCGCGCCGCCCGTGCCGGCGTCCGAGGGCAGCAGCCGCACCCCGCCCGTGCGCGCGCCGTCCATCAGCAGCGTCACCGGGCCTTCCGGCATCGCGAACGCGAGATCGAAACGGCCCCCGGCCGGCAGCAGCAGCGCCGAACGGGTCAACTCCCCCGGGCCCGTCAGGTCCCGGCCGTCCACCGCCACCAGCCGGAACGGCGTGCCGTCCAAGGTGAACCGGTGCGGGGTACTGTCGGTGTTGATCAGCCGCAGCCGTACGGGCGCGCCCGGCCTCGCCGCACGGGCCACCGGACGGTCATGGTCGCCGAGCATGACGACGCCGTTCAAGGTGTGCGCGGGCAGCGTGAGGTCCAGGCCTGCCCCCGGCGACGCACCCGTGCGGGGAGTGACGACGAGCGTGCCGTACAGGCCCATCCGGACGCCCCTATGAGACACCTGGTGCGTGTGGTACCAGTACGTCCCGGCCTGGTCGGCCCGGAACCGGTAGGTGAACGTCTGCCCCGGCAGCACCGCGGCCTGCGTGAGACCGGGCGCGCCGTCCTCGGCTGCGGGCACGTCGTAGCCATGCCAGTGCAGCGTCACCCCGATGCCGATGTCGGCGTTGCGCAGCGTCACCTCGATCAGATCGCCCTGGGTGGCCGTGATGGCCGGCCCGGGCACCTGCCCGTTGTACGTCCACGCCTCGACCCGCCGCCCGGACGCCAAGGTGACGGTCGCCTTCCGGGCCGTCAGCTCGTACCGGCGCACGACTCCCCCCGGAGCCGGGGTGCCCGGACCGGTCAGCTCGGTGACGGGCGTGCTTCCCCCGGCCCTCTCCCCCGTGTGGCCCGGGCTCCCGTGGCCCGGACCCTGCGTGCCCGCGCCCATCGGGCCCGAGCCGGCCTTGCCGCCCATCGGACCCGTGTCCATCGAGCCCGTGTCCGCCTTGGCCGTACCCGTCTCCGCCGGCTCGCCCGCAGGGCCGGCTTGCCGGCCCTGCCGGGCGGGGTGGGCGGCAGCGCCGTGTTCGGCATGGTGGCTCACCGAGGCGGAGCCGGCAGCGCCGCCCTGCGGGGTCTGGCCCATCTGGTGGGCCGCCCCGGCGTGATCGGCGGCCAGATGGCCGGTGGCGGCGACCGGGGCCGGGCCGCCGCCGGTGTCGAGCGGGGCGGTCGGCAGGAAGGCCAGGCCGATGCCGGTCGCGGCCACCAGGGCGGTCGCCGCCGTCGCGGCACGGCTCGCCAGGTGGGAGCCGCCGCGGGCCGGGATCGCCACACGCCAGGTCACGAGCGCGGCCAGGCCCACAAGCGCTGCCGCGAGCAGCCCGCTGGACCAGGTCGCCGGATAGCCGGCGAGCAGAGTGAGCCCGAGCCCGGCCACGCCCGCGTACCCTGCCGTGAGCAGGGCGACGGCCGCGCCCGGCCGGTGCGGCCGGTCCGCGTGCCCCCGCCTCGCGGACCGGATCAGCCCCGGCCCGGCGAGCACGGCCGCCGGCACCCCCGTGACGGCCATCAGCGGCAGGGCCACCGTGACCTTCTCCTGGACGAACCACCAGCCGTGCTCGCCCAGCAGGGCCACCGTGGCGGCGCGGCCGAGGGTCGCGAGGACGGCCACGCCGAACAGCGGCAGCGCAACGACCGGGCGCCGGGCCGCCAGGACCGCCCCGGCGGCCGGCCACGCCACGGCCACCAGCGCCCCGACGGCCAGGTCCAGCGCGATGAGCTGAGCGGTCGTCATGAGACGGGCTGGGAAACGGCCTTCGCGGCCGGTGCCTTCGCCAGTTCTTGGGCGCCGCGCAGCACCATGCCGCTCGTCCCCATGATCGCCAGCGCGTTCAGGCCGTGCAGCCCGAAGATGATCAGTCCGGCCGCCGTGGTCGTGTCGTCGGCGTTGTCGAACGCCTTGGCGAGCTCCGCGAGCAGCGCCTGCACGATCGCGAGCCCCGCCGGCAGCACCGTGCGCCCGATCAGCCGCCCGGGGGCGCGGGCGAGCGCGGCCGCGCCGGTCGCCAGCAACGCGATGACCGGCACCATCATGCCCACCATGGCGTGCAGGGTGAACGAGTCATCGGTACGCGGCCGGTCGAACGCACCGACGGCCGCCAGGTAGAACTGCGCCACGACGGCCAGCATCAGCAGAGCCGCCAGCCCGAGATAGACCCTGCGCATCATGCACATCCTTCGATAGGGGAGACAGGCGCCGAAAGGCGCTTTCACGCACCCGATGATCCGGCCGGCGGCCCTCTCGCGTCGTCGCCCACCGGGTGACACCTCCCGCTGCGTCCCTGGGAGGAGGAGCGCTCTGCCGGCGTACATCCCGGGGAGTAGCGCACCGCACCCGGCCTGCGCCCATACGCGATCTGTGCCCGCACCCGATCTGTGTCTGCACGAGGTCGCGCACGCCGGCGCGCGCACCGTCCCGGGCGGGCCATGACCGAGAACGGCGGGCAGAGCGGGGTCTCAGGTGGGCCGGGGCGCGGCCGGGCGCACGTGGACGCCGCCGAAAATGACGGCGGGCAGGGCGGGGCCGGAGCGCACGTGCGGGCGCGTGCGCACCACGGCACGCCCTGCGCCGGCGGGGCTGAGCGATCGGATACGGCCGACGGTCGGGTGCCGGGCGGTCAGAGGGGGCGGCGGTAGAGGCGGTGGGTGGCGGCGCGGGTGGCGCCGGCGAGTTCCAGCACGCGGTTCATGGCGTGGTTGTCGGCCAGGGTCCAGGTGGTCTCCCAGCCGCTGCAGCCGAGCCGGCGGGCCGTCGCCCACAGCTCGGTGAGCAGCAGGGCCTCCAGGTGGCGGCCCCGGAAGCCCTCCTTGACGCCGAAGGCGAGGGCCTGCCAGGTGGTGCCGGGGCGTGCGCCGGGCGCGGACCCGCCGGTCGCCCGCCGGCGGAACGGCAACGCGCCGATGCCTGCGGGCAGACCCTGCCACCAGCGGCGGCGGGAGGTGGGCGCGGCGAGGGCGAAGGCGACGATCTCGCCACTGGGGGCGCAGGCCAGCAGCCCTTCGGGGCGCGTGACGCGGGACAGGTGGCTCAGCAGATGCCGCAGCTCACAGTCGGTGGTGGGCACGAGCCCGCATCGCGGCGTCCACGAGGTGCGGTAGACCTCCCGGAGCCGGGCGATCTCGGCGTCGAGGTCGGACAGGTCGAGCGGGCGCACGGTCACGCCCTCGCGGGAGCGCACGGCGGCGGCGATTCGCCTGACCGGGTCGGCCGGCTCGGGGCCGCACCGCCACACCCACAGATCTTTGGCGCCGCTGAATCCGCAGCTTTCGAGCAGGGCGGGGTAGTAGGCGGGGTTGTACGGGGCCGACCCGGCGGGCGGGGCGTCGAAGCCCGCGACCAGCAGGCCGCCGGGGCCACCGGTGAAGCCGACCGGCCCGGTCAGCCCGTCGTGGCCTCGCTCGGCCAGCCAGGCGGCGGCGCGGTCGAGAAGGGCGTGCGCGGCCGACGGATCCTCGGCGCACTCGAAAAGCCCGAAATGCCCGTCGCCGCCGTGCGGGCCGCCCTGCCCGGCCCGGTGCGCGACGGCCACCCGGCCGACCACGCGCGCGCCCCGGCAGGCCAGGAAGAGCTCGATGCCGCCGATCTCCAGGTAGGGGTTGCCTCTCCCTTCGAGGGCGGCGCGCCGCTCGCGCCGCATCGGCCGGGGCCGGTGCGGGTCATGCCGGCGCAGGTCGGCGGGCAGCGCGGCGAACGCCGCGATGTCCGCGCGACGGCGCGCGGGCCGGACGAGAAGCCCTGTGGCAGTCCTGGGCTCCGTACGGATGCTCATGATCGCCGTACCCCGGCTTTCCTGTCGCGAGATATCAGAAGGTTTTGCGGATTTGGGAGTTTTCGCCGGTCGGTGGACCGGCCCGGCCGCCTCGGCAGGAGCCAATCATATGGGCAAGTCGCCGTGGCTATACGAAAAGGCCGGGCAACCCGGCCGGGGTTTTTGCTTTCCCGTCATGGTCTGGGAAATCCCCATAGCATCAATGCCGGCAAATGCCCGCAAAACAACCCCGGTAGGTAACCGATTGATATTCTTGTCGGCCAACACGGGTCGTGTGCTCGCCGTTTCCGCCACGATGTGCCGGGGACGGATGGCCTGCCCGGAGGACGACGTGACGACCCAGAGCAACGACGCGTGCAACGGCAGAAACTCCCGCCGTGCCCCTTACGCCGATTACCTCCCGGCCCCGCCGCCCGTTGCGCCGGCCGAACCGGACGCTCCTCCGGCCGGAGCACCGGCGGCAAAACAGGACTATTTCCCGAACAACGAAGAATTGTCCACGTCGTCGGGGAACGCGACCGAATGCGCGCCCCCGCTCATCGACGGCGCCCGATTCTGGGAGTTCGAGCCCTTGTACGACCCGTTCGGACGCCGCCCCCGCCTCCCCCTGCTGCCGATCGCGGCGGCGGTCACGGCCGTCGCGATGCTGACGGCCGCGATCTGGCTCGCCTGGCTCGGCGCCCCGATCAGGCCGACGCCCGCCGCGCACCCGGACCCGGCGGCGGCGACCCCGCACGGCCAGGGCTCCCCGCGTGACACCCCGGCCCCCGGCGAATCCCTCCGGCAGCCCCACCACCCATCCTCCGCGGACCCGCGCACGCCCCCGGGCGCCCACCGGCGCACCGCCCCCCACCGCGATGAGGCTCCCGGGGCGAACCGCACGGCCGACGCCGCCCGCACGACCCGTACGGACGACAACCGCACGGCCCACCCGGACGACACGGCGGCGCACACGCACGGCGCGCACAAGGCGGGCCCGCTTCCGGCGGCTCTGACCGACGCGAACGCCGCGGGGGGCCGCCAGGAGACCGCAGATCACCCCGACCGGCGCGCCCGTCGTCACGACGGCCCGGTCTTCGCCCCGACCCCCGTCGCACCTCCGGCCGAGGCGGCGCACCATCATGCGCGGAACGCCCACAGGCCCACCCGCCACGCGCCGTCCCCCACGCCCCCATCCGCCCACCGGAGCGGCCACCGCCCTCCCCCCGGGCCACGCGAGCGACACGGCCACCATCGGACGGGCAAGGCCGGACGCCACGACGCCGGGCACGCACGCGACGGGCGCGGAGACGGCCCGCAACACGACGGGCATGGCGATGCCGCCGGGCACGCCGGAGCCGCCCCCACCGCCGCCGCCCACCCGGCGCCGACGACCCGGCCGGACGACACCCGGCACCGTCCCGCGACCGCCGATGCCGACGACCCGCTCAGCGCCACCAGGCTCTGTGCCCGCTTCCCCCGCGACGACCCCCGCTATCCGGCCTGCCTGCGGACCTGGCGAACCCACCGCCACCGCACCGGCCTGTGATCCGGACCCCGACCGGTGACCCTGGCGGCCTAGGGTTCGAGCCAGATGTAGCCGGCGTGGCGGCCGGTGCGGGAGTCGCGGCGGTGGGAGAACAGGTCGTCGGTTTCGATGGTGCAGCGGGGGTCGTGGCGGATGTCGCGGACCCCGCAGTCGCGAAGCTGGGCGGTGATGCCTGCGCGCAGGTCGAGGGCGGGCGTGCCCTGGCGGGTGGTCGACCAGGTCTCGGGGAGGGTGGCGGCGGCCTCGGCGCGCATGTCCGCGGGCACCTCGTAGCAGCTCCCGCAGGCGAGGGGGCCGATCACGGCGATGAGGTCGCGGGCGCCTCGGGTGGTCAGCTCGTTGACCAGGGCGGGCACCACGCCGGCGAGGGTGCCGGCCCGGCCCGAGTGGGCCGCGCCGATGAGGCCGGCCGCCGGGTCGGCCACGAGGACGGGGGCGCAGTCGGCGGCGAGCACGGCCAGGGCCAGGCCGGGCACGTCGGTGCAGATCGCGTCGAGCGGGGGCGCGTCGGAGCCGAAGGGCGCGGTGACGTATCCGACCGTGGCGCTGTGGACCTGGTGCATGAAGACGACCCGGGCCGGATCGAGCCCGAACTCGGTGGCGGTGCGGGCCCGGTTGGCGGCGACGGCCGCCGGGTCGTCGCCGACCAGCCCGCCGAGGTTGCGGCCGTGGAAGGGCGGCGCGCTCACGCCGCCGTGGCGGTCGGTGAACGCCATCCGGACCCGATCGAACGTCAGCACCCGCCCACCCTAACCGGCCCGCCCGGCGTCCGCCGCGCATCCGGCGCGCCGGGCCGCGGCGTCACGTTCCGGTGTGGAGGGACGTGTAAAGGGCGTGGGTGCGGGCGGCGATGCGGGGCCAGGAGAAGTGGTCGACGGCGCGGGCGCGGCCCGCCCGGCCCATGGCGGTGGCGCGGGCGGGGTCGCCGAGCAGGGCGTTGATGGCTTCGGCGAGGGCGGCGGCGAAGCGGGGCGGGTCGGCGGGGTCGCCCTCGGGGGTCTGGTCGAACGGCACCAGCAGGCCGGTGACACCGTCGTCGACGACCTCGGGGATGCCGCCGACGGCGCTGGCTACGACGGCCGTCTCGCAGGCCATGGCCTCCAGGTTGACGATGCCCATGGGCTCGTAGACCGAGGGGCAGACGAAGACCGTGGCGTGGGTGAGGATCTGGACGATCTCGGCGCGGGGCAGCATCTCGGCGATCCATACGACCCGCCCGTCGCCGGTGGCGCGCAGGTCGTCGACGAGGGCGGTGACCTCGGCCGCGATCTCGGGGGTGTCGGGGGCGCCGGCGCAGAGCACCAGCTGTGTGCCCGGGCGCAGCGAGCGGGCGGCGCGCAGCAGGTGGGTGAGGCCTTTCTGGCGGGTGATGCGACCGACGAAGACGGCGTAGGGGACGCCGGGGTCGATGCCGTGGCGGGCGAGGGCGCCGGTGCCGGAGTCGGGTGCGTACTGCTCGGTGTCGATGCCGTTGTGGATGACGGTGACGCGCTCGGGCGGGATGTCGGGGTAGCACGCCAGCACGTCGCGCCGCATGCCCTCGGACACCGCGATGACGGCGTCGGCGCCGAGCAGGGCGGTGCGTTCGGCCCAGGAGGAGAGGGCGTAGCCGCCGCCGAGCTGTTCGGCCTTCCAGGGGCGCAGCGGCTCGAGGCTGTGGGTGGTGGCGACGTGCGGGACTCCGTGCAGCAGCTTGGCGACGTGGCCGGCGAACCCGGCGTACCAGGTGTGGCTGTGCACCACGTCGGCGCCCTCGCACGCGGCGGCCATCTCCAGGTCGACGCCGAGGACGCGCAGCGCGGCGTTGGCGGCTTTCAGCGCGTCGGGGTCGCGGTAGGCGGTGACGCCCGGCTCGTCGCGCGGCGCGCCGAAACAGCGCACGCGCACGTCGGCGAGCCGGCGCAGCTCCCGCGCAAGGTATTCGACGTGGACTCCGGCGCCGCCGTACACCTCGGGAGGGTATTCGCGGCTGAGCAGATCGACGCGCATGTCCCGGAGCCTAACGACTCTGGACGGCACGCCGGGCGTTGCTCCCGCTTAATGATGTTTCTTGGTGTTATGCCGGGTAACGTCGTCGCTATGACCACGCCACGCGTCCTCGCGATCGTCCTGGCCGGCGGGGAGGGCAAGCGGCTCATGCCCCTCACCGCGGACCGGGCCAAGCCGGCCGTACCGTTCGGCGGCATTTACCGGCTCATCGACTTCGTGCTGTCCAACCTGGCCAACGGGCACTATCTGAAGATCGTCGTGCTGACCCAGTACAAGAACCACAGTCTGGACCGGCACATTTCGAGCACCTGGCGACTGACGTCGATGCTGGGCAACTACGTGACACCCGTCCCGGCCCAGCAGCGGCTCGGGCCGCGCTGGTTCGCGGGGTCCGCCGACGCGTTGTTCCAGAACCTCAACCTGATCTACGACGAGACGCCCGATCACTGCATCGTGTTCGGCGCCGACCACATCTACCGCATGGACCCGCGCCAGATGGTCCAGCAGCACCTGGACTCCGGCGCCGACGTGACGGTCGCGGCGATCAGGCAGCCGTTGTCGATGGCCGACCAGTTCGGGGTGATCGAGACCGACCCGGCGGGGCGCAAAATGGTGGGGTTCCGGGAGAAGCCGAAGCACGCCGCCGGGCTGCCCGACGCCCCCGACCAGATCTACGCGTCGATGGGCAACTACGTGTTCCGTACGCAGGCGCTGATCGACGCGCTGCACGAGGACGCCCTCGACCCCACCAGCAAGCACGACCTCGGCGGGGACATCATTCCGATGATGGTCAAGGCGGGCGGCGCGGAGGTGTACGACTTCGCCGACAACGTGGTGCCCGGCTCCACCGAGCGCGACCGGGGCTACTGGCGCGACGTCGGCACGCTCGACGCCTTCTACGACGCCCACATGGACCTGATCTCGGTGCATCCGGTGTTCAACCTCTACAACGACCAGTGGCCGCTGCACACCGGCCACGACCCGCTGCCGCCCGCCAAGTTCGTGCACAGCGAGCAGGACCGCATGGGCCACGCGCTCGACTCGCTCGTGTCCGGCGGAGTGATCATCTCAGGGGGTACGGCGCTGCGCTCGGTCCTGTCCCCCGGCGTCGTCCTGCACTCCCACTCGGTGGTCGAGGACTCGGTGCTGATGGGGTCGGTGCGGGTCGGCCGGGGCGCGAAGGTGCGCCGTGCCATCATCGACAAGAACGTGGTCGTTCCCGACGGAGCGCGCATCGGGTTCGACCCGGAGGAGGACCGCGCCAGATTCGCCGTCACCGCCGGCGGTGTCGTCGTCATCGGAAAGAACGAAGTGATCGACCACTGACCCGGCCATCCGGGTGATGATCCGGGTGGCGATCGGGGCGAAACGTCCAGACGGCTCGTATTGACTCTTAAGCTGCCTCCCAGCCAACCAGGCTAGAAAAATCACCGCTGTCTCGAACGTATCCCGATGCACATCTGCGTAAGGTCGATACATGCGCATGCCCGGATTCCGGCAGTCGTTGATCGTCATTTCGTGCGGCGGGGCGGTCGTTCTGCTGGCGATCGTCGCGGCCGCGGTCACCGGCGCGTTAACGGCGCCCGACGCCGCGATCCTCGCGCTCGTGACCGGTTGCCTGGGCGGCATCGGCGTCGTGGCCGTGTGGCTGCGCCGGCTCGACGGCAAGGTGCAGCGGCTCGACGCCAAGGTGCGGCGCCTGATCCAGCCGCCCGACCCCGCGCCGCAGCGCAGGCTGGAGGAGCGGCTCGACCACGTGCAGGCCGCCGTCGACCGGCTCGGCGACGTCGCCGGCCGGTTGGAGGAGCGCACGGCCACGGTGCTCGCGACCCTGGGCGAAGACCGCGTCGAGGCGGCGTACCTGACCCGGGAGCACTCGATGCTGCTCACCGAGATGGCCGAAGGGCTGCGCGCCCTGACCGGCGACGGCTCGCGGCGGATCGCCCGGCCCGCGCGGGAGCGGCCGTGACCGTTGCCCGGCCGGCGCCGGTGCTGGAGCTGGCGCTGGAGCGGGTCACCGACCCCGCGGGGCTGCTCGTCGCCGGCGTGGGCGTCGATCCTCCCGGGCTGGAGCGCCTGCGCGCCGCCGCGCCCGGCCTCGGCGTCGTCGACCTGGACGAGGCCGGCGTGGAGCGGCGGCCCGCCGACGCGCCGGTGCCGAGAGTGCTGCTGCTCGCCGGCACCATGACCGACCTGCGCCGCGCCGTCACCGTGCGGGACCTGCTGCCCCCGGCCCAGCGGATCGCCATCATCGTGGGCAGGCTGCCGTACCTGTGGCCGGCCCCGCTGCCGTCGGCGTCGGCGCACAGCGGCTGGCGGCACCTGCGCGACCTGCGCGTGCGCGTGGTGAACAGCACGTCCTGGCTGATGGAGACCGACTTCGCCCGGCCCATGCCGGCCGGGGAGGTGCTGGCCACGGCCGCCCGCGCCTTCGGCGGCGGCCGGCTGGAGGCGACCCCGCCGCCCTGGATCGGGCTCGCCGGCCGCGGCGTGGCCCACTGGCGGCCGGGCGACCCCAACGCCACCCTGATCCCCCTGATGGGCACCGACTACGACATCGCCCTCACCACGGGCGACGGAGCACCCGGCACCGGCGGGCCGGCGTTCGGCGCCGTGGATCCGGAGCCCGAGGCGGGCGACGCGGGATCCGGCGCGGGCGTACGGCGTGGCCGCGACGACGGCCCGGCGGGCGCGGCGCAGGGCGCCCCCGCGGACGCGTCCGCCGCAGCCGGATCGGACGGTTCCGCGCGGCGTCCGGTGATCGTCCGGGAGCGGCCCGCCGACTGGGCGAGGTTCGCGGCGGCCGGCGACGACGCTTCTCCGGGGGCCCGGCCGACGCTGGGCGGTGTGCCCGACGGTCTGCCCGACCGTCTGCCCGACGGGGCGGGCGGCACCGTGATGGTGCCGCCGGTCGACGAACGCTCGGTCAACCCCGCGGGGTTCAGGCAGGTGCCGCAGCAGGGCATGGGCTCGCTGGAGCAGCGCGACGGGCGGTGGGCGGCCGTGCTCGACGGCCGGGTGCTGACCCGGTTCGCCGCGTCCGGTGCGGTCACCGACGCCGACGTGGCGGCGCTGCGCCGGCTGCGCGGCCTGCGTGTCGTGTGGCGGCTCTCGCACACCGGGCCGGTCGCGGCGGCGCGGGTCATCGCCGGCCTGGCCGCGGGCGGTGTGCCGCTCGTCACGGGACGGCCGCCCCGCTGGGTCGAGCCGCTGCTCGGCGCCGAGCTGGCCGGGTTGCTCGCCGAGACGACCGAGGCCGCCCTGTCGGACGACCTGGCGCGCGAGGTGGCCGCGATCCGGGTGCGCCGCTCGGCGCTGCTCCGGCACGGCAGCCGGGCCAGGTGGCGGCAGCTCGTGGCCGCCGCACCGGGCGGCCCGCCGCCGCCACCGGCTCCGAAGGTGTCGGTGGTGCTGTGCACCCGCCGGGCCGACATGGTGCGGTTCGCGATCGGTCAGGTGGCCCGCCAGCGCGGCGTCGACATGGAGCTCGTGCTCGCCCTGCACGGCGTGCCCCGCGCGCAGGTCGAGGAGGCCGTGCGCGGTGTGCCGTTCCCCGTGACGATCTACGAGGCCGATCCGGCGCTGCCCCTCGGGGCCGTGCTCGACCAGGCGTTCGCGCGGGCCTCCGGCACCTATGTCACGAAAATGGACGATGACGACTGGTACGGCCCCGACCACCTGGCCGACCTGGCCCTCGCCCACCTGTACACCGGCGCCGACCTGCTCGGCAGCGCCGCCGAGTTCGTTCACCTGGAGCAGATCGACGTGACCGTGCAGCGCGACCGCCACTCGGAGCGGTTCCGCGATGCGGTGGCCGGCGGCACGCTGTTCATGCCGCGCGGCGTCTACGCCGCGGTCGGCGGGTTCCGCCCCATCCCGCGGGGCGTCGACGTGGAGCTGTGCCGCGCGGTGCGCACGGCCGGCGGCCGGGTCTACCAGATCCACGGCCTCGGCTACATTCTGCGCCGCCGCGCCGCGCAGCGGCACACGTGGCATCAGCCGCTCGGCTACTTCCTGAGCGGGCGCAACCGGGGCCAGTGGCGCGGCTGGTACGCCAACCCGCTGATGGAGCTGCCATGATCGTGGCGCCGATGCCGCGCATCAGGGGCAACGACCACGGGGTGCTGGAACCGCCGCCGCTCGGGCGGTGGGAGCCGTCACTCCACGTCAGCGTGATCGTCCCCGCCCACGGCGGCCAGGAGAAGCTGGACCTGACCCTCGCCGCGCTGTCCGCGCAGAGCTACCCATCAGACCTGATCGAGGTGATCGTGGCCGACGACGGCAGCGATCCGCCGCTGCGGCCGCCCGAGATCAGGCCGGAGCGCACCAGGATCATCACGGCACCGCCGGGCGGCTGGGGCCCGGCGTGGGCGTGCCAGGCGGCGGCCGCGGTGGCCGAGGGCGATGTGGTGCTCCGGCTCGACGCCGACGTGGTGCCGTTCCGCGAGCACGTCGAGGCGCTGATGCGGTGGCATCACCTGGCCGGTTATCTGGTGGTGACGGGCTCGCTCCGGTTCACCGAGGAGGCGCCGCCCGCTCCTCCGGCGGTGCGGGCCTCGGTCGCGGAGGGCTGGGCCGGCAAGCTGTTCGACTGGGAGCGGAGCCGGCCGCAGTCGTGGATCGAGCGGCAGGCCGACCGCTCGAACAACCTGCGCGACGCGCCCGTGCAGGCGTTCAAGTCGCTGGCGGGGGCGAGCTTCTCACTCCCCCGGTGGCTCTACGACGCGGCCGGCGGCATGGACGTCGACCTGCCGCTCGGCGAGGACACCGAGTTCGGCTACCGGCTGGCGCAGCAGGGGGCGGTGTTCGTCCGCGAACCCGAGGCCGTGGCGTGGCATGTGGGCGCCCACACGATGGGCCACCGCGGACAGGAGGCCAAGCGGCACAACTGGCCGCTGCTCGCCGAGCGGGTGCCGGCGTTCCGCTGGCTGCGGCGGCATCCGCGCCGCCAGTGGCGGGTGCCGTGCGTCGACGTGGTCGTGGACGCCGGGCAGGCGACGTACGAGCAGGTGCGCGACAGCGTCGACGGGGTGCTGGCGAGCACGCTGCCGGACGTCGCGGTGACCCTGGTCGGGCCGTGGCACACGCTGACCGGGGAGCGCCGGGCGCCGCTCGACGACCCGCTGCTGGACCTGCGGCTGATGCGCTACACCTACGAGTTCGAGGGCCGGGTGCGCATGACCGAGGCCGTGGGGCCCCACTCCGCGCCGGCGATGTTCCGGCTGACGCTGCCGGCGGGCTTCGCACCGGCGCCGGACACCCTGGAGCGGCTGGTGAAGGAGGCCGACCGGCACGCATGGGGCGTCGTGTGCCTGGCGCTCGCCGAACGCGACACGGTGGTCGCCGCGAGGCTGGAACGCACGGCCGCGGTCACCCGGGCAGCGCGGCTACGGGCACCCGGCGAGGACCTCGACGACGTGATCGACGAGGTTTTCGGCGTCCATTGGGTGGACGGGACGGCCTGGGGCTTCAGGTGAGGTTGCGCCAGGACGGCTCGACCACGTTCCACTCGGCCTCCCAGCGCCGGCGGGCCTGCCGCTGGTTGACCACGCGCACACCGATGGCGAGGCCGCCGAACACCGCGAAGGCGCCGAGCGGGATGCCCACGCCATGGGTGATGGCGGTCACCAGGGTCGTTTCGCGATCCTGTGGCTTGGTGGTGACCGCGCCGTTCTGATCGGTCCAGATCAGCACGGTGTCGCCCACGTGTTTGGCCGGCTCGGCTTCGATATAGCCCTCACGGACCGTGCCGTCAGGGGCCTTCCACGAGGCCTGCGCACGCGGGGTCACGACTCCGCCGGACGGTGCGACCTTCGGCGGCGCCGCGTCGCGGATCACCACGGCCTTGGTGAGGTGCCGGGTGTTCGCCTGGTACTCCTCCGCTTGCACGCCCTTGCGATAGGACTGAAGGCCTAGAACGATGCCGATGACCACGGCGACGACGACCCCGATGACTGCCGTGAGCCGTACCGCCGCCTCCACATGGTCCGATCGGCGGCGCAGCGGATTGCGGTCGAGGCCCAGCCACCTGGCCGGGCGGGTGAACAGACTCTTCGACATGTCCCACACCCCGGATCCACTACCACCGAAGATGCCTCATAGTCATCTTCCCCGTAAGGGTCTGTTCTTGTCACCCCGTCGGGATATGGCCGGGACGTAATTTCCCCGTCAACGACCGGTACGTCCGGCGTCCTCGCCCAGCGCGTCGCGGGATCCGGCGCGGTCGCGGTGGTCCGCGCCGCCCATGACGCCGCCGGTGCGGTCCGCCCTGCCGTCCACCGGCTCGTGCACCGGGCCGTCCACCCGGCCGTCCATCGGGCCGTCCATCGGGCCGTCGGTCGCGCGGCTCGCCGGGCCGCCGCTCCCCTGCCCGATCGGCTCGTCGACGCGCAGCCGCGGCATGGCGCCCGGGTGGTGGTCGCGGATGTATTTCACCAGGTGTTCGCGCATGTCGCAGCGCAGGTCCCAGGCGCTCGCCGAGTCGGCGGCGCTCATCAGGGCGCGCAGCTCGATCAGCCCGTTGGGGGTGACGTCGGTCACCTGGAGCGTCCAGTCCCGCCGGTCCCACAGCGGATGGCCCTGGAGCGCGCGGTACAGCTCGGCCCGCAGGTCCTCCACCGGCACCGACCAGTCGACGCGCAGATACACGCTGCCGACGACGCGGCTCTCGTGCCGGGTCCAGTTCTCGAACGGGTTGGTGGTGAAGTACGAGACGGGCAGGATCAGGCGCCGCTCGTCCCACAGCCGCAATGAAACGTACGTGAGCGACAGCTCCTCGATGCGGCCCCACTGGCCCTCGACCACGATCACGTCGTCGAGGCGCAGGGCGTCGCTGAACGCCAGTTGCAGGCCGGCGAGCATGTTGCCGAGGGTCGGCTGGGCGGCGACGCCGACCACCACGCCGGCGATGCCGGCGGAGGCGAGCAGCCCGGCGCCGAGGGCCCGCACGGCGGGGAACGAGAACAGGACTGCGCCGAGCGCCACGACGACCACGACGGCCGCGGCGATCCGCCGGACCAGGGTGATCTGGGTGCGGATGCGGCGGGCCCTGCGGTTGTGCACGCCCTGCACGGCCATCAGGTGGTCGAGGACCACGTCCGTGATCGCGTAGGCGGCCTGCAGGAGCAGCCACGTGACGGCGCCGATCAGCGCGAGCGTGACGACGCGCCGGACGACCTCGCCGATGTGCCCGGCCGCGAGGGGGGCGTACCCGATGTTGAACGCGCACAGCACGGCGGTGATGAACCCGGGCACGGTGCAGCGGCGCAGCAGCGGCCCCGCGAGGGCCAGCCGCTCGCCGACCCGGCTGCGCAACGCGCGGCGGACCAGCTCCACTCCGAGGAGGGCGGCGAGGACGGCGGCGATGAGCACGATCCAGTTCGATGCCGTCGTTACCACCCCCGTTGCGCCGGTTATGCCTAGAGTGCCGGAAATGCCAAACCCGATCTACCTGATCTGTCCGGCCCGTGCAACGCCAGGGGTTCCCGCCGGGTCGTTCGCGGTTCAGTCCATGGGGCCGTGGGTCCAGCGGCCGGCCAGCATGGTGCCCCACACCCCGATGCCGGCGAGACCGGCCGCGGTCACGGTGGCGGGGTCGTGCTCGACGATCACCAGGTCGGCCACGTCGCCCTCCGCCACGGCCGTACGGCCCCGGCTCGCCGCCGCCAGGGCCGCCTCCAGCGGGATCGCCTGCTCCGGGTGCCACGCCGGGCGGTCGTCGTCGGTGCGGAACACCGCCGCCGCGATGCCGTCCCAGGGATCCAGCGGGGCCACGGGGGCATCGGAGCCGAACTCCAGGGTCGCCCCGGCCGCCAGCAGGCCGGCGTACGGGAAGGCGCGGCCGGTGCGGCCGTGCCACTGGGCGTCGGCCACGTCACGGTCGTCGGGCTGGTGGGCCGGCTGGACGCTCGCGATCAGGCCCGGACGGGCGAACCTCGGCAGGTCGCGCTCCCGGACGAGCTGGGCGTGCTCGACGCGGGCCGGATAGCCGGTGTCCTCGATCGCGCTCAGCGCGATGTCGACGGCCAGGTCGCCGATCGCGTGCACCGCGCAGCGCAGCCCGTGCGCCGCCGCCCGCTCCATCACCGCGCGCAGCTCGTCGCCGGGCGTCTCCAGACGGCCGTGCGCCCCGTCGGGGTAGGCCGCCTCGCAGTAGGCCGTGCGGGTGTTGAGCGAGCCGTCCACGAACAGCTTGATCGGCCCCATCTCCAGCAGGCTGCCGCCGCCGTCGATGGGCTCGCCGGTGCGCAGGCCGCGCGCGATGGCGTCGTCGAGCCGGTACGCCGGAAGCGAGCAGGCCACCCTCACGTCGAGACGGCGCTCGCTCGCCCGCCGGGCCCAGTCGGTGGGGTTGTCGGCGTACTCGAAGTCCAGGATGCCGACGACGCCGCGCGCCGCGGCCGCCGTCATCGCCTCCGTCACCCACTCGTCGAGCCGCCGGGGCGGGGCGGGGGGCAGCGCGGCCACCGCGGCGTACGCCTCCTTCTCCAGCAGCACGCCGGTGGGATGTTCCCCCAGGCCGACGAGCGCGAGCGCGGCAGGGCTGAACCACGCGGTGTGCAGGTCGTTGCTCAGCAGCACCACCGGCCGCCCCGGCAGCGCCGCCTCCAGCAGGCGCTTGTGCGGCCGCTCCGGCCAGAAGGCGTCGCGGTAGCCGTGGCCTTCGAGCACACCGCCACCGGCCGCGGTGCCCCGCGCGGCGGCCGCGACCAGGGCGACGGCCTCCTGCGCCGACCCGGCCGGCGTCAGATCGACGCGGCGCCGGGCCACCGCCCACTGCCCGCTGTGCACGTGCGAGTCCCACAGCCCCGGCAGCACGGTGCCGCCTTCGGCGTCGACGACGCGTTCACCGGGTTCGGGGGAGGCGCCGTCGAGGACGGCGGCGACGCGGTCGCCCTTGATCCGCAGGTCGCGCAGCGGGCCGCCCGGGCCGAGCCGGACATGGCGGATCAGCGTTCCGGAGGGAGCATCGGTCATGGCCGAGACGGTAACGCACGACGGCCTCGCCGGTCATCGTGCCCGGCGCACGTCCGCGGGCCGCCGTGCTGTCCTGCGCCACAAGCGCGGCCGGGCACACCGGTTCGCCGTACGGGCCGGGCCGCCCCGGGCGGCGGCCGCGCGGGTCCCTTTCCGGCGTGTTACCGCATTTGTCGAAATGGCCGCGAAAGCGGCTCGTGACCGGGCTCACCATTCAGGTTCGGCTCACCAAAGTAAGGCGACCCAAAGTCATGCGGAGGACGGCCCGCCCCCACGCCCGCCAGCAAGGTTAGGCATACCGTAGTAAGGCTCGACTAAATGAAGTAAGGGTGGACTATGCCCTTACTATGGGAATAGTCAGCCGAGCTGGATGGTTAGCGGTGATGTCATCCACCGACCGAGTTACTACGACCTAACCAGCAAATACCACTTATGGGAGTTTGTCATGACGGTCGCCGAGCTGCACTCTCATCACCAGCACCGGGACGTCACCGGCGGCTGGCTGCGCCCGGCGGTGTTCGGCGTCATGGACGGGCTGGTGTCCAACGCCGCCCTGCTCGCCGGTGTCGTCGGCGGCGGAGCGTCCGCCCAGGTGGTCACCATCACCGGGCTGGCCGGGCTCGCCGCCGGGGCGTTCTCGATGGCGACCGGGGAATACACCTCCGTCCGATCGCAGAGCGAGCTGACCCAGGCCGAAATCGACGTCGAGCGCCGGGAGATCGCGCGCAGTCCCGAAGCCGAGGAGCGCGAACTCGCCGAATTGTACGAGGCGCGCGGGGTGTCGCCGGACGTGGCCAGGCAGGTCGCGAACGAACTGCACAAGAACACCGAAGTCGCTTGGCGCATTCACGCGCGCGAAGAGCTGGGCGTCGACCCCGACGACCTGCCGTCGCCGTGGACCGCCGCCGTGTCGTCGTTCCTGGCGTTCGCGATCGGCGCCCTGATCCCCGTGCTGCCGTTCCTCGTGGGCATGGAATCGCTGAGCGCGGTCGTGGTGATCACCGCCCTGGCCCTGTTCGGCGCCGGCGCGCTGGTGGCCCGGCTCACCACCCGCCCCGCCTGGTACGGCGGCCTGCGGCAGCTCCTGCTCGGCACCGCGGCGGCGGCCGTCACCTTCGGCGTGGGGCACCTGTTCGGCGCCGCCATCTCCTGACGGCGGCCACCCGGCGGCCTCCCCTCTCCCGCTCGACACGACGGCCGGCCCCTCCGGAGGGGCCGGCCGTCGTTCTGCGCGGCGGTGCTACTCGACCGTGACGCTCTTGGCCAGATTGCGCGGCTTGTCCACGTCGCGGCCCAGCGCGACCGCCGCGTGGTAGGCCAGCAGCTGCAGCGGGATCGTCAGCAGGATCGGATCCAGCTCCGGCTCGTTCTTCGGCACCACGATCACGTCCTCGGCCAGCTTCGTGTCGGGCACCCTGTGGCCCACCATGAGCACCCTGCCGCCCCGGGCCCGGATCTCGCCCAGCGTGGTGAGGTTCTTGTCCAGCAGCTCGTCGTCGGGCACGATCGCCACCGTCGGCATGTCCGGGCCGATCAGCGCCAGCGGGCCGTGCTTCAGCTCGCTCGCCGGATACGCCTCGGCGTGCACGTACGAGATCTCCTTCAGCTTCTGCGCGCCCTCCCGCGCCACCGGGTAGCCGCGCACCCGCCCCACGAACATCATGCTCGGGCTCGTGGCGTACTTCTCCGCGAGCGTGGCGATGCGCTCGCCCTGCTTGAGGATGTCCTCGATCTGATCGGGCAGCCGCCGCAGCCCCTCGCTGATACGCCGCCCGCCGGCCGGCGACAGGTCGTGCACGCGGCCGAAATGCAGGGCGAGCAGCCCGAACACCACCGCCGTCGACGTGAACGCCTTCGTCGACGCCACCGACACCTCCGGGCCGGCGTGCAGATACAGCCCGCCGTCGCACTCGCGGGCGATGGCGCTGCCGACCGTGTTGACGATGCCGAGCACCCGGCCGCCCTTGCGCTTGAGCTCCTGCACGGCGGCCAGCGTGTCGTACGTCTCCCCCGACTGGCTGATCGCGATGTACAGCGTGTCGTGCTCCACGACCGGGTTGCGGTAACGGAACTCCGAGGCCGGCTCGGCGTCCGCCGGCACACGCGACAACTCCTCGATCATCTGCGCGCCGATCTGCCCCGAATAGTACGCCGACCCACAGCCGATGATCTTGACGCGGCGGAACGCCCGGGTCTCGTGCGGGTCCAGGTTCAGCCCGCCGAGATGCGCCACATGGAACCGGTCGTCGAGCCGGCCGCGCAACGCCCGCGCCACCGTCTCGGGCTGCTCGGAGATCTCCTTCAGCAGATAGTGCTCATAGCCGCCGGTGTCGTAGTGCCCGGCGTCCCAGTCGACCGTCAGCGGCTCCTTCGACGTGACCCGCGCGTCGAGAGTGAACGTGCGGAACCCGTCCGCCTTCAGCACCGCGAGCTCGCCGTCCTCCAGATGCACCACCTGCCGCGTGTAGCGCACCAGCGCCGCCACGTCGGACGCGGCGAACATCTCCTTCTCGCCGATCCCGATCACGATCGGGCTGCCGTTGCGGGCCACCACGATCTCGCCCGGATGGTCGGCCCCGATCACCGCGATCCCGTACGTGCCGACGACGCCGAGCAGCGCCCTGCGCACCGCCTCCTCCAGCGTGTCCGCCTCCCTGGCCGCCAGCGCGATCAGGTGGGCCAGCACCTCGCTGTCGGTCTCGCTCGCGAACACCGTGCCCTCGCCCGTCAGCCGGGCACGCAACTCGTCGGCGTTCTCGATGATGCCGTTGTGCACGATCGCGATGCGCTCCGCACCGTCCAGATGCGGATGCGCGTTGACGTCACTCGGCGCGCCATGGGTGGCCCACCGGGTGTGCCCGATGCCCAGCCCGCCCTTGAACCGCGCCGGAACGGCCGCCGCCAGATCGGCCACCCGCCCCTTGACCTTGCGCAGCTTCAGCCCCTTGCCGGCGACGACCAGACCCGCCGAGTCGTATCCGCGGTACTCCAGCCGCTGCAGCCCCTCCAGCAGGATGGGTGCCGCGTCCTTCGGCCCAACATAGGCCACGATCCCGCACATTCAGGTCCTCCTCTAGCGATCGTCAGCCGTAGACGATCCGGCGTAGTTGACGCAGTGACAGCGCCGGGGCGGCCAGCCGCCTGCCCGGCAGCTCGGCCGCAATGCGCTGGAAAATCTCGTCGTTGGTCAGGCCCCGGGACCTCAGCTCGGCGTGCCGGCGGCGGACGAACTCCTCCAGCGTCTCCCCGAAATAGCCGAGCACATCGGCGATGACCCGCGCCGCCTCCCCGGGGCTGAGAGACGTCGTGCGCGTCAGATGGACGACCAGATCCTCGTAGGCGGAGGAGTTGCCCGGCCGAGAAGACTCCCCGCACCGGCGCATCATGATCACCCGTCCCGCTTTCCCGTCCCTTGACCTGTTCCAAGGAAGGACCATACGGAGCATGAGCGACAAACACCAAGCATCCTGCCCGAAATCGGGCAGGATACGCCCCAATCGCAGCCGGCCACGGCACCCCACAC
>JBIQJI010000115.1:0-11032 GCA_044507605.1 Actinomycetales bacterium | reverse complement strand
ACGGCCACGCCCCACTGCCATCACCGCCGTTGTCACCACCACCGTCGTCACCACCACCGTCGTCGCCGCCGCCGTTGGTGGGGGTCACCGTGGGGGTGGAGCCGGCGGGGGCGAAGTCCCACTGCTTGGTGGGCTTGGAGTCGCACGAGTTGGTCTGCACCGGCGCGCCCACGGCGGTCGAGTCGTCGTCGATGTTCATGCACTTGCCGCCGTTGGCGCTGGAGATCCGGTAGTGCGAGCCGACCTGCGTGATGATCCACGTCTGCGACGACGCGCCCGTGCAGCTCTCCTGCTCGATCGCCTTGCCGGCCGACGTGCTGGCGCCCTTGACGCCCACGCACTTGCCGCTGTGCGCCGCGGTGATGCGGTAGCCGCCGCCCACCGACGTCAGGGTGAAGGTCTGGTTGGCGCCACCGTTGCAGTTGTACTGGATGAGCTGCACGCCGTCGGCGGTGCTGCTCGACGGCACGTCGGCGCACAGGCCGCTGCCGGCGTTGACCAGGGTGTAGCTGCCGTTGCCGGGCGCGGCCGACGCGGGGCCGGCCGACAGGGCGACCAGGCCACCGGTCACCAGCGCGCCCGCGGCGAGCAGCGTGGCGAGGCGCCCTCTTCGCGGGGGCCGTTCGTGGTGTCTCACGTGGTGCTCCCTTCAGGGGTCGGAGCCGTCCGGCGGGGGGACCGGACGTCAGCGTGCCCAGAGTGTGCAACCGGTTGGATCGCACGTGAAGGAAGAATCCAGGGACATCAGGCTTGGAAAGCCCTTTCCGCAGTTGGCGTGCGGCAACCCTTCTCAGCCCTCGTGAAATTTTCACTCCCGCACGGGAAGGTCGTAGATGCGGCGGACGCTGTTGCCCCGCCGGCCGATGTCCGCGCCGTACACGTGCAGGGAGATCGCCGTGCCGGGCCCGGGGTTGCGGACCCGGTGGATGTCGCCGGGCGGGGCGAACCCGGTGACGTCGCCCACCTGGCCCTCCATGGTGCCGGCGACCACGAGGCCATCGCCTGCCGGGCGGAACCGGGTCTCGTGCTCCACGCCCTGCAGCACCCCGACGACGCACCAGGTCACGTGGTCATGAATGGGCGTCTCCTGGCCGGGGCGCCACACCAGGCCGACGATCGAGAACGAACCGCCCGGCTCGACGTGCAGCACATGCTGCACGTACCGGTCCGGGTCGCCCACCTGCTCGGCCGGGTCGAGCACGTCCGGGCCCGGCAGGCGGGCCCGCAGCACGTCGGCGACGAGCAGCGCGGTGCGCGCGGCCGGCTCCCGGCGCGCCACGACCTCCCGAACCCCCGTGACCAGCGTGGATAGACCGGGTCTGACGGTGATAGTGGTCATACGACCAGGGTTCCGGAGGGCGTCTCATAAGTCCAATGCGCACTTTGCCGGTGACTCATCGATAGCATTGATACATGCTGGATATCGTGCGGCTTCGCGTCCTCGTGGCGGTCGCCCGGCACGGCTCGGTGACCGCCGCCGCCCGCGCCCTGCACTACTCACAGCCGTCCGTGAGCCACCATCTGGCCAAACTGGAGGCCGAGACCGGCGCCACGCTGGTGCAGCGGGCCGGCCGGGGCATCCGGCTCACCTCGGCCGGCCGCATGCTGGCCGACCGCGCCGCCGAGATCATCGGCCGTCTCGACGCCGCCTCCGAGGAACTGGCCGCCCACGTCGGGCTGCGCGCCGGCAGGGTCCGCCTCGCGGCGTTCCCCTCCGCGCTCGGCACGTTCGTCCCGGCCGCCGCCGTACGCCTCGCCGATCATCACCCCGGCCTCGACCTGCGCCTGTCCGAGGCCGAGCCGCCCGAGGCGCTGCGCATGCTCCGCGCGGGCTACGTGGACGTCGCCGTGGTCTTCCGGTACGGCACCCAGGCCGCCGAGGACAACGGCATCCGGCTGACGCCGCTGCTCGACGAGCCCGCCTACCTCGTCACCCCCGCCGCCGCCGACTCCCCCGGCACGCTGGCCGGGCACGCCGGCTCCCGATGGATCGCCGGCTGTGACCGCTGCCGCAGCCACCTGCTCGACCTGTGCGCCGAGGCCGGCTTCCAGCCCGGCATCTCGTTCACCACCGACGATTTCGTGGCCGTCCAGGCGATGGTCGCCGCGGGCCTCGGCGTCACCGTCCTGCCGGCCCTGGCCCTCCAGGCCCACCGCCACCCGGGGGTGCGCACCACGGAGATCCCCCACTCGACCCGCCACGTCTACGCCGCGACCTACGGCGAGCCCCCCGACCCCCCGGCCACGACCGCCCTCCTGACCGCCCTGACCCGCGCGGCCACCCCCTGACCGGCCCAGCCGCCCTGAAAATCCCGATATCGAGGCCGAAGTCCACGGGAGATATGGACCTGCCCCCCATCGGCACGGTCACCCGTGCCCCGCGGCCTGCGGACCGCTGAAGACGGTCACCCATCGGCGACGACAACGCCACGTGCGTTCGAACCCGCGACGGGATGCCTTTCGCCGGCCTTATCCCTGGCCTCGGCTGGAATCGACTGATTCGTACGCTGAAGGGGTGTCTGAGAACATCGTGGCCGCCGGGCCCCTCTCCGCGTACACCACCGATCAGCTCCGGGAACGGCGAAGTGTCAAGTGGCGGACGTATCCGGACGATGTGCTGCCCATGCGGCTGGCCGAGATGGACGGCCCGCTCGCCGAGCCGATCGCGGCGGCGCTACGGGCCGCCGTGGCGCTCGGCGACACCGGCTACGCCACGGAGGGCGGGCTGCCCGAGGCGTTCGCCGGGTTCGCGGAACGTCGGTACGGGTGGCGGCCGGACCCCGCGGGCATGCGACTGGTGCCCGACGTGATGAGCGGGATCGTCGAGGTGCTCGGCCAGATCAGCGAGCCCGGCGACCGGGTGGTGGTGAACACGCCGTCGTATCCGCCGTTCCTGCTCTGGCTGGCGCGGATCGGCCGGGAGGCGGTGCACAGCCCGCTGGCGCTCGGCCCCGAAGGCCACCGGCTCGACCTGGACCGCCTGGAGCGCGACTTCGCGGCGGGGGCGCGCGTGTATCTGCTGTGCAGCCCGCACAACCCGACGGGCCTGGTGTTCTCGCGCGAGGAGCTGCTCGCGGTGGCGGCGCTCGCCGACCGGTACGACGTGCGGGTGGTCGCCGACGAGATCCACGCCCCGCTGACCTACCCAGGGGTCCGGCACGTGCCTTTCGCCGCCTTGGACGCCCCGGCGGCGGCGCGCTCGGTGACGCTGGTCTCGGCGTCCAAGGCGTGGAACCTGGCCGGGTTGAAGGCGGCCCTGGCCGTGCCGGGGCCGGAGGCGCGGACCGACGTGGCGGCCGTGCACGAGGAGGTCACGGCGGGGGCCGGCCTGTTCGGGGTGATCGCGGGCGAGGCGGCGTTCACCGAGGGCGAGCCGTGGCTCGCCGAGGTGCTGGCCGACCTGGACGCCAACCGCGGCCTGCTCGGCGACCTGCTCGCCGAGCACCTGCCCGGCGTGGGCTACCACCCGCCGCAGGCGACGTACCTGGCCTGGCTCGACTGCCGGTCGCTCGGCCTGGGCGACGACCCGGCCGAGGTGTTCCTGCGCGAGGGCCGGGTCGCGCTGGCACCGGGTCCCGGGTTCGTGGCTCCGGGGTTCGCCCGGTTCAACTTCGCCACGTCACCGGAGCGGATCGAGGAGGCGGTGCGCCGCATGGCCGCCGCCCTCGACCGGCACCGGCCGGGGACCGACGCGAGGTGACACCGGACGCGCCGCCGGGGCCACACGGGCTTCGCCGGTGGACATCCCGCGAAGGGCGGGCCGCCCGGCCGGTCTCCTGAGCCGCCGATCCACGGGCGCCCGAGGGGCTACTCGGCCGGTCTCCTCCTGAGTCGCCGGCCGATCCGGGGCGCCGCCCCGGCCGCCACGAGCACCGCGCCCGCCACCAGGAGGACCAGCGGGACCGTCGTCGTGAGGAGCGTGATCCGGCGTCTGGCGTCGGTGGCCTGCCGCACCCGGTCGGCGACGGTCTGCGGGGTGAACGTCGCCGTGGCGACGTACGCCGGGGCGCGTTCCACGCCGTCGCGTGTCTTCAGCACCTCGTGCCGCCGCCGCTCCACCTTGACCGGCACGCCGCTGGCGGGCTCCACCCAGAAGGTGTTCTTGCCGTCGGCCCAGCGGTCCACCTGAACGGATCCGGATCCGCCCATGCCGAGCGCCGACGCGGGGGCGGTCAGCGTCCGGATCCTCGTGGGCGGCACCGTCTGCTCGTACCGGTACACGCGCAGCCCGTGCACGGTGCCGGCACCGGCGAAGGCCGCGGGGTAGGCCCGCCCGGCGGCGATGTCGTAGACGGGGTACGCCCGCTTCCCGGCGCCCACCGGGAACCGGAAGAGCTGCCCCGACGCGGTCACCGGCCGCCCATCGGCGCTCGCCCCGCCGAGGCCGGCTCCGGTGCGCCGGTCGAACGCCCCGTGGAACAGCGATCTCGCGATGGTGGACCCGCCACGGGTCACGTCGTCGATGGTCGTGTACCGATCCCACACGATCCGGTCTGCGGAGGACTCGGCCACGTCGCCGCGGGTGGTGACGGTGATGGCGAGGTCGCCGGTGACCACTTTCAGCTCGTCGGCGCTGAAGTAGCGGGCGTCCTTGGCGGTGAGCCGGGCGACGTCGTACGTGTCGGCGCGGGCGCCGACGATCTTCCCGGCGAGGTGGAACCTGACGATCGGCGCCAGGACGAGCAGGAACGCGCCCAGCCCCACGAGCAGCGCCGAGACGAGCGTCCCGGCGACGCGCATCGCTCCTTCAATGTGTGGGGACGGCCGCATCACCCCGAGAGAATAGCCGTCCGGGCCGCGCTTCCGGCGGCGCGCGGGAAGACTACCTGCCCGGCTCGGGGTCGCGCGGCAGGCCGAGCATCCGCTCGCCGATGATGTTGAGCTGCACCTCGGTGGTGCCGCCGTAGATGGTCATGGCGCGGGTGGCCAGCACGGCCCGGTTCCAGTAGCCGGCGTCGCCCAGCTTCATGTCGGCGGCCACCGTGGCCGCGGTGCCGGTGAGCCCGATGGCGCATTCGGCGACGTGCTGGGCGTGCGACGTCGACAGCAGCTTGCGCACCGAGGCGTCGGCGCCCGGCTCGGCCCCGGCGAGCTGCCGCAGCGTGACGCGCAGGGCCAGCGCGTTGATCGAGTGGGCTTCGGCGACCACCCCGGCCAGGTCCAGCCGCTCGGCGGCGGTGAGGTCACGGCCGAGCCGCCCGCACAGCCGCAGCAGCTCGACCACCGACGACCCGGACGTGCCCGCCCCCGACGACAGGGACACCCGCTCGTTGGACAGGGTGTTGCGGGCGACCCGCCAGCCGTCGTTCACCTCGCCGACGACCAGCTCGTCGGGCACGAACACGTCGTCGAAGAAGACCTCGTTGAACAGGTTCTCCCCGGTCATCTCGGTGAGCGGCCGCACCGTGATCCCAGGGGACTTCATGTTCACGAGGAAGTAGGTGATGCCGTCGTGTTTGGGGCGGCTCGGATCGGTGCGCGCGACGCAGATGCCCCATTCGGCGACGTGCGCCAGCGAGGTCCACACCTTCTGCCCGTTGAGCCGCCAGCCGCCTTCGGTCCGCTCGGCCCGCATGCGCAGCGACGCCAGGTCGGAGCCGGCGCCCGGCTCGGAGAACAGCTGGCACCACATCAGCTCGCCGCTGAGGGTCGCGGGCAGGAACCGCTGCTGCTGCTCGGGCGTGCCGTACGCCACGAGCGAGGGCACCACCCAGGCGCCGATGATCAGCTGCGGCGGGCGTACCTTGGCGGCCCGCAGCTCCTGGTGGATCAGTACCTGTTCCAGCGGCGAGGCGTCGCGGCCCCACGGCCTGGGCAGGTGCGGCATGACGAATCCCGCCGCGGCCAGCGCCCGCTTCTGCTCCGGCCCTTCCAGCGTGGCGATCTCGGCGATCTCGGCGCGGATCGAGGCGCGCAGCGGCTCGGCCTCCTCGGGCAGGTCGACGGTCAGCTCGCGGGACGCGCCGCCCAGGGCGAGCCGGGCGACCGCGTCGGCCCACTCGGCCGAGGGGCCGAGCAGCGCCCGCAGCGTCAGCGCCCGCCGATAGTACAGGTGGACGTCGTGCTCGAAGGTGTAGCCGATGCCGCCGAACGTCTGGATGGCGTCCTTGGCGCACAGCACGGCGGCGTCGGGGGCCATGAGGCCCGCGGTGGAGATGGCGTAGGCCGCCTCGGCGGGCGAGGTCTCCCCCGCCGCCAGCCCCTGGGCCGCGCGAGCGGCGTCCCACACCGTGGCCCGCGCCTGCTCCAACGCCACGAGCATGCGCGCCAGCTTGTGCTTGATGCCCTGGAACTGCCCGATGGGCCGGCCGAACTGCACCCGCACCTTGGCGTAGGCGGCCGCCTCGGTGACGCACCAGGAGGCCAGCCCGGTCGCCTCGGCGCCGAGCAGGATGGCCGCGAGGTGCCGCACGCGGTCTCCGGTGAGCCCGCCGAGGACCCGTTCGGCGGGCACGGTGACGTCGTCGAGCCGGATCCGCGCGACGGCCCGGGTCAGGTCCAGGCTGCGCAGCGGGGTCACCACGGCCCAGGCCGCGTCGACGGCCACCCACACCTCACCCTGGCCGGTGGCGACGGGCAGCACCAGCACGTCGGCCTGCGCCCCTCCCAGCACGGGCTCGGCCGTGCCCGACAGGGTCAGCGTGCCGTTCTCGTCAGTGGTCCCGCTGATCTCCGCCGTCAGCGCGACCGCCCCGGTGCGGGTGCCGTCGGCGAGCCCTGGCAGCAGCTCCGCCTGGGCCTTGCCGCCCGACGCGAGCAGCGCCGCCGACGCGAGCACCGTCGGCACGTACGGCCCCGGCGTGACCCGCTCGGCGAGCGCCTCGATGGCGACGGCGGCCTCCAGCAGCCCGTACCCCGAGCCGCCGAACTCCTCGGGAACATGCAGGCCGAGCAGCCCCTGATCGGCCAGCCCGGCCCAGAACGCCGGCCGCCCGTCACCCTCGCCGATCGCGGCGCGGACGAGCCGGGGCGGGACGTTGCGCTCCGCCCAGCCGCTGACCGATGCGCGCAGAGCGTCGTGTTCCTCGCTCAGGCCGATCGCCATGCCATCCTCCCGGAATCGGTACCCAATAGAACTATATTCTAGAAGGACCTTCCGATGCCAGGGGCCGGTCAGCTGCTTTTGCGCACGGTCTTGAGCAGCGTGGCCAGGTCGCGATACTGCGTCTGCCTGCTGTCGGGCACGGTCGCGAACAGCACCCCGGGCTTCTTCTTCGCCGTGCGCACCACCGCGACGATCGCCTCCGACGAATGCTTCACGCCGTTCACGTTGTAGTCGAGCTGATACTCCAGCAGCCAGCCGAGCTGTCCCGTGCCGGGCAGCGGCTGTGAGCCGGTCCACGTGAGCTCGATGCCGGGCGGCTGGTAGCGCAACGTCCACTCGGCCACCTTCACGGCGAGCGCGCGGTACTGCTCGGCCGTCTTCAGCGACTTGGGCATGGGGATCGGCAGCGACCGCGATCCGATCATGGTGCGCGGCGCGGTGTTCTCCCCGATCAGCTGCGCCGACGCGAACGAGCCGACCTTCGCCTTGACCCAGGGCTTGCCCAGCTTCGCGTACGAGATGCCGGCCTTGGCGTCGACCACGGACCCCTTGGTCTTGGTCGCCTTGCCGGGAAGCGACGGGAACCCCTTGGACTTGGGCACCGCAGGCAGCGTGATCGGCGTGGGCGTGGGCGACGCCGTAGGCGACGGGCTCGGCTCGGCCGATGTCTGCGCGACGGGCGGGGGCGGCGGCGGCTTGTCCCCGGAGAACAGCGTGAAGATCAGTACGATCGCGATGACCGCGACGATGAGCGCCCCGGCCGTGTAGATGAACCGCAGCGGCAGGTCCCCGGGACGGCGCGGCGGCTCCGGCGCGGGCGGCCCGGCCACCGGCACGTCCGGCCGAGGCGGCGCCGGGGGACGCCGGGCTCCCTGCGCCTCCCACTGCTGCACGCCCGCCTGCGGCCACTGCCCGGGGAACGATCCACCCTGCCCGGGCCGGCGCACCCGGACCGTCGTCTCCGGATCCACGGGAGGCGCAGGCGGCGGCATGTGTTGCGGGTCGGCCGGCTCATCGCCGGACGGACGCGGAGGCGCGCTCCGGACGGGCCCGGCAGGAGGTTCCGAGCTGCGCACCCGGAACAGGGTCGGCGCCGAGGCGGACCCCTTCCCAGACTGCGCGTCGGGCTCGGGGGGCCGGCTCTTGCGGATGCCAGGCGGCGGCGGAGCTCCTGGGCGAATGCGCGGGATGGGCGACGTGGGCGCGTCGTTCGCGGGGGTGGAGGCGTCGTCCTCCGCGCCATCCGGGCGCCCGGCCTGGTCATCGCCGCGCTCCACCATGGAAGGAAGGCTATGTCACCAAAGCCACACCGCGCATCTTCCCTACCGATCCGGGCAATATTCCGGCCATGCGGACGCACCGACTCATCCCCACTGCGGCGATCGGCGTGGCCCTCCTCACCGGCACAGCCGCCGGCTGCGCCCCGAACGACGACACACAACAACAGCAGCCCGCCTCCGCCGCAGCAGTACAGACCACCCCGTCCCCCGACTCCTCGGCCGCCGAGGCGAGCGCCCCCCAGCTGCAGGCCGCTTACGAGCGGGTCATCCAGGACGTCCTGCCGTCGATCGTGCAGATCACCACGTCCGAAGGGCTCGGCTCAGGCATCGTCTACGACACGGCCGGGCACATCATCACAAATGCCCACGTGGTAGATGATGCGAAGACGTTCAAGGTCACGTTGGCGACCGGCGGCGCGGCCCGCCCGGCCAGGCTCGTGTCGTCGTTCCCCCTCGGCGATCTCGCCGTCATCAAGGTCGACGACGCCTCGGGGCTCGCCCCCGCCACGTTCGGCGACTCGGCCAAGGCCCGGGTCGGCCAGATCGTACTGGCCATGGGCAACCCCCTGGGCCTGTCGGGCAGCGTGACCAACGGCATCATCTCGGCCGTCGGCCGTACCGTGACGGAGCCCCAGGACTCGGATTCTCCCGGCGCGACGATCGCGGAGGCCATCCAGACGTCGGCGGCCATCAACCCGGGCAACAGCGGCGGCGCCCTGGTCAACCTGTCGGGCCAGGTGATCGGCATCCCCACCCTCGCCGCCACCGACCCCCAGCTCGGCGGCGGCGCGGCCCCCGGCATCGGCTTCGCCATCCCGTCCAACACGGCCAAGAACATCGCCGACCAGATCATCCGGCACGGCAGGGTCACCAGCTCTCACCGCGCCGCCCTCGGCGTGCGGGTCAGCACGGTGGTCGGCCGTGACGGCAGCCCCGCGGGGGTGGGCGTGGCGAGCGTGGAGCCGGGCAGCGGCGCCGCGAAGGCCGGCATCAGGCCGGGCGACATCATCACCGCCGTCAACGGCTCGAACACCCCGACCACGCAGGCCTTGTCGGAGGTTTTGGCGAATCTGGACCCGGGCGACAAGGCGCAGGTGAAGCTGCTCCGGCCCGACGGCTCGACCGACACGGTCACCGTCACCTTGGGCGAGCTGAAGAGCGGCTGACCTACCGCAGCCGCGCCCTGCGGGTGAGCGCCCGCGCCCTGGCCAGCAGCTCGGGAACGGCCGGCGGCTTGGAGAGACAGTCGTCGGCCCCGAGCGACAGCGCCTCGACCCGCGCCATCACATCGTCGGCCTTGGTCAGCACGAGAACGGGCCCGTGCCGTCCCCGCGCGGGCCCCCCGCAGATCTCACCACCCCGCGGCGACGGCGGATCCCCGTCCAGGATGATCAGGTCATACCCCATCTGATCCATCCTGCACAGCGCCTCATCCGCATCACGGACGACCTCGACGACCATCCCATTTCCCCGCAGGGACCCGGCGATCAAGGCCACGAGACGATCCTCGTCAGCGACGACGAGCACGCGCATAGGGCTTGACCTCCGGAAAGCAGCGCCAGCATCCCCCCAACTATGACCTACCAGCTGTCAGGCCCCTATAAGCCACAACCCACCCATCACTCACCAGAAGCCCTAAAGCCAAGCACCCAAGAGCCAGACCCGACGACCGACGAGCCGAACCCTGGACAGATCATCAAGCCCTTTCCAGGGTGTCTCGGGCTCGGGCGTTCATCCTTCTCGGGGGTGGTGTCTCCCGCGCTTGCGGCGAGATACCCCGCCCGAAAAGACCACGACCAAGCCGATCAGGACAAGCCCGAAGAACCGAACCCTCGCCCCAACAGGAGGGAACGACTCCGAACGGAACAGCCCCCAAGCGGAACAGCTGCCCGAGAGCACACACCTACGCGCGGGACAGCCCTACGTACGGCGGGGAGATACCCAAGCGAGGGGCGAAAGCCCCGAGGAGGGAGCGCCAGGCAGCGAAACCCCCGAGCGGGAAGCGCGAGGGTGCGAAACCCCCGAGCGGGAAGCGCGAGGGGGCGAAACCCCCGAGCGGGGAGCGCGAGGGGGCGAAACCCCCGAGCGGGGAGCGCGAGGGGGCGAGAGCCCCCTCGCACCGGGGGGTTCCGGGGGGTCGTCCCCCCGGGTGGAATGGCGAGGAGCCCGAGGGAGCGAGCAAAGCTCGCGACCACACGGGCCCCAGCGACGAGTGGAGGTGGCGGGAATCGAACCCGCGTCCTTCGACATCGGGTCAGGGCTTCTCCGGGCGCAGCCTGCTCGGTGTTTCTCGGCCCCGGCGATCTCGCAGGCGAGTCGCCGCCCGGGCTCAGCTACTGTTGGGTTTCCCTATCGGCCCCGTAGCCGGGTCGGTAGGTTGAGCCTCCTAGCGATGCCAGGCACCGGGCCGGAGGCGCTCCCGGGCTGACAAAGGCGTTGCCTCGCTCAGGCGGCGAGGGCCAGCGCGTCGGCGCTGACAGCCTTGGACTGCGTCTTATTGGCAGTTATTTTTGTGCGGTCACAGGATTAACGAGGTTATGTCCGCGGTCCTCGGCCCGCTTCCCCTGGCTCGAACTGTCGAAGTCGAGACCGGTCACCCCCTGTTGAGTTGTCAAGTGTGGCCTTGGTGGGGCCTGTGATGACGATACATCCAACAACGCGGGCGGCGCGAGTGGAATTCCCGTGTGGGGCGGGCGGGGGACGGCTT
>JBIQJI010000114.1:0-11038 GCA_044507605.1 Actinomycetales bacterium | reverse complement strand
GCATGTTCAGGCTGCATCGGCCTCTAGGAACCCCGAATTACGCGGAACGCGGGTCGGAGGTCGCGGGGGAGCTGGGCCAGGTGCTGGTGGGCGAGGACCATCGACAGCCGGTAGGCGCGGGCCTCGGCGAGCATGTCGGACAGCGCGTGCGGCAGGTTCAGGAAGTTCTGCGTCTCGTCCACGTAGAGCGTGGCCGGGGCGCGGGTACGGCCGAGCCGGGCTCGGTGGGAGGCGGCCTGCCAGACCTGGGCGAGCAGGAGCGAGCCGAGCAGGCGGGCGGTGTCGTCGCCGACGACTCCTTTGGGTAGCCGGGCGAGCAGGATGCCGCCGTCGAGGATGTCGCTGACGTCGAAGGTGGATTGGGCCGAGCTGAGGATGTCGCGGACGAACGGGCGGAGCATGAACGCTCGGAGCTTGTTCATGATGGGCGCGGTGACGTGCGCCTGGGCTTGCTCCGACAGGTGTTCGTACCAGTTCCAGAAGCCGAGCAGGAAGCTGTCGTTGAGCTGGTCGACGAGTTGTCTCCGGTAGACCTGATCGGTGAGCAGGGCTGGGATGTCGGCGAGGGTGCCGCCGTTGCGCGCCAGGGTGAGGCAGCAGCCGCGCAGGATGTCGTCGCTGCGCGGGCCCCAGGAATCGGCGTAGATCTTGTGGAAGATGCCGACGATGTTGTCGACGAGGGTTTCCTGGTCGGCGCCGCTCAGGACGTTGAGCGCGGGCCGGGGGTGGCGGTCGTCGGGGTCGATCAGGGCGATGCGCTGTCCAGCCTCTTCGGGGATGAGGCCGAGGAGGTCGGCGACGAGATCGCCCTTGGCGTCAACGACGGCGACGCCTCGTCCGGCCTGGATGTCGGAGAGGATCATGTGGGCGAGCAGGGTGCTCTTGCCGGTGCCGTTCGGGCCGAGTACGTGCACGTGGTGACAGGAGTCGATGACCCGCAGCGCGACCGGCCGCTCGTGTCCGGCGTCGGCGACGCCGAGCACCTTCCCGTGCTGGGCGACCTGGGGCGAGGGCGCGACTGTGTTCGCGCCGGCTCGTTGAAGGCCGGGTACTGCGGCGTCCATCGGCAGGTGCGCGAGCGCGGCCAGCTCCGGTACTGATAGGAGGAATCCGCGGCCAAGTCGCCGTGAGGCCAGATAGCGCGTGGGGAGCGGCAGGCGGTGCCGTTCGAGCCGGTTGTGGCCGGAGAACAGGGCGAAGGCGGAGGCGAGGGCGTGCGCCCGGCCTCGGATGGCGCTGCGCCGTGCCCGGCGAGCTGTCCGGTCCTTCCCGTCATCGCCCTGGACGATGTAGCGGACGGCGACTTCGTACCTGGAGGACATGGACTTGTCCCTGATCGCGCGGGCTTCGGCGTACTGCTCCAGCCGGACCGCGTGATCATTTGGACGGTGATCTGCACAGTTCGCAGGGCCGGGCGATAGGAGGTCCAGAACCCCTCGTAGTAGGGAGTTGCCAGAGAGACGGCGGCCGGAGGCGGGCCGGGCGAGGATCTGCACGGCGGCGTGCTGCCAGGTGGGCATGCCCACGCCGGCTCCGAGCAGAGCCCGCAGCGGGTCGTGATCGTGGTCGTACCGAATCGGGAGCCGCTCGCTACGGGCGATCCTGAACTGTCCACCGGTTGCCTGACCGGCCAGCGGTACTGGCGCAGCAGCCTCCAGCACGGCGGTACGCGCGGATGGCCAGGCCGCCTCGATGGCGTGCTCGACCAGGTGCTGCGGGACGTTGCCAGGGACCCACAACCTGATCCGAACGCCGCCGGCGCCGAAGACGTACTCGAAAGCCAGATGCGGCTGGCCGAACAGGAGCCGCTTCCAGGCTGGACGCAGCAGGCCGATCAGGTTGCTCCACAGCGCCTCCGCGCCGGGCAAGTCCGCCTCGGGCGGGGCCAGGATCTCCACGCATCGCGCACCCTTGGCGAGCGCGCGGTGGCGGAGTCGTACGAACAGGAAACGGAGCAACTCGATCACGATCACGGCGGCTGCGATCAGGATGGCAAGGTCCCAGGCGTGCGTTTCCAGCCAGGCCAGCGTCAGATCAAGCACGGGGTCCGGGTCGTACAGCATCAGAGCTCGTCCTCCTCGTACTCGGCCAGTTCTTGCGGTGAGGAGGTGACGAGCCGGTGTTCCCGCTCGCTGGCCAGCACCTGGAAGGCCACCCGGGCCGCTCCCGAATCGGCGGTCAGCAGGCCGAAGCCGCGCTCCGCGGTCAGCAGGAGTTGCCGTTCACCGTCGGAGAGGCGGAAGGCGTCCGTGACCGCGTCGATGGCCTGAGGCGCCTGCCTGAGCAGGATCTGGGTGGTCGAGTTGGCAATGATCGCCTGCCCGATGTCGGAGCCGAGCAGGTCGGCGGCGTCCTGGGTGACCACGGACAGTCCCGCCCAGTGCTTCCTGGCCGCTTTCGCCATGCGCAGCAGGAACTTGGCGCCCTCCGGGTCCTTCATGAGCAGCCACGCCTCGTCCACGACGACCAGACGAGGACGCCGGTGGTGCGGGTCGGACGCCCGTCGCCAGACCGCGTCCAGGGTGAGCAGCGTGCCGACAGCCTTCAGCTCGTCGGGCAGATCCCGGAGCGAGAAGACGATCAGATGAGAGTCGGGCTCGGTGGTGGTGTGACCATCGAAGAGCTGGCGGTGGCTCCCGGTGACGTACGGCGCGAGCCCGGCGGCGACCTCGGTGGCCTTGGGATCACCGTCTTCGGTAAGCATGGTTACCAGATCGCTCATGAGAGGCGGGCGCTTACCCCACGTACTCGGGTCGAAGGTGATTCCGGCCCGCTTGTAGGCGGCGATGATCGCCCGGTCCAGGGCAGCCTTGCTCCCCCTGTCCAGCGGCCCGCCGAGCATGACCGCAACCAGCGTGTGCAGGAACAGCGCACGCCGGGTGAGCGGATCGCCGTCCCGGCAGCTCTCCCGAGGAAGATCGAAGGGATTGAGCCGGACGCCCGGCGCTCCCAGATGGAGGTAGGCCCCGCCGACCGCCGCGCACACTCTGGCGTACTCATCTTCGGGATCGATGACCGCGACCTCGACTCCCACGTACAGGGAGCGCAGCGCTTCCAGCTTGGCCAGGTACGACTTCCCGGCCCCGCTGCTGGCGATGATCGTGGAGTTGTGGTTGGGCTGGGCGAACCTGTCCCAGGCCACCAGGGACGCGCTCGCGGCGTTCGCGCCGTACAGGACCGTGGTCGGCCCCAGCTCGGCGGTCAGGTCCGGGCTCGTGAACGGGAACGCCGCCGCGAGAGCTGGAGTGTCGAACGTACGGGCCATGCCCAGGTTGTCGTAGGCCAGCGGAAGCGAGGACACCCAGCCCTGCAACTGGCGAAATGCCACTTGGCGGGCGTCGAGCAGGAGAGAGGCGGCCAGCGCCCGGACCTCGGCACACGCGTCGTCCAGCTCCTCCTGTGTGCCTGCGTGCACGGTCAGGTAGATCGAGGCCCGGAACAGCTTGGCCTGGCCGCGTGCGATCCGTGCGGCCAGATCCTGAGCGTCCTCAGCGGCGACCTCTGTGCCGGGATCCAGCAGCCGGCCGTGCTGCTGGTCGCTGCGCAGCCCGGACTCAAGCCGGGCGAGCTGCCTGCGCAACCGGTCCGAGGCGACCAGCGACGGCACCGGATCGACGTGCAGCGACACGTCCAGGCGGCCGGGGTAGGTGAGAAGCGGTTCCAGCCAGCCGGGCGTGACCTCGCGCGGGTACCCGCTGATGGCGAGCGTGGCGCACAGCCTGTCATTGACTCGGAGCTCGAGGGCCCCGACCTGTACCGCGTCCGGGCCGAACCCGGTAGGCGCAGGACGCCTGCGGGAAGGCCTCATCGGCGTTCCCCTCTCGTGATGACCTCGTCCTGTGCCGCGAACTCGGTCTCGGACGTGGGCGGGGCGGCTGGGTCGAAGCAGGAGGCCAACAGCGCACTGGTGGCCGGGGCATCCAAAGGGCGGACGGTCAGCCCGCACGCCGACAGCAGCCGGGCGGCCTCGTCCAGGCGTCGCAGCGCGCGGGCCGCCGCCGCATCTCGGCCCTTGGCGGATGGTTCGCGAATGACCAGCAGCACCTGGCGGCGCAGCAGTTCGTGCCGCGCGGAGATGCCAGCGAGGAACGCCGCGTGCTCGTGCGCGGCGTCGGTCAGCGCCGGATGGGGGAGTCCCCGGGCGTTCTCCACGAGAGTGGTAATGGTGTCGGTGAGATCCACTCGCTCGGCGCGTACGAGGATCTGGGCCGGACCGGAGAGCGAGTTGAGCCAGCCCCCGAACACGGAGACCAACGCGTCCTGCTCCTCCGGCGTCCGGAGCGCGAAGCTGACCGTGGACACCTCCGCGACCGCCGCGACACCGTCCGGCCCGAGATCGATCAGCCCATCGCTTGCCACCCCGCGCGCCGGAAGACGGAGAGGCGCGGGCCGGGGACCGGACCGGGCGGCTACCCAGGAAGGCGCCGGAGCGACCTTCCCGGGTGCGGGGACCAGGGACTTCGGGGAGCGCTGGTAGCGGACCGCCGCCAGGAGGTAGCGGTCCAAGGGGACGCCATCACGCCGGCCGATCGCCACGAGGACGCCCAGAATCCCTACAGGGAGCGCTACGACGGCACACATCACCAGCGGCACCCGATCGCCGATGATCAGATAGGCCGTGTAGAGGATGCCGCCGGTGCCGCCGAGGATGGCTACCTGGCGGGCGGTCAAGCCGCCGATGATCCGGTCTTCCTGCTCGATGTCCGCCGGGATACGAACGGCTTGTCCCCAGCTCATCAGCCCCCACCTCCAGGCTTACGGCGCGGCGTGCGCCCAGTCGGGGGGTTGTTGGGTCGGCCGGTGGCGGGCGGCACCGGAGGGCGTGGGACTCGTGGCGCCGGGCTGTTCTGGTTGCGGAGCCAGTACATCTGCGCCAGACCGGCGGGCCCGTTGGCGTAGTAGGTCGCGCGCGGGTACCCGTACACCGGGGTGTTCTGCGGGATAGGCGGCAGCCGGTACTTGCCTTGAATGGACGGGCCGGGATGGCCAGGGCGGCGGGTGGCAACAGGCGCGTGCTTGGCCGCACCGGCACTGCCACGGGCTGCCGAGGCTGCCGTCGCGGCACCGGCGGCAGCGGCACCGGCAGGACCGCCGGCAACCGCTGGCACAGCCCTGCTGGCCATGGCGGAAACCGCGGCACCCCTGGCGGCACCGGAAGCCCCACCACCGCGTCGACCCCGGCCGAGATGGAGAGCGTTCAGGACCGGCGAGGTGAGCTTGTACGCCAGCGCGTACTTGATGATCCGGGTGATGGTCGAGCCGCGGCCAGCGGTCTGGGCGAAGATCCTGCGGGTGATCCAGCCCGGGATGCGAACGAGGATGATCAACAGGCACAGGGCGAGCACCAGGTTGACGAGCTGTCCGGCGGGCGTGAGGCCGAGCAGGAGCCGGCCGTCTTGGTTGAAGACGATCCTGACGGCCAGGATCAACGTGAGCGACTGGGCGACCTGGATGAGCAGAAGCCCGCCGAAGGCCCGTGCCCAGAACCGGGCCAGCCCGTCGGTGTACGGCAGTGCGAGGCAGGCCAGCGCCAGCGGGGCGGCGACCACCAGCAGCAGCACCAGGGCGGCTCGCATGACGAACGCGATCAGCAACAGGATGAGCAGGATGACCGCGACCAGGGCGAGCAGGACATAGAAGATCTCCTGCTGGCCGGGAACGATGACCAGGAGACGGAGAGCGGCCATGGCCCGGCGGCCGTCGAAGTCCTGCCCGAGCAGCGCTGTCGACAGGGCATTGGACAACTCGATGACCTTGCCGCAGACCAGGAAGCTCATGTTCACCGCCAGGAAGGCGACACACAGGCGAGGAAGAACCTCCTTGACCGCGAAGCGCGTCTGCACAGTCTCGTGTCCCATGGCCGCGATCGCGCCGACGGTGGCGAGCAGGACGAGGCTGGCGTCGGCGATGACGGCGTTGGCCTTCCACAGGTCGAACACCCTGCCGCTGCCCGAGACATCGGGAGTCGCGAGAAGCGTCATCGCCAGCAGGTCCAACAGCGGCTTGATCGCCATGGTCACCAGACCGGCGAACCAGGAGTTGATCTGACCGGCGATCAAGTCGCCGATGCCGAACCCGAACCCCGGACTCTCCGGCAGCGGGACAACCACAGCATCGGATGGAGACGGAGACGGAGTGGCAGCCTCGGCAGCGACGGCCATGGCGGCAAGGACCCCGATTGCCGTAGCGGTAACGACAGCGGATTTGCCCTTGGGCTGTGTGAACACCGCGCTCACCCGCCCACGATGCGCTTGAGGACGCTCACGAACAGCGGGGCCAGCACGGCCAGCGCGTAGCCGAACGCGGCGGCCTTCAGCGCACCCTTCGCCTTCTGGACCTCGCTGGGGTCACCTCCGGCAATCAGGTAGCGCAGCCCGCCGATGGTCAGCATCAGCGTGGACAGCGCGGCGAGGAGGCCGATCAGCCAGTTCCGCAGGTTGGTCAAGACCGCGTTCAGATCCTTCGGAACGGCAGCCACCACCGAGGCCGCGCACGCACCCGTTGCCGCGGCGGCAACCACCAGCACCGCGGCTGCCGTCACGGCCAGAGCCCAGGTAACGACCCAGCACGGCAACGGTGTCGTGCGCCGGGGACGGCAGTCGGCCGGGCGCCACTGTCCGGCGCGGCGGGCGCGGGCTGCGACGGATGGATGGTTGGGGGAGATCCGCGCGGAGCCAGGGGCCGTGCCCCTGCCTCCCTTCGGGTCGGTTGCCGTTGTTGCATCCGGAGTTCCCTGGTTCCGCGCGGAAGTCATGGGCGCTTGTTCGTCCACACCTGTGGATGACGAAGCGGTAGAGGAGAAGGTGGGAGGTACGGGCGTGCGCAGGGGCACGTCCTCCAGCCGGGACAGGGCGATCAGCTCGGCGTCCAGCTCGTTGAGCACGCCGTCGGTCACCGCGTCGATCAGGACCAGGTCCGGGTGGAACCACGGCCGCGGAGGCGGCGGTTCGCCAGGCTGTTGCCGCTCGGCTTTGGCGACCAGGTACCGGACGGTCCGCTCGCCCGCGAACCGGGCTGCCTCGCACAGGCGTGGCCGGATGCCGGGCAGGTCGACGTCCACGCGGTGAATACCGCGCAGGAACCCGGCCAGGATCGCGATGTCCACGTCGATGGGGTCACCGGCAGGCAGGTTGCGGGTCAGGGAGAGCGCGATCGTGCGGAGCGCTGGGATCGCCATCCCGACCGCCGCGACGGTCCAGGCGGACTTGCCTTGGCGGACGCGGGCGACCAGTTCTCGCCAGACGGCGTCGCGGGCGTCGTCGCTGAGGTGCCGGCTGGTGAGCAGCGTACGTAGTTCGTGCAGGCCGACCGAGCCTCGGGGCAGTTCGGGGGTGATCGCGGCGCAGTTCAGGGACAGGCTGCCGGGGTTCGTCGTCAGCAGCCGGAACGAGGTCTCCGCGGTGTCCAAAGGTGATTCAGCGAGGCGATGCGCGCCCATGTCGTACTCCGGGTCGAGAGAAGTCCGTGGTCTCGAAACCGGTCTGCGCACGGCCTCAGAAACGGCTCAGAAGCCCGTTGAGCGTCCACTCGGGAATTTCTCAGAACCTCAGAACCAACTCGCCTCGACGACCTCTGAGCGGTGGCATCTGAGCAGACTCTGAGCGTGCTGCTTGCCTGGTCACACGCCATCAGCACCGCACCCGCGACTGCTGCGGCGTACATCCGGAGAACCGTGTCCCGACAACGCAATGGAGCACTGGGATGACATCCAGAACACCATCCACAACCTGAACCGTTCGGAGGATCGGCGGCTGGTGATTACGCCGGTCACCTTTCAGACCGCGTGGGCGTTCACCGCTCGGACCCACCCGGCCCTCGCTCCGCCGGCCGACGCCGAGTTCGTCATCGGCGCGCAGTCCGGCCGCGGAGCCCTCGTCGGAGTCGTGTTCGTCGACCGGCCCGGCCGCTGGGCCCTCGACGATGGCCACACTGCCGAGATCACCTGCCTGTCCACCGACGGCACGCCCAACGCCTGCTCGGCCCTGCTCGGCGCCGCCTGGAGGGCCATCCGGTCCAAGGGCTACCGGCGGCTGATTGCATACACCCGTACAGACGAGCCCAGCACCCGCCTGCTGTGGGAAGTCACGACCTTCGGAGGGCGCTCATGAGCGCGCTGCGAAAGCCGTACTGGAGCGACGAACACGCGACGCTCTACCAGGGAGACACCCGCCAGGTGCTGACCGAAATGGCCGACGGCTCGGTGAACTGCATCGTCACCAGCCCGCCGTACTGGGGCCTGCGCTACTACTGCGAGGGCCAGTACGGCCAGGAGCCCACGCCCGAGGAGTACGTGGACAACCTGCGGGCCACCTTCGCCGAGGTCCGCCGGGTGCTCGCCGACGGCGGCACGTGCTGGCTGAACCTGGGCGACTGCTACGCCGCGAACTCCGACGGCTGGGCACGTGGCAAGGCCTACAACGCCCGGCAGCCTGAGATCAGGCCCAAGGCCCGTCTGGCCGTCCCGCCCAAGAACGCGCTCGGCATGCCGTGGCGGGTGGCCTTCGCCCTGCAGCAGGACGGCTGGATTCTGCGCAACGCCATCGTCTGGCACAAGCCCAACGCGATGCCGCAGTCGGTGCGTGACCGGCTGTCCAACCGGTACGAGTTGATCTTCCTGCTGGTTAAACAGCGGACCTACTGGTTCGACCTGGACCCGATTCGCGAGACCTACACCGGAGACCGCTCGCTCACCAGACGAGCCCGTACCGGCGGCACCAAGCCGAACAGCATCAAGACGCCTTGGCCGCCACCCGGTAAGTACGGCAGAACCGGCCAGGACTCGGCAGGCCCTCGGCACGGGACGGCTATGCGCCCCACCGGGCAACGGCACTCCACCGCCCACCCCGACGGCAAGAACCCAGGAGACGTCTGGCAGATCTCCACCCGGCCACTACGGGCAGCGCACTTCGCGGCCTTCCCGATCGACATCCCGCTCAGAGCGATCGCGGCGGGTTGCCGCCCCGGTGGCACCGTCCTGGACCCGTTCACCGGCAGCGGCACGGTCGGCATTGCCGCCCGGCAACTCGGCCGGAAGTTCGCCGGCATCGAACTCAACCCCGACTACTGCGCGCTCGCCCGTACCCGGCTGCTCGCGGGGGCCGGAGGCGAGGGTGACTGAACAGCCACAAAGGGCCTGCCCAGGGCCTCCCGAACCAGGTTCACCGGCGTACCCTGCAGGGCCTCTGCATCGGGAAACGCAGCCGACCAGATCACGCCTACGGATCGAACTGCCCAACGAAGAACCACCGCTGCCACCGGCGGCAGCACGTGTGCTCCTCCGGATCCTCCTCAAGAGCCACGCCGAGCTGACCAGGAGTCAGCAGAAAGAGAGGAACACTGAATGATCCCGTTCGCCTTCTGGGGCCGGGTGTCCACCGAGGACAACCAGGATCCTGCCTCATCGCGAAACTGGCAGCTATCGCGGTCACGAGCGCTAATCGAGCCACGGGACGGCGTCATCGTCGCCGAGTTCTTCGATATCGACAAGTCACGGTCGATTCCCCCACAGCGCAGGCCGCGGGCCGGAGCCCTGCTCGATGAACTGAGCAACCCTCAGCGCGGATTCGACGCCGTCGTCGTCGGTGAGCCGCAGCGGGCCTTCTACGGCAACCAGTTCGGCCTGACCTTCCCCCTGTTCGAGCACTTCGACGTCCCCTTGTGGGTGCCCGAGGTCGGCGGCCCCGTCGATCCCGCCAACGAGGCCCACGAACTGATCATGTCCATGTTCGGCGGCATCAGTAAGGGCGAGCGGAACCGGATCAAGCTCCGGGTGCGTTCGTCGATGGCCGCTCTCGCTCAGGTGGAGGGCCGCTTTCTGGGCGGGCGTCCGCCGTACGGCTATCGCCTGATCGACGCCGGTCCTCACCCCAATCCGTCCAAGGCGGCCGACGGTAAGCGCCTGCGCCGTCTCGAACCGGACCCGCTCACCGCTCCGGTGGTGCAGCGCATCTTCGCCGAGTTCCTCGCAGGCAGAGGACTCCTGGCCATCGCGGAAAGACTCACCCGCGACGGCATCCTGTGCCCCTCTGCCTACGACCGGGCGAGGAACCGCCATCGCAGCGGAATCGCCTGGTCGAAGGCAGCGGTCCGGGCGATCCTGCTCAACCCGCGCTACACCGGGCGGCAAGTCTGGAACCGGCAGCGCAAGGACGAGGTGCTCATCGACGTCAACGACGTCGCCCTCGGCCACATGACCAAGCTCCGCTGGAACGAATCCGACAGTTGGATCTGGTCCCAGCAGCCCTCCCATGAGGCCCTGCTGGAGGATGAGACCTTCACACAGGTGCAGGCGATCCTGGCGGCTCCCGGGCGCAGCCAGGAGGGTCGCAAGCCTCGCAGAACTCCCCGCCCGTACATCTTCCGCGGGCTGCTGTTCTGCGGGGTCTGCGGGCGGCGCATGCAAGGCAGCTGGAACAACGACAAACCGCACTACCGGTGCGTCTTCCCACGGGAGTACGCGCAGGTCAACCACATCGACCATCCGCGCTCGGTCTACGTCCGAGAAGAGCTGATCGTCGAACCGCTGGATGGATGGCTGGTGAAGAGCTTCGATCCGGGCCGCCTGCCGGACACTATCCGGGCGATGTCCGACGCCCAGCTCGCCGACGATCACCGCCTGGCGGAGCTCGAAACTGTCCGCGAAGCGGTGGCCGAGTGCGAGCGCAAGCTCTCCTCCTACCGCGCCCTCGTCGACGCGGGAAGCGACCCTGCCGTGGTCGCCGGATGGATCGCCGAGATGGAGGCCAAGCGGAAGGTCGAGCAGATGCGCCTGGACAGGCTGACCAGCACGATCCCGAAACGACTCACCGAGGAGGAGATCACCGCCATGGTCGTCGCGACCGGCGACATGCGCAGAGCGCTTCGGAGCGCGAATCCGCAGGACAAAGCCGATGTATACAGCCAGATGGGCCTGCACCTGACCTACGAACCGGCCCGTAACGCAGTGATCGCCCGAGCTGAGCTCAGGCGATCATGTACGAAAGTGTGTCCGAGGGGGGACTTGAACCCCCATGCCCCGTGAAGGGCACTAGCACCTCAA
>JBIQJI010000036.1:0-62936 GCA_044507605.1 Actinomycetales bacterium | reverse complement strand
GCACCATCGTCGGCGTCCAGTCGAACCGCTGCCTCGACGCCGTCGGCCAGGGCACCGCCAACGGCACCAAACTGCAGATCTACACCTGCTGGGGCGGCGACAACCAGAAGTGGACCCTCGGCTGACCTGAGACGCCCGGGACCGCCCGGCGCGGGACGCACGCACCGGGCGCACCCACCCCGTGACGGGGTGAAAGGGGTGACGCCCGGTTGCCGGTGGTCCATCTGGTGGGGTCCGGGCCCGACCTCACCCTGTGGGGCGAGGACACCACGCTTCCCGCGACGGGCGCCGGCGGCGGGAGCCCTGGCGGCATCCGTTCGCCGCGCCCGTCGGACGGGTGGTGACGGCGCTGGGCGTGGATTCGCAGGGCGGGCCGGCGAGCACGTGCTCGTGCTGCCCGGGCCGGCGAAGGCGCCGCTGCCCTCGCCCGCCGGCATCATGGGCGGCGCCACCGGGCACGGCACACCCGCCATGCCTGGCGGCCCGGTCGGAAGCCGATACGGCGCGGGCGGGATGCCCGGCAGTGCCCCGGCTCCCGCTGCCTGGCGGCGTCTTCACGTCAAGGTGGCGAACCATCGCCCCGCCTCCGTCCAGTGGTCGGTGGCAGGGAAGCCGCAGCGCCGCGCCAGCGGCGCGATGTCGTCGGCGGAGACCGTCGCCCAGGCGAACCAGTCCGCCGAGCGGGCACCTCGGCGCAGCCGGACCCGTTCCACCCGGCTCGGCGTTCCGGGCGGCGCCAGCTCGGCGATCACGCTGCCGCCGGGGCGTACCAGCTCGCGTAGCCGCCTCAGCAGGGCCTCGGGGTCGCCGCCGATGCCGATGTTGCCGTCGGCGAGCAGCGCCACCGCCCACCGGCCGGTGCCGGGCAGCGGGTCGAAGACGTTTCCGCACAGGGCCGCTCCGCCGGCGCGGCGGGTCAGCAGCACCGCGAGCGGGGTGAGGTCGATGCCGAGGACGGGCACGCCCCGGCGCGCAAGCGCCACCGTCAGGCGGCCGGGCCCCGACCCGACGTCGAGGGTCGGGCCGTCGCATCGGGCCAGCAGTTCCAGGTCGCCCTCGATGGGCCGCGCCCACCGTTCGGCGGCCAGCGGGAACACCCGGCCGTCGGCGTACTCGACGTCCACGTCCTCCCCCCGCAGGGCGTCCGCGTAAAAGGCGCCGATCACGCGACACCTCCGCGACCGCCGAACCCCGTGCCTGAATATTGGGCGAATTTCCTATTATGCCGCCCGTGCCGCCACCTGCCGATGGCGGACGATTCAACGGCGGCCCGGAAGTCGTCGAATATTGCGATCACGCTGTAACGCTACAGTGCCATCCGCGTAACGAATCTTACGAGTTCGTGACGTACCTGGGAATCGCGAAACCGCTGGTGAAAGCCGTTCCAACACGGTCGGGCACCGGCGATCGCGCGGCTTTTCCGGGCGGTCGCCCCAGACGAAAAGCCGCCGTACTCGACCGATTCGGCAAAAATATGAGGAAATGCTAACGCCGGGCCTCGGCCATTGCGCGGCGCGGCCGGCCAATGGTAATTCCGGTGCCATCGCGGGCTCGTTCATCGAGCGGAGTTTGGTCAGCGCCAGGCGGGCCGGCCCGTGATGTCGTGGAGGGCATCGGCGAGGCGGTCGCGGTGACGGCTCAGGGCCTCGGGGGTGATGCCCTCGGGGTGGGCGAGGGCGAGGTGGTCGGTCGCGACGCGCAGCGCCGCGTTCATGGCGGCGGCCCGCACCCGCACCGTGAGGTCGTCCGGCCGCCGGCCCATGCGCTCGGCGAGCACCTCGGCGAAGGTGGCCTCGGCGCGTTCCGACAGCACGAGGTACACCGCGCGCAGGGCCGGCTCGTCGCGGGTCATGCGGACGACCGACAGCACCGCCAGGAGGTCGGGCCTGGACGAGTCGTCGACGGGCGTGTAGGCGGCGCGCAGGTGCTCGGCCAGGTCGAGTTCGGGCGGCCAGGCGCGCAGGACCGCCTGGAAGGCGTCGATCGTCTGGGTGAGCAGCGGCTCGACGCAGCTCTCCTTGCTGCGGAAGCAGCGCCACAGGGTGCGCTCCGACACCCCGGCTGCCCGGGCGATCTGCTCCCCCGACGTCGCGGCCACGCCCTGCTCGGCGAACAGCCGCACCGCGTGGCGGGAGATGTCGAGCCGTTGCTGCCGGCGCTGCCTGCCGCTCACCGGCGGCCGGCCGCGGCGGGGCCCGTGCTCGCTCCGCTCGCCCACAGCGACCTCCGCGTGCTCATTGGAGGGGCATGCGTTGACATACCCTAGCTCACGCTCACATTATTGACAGTAACTGCCAGAAAAGAACGATGTCAGAGGTGCGTCCGAAGAGTGCCGAAGAGTAGGGATGGTCGTCATGAACGTCGCTGAGCGCCCGCAACTGCCCTTCACGCGGCCCAACCTGCTCGATCTCGCGCCGCTCTACCAGGTGCTGCGCCGCGAGGCCCCGGTCACGCCGGTCACCACCCCGGCCGGCGACCCCGCGTGGCTCGTCACCCGCTACGAAGAGGTACGCGCGCTACTCGGCGACAACCGGCTCGGCCGGTCGCACCCCGAGCCCGAACGGGCCGCGCGCATCACGCACGCCGCCATCCAGGACGGCCCCACAGGCGACTACACGACCGAGGAGGCCGACCACAAGCGGATGCGGCGGCTGCTGGCCCCCGCGTTCTCCGCCAAGCGCATGCGGATGCTCTCCGGGCACGTACAGGGCCTGGTCGACGGCTACCTCGACCGGCTCGCCGCCGAGCACGCGCAGGCGCCCGCCGGCGTCGTCGACCTGCACGCCGGGCTGGCGTTCCCGCTGCCCGTCGCGATCATCTGCCGGCTGCTCGGCGTACCCGAGAGCGACCGCGACCTGTTCCACTCGCTGTCGGAGCGCATGGCCACCTACACCAAGGGCGGCGGCGCCCAGGAGGCGCGCGCCGAGTTCGGCCGCTACATGACCGGCCTCGCCGAGGCCAAGCGCGCCGAGCCGACCGAGGACGTCATCTCCGACCTCGTGCGCGCCCAGGCCGCCGACGAGGACTTCGACCACGCCGAAATGATCCGCCTGTGCGTCGGCCTGCTCTTCGCCGGCCACGAGACCACGGTCAACCGCATCGGCCTCGGCCTGCTGTTCCTCCTCACCCGCCCCGGCCAGTGGGCGGCCCTCACCGCCGACCCCGCCGGCCGTGTCGACGACACCGTCGAGGAGATCATGCGCCTCGGCGCGCCGGGCGACCTCGGCCTGCTCCGCTACGCCCACGCCGACGTCGACATCGCGGGCGTCACCATCCGCGAGGGCGACGCCGTGATCCTTTCGATCAACGCCGCGAACCGCGACCCGTCGGCCTTCTCCGACGCCGAAACCTTCGCCCCGGGCCGCGAGGAGCGCGCCCACCTCGGCTTCGGCCACGGCACCCACTTCTGCATCGGCGCCAGTCTCGCCCGCACCGAGCTTCGCATCGTCTTCGCCACCCTCGCCGAGCGCCTCCCCGGCCTGCGCCTGGCCACCTCCATGGACGACCTGAAGGTGCGCCCCACCATCACCGGCGGCGTCACCGAACTCCCCGTCACCTGGTGACCACCGAAGGGCCGGCCGAGCCGGTGAGCCGGCCTCGGCCGAAAGCCGGCGGGCGTGGGTCGCGGCGCGCCCGATGATCTCCGCGCGCTGAAAGTTTCCCCCCGGACCGTCCGCCTCGCGCCGGGCCACGGGTGACCGCGCAGGTGATGGGGCGGCGCCCCGATCCGGCGGGGGAACGGCGATTGCCGGGGCAGGCCGCGGATCGTACCGTCCGGAGCACCGCAGCAAGGGACGGCGATCGACACATCCGCACACGGCGAGGAGCCGGCGATGGCGAAAAGACGCTTTCCGGTAGTGCTGGCAGTGGCGTTGAGCACGGTGATCGCGGCGGCCGGGCTGATCGCGCTGAACCCCCCGGCCGCGGGCGCCCAGGTGACCGGCGGGTTCGACTTCGGCCGGGCGCAGGTGGCGGCCACCGGGCTGCAGGTGCCGTGGGGCCTGGCCTTCCTGCCCGACGGCAGCGCCCTGGTGTCCGAACGGGTCACCGGCCGTGTCCTGCAGGTGCGTCCCGGGGCGGCCCCCGCCCAGGTCGCCACCGTGTCCGGGGTCTCCGCCCAGGGCGAAGGCGGCCTGCTCGGCCTCGCCGTCTCGCCGTCGTACGCCGACGACCAGTGGGTCTACGCCTACTTCACCACGACCTCGGACAACCGGCTCGTCCGGTTCCGGCTGAGCTCCCCGCAGACCCAGCAGGTGCTGCTGTCGGGGGTGCCCAAGGGCACCTACCACAACGGCGGGCGGCTGGCGTTCGGCCCCGATGGCATGCTGTACGTCACCACGGGCGAGACCGGCGTCTCCAGCAACGCCCAGGACCTCAACAGCCTCGGCGGCAAGATCCTGCGCATGACCCTCGACGGCCAGGTGCCGCCGGACAACCCGTTCGCCGGGTCGTTCGTCTACAGCTACGGCCACCGCAACGTGCAGGGCCTGGCCTGGACCCCGGACGGCCGGCTGTACGCCACCGAGTTCGGCCAGAGCACCTGGGACGAGATCAACCAGATCGTGGCCGGCGGCAACTACGGCTGGCCCACCTGCGAGGGCAGATGCGGCAACGCCTCGTTCCGCGAACCGATCGTCACCTGGTCGACGTCGGAGGCGTCGCCCAGCGGCCTGGCGTACGCCAACGACACCCTGTTCGCCGGGGCGCTGGCCGGCAGGCGGCTGTGGACCGTGCCGCTGACCGCCTCGGGCGGCGCCGGCACCCCCGCGGCCGAACTGCAGGGCACCTACGGCCGCCTCCGCACGGTGACCGTGGGACCCGACGGCTGGCTCTGGCTGACCACCAGCAACCGCGACGGCCGCGGCACCCCGACGGCGGACGACGACCGCGTCATCCGCGTCCCCCCGGCGACCGGCTCCACGCCCACGGTCACCCCGACCGTCACGCCCACCGTGACCCCGACCGTGACCCCCACGGTGACCCCGACCGTGACCCCGTCGGGCGACGGCCGGAGCTGCGCGGCGACGTACCGGGTCGTGAACCAGTGGCCGGGCGGCTTCCAAGGTGAGCTGACCGTGCGCAACACCGGCACCCTGCCCACGACGTCGTGGACCGTGAGCTTCACCTTCCCCGGCGGCCAGACCATCAGCCAGCTGTGGGGCGGCCGGCACACCCAGTCGGGTGCCTCGGTGACCGTGCGCAACGAGTCGTGGAACGGCGCCCTCTCCCCGAACGCCACCACCACCGCCGGCTTCATCGCCACCACGACCGGCACCGACGCCGCCCCGTCCGCCCTCACCTGCGCGGCCACCTGACCCCGGCCCCTGCCCCGCGCCGCGCCTGCAGGGGCACGGGCGGGGCGGATGGGGCCGGTGGGCGGTGCGGGAAGGACGTGCCCGAGGAAACCGAAGGTCATCCGCCGGTGGTGTGTCCTAGCCGCTGAGTGCGGTGAGCCGGTCGCCCATCACACGCAGACGGGGAAGGGGAAGGGAAGCCAGGTGCATCTTTGGATCGCGGCACCGGCCGGGGCCTGGATGACCACGTTCGGGTTCTGCGCCGTGGCGCCGGCCGGGGCCTGGATGATCACGTTCGGCCGCTGGGCCCAAGGCGAGGGCATACAACCGATGCTCGTGGCCACCGATCCCGGGCCGCAAACGGCGTCGGCGGGGTGCGCGGCCGCCGAGGCGGCATCGGCGGGCAGGGTCAGAGATGCGGCAGCGGCCCCGGCGAGCACGGCGGTGGTGACGACTCGACGTAGATTGATCATGAGATCATCCTCACTGTGTGTAGTTGATCGCTACACACAGTACCCATCGAGGGATGGGCGAAAACGCCCGCACGCCCCGATCGGGCGGGTGCGGACGGGCGCGGTCGGCCGCCTGCGCCGGACCCGCTTCGGCGATCGCTTCCCGCACGTGACAGGCGGCTTCGGGCCCGGCCGCGAGCCGGCCACAGCCGGCGCGCCCATCGCCCGAGGCCGGGTGCGTCACCAGGGAAGCGGCCCCGAGGCGGTGAAGAAGCCGCCGGTCGGGCCGTCCGGGCCCACCTGCGCCATGCGGACGATGATCTCGGCTCCCTCCTCGACCGTCTGGATGCCGGTGCGCCCGTTCAGGTCGGTCTTCGTGAAGCCGGGCTCCACCGCGTTGACGCGCATCTCCGGGAACGCCTTCGCGTACTGCACCGTGATCATGTTGACCGCGGTCTTGGACGCCGGATAGGCGACGCCCGGATACCCGTAGCCCAGCGAGCGCTCGTCGGACATGCCGGTGAGCGAGGCGAGGCCGCTGCTGACGTTGACGATGACGGGCGCGGCCGACCGCCGCAGCAGCGGCAGGAACGCGTGGGTGACGCGCACCAGGCCGAAGACGTTCGTGTCGAACACCGTCCGCATCAGGTCGGCCGTGGTCTCCGCGGCCCCGGCCACGCCGTTGCCCGCCGTGCGCGCCTCGATGCCGGCGTTGTTGACCAGCACGTCCAGCCCGCCGTCGGCCTCGATCGTCTTCGCCGCCGCGGCGACGGACGCGTCGTCGGTGACGTCGATGAGGACCATCCGCGCCCCCAGCCGCTCCGCCGCCCGGCGCCCGCGCTCGGCGTCCCGGCTGCCCACATAGACGGTGTGCCCGGCCTCGACCAGCCTGCGGGCGGTCTCGAAGCCGAGGCCCTTGTTCGCTCCAGTGATCAGTGTTGTCGTCATACCTTCAGGCTGCGGCACGGCGCGGGCGGCCCACCAGTCGTCCCTTCTTCCTGGGACCGCCGGTACCAGGAACACCTCCCATCGACAGGGCAGACTGGTGGACATGACGGCAGAACTGGGCAAAGCGCTGCGGCGCTGGCGCGACCGGGTCCCGCCCGAGGCCGCCGGGCTGCCCGCCGGCGGCCACCGGCGCGCACCCGGCCTGCGCCGCGAGGAACTGGCCCTGCTCGCCGGCATCTCCGTCGACTACGTCACCCGCCTCGAACAGGGCCGCGCCGCCAACCCGTCGACCCAGGTCGTCGAGGCCCTGGCCAGGGCGCTCCGCCTGTCGAACCCCGAACGCGAGCACCTGTTCCACCTCGCCGCCCTGGCCCCGCCGGGCCCCGAAACGGTGCCCGCCACCATCTCGCCGAGCGTCCAGCGCATCCTGGACCGCCTCACCGGCACCCCCGTGGCCGTCTACGACGCCGCCTGGACCCTGCTCATCGCCAACCCCCCGTACGCCGCCCTGATGGGCGACCCGTCGGGCTGGCGCGGCCACGAACGCAACGCCGTCTGGCGCAACCTCGTCGGCCCGGGCACCCGGGTCCGTCACACCGCCGAATCGAAGCGGTCCCTCGAAGCCGCCCTGGTCGCCGACCTGCGCTTCGTCGCCGCGCGCTACCCGGCCGACCAGAGCCTGCGCCGCCTGGTGGCAGACCTCTACGCGACCAGCCCCCGCTTCGCCGAGCTGTGGGATTCTGGCGCGGTCGGCACCCACGAATCCGCCCACAAGATCGTCGACCATCCGCACGTGGGCCCGGTGGAGCTGGACTGCGACACCCTCACCGTCTCCGGCACCCGCCAGCACATCATGATCTACACGGCCCGGCCGGGCACCGAGGACGCCGACCGCCTGGCCCTGATCACCGTCCTCGGCACGCAGGCCCTCACCGGCTGACCGGCGCCGCGCATCGAGAACGGCGACGCACCCGCACGGGAGACGGGGACGCGACGCGCCCCGCAGTCGCCTATGCGTGGCGATCGCCCTGATGCGGGCACCCGCGACGGCTCGCCCTCGTCACCCGGCTCCTCGCCCCCGGCTCCGCCCCCCGCCCCGCGTCACGCGGGCTCGTACGGCAACTCGACGGCGAGGGAAAGGCCACCCTCGTCGCGGGGCGTGGCGGTCACCGTGCCGCCGTGCGCCTCGGCGATGGCGCGCACGATCGACAGGCCGAGACCGCTGCCGCGTTCGGAATCCAGCCGGTCACCGTGCAGCCGCCGGAACGGCTCGAAGATCGTTTCGATCTCGTACGCCGGGACGGGCAGCCCGGTGTTGGCCACCACCAGCTCCACCCGGTCGTTTCGCCGCCGCGTCGCGATCCACACCTCGCCCTTGGCGTGGTTGTGCCTGATGGCGTTCTCCAGCAGGTTCTGCACGAGCCGTTCGATCAGGACCGGCTCGCCGGCCGTGGGGGCGGGGTCCAGCAGACGGTGCACCGTCACCTCGTGCTCCTCCGCCTGCGCGCCGATCTGGTCGAGCGCGTGCTCCACCACGTCGCTCAGGTCGAACGGGCGGCGGTCGTGGATGGCCTGCTCGCCTTCGGCGAGCGTGAGCAGGCCGTCGATCAGGCGCTCGTGCCGGGTGTTCACGAGGAGCAGCGACTCGCCCAGGCGTTTCACGTCGTCGGTGGCGTCGGGGCGCCGTACCGCGACATCGACGAGGGTGCGGTTGATGGTGAGCGGGGTGCGCAGCTCGTGCGAGGCGTTGGCGATGAACCGCCGCTGCCCCTCGAAGGAACGGGCCAACCGGCCGAGAATGACGTCGACGGTGTCGGCGAGCTCCTTGAGCTCGTCGTCCGATCCGGCGTGGGCGATGCGGTCGCGCAGGTCGTGGCTCTGCGCGACGCGACGCACCGCGGCGGTCAGCGATCGGGCGGGCAACAGCGCCCAGCCCGCGAACCGCCAGCCCGCCAGAGCCGCGACACCACCCACGGGCAGAGTCAGCAGGCCACCGACGAGCAGCACGTTCCGGACCGTGTCCGCCTGGTAGACGCCCCGGACCTGCTCCACTCTCTGCACCGCGATGCTGTACAGCCGGGTCTGCGGGCGGTAGCGAAAGTCGCCCGCCGCGATCCACTCGGGGTGCCCGAGGCCGGCGCGTGGTTCGAGGCTCTGCCGGACGACCAGGGCGATCAGCCCCACCAGCACGAGACCCGCGATGACGCCCACCACGCCGCACGCGAGCGCGAACCTGAGTCTGATATCGCCCCTCAGGCGATCCGATAGCCGGCGCCGGTGACCGTCTCGATCACCGGCGGGTCGCCCAGCTTGCGGCGCAGCTTCATCATCGTGGTCCGCACCGTGTTCGTGAACGGGTCGATGTTCTCGTCCCACACCTTCTCCAAAAGCGTCTCCGTGGAGACGACCGCCCCGTCGGCGCGCAGCAGCTCCGCCAGCACGCCGAACTCCTTGCGGGCCAGCGGCACGTAGCATCCGTCCCGGAACACCTGCCGGTGCGCCCAGTCCAGCCGGATCCCGGCCCGCATCAGCATGGGCGGATCGGCGGGCCGGGACCGGCGGGCCAGCGCGTGCACGCGCGCCACCAGCTCCTCGAACGCGAACGGCTTGGGCAGATAGTCGTCCGCCCCCGCCGACAGGCCCTCCACCCGCGACCTGATGTCGCCCGCGGCCGTGAGCATCAGGATGCGCACCAGCCCGCCGTCGGCCACCACCGCCCGGCACACCTCGTCGCCGTGCACGCCGGGCAGGTCCCGGTCCAGGATCAGCACGTCGTAGGAGTTCACCCGGAGCCGCTCCAGCGCGGCCTCCCCGTCGTACGCCACGTCCACGGCGAGAGACTCCGCGCGCAGCCCTTCCCTGATGGAGTCGGCGAGCATCCGCTCGTCCTCGGCCACGAGTACGCGCATTTCCTCCTCCTGCCGCCCATCGGCCCCAACATGCTGACAGATCACGCATAACCCCTGCATAACGCGATCGCGTGACGGCCGGGTTATGCCACGAACGCTGGACTGCTGCCCCGAAGCGCCGGGAACCGCCCGGCCCATCGAGGAACGCGCATGTCCACCGCAGCCGCAACCACCACGACCACACCCGCCGAACGCCGCAGGCGATCCCCGGGGAGACGCCTCGCCGCGCTCCTCGGCGGCCCCGTGCCGTTCGCCGCCGTGCTCGCCCTGGCCGCACTCCTGCGGGTCCTCGTCATGCTCGGCTACACCACCGCCCAGGTCTACTGGTACGACTCGTTCACCTACCTGGACACCGCCGTCCACCCGCGCCCCGGCGAAGGCTTCCACCCGGCCGGCTACCCCCTCTTCCTCCGGCTCCTCCTGCCCTTGCACAGCGTGGAACTCGTCGCCGCCGTGCAGCACGCCATGGGTCTCGGCACCGGGGCGCTGATCTACTTCACGGCGCGCCGTCACGCGCTCCCCGGCTGGGCGGCGGCCCTGACCACGGTGCCGGTGCTGTTCTCCCCGACGCTCGTCCGGATGGAGCACGCCGTGCTCGCCGAGACCCAGGTGATCCTCCTCATCGTGGCCGCCCTGGCGATCCTGACCACCCGCGCCCGCCTCACCCCCCGGGCCGCCGCCGCGGCCGGCCTGCTGCTGGCGCTCGCCGGCCTCACCCGTACGGCCGCCCTGCCGCTCATCGGCCTCGTGCTCCTCCACCTGATCGTGCGGCGCGCGGGCATGCGGCCGGTGCTGGCCCTCCTCGTGGCCGGCCTGCTCCCTCTCTCCGGCTACGCCACCTGGTACCACCAGCACCACGGCAGGTTCGCGCTCACCGGCGCCGATGGGGTGACGTTGTGGGCTCGCACGATGACCTTCGCCGACTGCTCGGTGATCAAGCCCTCGCCGGCCGAGGCCAGGCTCTGCCCCAACGGCACCGTCGTCGACGCCGCCTCAGAGTACGTGTGGGCACCCAGCGCGTCCCTCAACCGGCTACCCGGCGACCGCTTCTCCCACAACGACCTGGCCCGCTCGTTCGCCCTGCGCGCCATCGCCGCCCAGCCCTTCGCCTACCTGCGCGACGTCCTCCGCGACGCATCCCTCGCCTTCGCCTGGACCCCGGTGCGACACCCCAAGCGGCTCTCCCCGGCCCGCGACTTCCCCGTCGGCTCCTGGTCCCTCCCCCGCAACCCACTGATCGACAAGGTGCGCAAAGAGTACGACCACGACATTCGCGGCATGGCGTCCGTGCAGCCGTACGCCCGAATCCTCGCCGCCTACCGCTACCCCGACATCCTGGGCGGCCCGCTGCTGGCCGCGATGCTCCTGGCCGGCGGCCTCGGCTCACTCGGCCGCCGCCGCCCGAGCCTGCTGCCCTGGCTCGTGGCCGTCGCCCTGTTCCTCGGCCCCATCGCCGTCCTCGACTTCGACCACCGCTACGTCCTCCCCGCCGTCCCCCCGGCCTGCCTCGCCGCCGCCATCGCCGTCCACGACCTCCTCCACCGCCTCCGCCGACGACGATCCGCCCGCATCCGCGCCTGACGCGCTCCTCCACCCCGACCCTCGGATCGGCCGCACCGGAAGGATCCGTACGGTCCACCGGGCCGGACGCGGCGGGGACCGCCGAGCAGGCATCCTGCCCGGCGGTCCCACCGCCGCCTTCACGGCGGGCGAGCAGGCGCTCCCGGTCACGCCGCGCCGCCACTGGATCGCGGCCGGCCCGCCAACGCCACGTCGCCCCTTGAGACGACTGATCTACCGGAAAGGCACGCAGCCCCAGCGCCCCTCGGACAACGAACAGTGCTCCACCAGCGGGGTTCAGGTCATGTGCACGGGCGGGACTCCCGTCATGTGCACGGGCGCGACCCCCGTCATGTGGATGGGCGGCTGGGACGCGAGGGTGCCGGCCTGCGCGGCGGGGGCGCTCCACATGAAGATCGGGGGCACGGCCAGGGCGCCGAGGGCGAGCGTCGAGATCAGCAGGGCCGGACGGCGGGTTCGGGGACGGTCGTCGGACATGTGGCTACTCCTCGTGCGGGCCCAGAAGTCGGGCCGGTCACGTCCAAGCGTGCAGCGCGTGCACCTTCCGCCACATCGCGCCCAGCCCTGATTTCGCGTGGTGGAACATCGCGGAAATCCGGGATCACGTCCATGAGAGCAGCTTGTTCGCCATGGCGATCCGGGAGGTGACGCCGAGCTTCGTGAAGATGTGCGACAGGTGGGTCTCCACCGTATGCGCGCTGATCACCAGTTGGTCGGCGATCTGCCGATTCGTGTAGCCCTCCGAGGCCAGCTTGGCCACGTCGAGCTCCCGCCGCGACAGCCCATACGGCCCCGCACCCGCCTTCCACCCCCCGCCGGCCGGCACCCGTACGCCCAGCCGGCGCTGCTCGCGGACCGTACGAGCGTGCAGAGTCCGCGCGCCGCACCGGACGAAGATCTCGGCGGCGTCGGCCAGCTCGGCACGCGCCTCCGCACGTCGCCCGGCGGCCACCTGCGCGAAGCCGGCGTGCAGCCGCGCACGGCCCGCGTCGACCCACTGCTCGGCCGCGGCGAGGATCTCGGCCGCCCCGGCGGCGTGGTCGGCCGACTCGGCGGGGGCCGTGCCCCTCAATGCGTGAGCCCGGGCCAGCCGGGCGAGTGCCACTTGGCCGGGCAGCGCCCGCGACGCGACCCGCTCGGCCCGGTCGGCCCAGGCACTCGCCTCGCCGAAACGCCTGGACGCGGACTCGGCCAGCGCCATCGCCTCGTAGCCCGCCACCAGCATGCCGCGGTCGAGAACCGACCGGGCAGGGAGATCACAGACCTCCGCCAAAGCACGCGTCCCGAGATCACGCCGCCCGGCATTGAACAGCGCACGTGCCCGTGCGTACTTCGCGGCGACCGCCCATGCCTCCGACCTGTCCGCGCTCAGCTCCACGGCCTGCTCGCCGAAGCCCACAGCCTGATCGTCGTGCCCCGACCATGCGGCCACCAGGCAGCGTTCGGTCAGCGCGAAGACGAGCGCCTGCGCCGAACCCGTCGGCCGCGCGAGCTCGGCCGCCTCATCGGCGGAAAGCTCCGCCTCGGCCGGCCGGCCGAGCATGCCGTACGCGCGCGCCTGACCCGACAGCAGGTGGATGAGCAGGTAGCACTGCCCGGTGGCGCGGGCGACACGGATCGCCCGCTCGAAACAGGGAAGCGCGTCACGGTAACGCCCCATCAGCGTCTTGGCCCAGCACAAGAACGTGACCGTGTCCAGCCACTCGGCGACACGATCATCGGTGCTGGCCGCGACGAGCCGATCGGCGTCGTCGAGGTGACGCAGAGCGTCGGCCACCGCACCGGCGGCGTACACGGTCATCGGCCGAAGCGCCGCAACCGCCAGCGCCGCCCCGGCGTCGGCGCCGGCATCGAGCGGGGGCAGCAGGCCGAAGTGACGCCGGGCGGCCCGCGTGTCACCACGCATCAGGCTCTCGGCCACCAGGCGCAGCCGCAACGGCAGCACCGCAGGTGACCGGGGATCGGGCACCCGGTGGAGCTCGGCGAGCAGCAGGGCCTGCCCGTGATCAGGGCGATCCAGCAGCCGCTCGATCACCGCATAGAACCTGGACGTACTGGCGCGTCTCTCATAGTCGGTCTCGGGCAGCAGGCGCAACGCCTCCAACGCATTCTGCCGCCCGGCCGCCAAGTCGCCGCTGACCGCCCGCAGCCGCGCCAGTTCCATCAGCAACTCCACCCGCGACGCCGACTCTGCGGGCATCAGGCGGAGAGCCGCCTCCAGCCATTGGGTGGCGCTCGCCGGGGCCTGCGCCGACACGGTCCGAGCGGCCTCGATCAGGGTCACGACGGCGTCCTGGTCACCAGGTCGCGCCGACCGCATGATGTGGTGCGCCCGCAGCGTGGCGGGCGCACCGATGGCCGTCAGGTGCGCGGCTAGCCGGGCGTGGGCGCCGATCCGCCAACCACCACCGGCCATGCTGTAGACGGCGCTACGCAGCAACGGATGGCGGAACCGAAACCGTCCGGAAGCGGCCACCGACCGGACGATGTCACGCTCGGTCAACTGGTCGAGGATCGGCAGCACGGCGTCCTCGGACAGTCCGGCGGCCACGGCCACCAACGACGGGTCGAACTCCTCCGCCGCCACGGCAGCGCCCCTCGCCACCACAAGCCCTTCTGGGGACAGAGCACTCAGCTCGGCATGCAGCGCCGCCCGCACCGGCCCGGGCAGCTCGGCCGGCACGTCTGCGAAGTCGCCCGGGGCGGCGTCCAGGGCGGCCAGCAGCTCCAGATAGAAAGGGTTGCCGCCGCTGGCCTCGTACAGCTTGCGGGCACGAGCCCGGCCCACCTGCGGACCGAGGAACTCCTCGGCCTCCGCAAGCGACAGCGGCAGGACCGTCGTGACCCGCGCATGACCGGCCGCACCGCTGACCAGCCCGGCGAGCCGAGCGGGAGTCTGCGCCGCACGGTAACCAAGCGCGATCAGCACACCGCCCTGCGGTGGATGACGGATCACGTGGCCGAGCAGATCGACCGATGCCTCATCCGCCCAATGCACATCGTCGAGCACGAGCACCAGCCCATGGGGGGCGGCCAGCTCCTCCAGCAGTCCTCGCACAAGGCAGTTCAGGCGGTAGCGGGTGACCGAGTCGCCGCTAGGGCCCTGCCCGCCGACCTGACCGGCGGACGTGACGGGCAGACCGTCCGCGTCCGTCAGGGCCAGCGCCGGGAACACGGCCGACAGCGACACGACCGCCGACCTGCCCAGCCGCTCGGCCAGCCGGGACCGCGACGCTCCGGCGCGCTCGTCCAGAGCGTGCACCACGACGCCGTACGGCAACTCCTGCTCGAACTCCGACGCCTGCCCTCGGACGGCGGTCAGCCCGCGTCGCGTCGCGGCGGACACCAGCTCGTCCAGCAACCGCGTCTTGCCCACGCCGGGCTCACCGGTCACCGCCAACAGCCGGAAGCCGCCGTCCGCGGTCGCGTCGAGAGCGGCCTCAAGATCGCGCAACGCGGACTGCCGTCCGACCAGCCGTCCTGCCCCAACGTCCATGCGTTCTCCGCAACGCTCGCCCGCAGCCCGAAAACGTGCGGCGCGACCGGTACTCCACTCACTTTAGATCTTGCTTGCGCCGCTGCCGAGGGCCCACTTCACCCGGTCCGGACGTGACCGGCGACCGTCAGGCCGCTTTTCCACACCCTCCGGTCGATCCCGCCACGTCCCGGAGCTACAGGACCTACAGTCATGGAGATCATGCTTGCATCGTTCGGAAGACGCCGACCGGCCCGAGACCTTCGACGCCCTGCCCGCTCTCGACGCCGCACGTCCCGCCCCAGCCGAGCGAACCTGGAGCCGCCCCTGCGCCGGCAAGCCGTCGTCCCTCGGCGCCGACAAGAAAGGACCTCCCGTGGCACCCCTTGAGCCGAACGCGTTGACAGACCGAGTACGGGGCTGCCTGCTCGGCGGCGCCATCGGAGACGCCCTGGGCGCGCCGATCGAATTCGAAACCCTCGCGGTGATCCGCCGCAACCACGGCCCGGCCGGGCTGACCGACTACGCCGCCGACTGGCGAGGCAAGACCGGCCTGATCACCGACGACACCCAGATGACCCTGTTCACGGTCGAAGGCCTGATCCGAGGCGGCGACACCACGGCCGTCCGCGACGCGTACCTGCGCTGGCTCGACACCCAGCGCCACCCCGCCCCGCCACCCGCCGACACCCGCTGGCGCACCGGTGAGCTGCGCGAGCAGACCTGGCTGTACTCCCAGCGCGCCCCGGGCAACGCCTGCCTGTCCGGCCTCCGCGCCGACTTCCCCGGCCCGGCCACGCCAGGCGAGCCCGGCCCGGTCAACCCCGGCTCCAAAGGCTGCGGCACGGTCATGCGCTCGGCCCCCTTCGGCCTCGCCGCGCCCGACGCGCGATCCGCCTTCCGCCTGGCGGCCGACTGCGCCCAGATCACCCACGGCCACCCCACCGGCTACTACGCGGCAGGAGCCTTCGCCGCGATCATCCACCTCCTCCTCCACCAGACACCCTTGACGGACGCCATAACCCAGTCCCTCGCCCTACTCGCCGGCCACCCCGGCCACGAGGAGACCACGACCGCCATCAAGGCCGCCCTGTCCCTGGCCGCCGCAGGCGACCCCACCCCCGAAAAGCTCGAAACGCTCGGCGCGGCGTGGGTAGCCGAAGAAGCCCTCGCCATCTCCCTCTACTGCGCCCTCACCACCACCGACTTCGCAGCCGGCGTCCTCCTGGCCGTCAACCACAGCGGCGACAGCGACTCCACCGGCGCCATCTACGGCAACCTCTTCGGCGCCGCCCACGGCCACCACGCACTCCCGCCCCACTGGCTGACCCCCCTCGAAGGCCGCCCCACCATCACCGCCCTGGCCGACACCCTGGCCACCCACATCAGCGCTTCCCCATAACGCCGAGGAGCGATCCGCCGGCGTAAAGGCGGATAGCGTGAACGACCGCGCAACGACCGGCACCCGCCGATCTTGACAACGCCCTCTCTTCCAAGACCGAGACGCCGCTTGACACACAAGCGGGTGGGTACCGGTTGATTGAGGCGCGACGTCGCCGACCAACATGAAGGCCTTGACGATCCCGGGACCTTTCAGCGGGTCAGGGCACTCATGTAGCAGCAAATCGCTCTATAGTCTGTCGACGTGGGCTTATCCGATCTTCGTCGTGAAATGGTCCTCGCTGCCATCGCGGAGTACGACCAGATGGGCAGGGACGCCTTTCCGGACACGTACGGATACGAACCGGTTCGCGACTCCTTCCTCATCCATGAGGGCCGCCGGTACGACTCGAAGGCCATCGCAGGGGTAGCCCACCGAGCGATCAGCGGCCAGCCGCTCCGCCCCGGGGAGTTCTCCGGAGACAACGACACCGTGGCCCGGCAGTTCATCCGGCTCGGTTTCCAGGTCATCGCCCCCGGGCTGGACATCGGGGAGCACACGGTCGAAAGCCTGCTCCTGAAGGTCGACGCTCTCCGCACGGACACGTCGAAGCCGACCGGCCGACCTCGCCGGCACCAGCCGCTGACGCTGTTGTGGGCACTCGGACGGGCCGCCCAGGGCAAGCCACGTCTGCAGGACTGGCGCGCGACCGCCGCCGCGATCTCCTCGCTCATCGAGAGGTTCGGCAATCCGGACGACCGGCCGAACCCCGAGTTCCCCATCCTCCGGCTGTTCCACGACGGAATCTGGCAACTCGACGAGCCCGGCGTCCCCCCGGCCAGCGGCAGCTCCGCCCAGCGATGGATGCGCGACCACGCCCCCACGAGCGGCCTACGACCATGGGTCCACACGATCGTCACGCAGCACGCCGACATACGCGCCCAGATCGTGCTGCAACTCCTGGAGAAGTACTTCGAGGGCGAGGACCACGATCCGCTCCTCACCGCAGTAGGCCTGTCGAGCGTCCTTGAAACACCCACGCTCTTGATCGACGACACCCCCGTTCCGGAACGCCGTCAGTCCACCACCATGCGCGTGATCCGCGACTCCACGCTCGCACAACAGATCAAGGCCCTCCACGACCACCGATGCCAGATCTGCGGCCAACGCCTCGTCCTCCCCACCGGTCCCTACGCCGAGGGCGCCCACATCCGTCCCGTAGGCGCGCCCCACAACGGTCCCGACGAGCCGGCCAACCTCCTCTGCCTCTGCCCCAACGACCACATCCTCTTCGACAGAGGCGCCCTCACCCTCACCGACGACCTCAAGATCCGCGACGAACTCACCGGCCAGGTCAAAGACAGGCTCCGCCAAGCCCCGCACCACACGATCGACCCGGCTCATGTCGCTTACCACCGCGACGTAACGCACCAAGGGGGATGGCGAGGAGGAGGCACCGGCCGGGTTGCCGATGGATCTCCTTCCCAATAGTGATCATTTGCCCAGCACCGGTCGAAGACCGTCCAGGGCGAGCTACCGGGTCGAAGACGCGCTTCGGATTGTCGTCCTGGGCAGTCGGTTGGTCACTGATTCATGCTGTTTTCACACCATCTCCGTGATCGCAGGTGGCCCGGAGCCGCCGGGACCCATGGCTGGTAGGCATGCCGCGGCTCGATCGCCCAGCCCTTGGTTTCACGAAATCAGCCGGTTCCGTTGTCACCGGAATCAGCCGATTTCCTGGAAGTCGGGGACGGCGGAGAGGCGTGCGGGCAGAGAACGCTGCGCCGCCTGTCCAAAAGGAAGCGGAGCCGGTGGTCCTACGCCGAGCCCCACCGCCCCGGATATCGCATGGCCGAGCAAAAGGTTTAGGATAGGTACAAACCACAGCGAAAGCGGGCCTTTACGGCTTGCCGGGCGAGGATACTGCCTCCAACCTCGTTTCTTGCGTAGTGTTGGACGGTGTGTCGAGGCTGAATCTGCGCGCAGCGTTTGCGTTGGGACTTGATTCCCCGATCTCCGCACAGCACATCTTTACCGATCGGGTGTCCGAAATAGCCGCATTCGACAGGTCGCTTGCGACCCTGGGCGCGCACCTCGACGCAGCGGAGGTATCTCCGGTGACGGACCGTCGAATGCCGAGAAGGAACGTGCTCGTTTACTACGGCGTCGGCGGGATCGGCAAAACGACCCTGTCAGCGGAGCTTGAGCGTCGTTTCCTGGGCGAGAACGGCAGGTCGCGGGCGGTGACTCGTGTCGACTTCGCCGAGTCGGCGTCGCACGATGTGGAGTCCTACGTTCTCAGGCTGCGAGCCGGGCTGGGGGCGCGATACGGCCAGGCCGAGGGCGAAATCGAACGTGGCCTGCGCCTGACCACGCAAAGCGGCTATCCCGGCGGCAAAATCTGGTGCTGGACCGCACGCGCCTACCGGTGCGCAGCACAGGCCGACCATGATGGGCACTCCGCCGCCGTCGCCGAATTGGCGCACATCACCGTCGAACTCGGCGGCAACCGGTTCTGGCATCAAATAGCGGCGTGGTGGGCGCCGGACCGGGTCGCCCCGTCCAGCTCCGCCTTCGACAGCTCCGATTTCGCCGACATCGACTGGATCGATGGTACGAGCGCCGCTCGCGAACGCTGGATCTCGGCGCACTCGACGAGGGAAGGGCTGCGATGACGCGGTTCAGCGGAGCGACGCGCCACAGGGTGCGCCTCGTCGGATTGGGCGCGGTATCGCAAACGCATATGAACGTTCTGGCGACCATGCCCCAGGTCGATGTCGTCGGCGGGGTGGACCCCTCCCAGCGGGGGCACCCGACCTTCCGAGGGCAGGAGGTGCCCGTGGTGGCGACGCTGCAGCAGGCCGCCGGCTACGCTCCTACGCTGGTCGTCATCGCCACTCCGACCTCGACCCACGCGACGCTGTGGCGAGAGGCCCGATCGGTCTTTCCCGACGCCGCCGTCCTGGTGGAGAAGCCTGCAGCGGACGAGGCGGGCGAGGCCGGCGAGCTCCTCTCCGGTAGCGGCCCCGGCATCGGTGTCACCGAAGTCGCCCACCACATGGCGTTCGCCCCCGAGGTGCTCTGGGGCGAGCGACTCGTGCAGAAACGATGCGACGAGTTGGGGCCGGTCCGGGAGGCATGCGCGTGGTTCACCGACCCCTATGCGACCGATATCGATGCGGCACGTCAGCGTCTCGGCACCAGTTGGCTCGACTCGGGGATCAACGCCTTGGGCGTGATGACCAGGTTCTGCGATCCAGTCGAACGTCTTTCCCTGCGCTCCTTGGGCGGCACGCCCGGCTCGATGTTCGAGGCCCGCGTACGCTGCACCTCCCGCGGCGAACCGTTCGAGGCGCTGATAGTGACCAGTTGGCACGTCACCGACGCGGCCCGTCGTACACGGCTGCGTTTCGCCTCTGGCGCAGAGCTGCTCTTGGACCACCACGCCGTGGCCGGATACCTCACCGACGCCGGGCGAGTCATCGACATTTTCGGCACTGACGGTAGTGTCTCCCGGCGGGAGAGCCACTACATCTCCCTCTATCATCGCCTCCTGGTGGAACGCCGGCCACTTATCCCCATCCAGCAGAATCGCCGCCTACACGCGATTCTCCTGCGACAACGGTTAAGGCGGGCGCATCGTACGGCTTTCTGTGGTCCTGGTGACCGAAAAGGTCCCGCACCTACGCCTTTGGCTGCCGGGGCGTTAGGAAGGGGCCGTCGTGAATGACCGGAGCGGTCTGCGATCGAGGACAGGCCTTGCCCGTACGCCCTGAACCGGACCAGATACGCGCCACGTCGACGGCATCGGCAAAAGCGTATGGTTCGTCCGCGTCGGGGCCGGGCAGAGTGTCACACGCGTGGCTCACCGTACCTGTTCGTGCCGTCGGGCTCTGGGGGTCGTGTCCGGCGGTGGAGGATGAGCCGGCGGCCGGTCAGGCCTGCCGCGAACATCACGGCGCCGGCGAGTACGGAGTGCCAGGGCAGGGTGGCGACCAAGGTGAGGCAGCCGGCGGTGCCGAGCAGGTTGAGCCAGCGGGGCCAGCGGCGGTCTTGTGCTGGTTGGGTGAAGGCCGCGGCGTTGGCGATGGCGTAGTAGACGAGTACGCCGAACGAGGAGAAGCCGATGACGCCGCGCAGGTCGGCGGTGAGCACGAGGGCGCCGACCACGACCGCGAGGGCGATCTCGGCGTGGTGGGGGACCTTGAAGCGGGGGTGGACGGCGGCGAGGCGGCCGGGCAGGTCGTGGTGGCGGGCCATGGCGAGGCTGGTGCGGCCGATGCCGGCGATCAGGGCCAGCAGCGCGCCCAGGGACGCCAGCGCCGCGCCCACCCGCACCACCGGGGCGACGGCGGCGGAGCCCGCGGCCTCGACGGCCGTGGTCAGGGGTACGTCCGAGGCGGCGAGGCCGTGTGGCCCGGCGGCCATGAGGGCCGTGGCTCCGACGGTGAGGTAGATGGCCACGGTGATGAACAGGGCGATGGGGATCGCGCGGGGTATGGTGCGGCTCGGGTCGCGGACTTCTTCGCCCATGGTGGCGATGCGGGCGTATCCGGCGAACGCGAAGAACAGCAGGCCCGCCGCCTGGAGGATGCCATACGCCCCGCCGGCGCCGAGGGCCGGCCGGCCGCCCAGATGCGCCACGCCGGCGTGGCCGCCCGTCAGGATGCCGGCGACGACGACGGCGAGGGCGGTGAGGGTGGCGGTGACGAGCACGCGGGTGAGCAGGGCGGTTTTGGTCACTCCGCGGTAGTTGAGCGCGGTCAGGCCGATCACGGCGGCGAGGGCGACGAGACGTTGCGCCCACCAGGGGCCGGGTATGGCGTAGGAGGAGAAGGTGAGGGCCATGGCGGCGCATGAGGCGGTCTTGCCGATCACGAAGCCCCACCCGGCGGTGAATCCCCACCAGTGGCCGAGCCGTTCGCGGCCGTAGATGTAGGTGCCGCCGGACGTCGGATATACGGCGGCCAGCTGCGCGGAGGCGATCGCGTTGCAGTACGCGATCACGGCGGCGATGAGCAGCCCGGCGAGCAGTCCTGTGCCGGCGGCACGCGCGGCGGGGCCGAACGCGGCGAACACCCCGGCACCGATCATCGAGCCGAGTCCGATCATCACCGCGTCTCCGACTCCCAGCCGGCGCGCGAGACGGCCGTCGCCGGACGGCCGGCCGCCGTGAGGCCGTGACCGGGCTGCCACCACCCACCTCCCGACTGTTGGTCCGTTGGCAGGGATCTGCCGTGTGGTCGATGACGGGCTTACCGAATGTTCCCAGTCTTCCGGACGCGGGCGCCGACCGGGTGTCGATGTCTTTGGCGGGAAGGTGGCCGGGGTCGGTCGGCTTGCGGTCGGTGGTCTTGGCGCGGGGGCTGCACGGGCCGCCGGTGGGTGGGTCAGGTCTGGGCTTCGATCAAGGGCGGGTGGTGGGACTTCGGCCAGGATCTCGCCGCCGGTTTCGATGTCGAGGGTGGCGCGGGCCGCCTTGGGGCAGGCGGGAGTGGGCCCGGGAGGGGCGTTCTCAGGTGGCTCTGCCGTTCTGCCGGGAGAAGTCCCGGCCGTCGGCGGATGCGGTGGCGGCCTGGTCGGCGAGGGCTTCGGAGGTGTGCGTCATGGGGTCAGGCTTGTCGCACGGTTCGTGCCGGGGTTCATCGTGTTTTCGGGGAGTTAGCGGTCATCGTCCGGGTTGTGGCGGCGTAGGACGAGCAGGGCAATGTCGTCGTCGATGGGTTCGCGGCCGATGAGGGCCGCCATGATCGAGGCGCAGGTTTCCTCGAGGGCGCCGTTGTCCTCTTCGATCGCGCGGCAGAGTTTGCCGATGCCGATGTCGAGGGTGCTGTTTCGGCGTTCGACGAGGCCGTCGGTGTAGAGGCAGAGTATGGCGCCGGGCGGGATCGGGACGGTGGCCGTGTGGCGTGGTGTGTCGACGTCGACGCCGATCAGGCGGTCGGGGACGATGTCGGCCTCCAGGGTGGCCGGGGTGCGGCCGGGGATCGCGAGGACGGGGGGCAGGTGGCCGGCCGAGGAGATCTTGGCCTGGCTCGTTGCCGGGCAGAGCACCGCGTACAGGACGGTGCCCATGGCGCCGGGCTCGAAGTGCTGCATCTTGCGGTCCAGTTTGCCCAGTACGGTCGCCGGGTCGGAGGATTCGAGGGCGTAGGCGCGGAGCGCGCTGCGTATGCGGCCCATGACGATCGCCGCGTGCAGGCCGTGCCCGGTGACGTCGCCCATGACGACGCCGATGTGGCCGCTGGGCAGGGTGAACACGTCGTACCAGTCGCCGCCCACGTCGGCGTGGCCGGGGCTGTATCGGGTGGCGAGCTCGACGCCGGGGATGTCGGGCAGTGTGGAGGGGACGAGGCTGCGCTGGAGTTCCAGGGCGGCGGTGCGCTCGGCTTCGGCGATCATCGTGCGGGCGGCGAGGGCGGCCCGGTCGGCGGCGAGCCGCAACAGTTCCACTTCGGATTCGGTGAAGCGGTGCGGGCGTTCCGTGCCGACATGGAGGACGCCGAGGAGGGTGCCTTCGGCCACGAGCGGGACGCCGAGCAGCGACCGCAGTCCCCGCCGGACGATCAGCGGGCTGACGATCTGGGCGTTGGTGACGTCGTCGATGATCACGGGTTGCCGGGCGGCGGCGACGCGGCCGGAGAACCCTTTGCTGATGGGGATGCGGACGTCCTGGTTGACCTCCTCCTGCAGGCCCCGGGCGGCGGTGGCGACGAGGTGGCGGCGGGACTGGTCGAGCAGCAGCACGACCGCGGTGTCGACGGACATGATTTCCCGCACCCGGTCCAGGAGTTCGCCGAGGAGGTCCTCGACGCTCATGTAGGCGAGGGTGGAGTCGGTGAGCGACCTGATGTCGGCCAGCCTCGCCGCGGCGGAGCCCCGCATGGAGCCTGCATTGCCCATGCGACCAGCCTACGGACCGCTGCATGCCCGGCTTACCGTCAAGCGGGCAGGTCATCCCCGTTTCGCGCGGCCCACCGGGCTTTGGGGGTGCGAAATTCGGCGGCGCCGCCCGGCGGCGCATCGGCTCGGCAAGGGCGTGTCGCGTTGGCGGTGCTGGGGCCGCTCGGCACGGGCGGCGGCTCGGGGGGATCGGTGCTGCTGCGCGGCGAGCAGCTCGTGGGCTCCGATGCGGAGCGGCTGCGGGGTTGCGCGGCGCCGAGGTCGCGATGGTGTTCCAGAACCCGCTCGCTTCGCTGAATCCGCGCATGCGCGTCGTCGGCTCGGTCGGCGAGCCGCTCGCCGTGCGCGGGCCGGCCAGGGGGAGTGCCCTGGTGGGTGCGGGCCGCCAGGTTCGTCCTGGGGGCCCGCATCCGTGTGAGGACGTGGCCGTCAGCCCGCTCCGCTCGGCTGCTCGACGCGGGCCGAGATGCCGGACCAGTAGGAGAAGACGCGGACCACCATGGAGATGCCCGCGTTGCGGGCGCCGGCCACGACGATGGGCAGGTTTTTCGGCGAGTCGTCGGGGAAGAACCGGTCGAAACCCTCCAGGTCGCCGCCGTCTTCGGCCTGTCGCCGTACGTGGCCCACGACGCTGTTCTTGCCGGCCCGGGCCAGCTCGGCCTTGCTGCGGCCGGTGCGCTCCAGCAGCCATGCGCGCACGTCGTTCTTGCTCATGCCGGCTTTCGCGAGCTGCTGGGCGTGCTCGGGGCAGAACACGATGCCGGCGCTGGAATGGCGGAAGATCCAGCTGCCGGCGCGTGCGATGGTGTCGGCGAAGTCGCCGAGCAGCAGGTCGACGTCGTCGGTGTGCCGGTTGTCGACGAACTCGCTGGTGCGCAGCAGGGTCGCCGTCACCGCGTCGGTGCCGGCGGGCAGGCCGCCGTCGACCGACAGCGGCTCCCAGGGGCTTTCCTCCTCGTTCTCGCCGATGCACATCGCCCACCGCCCCGGCACGCCCTGGGTGGCCTGCTCCAGCACGTGCGGCACGATGCCCAGGGCGTTGCGTACGATCAGCCCGATCGCCCGCGCCACCGTCGCGTTCGCCCGGAAGCCGGGGCCGAACACCCCGCCCGTGCAGTTGAATCCGAGCCGTGCCCGCACCGGGCCGTTCACCACGATCAGCGGAGCCGGGCCGCTGGTGCTCTGCCAGCCGCCGCCGACCGTGGACCGCTCCGCCATCAACGCGTCCCACGCGGCCAGCACCACGGGGAAATACTCCGGGCGGCAGCCCGCCATCACCGCGTTGATGGCCGCCAGCTCGACCGTCACCTCCCGCTTCAGGTGATCCAGCCGGCCGATCACCTCGTCCGCGGGACGCGACGTTGTGGCCAGGAACTCGTCGACGCGTTCCCGTGTCGCCGGCACCAGGGGCAGCCCGTCGCTCCAGCCTTTCTCGTACATGTATTCGACGGACCGGTACGCGGCGTCCAGGCCGTCGACGTCGCCCATCATGTCGCCGATCGTGTCGCTCATCTCGCCCTCACCTCGCCGCCTGTCGTCTCGCCGACCGCGCTCGGGCTCATCGAGCCGCCTCGGACACCCGGGCCGCGACCTCGGCGACCAGGTCGGCGGCCCGCTCGGCGACCTGGGCGGGGTCGAGGATCGCGACCGGGTGCGGGGTCAGCAGGAACGCGAAGTCCTTGTCGCCGTGCACCTCGGCCATCGCCCGGGCCGTCACCTCGAAGGCGTCGCTGCAGATCACCGCCGCCGGCACGCCCTCACGTTCGAACGCGATGCCGTCGGCCGCCGCCGACGCGCTGCACGAGCCGCAGTCGCCGACGCCCACGACGACCACGTCGCTGACGGCGGTGATCTCCTTCAGCATCGGCTCGTCCACCGGGAACGCGATGTGCGGCTTGGTGCGCTGGATGGTCACCCGCGCGCCGTACCTGGACTCCAGCAGTTCACCGATCTCGGTCAGCATCTGCGCGGCGTTCTGCTTGGTGTTGTTCAGCAGGCCGACGCGGGCACCGGCCAGGGTCGGCACCTTACGCGCGGCCGTGGCGACGCTTGCGGGCGCGGCCGACAGCCCGGTCGGGTCGAGGATCCGGTCGAACATCTCTCTCACTCACCTTCGCTTGTCTCGCCCATCGGCACCGACGTGACGGGGGGCAGGTCGAAACGGCTCGGCGGGCCGCCTTCCACGGGCAGAATGTGCCCGGAGATCCACCGGGCGTGGTCGCTCAGCAGGAACAGCGCGGCGTGGGCGATGTCCCACGAGGTGCCTTCGGTCTTCAGCGAGGTGCCGAGGCGGCGCTCTTCGCGCATCTGCGGGGTCATCGAGCCCCGGCTGGCGAACGCGCCGTAGATCGCGCCGACCTGGATGCAGTTGACGCGGATGCCCTGCGGCCCGAGCGAGGTGGCCGCTCCCTCGGTCAGGTTCTCCATGCCGGCCTTGGCGATGCAGTAGATCAGGCCCGGCCCGCGCCTGCTCACCCCGACCGACGAGATGTTCAGGATCGAGCCGCCGCGCGGCATCACCGGCGCCGTGTGCCGGGTCATCGACCAGGCCGACTTCAGGTTGATGTTCATCAACCGGTCGTAGTGTTCCGGCGTGGTGTCGAACACCCCGGACCGGTCGCCGGCGGCCACGTTGTTCACCAGCCCATCGAGCCTGCCCATGCGTTCGACGACCTCGGCGACGGCGCGGGCGCACTGCCGGTCGTCGGTCACGTCGGCGGTGACGGCGATGGCCTCGCCGCCCTCCTCGCCGATCAGCTTGACGGTGCGCTCGGCGCGTTCGGTGTCCCGGTCGAGCACGGCGACACGCCCGCCGTGCCGGGCGACGACCCGGCAGATGGCGTAGCCCACGCCCGGATAGTCGGTGCTCTGGCCGCCCCCGGTGACCAGGACGGTGCGCCCGGCCATCCACTGCGGGCCGGAGTCGAGAGGATCGATCATCGGGTCATCGGGCATTGCCTGCTCCAATCCTGGTGGGCCTGACCGGGGCCGCGGACGCGAGCGCGGATGGACGTGCCCGGCCCGGCGCCGCGCCCGGGCGAGGGCGTGGGGAAAGCGCGGGGAAGATTCCGAGGCCATGCCTCCTCGCCGTTATCAACGGTTCTTTCACTATGCCGATCCGGTGGCCTGACAGGCGATATGACTTTCGCGTCGCGGAAAGCGAACGACCGGCCTGACGCGACCTTCCGATAATCGGAAGTCGCCGGGTGCCGGCGGGCGGAGGCCGCGAATTGGACCTTGGGTTTCCGCGTCGCGAAATCGCCGTCGCTTTCCGCCGCCGGGGGCGACATTCTGGCTGCGAAGCGAGACGCGGATCGGCGTGAGGTGCGACGCCGCGGACCGTGACCAGCGGCGTCGCGGGGCCGGCGAACCCGGCGGCCGGTCATCAGGAGAGAGGCCCGCCTTTATGGCAGACACGGTGCGTGCGGCTGTGCAGGTCGCCCCTCACAGGATCGAGGTGCGCGAGTTCCCCCGTCCGAAGATCGGCCCCGATGACGGCCTGCTTCGTGTCGAGGCCAACGGCATCTGCGGCAGCGACGTCGAAATGTACCGGGGACATCTCGGGGCGATGGCCCGGGAGAACCCCAAGCCGTTCATACCGGGGCACGAGCCGCTGGGCATCATCGAAGAGGTCGGCGAGCTCGCCGCCGCCCGATGGGGCGTCCGGCCCGGCGACCGGGTGGCCGTGGAGGTCATCGTGCCGTGCCGGTGCTGCCGCAACTGCCTGACCGGCCGCTACCAGTCCTGCCCCAACCGCAAGTACGGGCACGGTGTCACGCCGATCGACGTGGCGCCGTCGGTGTGGGGCGGATTCGCCGAATACCTGTACCTGTCGCCCACCTCGGTCGTGCACCCCGTCGATCGCACCCTGCCCGTCGAGGTCGCCGCGATGGTCAACCCCATGGGCGCGGGCGTCCGCTGGACCGTGCACCTGGGCGGCGTCGGCCTCGGCGACACCGTGCTGATCCTCGGCGCCGGGCAGCGCGGCCTGTGCGCGGTCATCGCGGCGCGCGCCGCCGGGGCCGGCACGATCATCGTGACCGGGCTGGAGTCCGACGCGCACAAGCTCGCCCTGGCCCGCGAGTTCGGCGCCGACCACACCCTCGTCGTCGACGGCGAGCAGGCCGTCGACACCGTCGAGCGGGTACGGGAGATCACCGACGGGGCGCTGGCCGACGTCGCGGTGGAGCTGACCCCGATGGCCGCCGGGCCGGTCACCGACGCCCTGCGCAGCGTACGGCACGGCGGCCGGGTGGTCCTGGCCGGGCTCAAAGGCAACCGGGAGATCCCCCTCGTCACCGACCTGATCATCAACCGGGCGCTGACGGTCGTGGGCGCGTTCGGCGTCGACCACCGCGGCAACGAGGACGCCATCGCCCTCATCGAGTCGCGCCGCTACCCGCTGGAGAAAATGCACACCCACTCGTTCGGCCTCGACGACACCGCCCTGGCCATCGAAACCCTCGCCGGCGAGGTGCCCGGCGAGGCCGCGGTGCACGTCTCGGTCCACCCCAATTCCTGAACGGCGGAGGTCAGCATGCTCGTCGACGCCCACGCCCACCTGCTCCCCCGCGACTACCCCGCCGACGCCCCCGAATGCTTCCCCCGCATGGAACCCATCGACGGCGACACGGCCCGCATGCTGGTGTTCGGCGCCACCCGGTTCCGCGCCCGCGACGTGTTCTTCGACGCCGAGCGCCGCATCGAGGCGATGGCCGCCTCCGGCGTGACCGCCGAGGTGGTCACGCCCATGCCGCCGCTGCTGCGCTACGACCTGCCGGCCGCCGACGGGCTGTCGCTGGCCCGGCACGTCAACGAATACACCGCGACGCTGTGCGCCGCCGACCCCGAGCGGCTCATCGGCTTCGGCATGGTGCCCATGCAGGACCCCGAGGCGGCCGCCGCCGAACTGAAGCCGCTGCGCGACGCCGGCCTGCACGGCGTCGAAATCGCCTCCAACATTCTCGGCGCGTCCATCGGCGACGAGCGGTTCCTGCCGTTCTTCGCCGAGGCCGAACGGCTCGACCTGCCGATCTTCGTGCACGCCCTGCCCGTCCCGACCGACCGGCTGCCCCGCTCCACCATGGGCACCTACGTCGTGGGCCTGGAAGGCGCGCTCGCCGCCGCGTCGCTGATCACCGGCGGCACCGCCGACGCCTGCCCCGGCCTGCGCGTCTCGTTCAGCCACGCCGCCGGCGGCTTCCCGCTCATGGTGCCCCGCGCCCAGTACTTCTGGGGCGGCACCTGGAACGAAGAGCCGCCGATCCCCGGCAAGGCCATCGCCTGGACGGACGGCCCGTCGCCGCTGGACTACGCGCGCCGCTTCTACTACGACTCGATGGTCTTCGACCGGCGGGCCCTGCGCTTCCTGATCGACCTGCTGGGCCACGACCGCCTGCTCGTCGGCTCCGACTTCCCGGCCATGGACCGCGAAGACCCCGCTGGGCGCACCCTGCGCTCCCTCGGCCTGCCCGACGACGTGCTGACCGACATCACCTGGCACAACGCCTACCGCTGGCTGGGCATCGAGCCGCCCCGGTGACGACGCCCACCGGCGGCGAAGCCGGGCTCGTTACCGCGTCCGCTCGGCCCGCCCAGGCACGCCGCCGCCGATCGACGCCGGCCCCCTGATCGGGCCGCTGGCGCACCGCGCCCGGCCGGGCCGCCCGTCGCGGGAGCCGCCAGGCGTGTTCCCGCCCGAGGAGACCGCCATCCGGATCGCCGATGCGTAGGGTGGAAAAATGCGCGCCAGAGACCTGGTCTCCGAGTACCCCACCATCGGCCTCGACTCGCCCGTGCTCGACGCCGCCCGGCTGCTGGCCGACAGCGACCTGCCCGGCCTCATCGTGGTCGGCGACGACGGGGCCCCGGTGACGATCCTGCCCGGCACCCAGGTGCTGCGCCTGGCCGTGCCCGGCTACTGCCAGGACGACCCCGCGCTGACCCGGGTCGTCGACGAGCAGCACGCCGACGCCTTCCTGGACGAACTCCACGACCGCACCGTGCGTGAAGCCCTCGCCCCGCAGCCCCGCGAACTCCCGGTCGCCGACCCCGACGCCACGGTGCTGGAGCTGGCCGCCCTGATGGCCGCCACCCGCAGCCCTCTGGTCGCCATCGTCGAGGACGGCCGCCTGACCGGCGCCGTCAGCCTGCAGGCCCTCCTCGACCGCGTCCTGGCCCGCTGACGCCGGCGCGCAGGACACCGGGCGCGGCCCCGGCTACGCGTTCGCGTCGTCGAGTGAGATGGCGTTCTCGGCCCGCTCCATCGATTCCTCCGCCGGGCCGCCGCCGGGGTTCTCGGTGGCCAGCGCCTGGTTGAGGGCGACGAACGGCCGCATCCGGCGCTCGTACGCCGCGAAGGCCGCCTCGTGGTCCGCGCCGGGGCGGCCCAGCTCCCGGGCCAGCACGTACCCCCCGACCAGGGCCAGACCGGTCCCCTGCCCCCGCCCCATGGCCCTGCCCGACCTCGCCGGGCACGCCGAATGCGCCCTGTCCGCCTTCACCGGCCTCGGCCTCACCGCGGCCGAACAGTGCGCGATCCAGAGTCGGGATCCCCTGCTGATCCCCGGTGTCTTCCAAATCGAGCCGTACGCCCGGCGCGTCTTCGAAGACGAACCCGGCATATCGCAGGACGAGATCGAAACCCGTGTCACTGCCCGGTTGCGGCGGAAGGAACTTCTTGATCGTGAAGATCCACCTACCGTCCTCAGCCTGATCGACGAAGGTGTCCTGCATCGGCCGATGGGCTCCGCAGAGGTGATGCACCAACAGCTATGCCATCTCCTTGAGATGGCCCATCATCCACAGGTCATCGTCCAGATCGTCCCGTATGAGGCGCAATCAGCCGTGGGATTGGAGGCTTCTTTCACTATTCTCAAACCGCGAAGAGAGGGTATGGACACGGTGTATGTGGATTCAGTCCCCTTTGTCCGCGTAGTCGGAGAGCCGAGCATGGTCAAAGTGATCACTCGTCGTTACGACGCGCTGCGAGCCATCGCGTGTTCCAAGCGCCAGTCGCTCAAGATGATCGAGGAAGTGATGGGCAAGTGGATCTGACCAAGTCCAGATGGCGCAAGTCGAGCTACTCCAGCGGAAACAACCCACAGTGTGTGGAAGTCGCGGAGAGGACACCCGACACAATAACCATCCGCGACAGCAAGCATCCCGACGGTGATGTCCTGCTCCTGAGTCGTGCGGATTGGCGAGCCTTCCTTATCCGCGTCAAGGAAAACGAGCTGGGCATATAGGGCTGTCGAACGGTCCTGGGCCTCGTCCCCGGCCGTACGAGCCGTCATGCGCGGCAACCGGAGCCGAGATACGGAGAGTGATGCCAGGTACCTGATTCTTGACGGCGATCGGCTTTCCGCCGGATGCTGGACCTCGCCTTGTGCCTCGGGCCGGAGGGAAACGTCACGTGCGGGAAGACGTCACACGAGCACACTACGCCCGTCTCGCCGACAGGTACGACGAGAATTGGGCGTACCGCCCAGACTACGTCCGCTGGATGACCGAGAATATCGCGACGCGGCTCAACGTTCTGCCGAGTCACCGTGTGCTCGATGTCGGAGGCGGGACGGGCCTGTTCGCGTCCGGACTCGCCGAACACGCCGCCGCGGTCGTCTGCGCCGACCCGTCTCTCCAGATGCTGGAGCAGGTCCCCACGCATGAGCGGCTGGCTCGCTTGCACGCCAGCGCGGAAGAACTCGCCGGCGGGCGGAAACGTCCTCCGCATGACGGCTACGACGCCATCCTCCTCAAGGAGGTCATCCACCATGTAGCCGATCCAGCAGAGGTCCTGCTCGGCTTGACCAGATTTCTCCGGCCGGGTGGTCGCATGCTGGTGGTCATGCTGCCGACGGACCTCGCCTATCCGCTGTTCCCGGCGGCGCTGCGGCTCTTCCACGAGCTGCAGCCCGACCCGGTGCTCATCGCCGGGGCGATGACCGATAGCGGCCTCGAAACCGAACTCACCTATGCCGAGTTCATGCTCACCTTTGCCACCGAACGTTATCTTTCGATGGTCCGTGATCGCTTTATGTCGCTGTTGTCGACCTTTTCCGATGAGGAGCTCGAAGAAGGCATCGAGGAGATCCGGCGAGCATATCCTGACGCTGTTGTCAGTTTCCCGGACAAAGTCGCCTTCGTGCTCGGAGTAAAAGCATGAGCAGGGTGGCGCCGGATACCCGGCGGTAACGCTCTCGGCGACGGCCATCCGGTGAACGCGATCGTCCTGACCGGAGTACTCCTGCGAACGCGTTCCGCCGGCGTCCAGCACTCTGATCGCGATCAGCGTCAACGCGCCGAGATCGGACAACCCGGGCCGGCATGCCGTCCGGGCCACGCCGGAACGCGAGCCGCCGAGATGTGATGCGGCCCCGGCTTACACTGTTACAAGTGTCACCGGGAGGTGGTTCGTGGTCCACCGGGAGGGCGCCGTCCGATGAGCCTTCGCCAGTTCGAGTACGCCCTGGCCATTGCCGAGGAAGGGTCGGTCACGGCGGCAGCGGAGCTGCTGCGCGTCGCTCAGCCGTCGGTGTCTCAGCAGATCCGCAGCCTGGAGCGCGACCTCGGGGTGAAACTGTTCGCCCGTACGCCGACCGGGCTGGTGCCCACCGTCGCCGGCCGCGCGTTTCTGCGCGAGGCGCAGGTGGCCGTGAGCGCGGCACGGCGGGCGAAGGCGACGGCGCGGGCCGGTGCCGACGACGTGGTGGGCGAGCTGGTGGTCGCCGCGCAGATGGGTTTCGGTGCGCGGCAGCTGCCGGACGCGCTGGCCTCGCTGCGCCGCCGTTTCCCGCGGCTGGAGGTCACCGTCTTCGAGGAGCCGAGCGCCGCCGAGCTGGACCGGCTGTGCCGCCGGGGCGCGCTGGATCTCGCCCTGATGGCGGCGTGTGATCGGTCTCCCGACGACGCCCACCACCTCGGCGACGAGGAGTTCGTCGTGGTGCTGGGCGCCGGGCACCGGCTGCTCGCGGCGGACCGGGTCGAGCTGCGTGAACTGGCAGGCGAGCCGTGGGTGCGGTTCGGCCGCGACAGCACACTCGACGGCGTGCTGCTGAACGTGCTGCGGGACAACGATCTGGCCCCCGCCACCGCCGCCCGCGTGTCGCAAACGGCGACGGCGGTGCGCTGGGCCGCCCACGGGCTGGGGGTGACGCTCGTCCCGGCGTCTTCGGTGCCCCAGGGCCACGAGCATCTCGCGCGTCCGGTGCTTCCCGCCGTGTCCCGGCCCGTCATCGCCGTGGTCCGGCGCGACGCCGGACCGGCGGAAACGGCCCTGCTCGAACTCCTGTGTCAGCAGGTGTGGACCGGCTCCTCGTTCCTCGCACGGGCGTCCTGACGGGGGCCGGCGTCGCCTCGGCGCTCGCCGCCGAGGGCCCGGGTCGGACCGGAACGGCCGGCGAACTCACAGCTGGGTGACGCCTCCGTCCACGGCGAGTTCGGCGCCGGTGGTGTACGTGGCGTCGAAGGCGAGGAACACCGCCGCCTTCGCGATTTCCTCGGTGGTGCCGAGACGCCGCATGGGGTTGTCCGCGACCCGCTCCGCTATGAACTGCGCGGCCTCCTCTTCGGTCATCCCGTCGCCGAGGATTCCCGTGTCGACGGGACCGGGGCTGATCGCGTTGACCCGGATCCCGCGCGGCAGCAGGTCGGCGGCGAGGGTGCGGGCCATGGAGCGCAGCGCCGCCTTGCCTGCCGCGTAGACACTGGTCGCCGGTATGCCGACGACGTTCGCGGCCGAGGTGGTGAGGACGATCCCGGCGCCCGCGTTCAGCAGCGGGGCGAGCTTCTGCATGGTGAAGAAGGCGCCCTTGACGTTGATCGCGAACAGCTCGTCGTACACCTCCTCGGTCGTCGACTCCAGGGGCGTGCCGCGTGCGATGCCTGCGTTGACGAACAGGGCGTCGATCGTGCCGAGCTCGCCCTTCACCCGGTCGGCCAGCACATCCAGGTCGGACAGTGCGGACACGTCGCCCCGGACGGTCACCGCGTTCCCGCCGAGCCGCTCCCGCGCGGCGTCGAGCCTGGTCTGGGAACGACCGGTGATCAGCACACGCGCCCCGCCGTCCACCGCCAGCCGCGCCATCTCGAACCCCATGCCGCTGCTACCGCCGGTGATCACTACATTTTTGTCGCTGTACTTGTCCATTTCAGGCCTCTCTCGTGCTTTCTCGCGCCCCCCGGTCCCAGGGTTCTCACATCGGCGCGAATCGATGAAATCCGCCAGAGCGCCGATGTTTCGGATATTTCGAAAATCTCGCCGGCGTCAGCGGTGGAATTCGCCGCCGTCCACCACCAGGCTGCTCCCGGTCAGCCAGCTCGCCCGGCCCGAGAGCAGGAACAGCACCGCGTCGGCGATGTCGTCGGGCAGGCCGTCACGCCCCAGCGGCACGACGCTGTCGGGCCTGCTCGGTGCCGCCGCGCTGCTCTGGTCCGCTGCCCCGGACACGCGCGCCCACTGCTCCCGCGTCGCCTCGCCTCCGGGAGTGGCGGTTCTGCCGGGGGACACGACGTTGACCCGGACGCCGAACGGGGCCAGCTCCAGGGCCAGCCCCCGGCTGTAGTTCTCCAGCGCCGCCTTGGCCGCCGTGTAGTGCAGGAACGGCGCCAGCGGGGTGGGGACCGCGGCCGAGGAGACGTGCACGATCGCCCCGGACCGCCGTTCCCGCATGCCCGGCGTCAGCAGGGAGTCCAGCCGCACCGCCGCCAGGAGGTTCAGGTTCAGCGCGTCCTGCCACTCCTCGTCGGGAATGTCCGAACTGCCTTTGTGCGGCCGGGCCCCGCCCGCGTTGTGGACCAGGATGTCCACCCCGCCGAGCGTCTCCCGCGCGGCCGCGGCGAGCGTCTCCGCCCCGGCCCGGGTCCGCACGTCGGCCGTCACGAAAGCGGCCCCCTCCGGCGCCGTATACGTCGCCGACCTGGCGGTCGCGAGCACCTCGGCGCCCGCGTCGAGCAACCGGCGCACGACGGCCGCCCCGATCCCGCGAGAACCACCCGTCACCAGGGCCCGCTTTCCAGCGAGCTCACCCCGTCCCGTTCCGTTCTCGGTCATTTCACCGATCCTTTCGATCACATCATTCGTCCGTTCCCCGAAAAGGGGATCGAATACACCAGCGCAATTCGTCGAGCGGCTTCACGGTACGTCCGGAAAAGAACGAGAAGCAAAGAGGAATTGTCAGCGGACCCTATAGGAAAGTCCTATGCCGCTCGCCGGGGTCGTGGTGAAGCTCGGCCCGTAGGCGCGAGGTGTCGTGGTGGACGATGCCGCTGCGGCGGACAGCCGAGGTGAGGTCATCGATCAGGGTGGGTGGTTTCTCAGGAGGAGGAGGGCGGTGTCGTCGGTGCGTTGCTCGTTCGTCGTCGGGGAGATGAGGGACTCGGCCAGGCTGTGGAGGGGCTGGGCGGGGGCGGGGATGACGCGGGCGGCGAGGTCGGCGATGGCGTCGGTCAGGGAGCCGCCGGGCTGCTCGATCAGGCCGTCGGTGTAGAGGGCGAGGATCGAGCCGGGGGGTAGTCGCAGTTCGGTGGTGACGTACGTGATGTCGGGGTCGATGCCGAGGAGCAGGTTGGGTTCGGGGTCGAGGACCTGGGTGGGGCTGCCGGGGCGGCTGAGCAGCGGGGGGAGGTGACCGGCGTTGGCCAGGCATGCGGTGCCGGTCGCGAGGTCGACGGTGAGGTAGAGGCAGCTGGTGAAGCGGCCGGAGGCGAATTCGACCAGGAGCCGGTTGGTGCGTGTGAGCACTTCTCCGGAGGGGGCGCCGGCGCTGGCGTGTGCGCGGATGGCGGTGCGCACCTGGCCCATGAGCGCGGCGGCGGTCATGTCGTGGCCTTGTACGTCGCCGATGACGGCCCCGATGTGGGTGTCGTCGAGGCGGATGAGGTCGTAGAAGTCGCCGCCTATCTCGACGCCTGGGGTGGCGGGCATGTACTGGGCGGCCGCTTCGAGGCCGGGCAGTTCGGGGAGGTCTTGCGGCAGGAGGGTTTCTTGGAGTGATCGGGCGAGCCGGTGGTTGGTCTCGTGGAGCCAGGCGCGTTCGAAGGCCCGGTTGATCAGCCTGCCGAGTGCGGTGAAGACGGCGCGTTCGCTGTCGCTGAAGTCGCGGGGACGGTCGTAGGCGAAGACGCATGTGCCGATGGTGCGTCCGAGGACGGCCAGCGGCAGCAGCGCCCACGCGCCCATGTCGTCGATGTGGAGGGCGGCGGGGTAGGTTCGGCGCAGTTCGTCCCAGCTGCCGAAGAACGTCGCCGCGTGCTCTTCGTGGTGGGGCGCCCAGGAGACTGTGCCGATCATCGGGCGGCCGTCGAGCTTTTCGATGCCCCGCCGGCTGTAGCCACGGGCGGCGACGACGCGCACCCGGCCGCTTTCCCAGGTGAGGATGGCCACCGCCTGGGCCTCGCAGATGGGCAGGACGTGGTCGGCCACCAGGTCCAGCACGTCCTGTATGGTCGTCGCCCGGGTGAGGTGCGTCGCGATGAGCAGCATGTCGTGCAGGCCGACCACCCGCCCGTCCCGGCCGGTGTCCGCGGGGGGTGTCGGGGGCGCGGCGGCGGGCGTGATGCGGAAGATGACGCCGGGCGTGCTCGGATAGCACTCGAACGACAGGAGCCGTCCGTCGGGATGGCGGGCGGTGAACCGTGTGGTCCGGTGGCTGAAGACCGCGGCCCGGTAGCGGTCTTCGAAGTCGGGATCGTCGAGCCACGGCAGCGCCTTGCAGAGCCGCCTGCCGGTCAGTTCGGCGGGCCGGGTCGCGAGGAGTTCCGCGGCGCGCCTGGTGACGAGGGTGACTCGCGAATGCGCGTCCACATGGCAGTAGCCCTCGGGGAGGGCGCCGAGGTAGGTCAGCGCCGCCGATTCGGTGGCCTGGTCGGGCCGGGTGGCGCGGGCCAGGTCGAGGATGCGGGGCTGGGGGCCGGGGACGATCGGCCGGCCGCATTCGCTCGCCTGGCGGAACAGGTCGGCCATCGCGCCGCAGGTTTCGTCGATGACGTCGAGTTGCCGGCGGCTCAGCTCGGATCGGCCTTGGATGGGCCAGCCCAGGATGAGCCCGCCCCAGGTCGTTTCGCCGGAGCAGATGGGTGTGGTGGCCAGCGCGAAGTGGTACGGCAGCGACAGCGCCACCGCAGGGAATTCGTGGGCCAGGGCCACCCGGTCTCTGATCCAGAACTGTCTGCGTTCGCGCACCGATGCCGCGACCGGCACGCCCTCGTTGGTCCGGATCCTGGACCAGGGCCGTGCCATTGTGGCCGGAATGCCGATCGCGGTTTCCAGTTGCAGGAGTTGCCGTCTCGGGTCCAGAACGTAGACGAGTCCGAAGTGCGCGCCGACTCTGAACACGCCTTCGATCAGCAGGTCGTCGAGCAGGGACGGGGTCTGCTCACATGGGGTCGCGGCGCCGTTCCCCGGTCCCGGCACAGGACGCCCGGTCACCGGACGAAGATTCCCAACATAATGATCCCCTCCCGTTCTCCTCAGCTTACGCACCCTTATGCACAGAGAACCTAAAAAGGTGTCGAACAATGACTTTTTCTCGGGGCACCATAGCCAAATGTGCGTGAATTTCGAGAAGCGAATTTTACTTGTGGTCGCACCGGAGCCGGCGGTCTCTCCCGGCGGACTCGGGCGGCTCTCGGTGGGTTTCTCACGGGACCGTCACGGGGGTGCGGCCGTGCACGCGGTACGGCTCCGCGTCGGCCCATTTGACCGCCAGGCCGAGGCCGGGACGGGCGGGGTCGGGGCGCAGGCGGCCGTCGCGGGGCTCGGGGACGCCGTCGAACAGCAGGTGCTCGACGCGGACATGGTCGTGGAAGTACTCCAGGTGGCGGAGCCGTTCGACCGCGGTGAACGCGTGGCACGACAGGGCGGGCGCGCAGTGGGCCGACAGGTCGATCTGGTGGGCGGCGGCCAGGCCGGCGACCTGGAGCAGCCCGGTGATGCCGCCGCAGCGGGTGACGTCGGCCTGCAGGCAGTCGACCGCCTGGTGGGCGAGCAGGTTCGTGAAGTCGCGGAGCACGTAGCCGTATTCGCCGGCGGCGATGTCGAGGCCGCCCGGCCCGGTGTCGCGCAGCAGCCGCAGGCCCTCCAGGTCGGTCGAGGAGACGGGTTCCTCGAACCAGGTGACGCCCCACTCGGAGCGGAACCGCTCGGCCCAGTACCGCGCCTGTTTGCGGGTCAGGACGCCGTTGGCGTCGGCGAACAGCTCGGGGGCGTCGCCGATGGCCTTGCGGACGGCGGCCAGCCGGTCGGGGTCCTGCTCCGGGGTGTGGGAGGTCTTCAGCTTCACTCGCGGGATGCCCTGCCCGGCCCAGCCGCCGAGCTGCTCGGCCAGCCGGTCGAGGGGGTAGTTGGTGAAGCCGCCGCTGCCGTAGATCGGGACGGCGTCGTGGAACGCCGGCAGCGTGGCCCGCAGCGGCACGTCCAGGATCCGTGCCCGCAGGTCCCACAGGGCGACGTCGACCGCCGAGACGGCCATGGCGCCGAGACCGGTGCGGCCGGTGTTGCGGATCGCGGTGAACATGGGCCGCCACTGCGCGGCCGGGGCGAGGGCGTCGCCGCCGGTGACCGCCGGGGCGAGCCTGCTCACGACGAACGCGGCGGCGGCGCCGTCGGCATAGGTGTAGCCGAGGCCGGTGCGGCCGCCGGCGTGCGCGGTGACGAGCACGAGCGTGGTCGAGCTCCAGGTGAGGGTGCCGTCGGATTCGACGCCGCCGGGCCCGTCGGTCGGCACGGTGAACGCGTGCGTCTCCAGCCCTTCGACCGGCACCTGCGGCGCCCCGGCCCGGCCGAGCCGCCGCCCCGCGCCCCCCTGGTCACGGCCTGCGGGCTCAGTCATGGCCGCGGCCGGGCAGCGCCTCGTACAGTTCGGCGAGCTTCTGGCGGAAGCCCTTCATCGCGATGCCGCCCCGCTCGGGGTCGCGCATGGCGGCCTGGGCGGCCTTCTTGCCCTGCTCGAACATGATGTGCGGCGGCATCGGGGCGACCTCCTGGTCGACCTTGAACTCCAGCACCACCGGGCCTTTCGCGGTCAGCGCCTCGTCCCAGGCGGCCCCGACCCTGCTCTGGTCGTCGCAGTAGACGCCGGTCAGGCCGAGCAGCTGCGCCCACTTGTGGTACGGCACGTCCGGGATGTACTGGGAGCCCAGGTACTTGGGGTCGCCCGACAGCGCCCGCTGCTCCCAGGTGACCTGGTTGAGGTCCTGGTTGTTGAACACGCAGAAGATGAGCGGGGAGCCGCCGAGCCGGTCGGCGTACCGTTTCACGGTGATCATCTCGTTCATGCCGTTCATCTGGAACGCGCCGTCGCCGATGAACGCGATGACCGGCCGGTCCGGGTAGGCGAACTTGGCGGCGATGGCGTACGGCGTGCCGGGGCCCATCGTGGCCAGCGTGCCCGACAGGGACGCCTGCATGCCCTCGCGCAGCTGGATTTCGCGGGCCCACCAGGTGGTGGAGGACCCGGAGTCGGCGGTGAGGATGGACTCGTCGGGCAGCCGGCTCGACAGCTCCCAGGCGATGAGCTGCGGGTTGATCCCGTCGAACTCCTGGTGGGAGCGGCGCTCCAGGACCCGCCACCACTCGCGGACGTTCGACTCGATCTCCTCGCGCCACGACCGGTCGGCCTTGCGCTCCAGCAGCGGGATGAGCGCCCGCAGGGTCTCCTTGGAGTCGCCGATCAGGTGCGCGTCCATGGGGTAGCGCACGCCGATCATGGAGCCGTCGATGTCGATCTCGACGCCGCGCGCCTGGCCCTCGTCGGGCAGCCACTCGGCGTACGGGAAGCTGGTGCCGATCATGAACAGGGTGTCACAGTTCATGATCATCTCGTCGCTGGGCTTGGAGCCGAGCAGGCCGATCGGGCCGGTGACGAAGGGCAGCCTGTCGGGCAGCACCTGGCGGCCCAGCAGCGCCTTGGCGACCCCCGCGCCGAGCAGCTCGGCCACCTCGATGACCTCGTCGACGGCCTCGGCGGCGCCCTGGCCGACGAGGACGGCCACCTTGCTCCCCTCGTTCAGCACGTCGGCGGCCTTGCGCAGCTCCTGCTCGTCGGGGAGGATGCGCGGCCGGGCCCAGCCGACGCTGGAGAACACCGAGCCGTGCTCCTTGGGCGGCGACGGCACGGCGGGCGACTCCTGCACGTCCTCCGGCACGATGATCGTGGCCACGCCCCGGGTGGTCAGGGCCGTCTTCATCGCCCGGTCGACGAGATGGCGCGCCTGCGCGGGCTCCATGCACACCTCGACGAACTCCGACACGTCCTTGAACAGGCCGGCGAGGTCCACCTCCTGCTGGTAGTGCGCGCCCAGCGAGGCCCGCTTCTGCTGGCCGATGACGGCCAGGACGGGCTGGTGGTCCAGTTTGGCGTCGTACAGGCCGTTGAGCAGGTGGATCGCGCCCGGGCCCGAGGTGGCGGTGCAGCAGCCCACGTCGCCGGTGAACTTGGCGTGCGCACAGGCCATGAACGCGGCCATCTCCTCGTGCCTGGGCTGGATGAACTCCGGGTCGCCGCCCGCCCGGTCGTAGGCGCCGAGGAAACCGTTGATGCCGTCTCCCGGGTAGCCGTAGACGCGGTGGACGCCCCACTCGGTGAGCCGGTGGAGGATGAAGTCGCTGACCTGCAGTGGCATGGGGTTCACCTCGTAACGTGCTGCGAGCGGTCCCGGAACGGTCCCGTCCCCGCGAGTGATCGGACGCGCCGTGGCTTTCCCGGTCCCCCTGACCCGCGCAAAACGGGATAAACGTGCCCGCCGCGCCCCCCAAGATCGCGGGGGAAGGGCGATCCGATCACATCCCGGGCCGTGCCACTACCGCCCGAACCACAACAGATGGCAAGGAGTTCGTCAGGATGTGGCCTTGGACCTGCTGATATATGGCCTCCTGCCCTAGCCACGGCGCCCCGGCCCGCATGGAATGGAAGTGAGGACGAAAGAGGACGAAAGAGGACGAAAGCGGAACCTGGCGCATTGGGGGGCATGCCATGCACGCCAAGGAATGGGACGTACAGCTCTACATCACCGAGGACGACAGCGACACCTCCGCCCGGGCGATTCTCACCCGCCACGACGAGCTCGACGTCGAACGGGTGCACCTGCAAGGCATCGGGCGGGCCCGGCGCAACCCCGCGGACCGCCCGGTGCCCACGATCGGCGACGAACTCGCCGTCGCCCGCGCGCTCGCCGATCTGGCGGCGAAGCTGACCAGGGTGGCCGCGACCGACGTCGCACAGGCCGCCGGCCGGCCGGCGTGACCACGCGCGACCGACGAGCGGGAGGACCCAGCAGACCCTGAAGACATCGAGAACAGCCATGACACGGCATGTGATCGTCGGATACGACGGCACCCGGCCCGCCGAGCGGGCGCTCGACTGGGCGATGACCGAGGCCGAGCTGCGCCGGCACCCGCTGACCATCGTCCACGCCTGGCGCGGCGGCACGCGGGACGACGAAGACACCAAGCGGCTGCGGCGGGAGGCCGAGGACGTCCTCGCCCAGGCGGTGGAGCGAGCGCGGACCCGGGCACCCGACCTCGACATCACCACCGACCTGCACGAAGGACGCCCGGCCGACCGGCTCGCGGAACTGTCGGCCGACGCCGATCTGCTGGTGCTCGGATCGACCGCCGTGTCGGGCGGCGTGATCAGAGCGCTCGCCCCGCGGGTACGCTGCCCGCTGATCGTCGTGCGCGGCCGCCCCCGCCCGCCCCAGGCGGGGCCCGTCACGGTCGGGGTACGCGACCCCGGCGACGACGAAGTGCTCGGCTTCGCCTGCCACGAGGCCACGCTGCGGGGCCTCGCCCTCACCGTCGTGCACACCTGGCGGAGCCGCCCCGCCCCCTCCGCCGGCAGGTACGCCCCCGACCTCGACCCCGCCGACCTGCGCCACACCTGCGAGCACGACCTGAACCGGTCCATGGCCCCCTGGCGGGCCAAATACCCCGACCTCCCGGTCGAGATGGGCGCCACCGAGGGCTCGGCGCGCCAGGAACTCCTGGAGGCCACCATGGACGCCACGATGCTGGTCATCGGCGCCCCGCCCGACCGCCTCGGCACCACCGCCGTATACATGTTGCACAACTCCCGCTGCCCCCTCGCCATCGTCCGCCGCGAATCACATCGCGGCCTATCGTGACCGATCGCCTGGCGCTGCGACCACGGGACCGAAAAGACGGGATACGGCCCTTGCCGCCGACCGCACTGTCACCATGACGCACCATAATTGAATGGTCACCATCGCCCCTCCCAATACCGGCGATCACGGCAGTAGACTTGTCGTGTAACGAAGGTTTCTTCCCGGCTTTCCGGAAGGGCGGTCACTTTGCACCCTTTTCTCGACGACCCAGAAAGCCCCACACAGAAGCCGAGCCGGCGAAACTGGTCGGTGATCTGGACCGCCGTTGGGTCGATCGGCACCGTCCTGGGCGTCATAGCCGCCCTCCTCGTGAGCGGCCAGGACACCACCGAAGCCGTGCCTCCGCCCACCGCCTCTCCTGTCCTGTCCACCTCGCCCGACGCAACGGAAACCTTGAAGACCAAACTTATCGACCGCGTCCAGAACCGAAACATACAAAACTGCAGGGACGCGGCGTGGAGAGACCGGCTCAACGGTCCGATCTTCACATTGCAATGTGACGTCAAGGGCTCGGATGGGGTGCCCGACTACATTCTGGTCGCTCCCTTCGAAAATCGAGCCGCCCTCAACACGTTCATGCTTTCCTGGCCCGTCTCCGATCTCACGCCGGAGCAACGGTGCCAGGCCGGGCACCCGTTCATTGGGTCGTGGCGGGTCGATGCCGGGTCGATACAGGTTCTCGATTCCTGCCATAGTACGGTGGACCCAAATGATTTCGGATTCGGCGGTTTTATCTGCGACACGGATGCCGCAGGCAGGACGACGAATATCGTCTGGTCCTTTGTCCGGGATGCCTGGGTGGAGCATGAGGGCAAGTACTTCGTGGTCGTCGCGCGCAGCGACATCGCCGACTCGGCTCGGTTGTTCACCTGGTGGCAGAGCATTCCCGTATGACCGCCGTCCCTTGCGGCGCCGAGGGCGGTGATGTCGAGCAGGGGCGGGCCGGGGCGTCGGAGTCGGCCGGCAGGCGGCGCAGCTCCTCCCGCACGGCCTCGCCGTAGCGGGGATCCTGGGTGCTCGGGTACGGGCTCTTCACCCGATCGGCGACCACGGCGGGCAGGACGTCCCTGACCAGGGCGCCCTGCCACCTGTCATGCGGGCAGTGTGACCTGCGCCACTGACATTTCGCCATTGCTCGCCCGGCCTCAGTCCGGTTCGCCCGATACATCACTAATCTGTCCCGGCGTTCTCGGTGCCGCCGCACTGGCGCCGGATTCTCCTCGCCGGCCAACCGGCCTGTGATGTACCGGTTCGCGGGCATTGGCGCCACGCGACGGCGGGTTCCACGCCCTCCGCCGGGCCCCGGGCGGCGCCCCCGCCCGGCTCAGGCGGAGATACCGCCCCAGCGCGGGAATGTCAGATGTGGGCGTGTCAGGTGGGACAGGCCAAGGGATGCCCCAAATTTCGCTGTTCGTCGATCAATGCCCATGTTGTGGATGGGCCGACCGGTTTCGACGGGTAGGCACCGGGCAGTGACAGCCAATGCCAAAGCAGAGCACTCCCTTCCTGGACGACACGCCGCTGTTGCTGCTCGAGGGCTATGCCTGGCTGCCCGCCCTCCGGCGGCACGCGTCCGACGGAGTCGCGGTCACGCGGCTGCTGGGCCGCCCCGCGTTCGGCCTGTGCGGGCCCGACGCCGCGCGCTTCGTCTACGACGAGAACAACGTCCAGCGGCACAACGCCATCCCCGGGGCCGTACGCGGCACCCTGTTCGGCACCGGCGGCGTGCACAGCCTCGACGGCGAACGTCACCGGCTCCGCAAGACGCTGTTCACGTCGCTCATGACCCCCGAAAGCATCGCCGCGCTGGTCGACCGCGTCGGCGCCGCCTGGGACGAAACCGTGCTGTCGTGGGCCGGCAAAGACCACGTCGTCCTGTTCGACGAAGCCTCCCGGGTCCTCGTACGCGGCGTCTGCGAGTGGGCGCGCGTGCCGCTCACCGAAGGCGACGTGGACCCCGCCGCCGCCGACATGGTCGCCATGGTCGACGGCTTCGCCACGCTCGGCCCCCGCCAATGGCGCGGACGGCACGCCCGGCGACGCCGCGAATCGTGGCTCATGCGCCTCATCGAGGAGGTGCGCCGGGGCGGCACCCGCGTGCCGGAAGGGTCGGCCGTGGAAACGGCCGCGCGGCACCGCGACATCGACGGCGAACTGCTCCACCCGCACACGGCGGCCGTCGAACTGCTCAACGTCATCCGGCCCACCGTCGCCGTGTGCTGGTTCGTCGCGTTCGCCGCGCACGCGCTGCGGCTCTGGCCGGAGAACCGGGACCGGCTCGCCGACGGAGACCCGGCCTACACCGAGGCGTTCGTCGACGAGCTGCGGCGCTTCTACCCGTTCGCGCCGTTCGTGGGCGGCCGGGCGGTGCGCGACCTCGACTGGCTCGGCCACCACATCCCCGCCGGATCGTTCGTGCTGCTCGACATCTTCGGGCAGAACCACGACCCCGGCCTCTGGCCCGACCCCTACTCCTTCACCCCGGACCGCTTCCTCGCCCGCCTGATCGGCCCCTACGACTTCATCCCGCAAGGCGCCGGCGACCCCGCCACAGGCCACCGCTGCCCCGGCGAAGACATCACGGTCGCCCTGCTCAGCAATATCACGACCCGGCTCGCCCGCCTCGACTACGAGGTGCCGAAACAGGACCTGACCATCCCGCTGCGCCGCATCCCGACCCGCCCCAAGAGCGGCCTCGTCATCTCAGCTGCCCGCCCGGCCCTCCGCCCGCTATCGACAGGCCACGCCCAAGACCCGTTCCTGTGGTGAACCGCCAGGGCCCTCACACGTGTGCCGACCACTCGCCGTCATTCTCCGGCGCCGCCTGCTCGCCGCACTGTGCACCCGCCGCATCGGCGCCCAAACTGGCCCTCGCGAGGAGAGGATGCGCCTTCCGGCCTGGAGAGCTTTCGTCCATCAGGGAGGTTTTCGTCCTTCAGGGACCGCTTCGTGAGTTGAGGACGGTCCTTGTCCCTCAGGCATGGCCCCTCGCCCTTCTGCGAGCCGTCCCCCGCAGGATGGCACCGCCTCGCCCTGCAGGGACATCCTCATGCACCACCAATGGGCTCCCGGCATCTGCGGGGCCGCATCCGTGTGCCGCTCCATCTCCAAGCGCCGGACTCGCCCGTCGTGAGCCGGCGTCGCAGGCATGGCACCGCCCTCGCCCCCAGGCGGCTCTTCTGGGGGCATGGTGGGGGTGGTTGCGTGAGTTAGTGGGTGATCCTTGCGGGTAACCCGAGACACATGCTCGACGTGCTGGTGCCGACCCGGGATCGGGTGGACGCTCTTGCGGTGACGCTGGCGGGGTTGGCGGCGCAGACCGCGGCCGGGTTTCGGGTCGTGATTTCTGATCAGTCGGCTGTGCCCGTTTCGCGGTCGCCGATCATCCAGGGCGTGGTGCGGATTTTGGAGCATCGGGGGCATACGCCCGAGATTCACCGCAACGTGCCGCCGTGCGGGATGGCGCAGCAGCGGGCGTTCCTGCTCAAGCAGGCCCGGGGGCGGTTCGCGCTCTGCCTGGACGACGATGTCTGGTTGGAGCCCACGGCGCTCGACGTGCTGACGGCCGCCCTCACCGAGCTCGATTGCGGCTTCGTCGGGTTCGCCGTGCAGGGCCTGTCCTACCGGGACGATGTGCGGCCGCACGAGCTGGAGCCGTACGAGGAGTGGGTGGACGGGGTGCGGCCGGAGCGGGTCCGTCGCGATACGCCGCAATGGCGGCGGCACACCCTGCACAACGCCGCCAACCCCCTGCACCTGGCCTCCCGGGTGCGCGGCGGGCGATCGTGGCAGGCGTACAAGGTGGCGTGGATCGGGGGGTGCGTGCTGTACGAGCGGCAGCGGCTCGTCGATTGCGGCGGCTTCGACTTCTGGCCTTGGGTGCCGCCGGCTCACGCCGGTGAGGACGTCGTGGCGCAGCTTCGGGTCATGGAGCGCCACGGCGGGGCCGGTCTGCTGCCGAGCCGCGCCTACCACCTCGAACTGCCGACCACGGTGACCGATCGCCGTGTCGAGTGCTACGACCACGTGATCGACCCCTGACCCCGCACGGCACGCCCGGCCCGGCCGCCCTGCGGTCTTCGGCCTGGCGGAGCAAGGGCACCGCCCGGTCCTGGCGCCGACACTCGTCACTGTGCCCGGCGGCTCGGGACACCGGGGGCCATCATGACGACGCCCCCGGGCCTGGCGTCGGCGCACGTCAGGGCACCCCAGATAACGGCATGGGGCTCGGGCTCGGGACACCGGCAGGCTGCCACGATGCCGCAGCCCGGCCCTGACGCAGGCGCCCATCATGGCCCCGGGCCACGGCTTCGGGGTACACGGCGGTTCGCGACATCGGTGGGCCGTCATGACGCCGTCGCCGGGCCCTGGGGCGATGCCCATCATGGCCACCGGGCTCGGGTACACGGCGGCTTGGGATGCCGGCGGGTCATGATGCCGCCGCCCGTCGCTTACGGGTGCGGGCGGCGGCGGTTCGGGGTGTGGTGGCCCCTTGGGCCGGTCAGGTGGTTCGGGCGGGGTTGAGGACGACCTTGATGACGCCTGGACGCTTGTCGCGGAAGGCGGTGTAGGCCTCTTGGGCTCGGTCCAGGGGCATCTGGTCGGTGACCAGGGTGGCCGCGTGGAACGGGTCGCCGTCGCGCAGGGCGTACATGATCTTGTCGGTCCATTGGCGGACGTTGGTCTGGCCCCAGCGCAGGGTGATCTGCTTGTCGAACAGGTCGCCGAGCGGGAAGGCCGGGACCCAGCCGCCGTAGACGCCGATCACCGAGACGGTGCCGCCGCGGCGCACCGAGCCGAGCGACTGGTGCAGGGCGACGAGGCGGTCGGGCTGGAGTTTCGTCGTCTGCAGCACTTTGTCGGTGAGCGAGCCGTCGGCGTCCATGCCGACGGCGTCGATGGCCGAGTCGGCGCCGCGGCCGGCGGTCATTTCGCGGATCGTCTTCACGATGTCGCCGGTCTGCGTGTAGTCGACGGTCGTGATGCCGTTGCCTGCGGCCATCTGCAGCCGGTCGGGCAGGTGGTCGACGCCGATGACCTGTTCCGCGCCGCGGTGTTTGGCGATGGTGCAGCACATCTGGCCGATGGGGCCGAGGCCGTAGACGACGACGGAGCCTCCGGGCGGCACTGCGGCGTATTCGACGGCCTGCCAGGCGGTGGGCAGAACGTCGGCCAGGAGCAGGGCGGTCGTGTCGGGTAGTTCGCCGTCGATTTTGATCGGGCCGAAGTGGGCCTGCGGGACGCGCAGGTATTCGGCCTGGGCGCCGGGGATGCCGCCGTACATGTGGGTGTAGCCGAACAGGGCGGCGCCTTTGCGGCCCTGCATGCTCTGCGTGGTCTCGCACTGGGAGTAGAGGCCGCGTTCGCACATGAAGCAGTGTCCGCAGGAGATGTTGAACGGCACGACCACCGTGTCGCCTTTTTTGATGTGTTTGACTTCGGGGCCGATGTCTTCGACGACGCCGAGCGCCTCGTGTCCGAGGATGTCGCCGGGTTTCATCATCATCGTCGCGCCGTGGTCGTACAGGTGCAGGTCGGAGCCGCAGATTCCGGTGCTGGTGACTTTGATCAGCGCGTCGGTCGGCTCTTCGATGCGCGGGTCGGGCACGGTCTCGACGTCGATGTTGCGCGGGCCCCGCCACACGACTGCTCTCATCTCGAACGCCACCTTTCTGTCCTCCGGCCGGCCCGGCGGGCCGGTTTCGCGGACGTGTCACGTGAGCGGGCTCGGCTCACGTGCCTTGTGGGCGCCGCGCGGGGGGACCGGCAGCCCTGTCTGATCGGACTTTCTCGGTCGGGCCTGGCCGAGCGGGTCAGCGGCCCTTTTCGGCAGTGGCCTGCGCCTCCTCGGGGCTGTTGCCCTTGCGGATGCTCCGCAGGGCGGAACGCAGCTCTTGGGCGGTCATCTTCGAGTTGCCGGCGATTCCGGCCTCGTGGGCGCGGCTCCGCAGGTCGTGCAGTTCCTGTTCGCCACTCATGTGGGCTCCTTTCCCCGCGATGGCCCTGGTCGGGTCGTCGTCGTGTGCCGCCGCCGGGCTCATTCGTCGAGTTCCCGGTCGAGCGGCGGCTTTTCGGCCGGGCGCAGGTGTTCGGCCAGGCCGGCTTTGCGGGGGTACGCGTGTTGCTGTACGCGTTCGGTTTCCGTCCGTTCGGGGGCGGGGTCCACTTCGACCGAGCGCAGGACCTCCGCCATGCTGTCGTACCGGGCGACCGGCAGCGCCGCCAGCGCCCGGCCGGTGACCGGGTCGGCGCCGTTGCGGCGCGCGTGTTCGAGGATCTGCGCCTTGTCCGCCGGGAAGTCCAGGTCGTTGAGCGCGGCCTTCACCCGCCGGGTGTCACGCAGTTTCATGCCATCGCCTCCCCGCATGACGTGCTCGTCCCATGGCGGCCTGGTCAGGCCGGGGGAGGATCGCCGGCCGGTGCACGGTGGCCGCTGTTCGCGCGGCGCGGCGCCGCCACGACCGCCGCCTCCGCGGGTCTGGTCGTGGGGTCCGCCCGTCCGTCGTCGGCGTTCTTCCCGCGGGGCGCGGTCTGCGGCCTGTTCCGCGTGGACCCGCCCCGTCCGGATCTGCGCCGCCGCGGCTGCCGCGGGTCGTTCACGATGGTCACCGCCCTTCGGTGCTATGGACCGTCAGGCTCATCCGGCTACCCGCCGGGAGGGGGAAGCACACGCGTTTGCCGCCGATTGGGCGGCGGGGATCGGGGGCGGTCGTGCCGGGGACGCGGTTCAGGTCATGGAGTGCGCGACGCGCAGGTGCTCGTTGAAGGCGGCGCGCTCCAGCATCACCTTTTCGCACTGGAGGCACTTCCACACTCCGCTGGGCACCGTGAGGCCGTGTCCGGCGGCGTCCTCCCGCGCGCAGATCAGATGGTAGGCGCGAACCGTGCGCCGCCACACCCGACGCCAGTAGTTGACTGCGAAGAACATCCCGTTCCCTCCGGATCACGACCTCAGTGTCCGGTTCAGGGTACGTCGGGACGGCTCGCAAGCGGAACCCGGAAGTGATGGCGGGTTCTCCGAAGGAGAGACCCGCCATCGTCGGCCGCCGGGGCCCTCGCCGCCGGCTACTGGCCTATCTTCACTCCCGGCTGGCCATGTTCGTACTCCATCAGCCTGCTCCCACGGCGACCTCTCATGTTCGCCATGTTGCGGAACTTGCCGGTCGGCAGCACGGTCCGGCCGAAGCTGTTCTCGAACATCAGCGACGCCGCCGCGTACAGGGCGAGCACCGCCGAGGCCACGAACAGCCAGCCGCCGACCCGGGTGGCCCACAGGGCACCGGACCAGAACCCGGCGGCGGTGAAGCCCGCCCCCACGGCCAGCACCATCAGCATGAGCGCCATGCCCATGTTCTGGGCGAGAGCGGCGAACGCGCACAGCGCGGTGATCACGCAGAGCATGATGAACCAGAACGCGAACCCCGTGTTCGCCACGCCCGGACTCAGCGCGACGGCCGCCGGGAAGGCCCCGGCCGCCACCAGCAGGAACAGCAGTCCGAACGCCAGCCACAGCGAGCCCCACATGCCGTGCACGGCCGTGGCGACCCCGTCGCGGGCCCGGTACGACCACATGCCGGCGAGCAGCTGGGCGAGCCCGCCGAAGAACAGCACGAACGGGAAGAGGACCAGCGGCGTGGCACTGCCGCCGTACCAGCCCGCCTGCCAGGAGCCGACCATCGCCAAAGCGGTGGCGAGCCCGAACAGGCCGAGGATCGACGGAGCCGCGATGGGCTGCAGGAAGACCCGTGTCTTGTCCTGCCACATGTGCTCGGCGGCTTCTTCCATCTCGCCGCCGCGCCCGCCGCGGCCTTCGTGGGTCATCTTGCCCTCGTACTCGTGCTCCGCTCGGCCCTGGTGCGCGGTCTGGACGCCTCCCGGCCCGGGGTGCGCCTGCTCGGCAGGGCGCTCGTACCCCTCACGGCCTTCCGGCCGGCCGTAGCCACGGCCGCCGCGGGCGGGACGCTCGTACACGTCGCGCTCTTCGGGCCGCTCGTAAGGCTCGCGGCCTTCGGGCCGGTCGTAGCCACGCTCACCGCCGGTCCGTCCGTAGGGTTCCTGGCCCTCGGGCCTTTCGTAGGCTTCGCCGCCGCCCGCCGGACGGTAGCCGCCGGTGGGCCGGTCGTACGCCCTGCCCGGGCGCTCGTCACGACCTCTCGGCCACTTCATGGCAGTCCTCCTTTCGCGAGTCGGACAAATAGCCCCTAACCATGAACTTGAGCAGCATGCGGATCAGGCCAACATCATTTGCCGGGGCGGCCGAGGGCGCGGTTCTCGACTCTGACGCGCACGGCCAGCAGGGCGGTGTTGACGAGCCCGAACCCGATCGCGGTGAGCCCCGCGCCGTGTACCAGCGGCAGCGCGACGCCTTCCGCGGCGACGGCCACGTAGTTGGGGTGCCGCAGCCACCGGTACGGCCCCCGTTCGACGAGCGGCAGCCCGGGCACCACGATGACGCGGGTGGTCCACCGCCGCCCGAGGGCGGCCACGCACCACCAGCGCAGCGCTTGCGCCAGCAGCACGACGGCGAGCATGGACCGGCCGAGCGCCGGCCGGTAGGGGCGGCGCAGCAGCCGCACTTCGAGCGGCGCCGCGACGAGCAGGCCGATGTGCGCGAGCACGATGGCCGGGTAGTGCCGCCGCCCGTGCTCGCGGCCGCCGTGGCGGCGCGCCCACGCCGTGTTCCGGCGGGAGACGACCAGCTCGGCCACCCGCTCGGCGGCGACGAGCCCGATGAGCAGCGGGTATCGGTTCACCATCGCAGCAGCACCAGTTCGGCGGAGAATCCCGGCCCGAGCGCCATCAGCAGCGCGGGGGTGCCGGGCGGCCGTCTGCGGGTCGCGATCGTCTCCTGCAGCACGTGCAGCACCGATACCGACGACAGGTTGCCGAGTTCGCGCAGGGAGCGCCGGGTGATGTCGAGCGCGTGCTCGTCCAGCGACAGCACCTTGGCGATGGTGTCGATGACCTTCGGCCCGCCGGGGTGGCACACCCAGGACGTCACCTCGTCGGGGCGCAGCCCGTTCTCGGCGAGGAACTCCGTCACGTCGGCGGCCAGCCGCTCCTCCACCAGGTCGGTCAGGTCGGCGGCCAGCACGATGTGGAAGCCGGTCTCGCCGACGTCCCAGCCCATGAGCCGCTCGGTGTGCGGATACAGGTGGCTGTGGGTGGCGATGACGCGCGGCCCGGTCGCGTGGCCGGGCCGGCGGGCGTCGCCGCACGCGACGACGGCGGCCGCGCCGTCGCCGAACAGGCCGCTCGCGATGACGTTGGCGATGGAGGTGTCGTCGTGCTGCACGGTCAGCGAGCACAGTTCGACGCACACCAGGGCGCCGACCTGGCCGGGCCGGCCGCGCAGGTAGTCGTCCAGGCGGGCCAGCCCGGCCGCCCCGGCGGCGCAGCCAAGCCCGAAGATGGGCACGCGTTTGACGTCGGGGCGCAGCCCGGCCCGCTGGGCGAGGCGGGCGTCGATCGAGGGAGTGGCCAGCCCGGTCGAGGAGCAGAACACCAGGTGGTCCACCTCGCCGGGGGCGACGTGTGCCTGGTCCAGCGCCTCGGCGATGGCCCGTCCGCCGAGGTCGACGGACGCCTCGACGTAGGCGTCGTTGGCCGCGCCGAAGCCGCCGAGTTTTTCGTACCGCTCCAGAGGCAGCGCGAGGTTGCGGCCGGTGACCTGGGTGGCCGTGTGGAAGCGCCGCAACGCCTCCCGGTCGGCGTCCAGCCAGGCCGCGATGGCGTCGGTGATCTGTCCCTGGTCGTAGCGATGCTCGGGAAGAGCCGTCCGAACCGCCTGTATCAACATGATGTACCCCCCTACCACCGCAACGGCGCGGGTAACGCGGGGTGCCGGGACCGGGTCACCGCATTGACGTGGCGGCGCCGCCGAAAGTACGGTAATCGGAAAGCGCTTTCCGATAGGAGTCATATGAGCGTGCGCACTATTGGTGTGGTGATGAACGGCGTCACCGGGCGGATGGGGAAGCATCAGCACCTCGTCCGTTCGGTGCTGGCGATCAACGCGCAGGGCGGTGTGGAACTCTCCGGCGGCGACCGGGTGCGGCTGCGCCCGGTGCTCGTCGGACGCGACCCCGGCAAGGTCGCCGCGCTCGCCGCCGAGCACGGCATCGCCGACCACACGGCCGACCTCGACACGGCCCTCGCCGACGACGACAACCTCATCTACTTCGACTCTCAGGTGACCCACGCCAGGGTCAAGGCCACGCTCAAGGCCATCGCCGCCGGCAAGCACGTGTACGTCGAGAAGCCCACCGCCGAGACCACGGCCGAGGCCGTCGCGCTCGCCGAGGCGGCCACCGCCAAAGGCGTCAAGAACGGCGTGGTGCAGGACAAGCTGTTCCTGCCCGGCCTGCTCAAACTGCGCCGGCTGATCGACGGCGGGTTCTTCGGCCGCATCCTGTCGGTACGCGGCGAGTTCGGCTACTGGGTGTTCGAGGGCGACTGGCAGCCGGCACAGCGCCCGTCGTGGAACTATCGGGCCGAAGACGGCGGCGGCATCGTGCTCGACATGTTCCCGCACTGGAACTACGTGCTGGAGAACCTGTTCGGCCGGGTCCGGTCGGTGTACGCGCGGGCGGTGACGCACATCCCGTCCAGGGTCGACGAACGCGGCCGCCCCTACGCCGCGACGGCCGACGACGCGGCGTACGGCGTGCTGGAGCTGGAAGGCGGCATCATCGCCCAGATCAACTCGTCGTGGACGGTGCGCGTCAACCGGGACGAGCTCGTGGAGTTCCAGGTCGACGGCACCGAGGGCAGCGCCGTCGCCGGGCTGCGCAGGTGCCGCGTGCAGCACCGCTCGGCCACCCCCAAACCCGTGTGGAACCCCGACCTGCCGGCCACGGGGCGGTTCCGCGACGAGTGGCAGGAGGTGCCCGACAACGAGGAGTTCGACAACGGGTTCAAGATCCAGTGGGAGATGTTCGTGCGGCACGTGCTGGAGGACGCCCCGTTCCCGTACGACCTCGCCGCCGGCGCCCGGGGCGTGCGGCTCGCCGAGGCCGCGCTGCGCTCCTCGGCCGAGGGGCGCGCGATCCGGCTGGAGGACGAGTGAGGATCGACCTGCCGGGCGGCCCGCACACGATGCGCGAGCCCGTCGACTGGGAGCCGCCGCCCGCCCCGCCCCGGCACCGCGTCGCGTACGCCGCCGCCCACGTCGTCGCCGACCCGCTCGGCGACAACACGCCGGGCGCTCCGGCGGTCGTCGACTGGGCGGCCACGCTGCGGTTCCGGCGGCACCTGTGGGCGTACGGGCTGCGGGTGGCCGACGCCATGGACACCGCCCAGCGCAACATGGGCCTCGACTGGGCCGCGACCCGCGAGCTGATCCGGCGCAGCGCGGCCGAGGCCGCGGAGTTCGGCGACCCGGCGGCGCTGCTGTCGTGCGGCGCCGGCACCGACCACCGCCCGGCGGCCGCGAGCCTGGACGAGGTGATCGCGGCGTACGCCGAGCAGATCGAGACGGTGCGCGAGACCGGCGCCGGGGTGATCATCATGGCGTCGCGGCAGCTCGCCGCGGTCGCGTCCGGCCCCGGCGACTACGCGCACGTCTACGGCAAGCTGCTCGGCCTGACCGACCGGCCGGTCATCCTGCACTGGCTGGGCGAGATGTTCGACCCGCACCTCGCCGGATACTGGGGTTCCGGCGACGTCGAGACGGCCACGCGGTCGTTCCTCGACATCGTGCACGCCAACGCCGCCATGATCGACGGCGTCAAGGTGTCGCTGCTCGACGAGGACCACGAGGTGCGGCTGCGCGCCGCACTGCCCGATGGAGTCAGGCTCTACACCGGCGACGACTTCAACTACCCGTCGCTGATCCGGTCGGGCTCGCACGCCCTGCTCGGCATCTTCGACGCGATCGCCCCGGCCGCCGCGGCGGCCCTGGCCGCGCTCGACGCCGCCGAGGACGCCCCCGACCCGGCCTCGCGCGAGCGCGAACTGGCCCGCTACGACGAGATCCTGGCGCCCACGGTCGCGCTGTCGCGGAAGATCTTCGAGGCGCCGACGTACGCCTACAAGACCGGCATCGTCTTCCTGGCCTGGCTGGCCGGCCACCAGGACGCGTTCGCCATGGTCAACGGCGCCCAGTCGGCGCGGTCGCTGCCGCACCTGACCGAGGTGTTCCGGCTCGCCGACCGGGCCGGGCTGCTGCCCGACCCCGAGCTCGCCGCGCACCGCATGCGCGCGCTGCTGGCGGTGCACGGGCGGTGAGACTGTCGCTGAACCAGTGGACCACCAAACGGTGGACGGTCGCCGAGGCCGTCGACGGGTGCGTGCGGCACGGCGTCGAGGCCATCGGGCTGTGGCGTCAGGACGTCGCCCAGCAGGGCCTGGCCGACAGCGTCCGGCTGGTGCGCGACGCCGGCCTGCGGGTCTCGTCGCTGTGCCGAGGCGGCTTCCTCACCTCCGGCGACCGGGCCGCCCTCGACGACAACCGGCGCGCCGTCGACGAGGCCGCCGAGCTGGGCGCACCCAGCCTGGTCATGGTCGTCGGCGGCCTGCCCGGCGTGGTGCCGGGCGAGCCGCTGCGGGTCCTGTCCCGCGACCTCGCCGCCGCCAGGGAACGCGTCGCCGAGGGCGTGGCCGAGCTCGCGCCGTACGCCGCCGAACGCGGGGTGCGGCTCGCGCTGGAGCCGCTGCACCCGATGTACTGCGCCGACCGGGCCGTGCTTTCGACCCTCGGCCAGGCCCTCGACCTGGCCGAGCCGTTCCCGGTGGAGCAGGTCGGCGTCGTCGTCGACACCTTCCACGTGTGGTGGGACCCGGACCTGCTCGCCCAGATCGCCCGGGCCGGCGACCGCATCGCGTCGTACCAGGTGTGCGACTTCCTGCACCCGCTCCCCCCCGACGTGCTGCTCGGCCGCGGCCTGATGGGCGACGGCGTCATCGACTTCGCCCCCATCACCAAGGCCGTGACGGCCGCCGGCTACACCGGCGACGTCGAGGTGGAGATCTTCAACGCCGACCTGTGGGCGGCCGACCCCGACGAGGTCCTGTCGTCGGTCGTCGCCCGCTACGCGGAACTCGTCGCCCTCTGACCCGGCGACCCCGGCGCGGGGCGGCCCCCGGCCTGACCACGGGGGCCGCCGCCTGCTTCTCCAGGTGGGCTATGGCGGGTCACCACACGGTGCCCCGCCATCGCGGCGGCATGCGCCGAACCGGGTGGCCGTGATCAGCTGCGCAGGGTCCACTGCTGGTTGCTGCCGCCGTGGCACTGCCAGAGATGGATCTTCGTGCCGGCGGCCGTGCCAAAGCCCTCGGCGTCCAGGCACAGGCCCGACTGCACGCCGGTGATCGTGCCGTTGGAGTTGATGTTCCACTGCTGGTTGGCCTGGCCGTTGCAGTCCCAGATGATCGCCTTGGTGCCGTTGGTCGTGCCCTGCCCGTAGGCGTCCAGGCACTTGTTGCCGTACACCTGGAGCTGCTTGCCCGAAGTGTAGGTGAACTTCTGTTGGATGCCGTCCCAGCAGTCCCAGATCTGCAACTGGGTGCCGTTGGTGGTGCTGGCGTTCGGCACGTCGAGGCACCGGCCGGACTGGCCGCCCACGATGTGGACGCTCTGCTGCGGGTTGCCGCCGCCTCCTCCCTCCGGCGCGTAGCCGGCGGCGGTGATGTTGGCCTGTACGGCGTCCTCGGTGGCGGCGCTCGGATAGCCGGAGGTCAGCACGCCCTCGAAGAAGGTGCCGCGACCGGAGACGCTGTTGTCACCGCCGATGCCGAGCAGGATGGCGCCTTCCTTCTTCATCGGGTTGTAGCCGTCGGGGCGCCGTCCGTCGAAGTAGTTCGTCAGACCGCCCGACTGGGCGTCCCCGCCTCGGATCGCCCAGTGGTTCGGCTCGCCCTTGACCATGGCGGTGACGAACCGGTGGTGGATCGGCGCGAGGTCGTTGTAGCCCGCGTTCACGCCGGAGAAGAGCCCCCACTCCAGGTCGGCCATGATCCAGGGGCCGGAGCCGGATCCGTAGCCCCACTGCCTGTCGGCGCCGAAGTAGACGGTCTCCATGATGGCGGGGGAGTCGGCCTGGCCGTCGGTCTGCGCGTTGCCGTAGTCGAAGCAGCACCACTCGTTGTAGTGCGTGCCGTCGACGACGGCGTAGATGCCTTCGGGCTGGTCGCCGGTCGCCACGCCGTTGGTGTTGTTGTTCCGGTAGCCGGTTCCGGGCTCGATGCGGACCCCGTACGCCTTGTGGCCGCCGATGGTGATCGGGGCCGCCTTCGCGTCGGCGAGGTTGTCCCATCCGCCGGGGGCGGGGCCTTTCCAGTAGCCGGGCGGTGCCTGGGTGAGGCGGTTGTCGCGACCCGACTGGTCATAGATGATCGTGATGACGCAGGAGGTGCCGGCGCAGAACGAGTCCTGCGCGGCCGCGTCGACGACCCCGCCGGGGCTCAGCACGCCGATGTCGCGGGTGGCGTTGTCCGAGGAGCGCCTGACCTGGTAGAGCGGGCCGTCGTAGGCGCCGTACAGCGCACGGGTCGTGCTGTGCGCCGCGACACACGGCGTACCGCCCGCGGCGTAGATGTCACACGGCTGCGACGTCGCGGCCCGGGCCGTACCACCGCCGACCAGGCAGGCCACGGCGAGCGACGCGCTCGCCCCTGCCGCGAGCGCCCTTCTCAGGCTCCGGAAAAGCATCATGCCTCGTTCTCCCGATCATGAATCGTGAGCGTGCGACGCGGATACGAAAGACCTGGCCAGGCGTATGTTAGCGCTAACATTTGCGGGCCGCTCCAACCGATTCGACATTGACAGTAGGGTGAAGTCAACGCAATGCGGAGGCCGCCGTCAAGAACGCGGATCGCATCTCCCGGCCGCCGGGGTGCCGTCCGCGCGCCTACCAGGACGTGTTTCGCGCCGATGCGATGAGCCGGGGTGAAACGTTCAGCCCCGGCGTCCGCCGGCCGGCCGCCGTCAGAGGTTCCTAGTGTTTGACGGCGCCGGCGGTGACGCCGGCGGAGACGTAGCGCTGGGCGATGATGAGCAGCACGGTCGCGGGGATGGAGGCGACGACGGCGGTGGCCATGATGGCGTTCCACTGCTGGTTGTTGTTGCCGATGTAGTGGTAGATGCCCAGCGTGATGGGCTGGTGGCCGCCGCCCTGGTCGAGGGTGGAGGCGAAGATGAAGTCCGACCAGGCCCACAGGAACGCGAACAGCGACACCGTGATGATCGCGTTGCGGCTGACCGGCAGCACGATCGACCAGAACGTGCGGAACCGGCCCGCGCCGTCGATGCCGGCGGCCTGCAGCAGCTCGCCGGGGATGCCCGACATGAACGTCGCGAAGATCAGCACGGCGAACGGCACGGCGATGGTGGAGTCGGCCACGATCAGCCCGGGGATCGTGTTGAGGACCCCGGCGCTCAGGTAGATCGCGTAGAACCCCATGGCCATGATGATGCCGGGGATCATCTGCGCGACCAGCAGCACGAAACTCAGCACCCCGCCGCCCCTGGGCCGCAGTTTGGCCAGCGAGTAGCCGGCCGGCGCGGCGATCACCAGGGTCAGCGCGACCGTGCCCAGCCCCACCAGCAGGCTCGTGCCCAGGTACGGCCCCTGCTGCTCGATCACCGCCCGGTAGCCCTCCAGCGTGCCGTGCACGGGGAACCAGTACGGCGGGCTCTTGCGCATGTCGGTGGCCCGGGTGAACGACACATTGATCATCCAGTACACCGGGAACAGCATCACCCCGGTCAGCACCAGCCCGAGCCCGGTCCGCCACCACCGCCCCGCCCCACGCCGACCGCCCCCGGCCCCGCGTCCGGTCGGGTGCCTGGTCTCGCGTGCGGCCGGGTAGCCGGTCCGGTGGCCCGCCTCGCGTCCGGCCGGGTGCCAGGTCGGGTGGCCGGCCTCGCGTCCGGCGGGGTGGGGTGTCGTGCTCATGGGTTGAGTAGCCTTCTCTGCGCGCGGATGTAGATCAGGCCGCAGACCAGCGCGATCACGATCAGCAGGTTGCCGACCGCGGCGCCGGGCCCGAACTTGGGCAGCAGGCTGCCGAAGCCCAGCCGGTAGGACCAGGTGGCCAGGGTGGTCGAGGCGTCGGTCGGGCCGCCCTTGGTCATGATCCAGATGATGTCGAACACCTTCAGCGTGTAGACCAGGCCCAGCAGCAGCGTGATCGCCGACACCGGCCGCAGCAGCGGGAACGTCACCCTCCAGAACCGCTGCCACCCGGTCGCGCCGTCCAGCGCCGCCGCCTCGTAGATGTCGGCCGGGATCGCCCGCAGCCCGCTGTAGAGCACCACCAGGTTGAACGGGATGCCGATCCAGATGTTGGCGATGATCACCGACCACAGCGCCCAGTCGGGCGAGGTCAGCCAGTTGATCTGGGTGACGCCCAGCCCCTCCAGCACCGCGTTGACCACACCCGACTCGCTGTTGAGCATCCACGACCAGGTCGAGGACGACACGATCAGCGGCAGCAGCCACGGCACCAGGAACAGCGCCCGCAGCGTCGCCGACAGCCGGAAACTCCGGGCGAAGAACACCGCCAGCGCCAGCCCGATCGCGAACTGGAACACCAGCGACACCAGCGTGAACACCACCGTGTGCGTCAGCGCCGGCCCGAACGTGGCGTCCTTGACCACCGTGGCGTAGTTGTCCAGCCCGCTGAACGGCGCCCCGCCCCGCACGAACGACCGCACCGTGTAGTCGCGCAGGCTCAGGTCGATGTTGCGGTACAGCGGGTAGGCGTAGAACACCACCAGGTAGATCACCACCGGCGCGAGGAACCCCCACGCCGCCCACTGGCCCGACCACCCGCCACCCTGTCGGCGGCGGCGCCCCCGCTGGTCGGGCCGCCCCGGCTGCCGCTCGGGCCGCCCGGGCCGGGCCGGGCCCCCGGCCGCCCCAACGGGACGTGCCCGGCCCCTCCCGGCCCGGCCACCCGAAAGTGCCCCGGCCGGGTCACCCGAGGGCGGTCCGGCCGGGTCGTGTCTCACTGTGCCCATGTCACCGTGCTCACCGTGCTCGCCCAGGTCGGCATGCTCACCCAGGTCCCCTTGCTCACCGTGCTCGCCGCGATCATCCGGTGGCGCTCGACGCCGCCTGCTGGGCGTCGGCCATCGCCTGCTGCGGCGGCTTGGACCCGCTCAGCGCGGCCTGCACCGCACCCCACATCGGCTCGGAGATCTTCGGATACTTGGTGCCCAGATCATCGCTGGTACGGCCCTTGGCCGCCTTGACCGCCTCCACCCACACCTTCAGCTCCGGCGCCTTGTCCACCTGCGTGGCCTGCACCGCCTCCGTCGGCGCGATGTACGACAACGTCGTATCCGTCGCGTACAGATTGTCCGAGCTGGTCAAACACGCCACGATCTTCGCCGACGTCGCATACCGGCCCGCATCGTCCTGCACCGGCACCGTCACGAACTCCCCGCCCGTCGGCGCCGGCGCCGTGCCCCCGTCCTTGCCCGGAATCGGAATGATCCCGTACTCGAACCCGGTCTTCTTGGCATTGGCCAGCTGCCAGGTCCCGTTCTCCCCGAACGCGTAATCACCCGTGGCGAACTCCTGCCAGCTGGTCGTCTGGGTATTGTTGATCACCGAGTTCGGGGCCAGGCCCTTCTTCACCCAGTCGTTCCACAACGCCACCGCCGACACGCCCTGCGGCGAGTCCAGCTTCGTCAGCTGCGCCCCCGCCCCCCAGAACCACGGCAGGAACTGGAAACTGCCCTCCTCGGTGCCGATCGCCGAGAACGTGATGCCCTTCTTGCCCGCGGCCTTCACCTTCTCCAGCGCCGCCGTCAGCGACGCCCAGTCGGTGATCTTCTCCGGGTCCACGCCCGCCTTGTCCAGCACCTTGGCGTTGTAGTACAACGCCAGCGTGTTCGCCCCGATCGGCACCCCGTAGGTCTTACCGCCGGTCTGCCCGGCCGCCAGCAGGTTCGCCGAGATCGCCGAGGTGTCCATCTTCACCTCGTCGGTGGTGGTCAGCACACCGCCCTCGGCCAGCGTCGACACCACCGGATTGTCCACGATCAGCACATCGGGCGAATTGCCCTGCTGCGCCGCCAGCAACGCCTTGTTCGTCAGATCCGTGGTGTCGAACCCGGTCCGCTCCACCGTGACCCCGGCATCGGTGCCGCACTTCTTCAGCAGCTGCACCCAGTCCGAGGAATCGTCGAACTGCGGATACGGATCCCAGATCGTGTAGGTGGCGTTCGCGGTGGACGACCCGCTCGTGCCTTCGTCCGATGGTGACGAGGAGGAGCCGCAGGCCGTCAGCCCGCCCGCGACGACGAGCACGGCGAGGGTCAGGCCCGTGCTCCGACGTGCCTTGGTGAGTCTTTCCATGGTGTTTCTTCCTCTCGGAGCCGGACGTCCCGGCTCGCGCGCTGTCAGGTGAGCTGGATGCGGTCCGGCTCCGCGTGTCCGGTGCCGCCTTCGGAGTGCGGCGACCCCTTGGCGAGGCGGATCATGTTGTTGCCCGAATGCGGGTTGACGGTCGTGCTCACCGTCGAGCCGGACCGGTCCCAGGCCGAGGCCGGAGGGTGGCCGGTCGAGCCCCTGGCCCCGCCCTCGTGAGCCAGGCCCTGCGTGGGCGTGGCCGCCGAGATCGCGGGAAGCGCGCTCGCCGCCGTGTAACGGTCGGGCGGGCGAGCGGAGAGGCGGGGGGTGGATCGGGAGGTCGGCACGAACTTACCTCACTGTCGGCTTGTCAGGTAACCGTGGGCCAAGGGACGAAGGGTGGGTCCGCCCGCCCCGACCGGCGATGACGCCGCGGGCGGACCCGGTGGCCGACGGGCCGCGGGCGGCCGGCCCATCGGGGCTATCGGGTGGCGGCGACCGGAACCCAGACCCGCATCGGGCCCTCGCTCCGGTTGCCCCACAGGAAGTACGGCACCGCCGTGAGCTGCAGCGGCTCGCCCGGCCGCTCCCCCGAGTCGCCGGCGGTGTAGAGCTCCTCCGTGGCCGGGGCCACCGACCCGGTCGTGGTCAGGACGACCGGGATGTCTGATGTGCCGTCGTTCGCGGCGATCGGGGCGGCGGGGTCGAGCCGCACGTCCTCCAGCACCGTGCCCGGCGGCAGGTCGGCCTGCTCCAGGCAGTACACGAGCGGGCCGCGCGTGAGCGCGACGCAGCCGCGCACCGCGTCCACCCGGGGATGGGCGGACACCCGGCGCACCGGCATGCCGAGGTCGAGGACCACGGTCGTGCCCGGCGCCCAGGTGCGGGTCAGGCGCAGATACCCGTCCTCGGCGTCGGCGGGCACCGGCGCGCCGTCGACCGACACGCGGATGTCTCCCCCCTCGGCCGGGTCGCACCACGCGGGGATGCGCAGCGTCAGCGACCACGGCGCGCCGGCGGGAGCGTCGGTGACGGTCAGCTCGACGCGGCCCTGCCACGGGTAGCCGGTGCGCATCCGCACGCTCACCGGGCCGGCGGCCGGGGACGCGGAGAGGTCGGCGCTCGCGTACAGGTGGATGCGCAGGCCGTCGTCGTCCGTGGTGGCGAGGTAGCCGTGCAGGGAGGCCATCAGGCGGGCGATGTTCGGCGGGCAGCAGGCGCAGCTGTACCAGGACAACCGCCGGGCCGCGGCCTCCTCGCCCGAGCCGTGGTGCCCGGTGCGCACCTGCAGGGGGTTGGAGTAGAAGAAGTGCCGGCCGTCGGCCGCGAGGGCCCCGGCGACCCCGTTGTAGAGGGCCCGCTCCATCTCGTCGGCGTAGCGGGCGCGGCCGGTGGCGAGCAGCAGCCGCCAGTTCAGGTGCACGCTCGCGATGGCCGCGCAGGTCTCGGCGTAGCCGCGGTCGGGCGGCAGCTCGTACCGGTCGCCGTACGCCTCCTCCCGGTGCCGTGAGCCGTGCGCCCCGGTGACGAACATGCGGGTGTGGAAGGCGTCGTCCCACAGCCGCTCCGCCGCGTCGAGCAGCGTCGTGTCGCCGGTCTCGACGGCCACGTCGACGACCCCGCACAGCAGGTAGAGCTGCCGCACGGCGTGCCCGGCGACCTCGTCGGCGTCGCGCACCGGCACGTCGTCCTGGTAGTAGCGCGAGCCGAACCGGCCGGGCCCGAGCCGCCCGTGACCGCGCAAATCGATGAACCGCAGCGCCAGCTCCAGGTACGGCCGGTGGCCGGTGAGCCGGTACAGCTCGGCCAGCGCGGTCTCGATCTCGGGGTGGCCGGGCACCTCCGCCACACCGCCCGGCCCGAACCGCTCCACGAGCAGGTCGGCGAAGCGCCGGGCGACCGTGACCAGCTCGGGCGCGACCCCGGTGCGGCCCGCGGCGACCGCGGCCTGGACGAGGTGGCCGGCGCAGTAGAGCTCGTGGCTCCAGTTCGGCTCGCGCCACCGCTTCTCGGGGGCGGCCACGGTGAAGTAGGAGTTGAGGTAGCCGTCGGGGCCCTGGGCCCGCGTCAGCAGGTCGGTCGCCTCGTCGGCGAACGCGCGCGCCGCCTCGTCGCCGGGCTCCGCGGCGAGCCGCCAGATGGCCGCCTCCAGCGTCTTGTACACGTCGGAGTCGGCGAACCACATGCCGCGGAACTCGTGTTCGCCCGCCCCGGCGGCGGCGCGCAGGTTGTCGAGGTTGCCTTCGGACCGCAGGTGGTCCACGCAGTGCGGGATCGTGGCCTCGGCGTTGCGCCGCTGCCACGCCCCGAGCAGGCCGCCGGGGTCGAGGCTCACCCGGTCGATGGCGAGCGGCCGCAGGGCGGCGATGGCGCCGGGGCCGGGCATGACGGGACCGGCGCCCTCCTGGGCGAGGGGCGGGGCCATCATGAGATCGGACACTTTCGGCTCGGTCATTCCTGATCTTTCGCTGCTGGAGGGACGAGAACGAGCCGGTGGATGCGACCATTCTCACCATGTCTTCCGGTTTCCACGCCCTGGCGAGGAAACTTAGGAAAACCATTTCCTTGACCGTAGCGAGGTAGACCGCCGACGTCAATACCGGATCCGAGGCGCGTGACCTGCCAAGACGCGGGTACCGGGCAGACGACTTGTAGACTCGGTAAGGAAACACTAGGAAACTTGGGGGCAGGGCATGGGGAGACCGGAGCGTCCGGCCACGATCTCCGACGTCGCCGCGCTGGCCGGCGTCTCCGTGGGCACGGCGTCCAAGGCGCTCAACGGGCGCGGGTCGCTGCGGGAGGAGACCCGGATCCGGGTCCGGGAGGCCGCCCGTCAGCTCGGCTTCGAGGCCAACGCGGGCGCGCGCAGCCTGCACTCCGGCCGCACCTACACCGTCGGCATGATCACCACGGACACGTTCGGGCGGTTCAGCATCCCCGTCCTCATCGGCGCGGAGGAGGCGCTCGGCGCCGGCCAGATGTCGGTCTTCCTGTGCGACGCCCGCGACGATCCGATCCGTGAGCAGTACCACGTGCGGACCCTGCTCAGCCGCCGCGTCGACGGCATCATCGTGACCGGCCGCCGCACCCAGGCCCGCGCCCCCATCGACCCCGGCCTGCCCGTCCCGGTCGTGTACGCCTTCATCAGCTCGACCGACCCCGGCGACTGCTCGGTCGTGCCCGACGAGGCAGGCGGGGCCCGCAAGGCCATCGACCACCTGCTGTCCATCGGCCGCACCCGCATCGCCCACGTCACCGGCCCCGACCACCACCACTCGGCTCAGATCCGCGCCGCCGCCACCACCGAGCGCCTCGCCGAAGCGGGCCTGGAGCTCGCCGCACCGCCCCTGTTCGGCGCCTGGAGCGAGCTGTGGGGCCGTCAGGCCGCCGGCATCCTGCTCGCCGGCGGATCCGGCTTCGACGCGGTGTTCTGCGGCAGCGACCAGATCGCCCGCGGCGTCGCCGAAGCCCTCCGCGCGGCGGGCCGCCGCGTGCCCGAGGACGTCGCCCTCGTCGGCTTCGACAACTGGGACGTCATGACCGAGGACACCCAGCCTCCGCTCACCAGCAT
>JBIQJI010000035.1:0-63064 GCA_044507605.1 Actinomycetales bacterium | reverse complement strand
GAACGCGATCATGCTGTGCTCAGACCATCACCGTCCGGAGATGAAAAGCGTTCATGGTAGGGCGGCGGTCGCCGACAAATGGTCTCTAAGCCGGGCGATAGGTGCTAGGCCGGGGGAGGGATGACGCCCAAGACGTCCGAGACCGAGATCGTGCCGCGCCCAGGCGCGTCCTGATGAGAGCGAGAGTCCAGCGCGACATCACGATTGTCGCTCATCACCCAGATCCGGCCCGCCGGTACGTGCACCTGAAAGGGCCGGCTCGAGGCCCGGAGCGCCGTCACGTACGACTCGGCCAACGGCCGCCCGTTCAGCCGCAACCGCCCCGCGGCGTCACAACATTCGACCGTGCTTTCCGGAACCCCGATGATCCTGGATAGGTAAAATTTCGGCCGGTCGGACCCGGCGGACCAGCTCTTCGTGCTGAAGACGATGACCTGCCCCTCCTTCGGCGCATAACCCTCGTCGACCATGGTCGCCGTGACCCGCTCGCCCTTCTTGATGGTGGGCGCCATGGACTCGCTCGTCATGATGAACGTGTCCTTGTTCACGAAAGGCAGGCCACCATGCCAGACACAACCAGAAGCGCAAACAGTGATCAGCCCCGCAGCCAGAACGGCCGAGATTCGAGATGGCATGCGAAAATTGTCGTGCACCGCATACCCCACTGACCCCCCAACCCATAACGATCTTGCGTCGGGGTCCGCTCACCCCCAACGCGCCACTGGTCTAGGAAATCCCGTCGTAGCACCCGCTGCGGACCCGCCGGATGAAGGTCCGCCAGGCATCCCGGGTACAGGTCAGCATGGGCCCCGCCGGATCCTTACTGTCGCGAACCGCCACGATGCCGCAGATATTGGTCGCCACCTCCACACAGCCCTCACCGGTCCCGCCACTGTGGCTGCTCTTGCGCCATGCGGCCGTGGGAAGGTCACGCGTCCCGCTTCTTTGTCTCATCGCGCGTCCGCGACGTGCGCGAGGAATGCGCGCCAGTCTGCGAGGGCGAATACGAGCCGGGGGCCGTCTGGGTTCTTACTGTCCCGCATCGCAACGACGCCCGGAAGCCCCATCGCGACTTCGACGCAGTCGCCCCCCGTTCCGCCGCTATGATTGCTCTTCACCCACGCAACTTCGTTAAGGTTGATGTCTATGTGCTCGTGTCCCATCGATCCCTCGCTTCCCTGATCATCTCAAGTGACAGATGCTGTGGATAGGCATCTGCTCGTATGGCGTCGTAGCGTCGCCATATAGAAGCGACGCGTTCATGGTCGGTCGTCACCTCGCCCACGGTCGAAGAGTCCAGGAACACGGCGTCGGGCTGCCCTTCTTGAAGTTCAGCGATGATGAAGGGACCCGTCAATCCCACTGGGCTTTCCGCGCAGTAAGGGACGACCTGAATCGTTACTTTGGAGCATGCCGCCGCGTTGAGCAGACGGTCCATCTGTCGGCACATCACCTCCGGCCCACCGAGCGGGCGATGCAATAGCCCTTCATCGATGAGCACCCAGACTGTGGGCGAATCATCGTTGGCCAGGATCGCCTGCCGTTGCATTCGGGCCTGGACCCGTTCGTCGATCTCTTTGCGACCGATGTCGGGTTCTCGGCCGAAGATGTGCCGCGCGTACGCTTCCGTCTGGAGCAGGCCGGGAACAAGGAGCGGTGCCCAGTAGCGCAGTACTCGTGCACCGGGTTCGATTTCCTCCAGCCAGCGTGTGAACCAAGACGGTCCGGGCGCCCAGAGCATGAACTGGTAGAGGCGGGCGAAGTGCCCGTCCAGGTCGAAGACTCGGTCGCATTCATACGCAAAATCTCTAGATGCGGGGCGCTGGGCTCGTTCGATCTTGCTGATCATGCTGGTGCTGTAGGACGTCAGCTCGCTCAGCTGGGGTTGGGAGAGGCCGGCTCTTTTGCGGCAGCGGCGGAGTTCGGCGCCCAGGAAGGCGAGCGGGCTGGCGTTGGGGTCGAGGTTGCGCTCACGGCTCACGATGCCCTCCTCGGGGTCACGCTGCCGGATCAGGATGTTACACACCGTTGCCCGATGTCAGACGTTTCTGGGACTGGACGTGGACAACTTCTGGCCATGATCCGGCCCAACTTTTGGTGACGCTTCGCAATCATGTGGTGGCACTCTGGGCAGGCGGCTCGCGAGGTGCGGTGTCGTTCGGAGGAGGTCTAGGGGGATCCATGAGTTGTTCGCCGCGGGGGTGCCGTGTGGGGTCCTGGGAGGTGGCCGGGGACCGGCAGGTCGTCGCGGAGGCCAGGGAGACGGTCCGGGGCGTCCTGGCGAAGTGGGGGATGACGGCGCTGGTCGACGACGCCGTGCTCGGGGTCAGTGAGCTCCTGTCCAACGCCGTAATCTACGGGGAGCCGCCGATCCGGCTGTCGATCGGCGACGAGGGCGACACGCTGCTCGTGCGGGTGGCCGATCGGGGGCCGCTGCTGCCGGAGCGGATCGACGCCGGCGACGAGGCCGAGCGCGGGCGCGGTCTGGTGATCGTCGAGGCGATCGCCGACGAGTGGGGCGTCGAGGCCGGGACGGACGACAAGGGCAAGGTGGCATGGTTCCGGCTCGCGACCACGGCGGGCCCGGACGGCGTCATCGCATCGTCCTGACCAGCGCGTTCATTGTGCGCAACTCTCGCCTGTCGAGGGTAATACCCTGCGGGCCCGACCCGGCGAATGTCCTATTTTCGGCACATTGATCGACTATCTCGTGGGAGATAGTAAGCTGCGGAGTCACAAGGCAAGATCGACTTTGTCAGGAGTGCCGTGCCAGACGACCGCCCTTTCCCGGACTTCGACCCCACGACCCCGAACGTGGCGCGTCTGTATGATTACTATCTGGGAGGGAAGGATAACTTTCCGGCGGATCGGGAGGCGGCCGAGAAAATTCTCGCCGTGGCCCCGGAGTTGCGGCAGGCCGCCAGAGAGAACCGGGCCTTTCTCGGCCGGGCGGTGCGTTTCATGGCCAACGCCGGCATCACCCAGTTCCTTGACATCGGCACCGGTCTGCCGACCCAGGGCAACGTGCACGAGGTCGCCGGCGAGGTGACCGACACGCCCACCGTCGTCTACGTCGACTATGACGCCGAGGTGCTCGCGCACGCGCGCGCCCTGCTGTCGGGCGAGCACACCCGCACGACCGTCGTCCAGGGCGACCTGCGCCGCCCCGATGAGATCCTCGAGCACCCCGACGTCCGCAAGGCCCTCGACTTCGACCGGCCGATCGGCCTACTGCTGGTCGCCATCCTGCACTTCATCACCGAGGCCGAGGACGCCGCCGGCATCGTGGCCACGCTGCGGGACGCACTGCCGCCGGGCAGCTACATGGCCATGTCCCACGGCACCCGCGAGGCCAGGCTCGACGCGGTGGAGACCGGCACGGCCGTCTACCAGAACGCCAAGTCGCCGCTCGTGCTGCGCGACCGGCGCGAGATCGAGGCGCTGTTCGACGGTTTCGAACTGGTCGAGCCGGGTGTGGTCTGGCTACCCGAGTGGCGGCCGGACCACGAACCGATCGACGACCCCACCACCATGCTGATCCTGTGCGGCGTCGGCCGGAAGGGGTGACCAAGCCGTGCGACTCGGTCTCGCACTGGCCCAGTACGGGCCGTTCGCCTCACCGGGCAGCGTCACGACCATCGCGCGGTCGGCCGAGGACCTCGGCTACGACAGCCTGTGGGCCGGTGACCGCCTGCTCACCCCGCTGGCGCCACGCGACCGCTACCCCGGGGGAGACGGCACGATCCCGGAACGGCATGCCACCTTTCTCGACCCGTTCGCGGTGCTGACGGTCGCCGCCACCGTGACCGAGCGGGTGCGGCTCGGCACCAGCACCCTCAACGCCTGCTGGTATCCGCCACCGGTACTGGCCCGCTCGCTCGCCACCCTCGACACCTTGAGCGGTGGCCGCGCCATCGCCGGCTTCGGCCTCGGCTGGTCCCGCGACGAGTACGCCGCCAACGGCGTCCCCTGGCCCGACCGGGCGGCCCGCCTGGAGGACACCCTGGACGCCCTGGCGGCCATCTGGTCGGCCGACCCCGTGGCGTACACCTCGGACCGGTGGACCATCGCCCCCAGCACCATCGCCCCGAAACCGGCGAACCTGCCGGTCTACCTGGCCGGCTTCGCCCCGCCGGCCCTGCGCCGCGTGGGCCGCCGCGCCGACGGCTGGCTCACGGCGGCGCTGCCCCTCCCCGTCCTCACGGCCATGTGGACCCAGATCAAAGCCGCCGCCGAGCAGGCGGGCCGCGACCCGGACGACCTCCAGACCGTGCTGCGCTGCAACCCTCACGTGACCCCCACCCCGGCACCCCGGGAGGCGGTGCCGAGAGCGGGCACCGTCGACCAGATCGCCGCCTACCTGATCGAGGCCGCGAAGTCGGGCGCCGACGAAATCCTCATCGACCTCCAACTGACGGCCACCAGCGAGGACCACCTCCTGACCCTGGCCGAGTCCTTCCACTCCGCCCTGACGTAACGACGACGTCTCTCCGGTCATCGGAACGCCGCGCGGGGCCGGTCGCCGTCTGACATTGTCAGAATTCCGTCGTGCGCAAGAAATGGGGACTCGCGTGCCCGGGGCTGGTAAGGATGGATTTCGCGAGTTAGTGTGCGGGTAGACGCAGTCGCGTCATCGAGGCCAGTGGGGAGCTCCTATGAATCTGCGCTTTTTGGCGACGTCCAGTAACGGGGGATCCTGTCCGAGTATCTATGAAACGGACAAGGGTGACATCGTAGTTCAAGGGTATGAGTTGACCGATAAAGAGGCACTAAGCCAACTTCGGGACGTTCTGCCCGGTGAAACTTTCGTTGTCGTGCCCAAGAGCCTGCTGGCCGGAGTCGACTTCGGGTCCTGAGATGGCGAAATTGATCACTGACGGTGACGCCTTCCTCGCGCTGTTCTCAGAGTTCGCCCATACGGCCTATCGTCTGGAGGTGCGCAGATCCTACGGTGTCGCGGAAGAGGACAGGCCGTTCCAGTCCTTCCTCGATGGGCGGGATCCAGGCGAGGAGTGGCTCCGGCCGTGGCTGGATCTCATGCACGAGCAGACGGCACAAGGCAAGCGTGTGGAGAGGGTACGGGTCGTCGACGATCCGCCCAGCGACTATCTGAGGTTCGAGATCGCGAACACGCCGCGAAATTTGGCCGCCGGGGAAGACATCAGGTACCTGCAACGTAACGTGGCACGAAAATTGCGCTTGCCAGAATTCGATCACTGGATCTTCGACAGCAGGTTCCTTGTGTGCCTGCGATTCGATGACTCGGACCGGTTCCTTGGTTTCGAACGCAGTGACGACATCGGTAGCGTGCTGCGACATCTGCAGTTCCGCGACGCCGCCTGGCACCACGCACTTCCCTTCGACGAGTACCTGAGGCAGTACGCGCCCGATGCGGCGGGGGAGCCGTACAGGAGGCTGTCGGTCTCCGCACCCTGACCAGCGCGAGTCTCGTCCCTCTCGGTCACGTGGGAGAGCGGTGAACGGATGAACTGGAGTGCCTCCTTCTGGGAGGGAGATCTGGTGCGGCTGCGCGCCATAGAGGCTGCAGACTGGGAGTATTACTCCACTTTCGATCGGCATTCCGGTGATGTGCGTGGTGTGAGTGCGATAGGACTGCCTAAATCGGCGGAAACCTATCAGCGAGAAACGCGCGAACTCGCCGACCGGAAGACGACGGACGACTGCTTCGCGCTCGGTATCGAGGCGGTGACCGAAAACGTGCTCGTCGGTGCGCTGGCAACGTTCAACGCGGATTACCGCGCTGGTTGTTTCGGCTATGGAATCGCGGTGCAGCAGAGGTATCAGCGACGCCATTTCGCCACAGCAGCCGCAACGATCCTGTTGAGTTACATGTTCGGAGAGCGGCGTTATCACAAGTGCGTGGCCGAAATATACGCTTTCAATGTGGCGTCCCTGGCCCTGCATCGTCGGCTCGGCTTTCGCGAGGAGGGCAGGCTACGCGAGCAGACCTTTCTGGACGGGTCGTATCACGACGTCATCATGATGGGCCTGCTCGCCGAGGAGTTCGGGCCCATACGAACGAACTGCCGAGCGCCCTCCCGATAGGGAGGGGCGACGGACCGGATTGTGGCGTGCGGAATGTGAGCCGAGATGGTCGATGCCGACGAAGGGCGCGAGGACGGCCCGCGAAACATCCTTTCCGGTCGATCGGAGATCGCGCTCCAGGCCGGCGGGGTACACGGAGACGTGAATATTCGGCTGGGCGGGAGATCGCCGACGGTGCGTTCGCCCCGGCAACTTCCACCGGCCATCAGCGTCTTCGTCAATCGCGCGGACAGTATCGAGCAATTGGACGCCTGGCTGATGGGGCTGCGGGCGGACGATGCCGGTCCGATCATTATCTCGGCGATCGCGGGAGAAGCGGGAGTGGGGAAGACCGCACTGGCGGTGCACTGGGCCCATCGCGTCAGGAAGAACTTCCCCGATGGGGATCTGTACATCAATCTGCGCGGATATGACAGGATGCCCCGGCTCACCGCCGCCCAAGCCCTGGACGGCTTCCTGCGCGCGCTGGGCGTGTCGCCCGAGACCATACCGGCAGACCTGGACGGGCGGGCCGCCCTGTACCGGTCACTTCTGGCAGACAGGCGGATCCTGGTGGTCCTGGACAACGCCGCGACGTCGGAGCAGGTGCGTCCGTTGCTTCCGGGCTCGCAGACCTCCGTTGTCCTCATCACGAGTCGTAGCCGATTGTCCGGATTGGTGATCAGGGACGGAGTCGATCGAATGGTGTTGGGCGTTCTCTCCCAGGAGGAGTCGGTGAGCCTGCTCCGCGGCATCATCGGCGCGGACAAGGTCGACGCCGAACCGGGCGAGGCGCTCGTACTCGCCGAGCAATGCTCCTACCTGCCCTTGGCGCTGCGCATAGTCGCCGAAAGGGCGGTGCTGAGAAGCCATCTGCGGCTGAGCGATCTGACCCGCGAACTGTCCGCCGAGCGGGATCGGCTCGACGCGCTGTCGATCGATGAAGATGAACTGGTCGAGGTTCGTTCGGTCTTCTCCTGGTCCTACCGGTCACTTCCCCGGGACTCGGCCCGGATGTTCCGGCTGCTGGGCCTGCATGCCGGCCCGGACATCGGCCTGGACGCGGCCGCCGCCCTCGCCGGCGTCAACCGTGCTCGTGCGCGCAGGCTGCTGGACTCCCTGGCCGGGCTGCACCTGATCCAGGAGGTCCGGCCCGACCGATATCGCTTCCATGACCTGTTACGCGCCTATGCGGTTGAACGGGTCGAGGCGGACGAACCGCAGGATGATCGCGCGGCGAGCGTCCGCAGATTGCTGTTGTGGTATTTGGAGAACGCCTACGCTGCGTATCGTGCGATCCTCCCGCAGGGGAGACCCGTTCCGATGGAGTCCGAGCCCATCGGGGCGGAGCCGTTCGCCGACCTGGACGCCGCGCTGAGCTGGTGCGAGGCAGAGCGGGCCAATCTCCTGGACGCCCAGCGGCTGGCCGAGGAATGGCGGCATTTCGACATCGTGTGGAAACTCGCCATCGCGCTGATGGCGTTCTTCGAACGCTTCTCGTACTGGCACGACTGGATATCCACACATCAGATCGCAGTGCGGGCCGCTCGGCACATAGGAGATCGAACGGCGGAGGCGTGGGTGCTCATCCTGCTGGGGGACGCCTTCTGGGACATGGAGCAGCACGCCGAGGCGCTGGTTCATTATCGGCAGGCCCTTGAGGTGAGCAGGGCATCCGGCGACAAGTGGGGAGAGGCGTTCTCACTGCGGGGCAGCGGGCTGGTGTCGCAGTCGCTCGGCGAATACGCCCGGGCGATCGAGTACTCCCGCGCCGCCCTGCCCATCGTCCGCGAGATCGCTGATCGCAGGGGAGAGGGCATGACCTTGCTGAGCATCGCCAACGGTCATCGAGGGCTCCGGGAGTACGCCGCGGCCCAGCAGCATTACGGGCAGGCGCTGGCCATCTTCGAGGAATTGGGCAACCGGTGGAGTGAGGCGTTGTGCGTCCACCAGATGGGGCTGGTCGAGTCGGTCGCCGGTGACCGTCGGGAGGCGGTTCGGGCGTTTCGCCGGGCGACTGGCATCTTTCGGGAGCTGGGCGATCGCCGGCATGTGGCCGTGGTCCTCGTCGATCTGGGGCGAACCTACCGCCAGGACGGCGACGATGCGGCCGCTGAGCGTGCCTGGCGTGAAGGGCTCGCGCTCTTCGAGGAGTTGCGGGACCCGCAGGCGGACACCGTCCGGGGGCTGCTGGAGGCGGTCCAGCGTGGTGCGACGGGGAAAGGCTCCGCGGAGGGCGCGTGACGCGGGGCGCCGACCAGAGGATCGCCGACACGCTGAACGCGAGGGTTGAGGCCGAGCGGCGGGAGCAGGGTGACGGGGACTCCCCGGGCTGTGGTCTTGTGGTCGTGGACATCACCGAGCGGGCGGTTGTGGTGTCCGGCCTGGAGACCGAGCAGCCGCGCTACTACCTGCAACACACCCTCGGCTTCCAGGTTCACGACGTGCGCCACCCGCACCGTGAACGTCGGCATGGCCGTGCCGGCATCGGCTGGAAGGGCGAGAAGCAAGATGACTGACTGGACGAGCCTGAACTTCGTGGTCGTGGACGTCGAGGGCAACGGCCAGCAGCCGCCCGACCTGGTGGAGCTGGCCGCCGTCCCCGTGGTCGGCGGTGTCATCGGGGAGCCGCTGAGCTGGCTGGTGAAGCCGGACGCCCCGATCAAGCACTTCGCCGCCCGCATCCACGGCCTGACCGACAAGGACGTGGCCGACCGCCCGTCGTTCGAGGCCATCACCGGTAAGGTGCTCGCCGCCCTGGACGCTGACGCCCTCGTAGCGCACAACGCCCACGTCGACCTTGGCGTGCTGAGCCGCAAGCTCCCCGACTGGGAGTCGCCCGAGGTGTTCGGCACCCTGAAACTGGCGCGACGGCTGGTTCCGGACCTCGGCAGTTACCGGCTCGGAAGCTTGGTCGAGGCGTTCAGCCTGGCCGAGGGTCTGCCCGACTACCTCAGCCCGCACCGGGCGACGTATGACGCGCTCGTTGCCGCCCGGCTGTTCGTATTGCTCGCCACCAAGGCCGCAGGCCTGGAAGAACTGCGGGGCCAACCTCCCAAGGAGGTTGATGAAGATGCTCTTTTCTAGCGGCAGGCGCATCGGCTTCGGCTCCATGCAGCTCACCGGCCCTGGCCACTGGGCCGCACCGGAAGATCCGGAACAGCCCATACAGGTGCTCCGCGATGCGGTCGATGCGGGCGTGACGCACATCGACACCGCTGACGCTTACGGCCCGTTCACTGCGGAGAAGTACATCCGCAAGGCGTTGCATCCCTACCCCGAGGGCTTGGTCATCGCCACCAAGGGCGGCATGACCCGCCAAGGCCCGAACCAGTGGTCACCCTGTGGCCAACCGAACCGTTCAGCACGGCAACCTACGCTCGTTCACATTTACACCGCATCTCGGACGCGACCAGGCGTCCTCACCTCGACCGTTATGAGCTTCCACCTTAGGCGATGGCAGCGATGTCACCGAGGAGATCAAGCGGCTGCGAGCGGAGGTCGCTGAGCTGCGACGCCCCAATGAGATCGTGAAGGCGGCGTCGGCTTTTTTCGCGGCCGAGCTCGACCGGCCACACAAGCGCTCGTAGCGTTCATCGACGCGTTCAAGCAGGTGTTCGGGGTCGAGCCGATCTGCCGTGTGCTGACCGCGCACGGGCTGAAGATCGCAACCAGCACCTGCTACGCCGTCAAGAGCAGGCGGCCCAGCGCCCGCGCCCGCGCGATGAACAGCTCAAAGAGTACGTCAGCCGCGTCCACGCCGTCACCTACGGCGTTCGTAAAGTCTGGCGGCGACTGCACCGTGAAGGGATCGAGGTGGCGCGCTGCACCGTCGCCCGGCTGGTGCCTGAACTCGGCCCGCACGGCGCCCGCCGCGGCAAGACGATCCGCACCACCGCGCGCGATGACGGCCATGAACGTGCCGCCGGCCTGCTGCGGCGGGACTGCACCACCACGCGCCCCGACATCACCTACGTGATGACTGGGGCCGGGGTGGTGTACGTCGCGTTCGTCGTCGATTTGTACTCCCGGGCGGTCGTGGGCTGGTCGGCCGCCACCGCCCAGCGGGCCAAGCTCAAACGGAACCTGGCACCCACGGACCGAAACCCGAGTGCCAAGTCCACGGCGGTAAGGTGGCACACCCTGCAATGGTGAGAAAAAATGGCGAGGCCAAGGAGACGGCAACGGCATTGGGCGGCCTCGTCAACGGTGGCGGCGCTCCTGACCATGGATCTGGTGACGAGGGTGGTCAGATGGCACGCGAAAAGGTGACCGCGGCAACCGGGCCGGCGGAGCAGGCCCTGGCCGATATCGTGATTCCCAACGCCGACGACGTGCGGGGAAACGTGACCCTGCCGACGACGGTGGCGTCGACGCCGGGCGCGGTGGTGAAGTGGACCTCGTCGAACCCGGACATCGTGTCCGACAAGGCGGACGGCGCGATCGCGGCGGGTGTGGTGAAGCGCCCACCGGCCGGAGCCGGCCCGGCGAAAGTGACCCTGACGGCGTGCGTCACCGTCGACGGCGCCGAGGCGTGCCGCACCTTCACCCTGACGGTGCGGCCCGCGGTGAAGCTCGCCCCGTTCTCGCGGTATGGGATGGTGAACTTCGCCAGGTCCAACAGCCAGGTGGGGCAGCAGATCTACATGGCCACGAGCGTCGGCAACGACCCGACCCGCTGGGTGGCGGCCAACAACGGGCAGATGGTCCTCCAGTCCACCAAGGGCATGCACGCCGTGCGTGACCCGTCGATCGTCCGATCCCCGGAGGGGGACAAGTTCTACCTCATCGCCACGGATCTGAACGTCGACGGCACGGCGTACGGGTGGAAGGGCTGGGACTGGGCGCAGAGCGACGCCAGCCGCTACATCGAGGTCTGGGAGTCCTGTGACCTGCGGACCTGGTCGGAGCAGCGGCACGTCCGGGTGGCCCCGGACGAGGCGGGGATGGCGTTCGCCCCGGAGGCCATCTGGGATGAGACGATCGGGGCCTACGTCGTCTGCTGGACCTCGTCCATGTATCCACCCGGGACGTACTACACGCCCGACCGCGACGACCCGAACGGCCGCTATCCGCTGACGAGGAACCAGACCCTCTACGCCACGACGCGCGACTTCGTGACGTTCACACCGGCGAAGGTGATGAGCGGCAGGCCCGGCCACGGCACGCTCGACGCCGTCATCATCAGGGACGAAACGGACGGGTCGTACCACCGGTTCGTCACCGACCGCATCTCCACCGGGGTCGGGGTCACCACGTATGTCCCCGGGTGCGCCAGCGACGACATCTACCAGGAACGGGCGACGTCGGTGCTGGCGCCGCCCGAGGACTGGACGCTGGTCAAGGGCTGCATCACCCACGACACGATGAACACGACCTACGCCGAGGCGCCGATGGTGGTCAAGGCGAACCTCGGCGACGTGCGGGGGAAGGGTTACTACCTGTGGGCGGACCAGATATGGGCCGGCGCCCCCGCGGGGAACCCCATGGAGGAGCAGCTCAGCCCCTACTGGGGCAAGGACCTCGCGTCGGGGGAGTGGACGCCCATCACCTGGCGGACACCGGACTACGACCTCGCGAACGGCGTCATCCGCCACGGGCACGTCTTCGCGCTGACCCAGGCGGAGCACGCCGCCCTGCGTGGGGCGGACCTGTCGTCGGTCTCGGTGAAGACGCCCCCGGCCACGACCGTCTACGCCGTCGGCCAGTCCCTCGACCTGACGGGCCTCGTGGTCACGGCCGACTACACCGACGGCGTGCACGATGAGGTCCTGGCCGAAGGGCACGGCGGCTACTCCGTGTCGGGATACGACCCAGCCCTTCCTGGAACGCAAACCGTGACCGTCTCGTACACGGTGGCAGGCACGACGAAGACCGCCACGTTCCAGGTCGACGTGGTCCGTTCGTGAGACGAGCTGCGAAGCAGGTGGTCAGTGGGTGCGGATGATGGCGTGGGTGCCTGGGGGGAGGTGGAGGTGGTGGGTGACGGGGGAGCCGGTGAGGAGGTTGACGCCGTTCATGGGGAGGTCGTGGGGGGTTTCGGTGTGGTTGATGGCGTAGAGGTGGGTGGCTTCGGCGTCGGTGCGGCGGACCACTTCTATGCCGGGGTGGGGGGTCGCGGTGGGCAGGCCGGCGGTGGCGAGGAGGTCGGCGTAGGCCTGGTCGGTGAGGGAGGTCGAGGTGTAGAAGGCGCGGCCGGAGCCGTGTTCGTTGCGGGTGATGGCGGCGCGGGCCGTCAGGGGGGCGGTGGTGTAGGTGGCGAGGGGGATGGCGCCGCGGAGGGTGAGGCGTTCGCTCCACAGGTTGGCGGTGTGGCCGTTGGACAGGGGGATCGGCTCGGCCAGGGGGAGGAACTCGTCGGCGGTGACGCCGAGGACGTCGCGGAACGCGCCCGGGTGGCCGCCGAGGCGGGCGCGGCCGTGTTCGTCGGCGACGCCGCTGAAGAAGGAGACGACCAGGGTGGCGCCCGACTCGACGTGGCGGGCGATGCGGGCGGCGGGCTCGTCGCCGATCAGGTAGAGGCTGGGGATCAGGATCGTCTTGTACGGGGACAGGTCGCCCGTGGGGGCGACGAAGTCGGCGGTCAGGCCGGCCCGCCACAGGACGCGGTGGGCCTGGTGGACGGCGGCGAGGTGGTCGAGTTCGGTGGACGGCAGGCCCGGTGTCTCCAGGGCCCACCACGCCTCGGGGTCCCACACGATCGCGGCGTCGGCGGCGACGCGGCCCGAGGGCACGTCGAGGCGGGCGAGTTGCCGGCCGAGGTCGCGGACCTCGGTGAACACCCGGGAGCCGGGGCCGGCGTGCGGCACCATGCCGCCGTGCCACTGCTCGGCCCCGCCGCGTGAGGCGCGCCACTGGAAGAACATGACGCCGGTGGAGCCGCGGGCGATGTGCTGGAGGCTGTGGCGGGTGATCTCGCCGGGCCGCTTGGCGGTCATGCGGGTGCCCGTGTGGACGACGCCGGCGGCCTGTTCCATGAGCAGCCACGGCCGGTCGCCGGCCCAGGACCGGGCCAGGTCGGCGGCGAAGGCGGTCTGTTCGGCGGCGGCCGGGCCGGGGGCCGACGGGTAGTGGTCGATGGCCACCAGGTCCAGTTCGCGCGCCCACTTCCACGGGTTCACCGGCACCCAGGAGCCGAGGGCGAAGTTGGTGGTGACGGGTACGTCGGGGGTCAGTTCGCGCAGGATGGCCTTCTGCTCGCGGAAGTGGGCCAGCAGTTCGTCGGACAGGAAGCGGCGGAAGTCGAGGGCCTGGGCGGGGTTGGGCAGGTATTGGGTGGCCCGGGGCGGCATGATCTGTTCCCAGGCCGAGTAATGCTGGCTCCAGAACGCCGTGGTCCAGGCGTCGTTGAGGGTGTCGAGGTCGCCGTGCCGGTCGCGCAGCCAGGCGCGGAACGCCGCGGCCACGTGGTCGCAGTGGCAGCGGGTGCCGTACTCGTTGTGGACGTGCCACAGGGCCAGCGCGGGATGGTTCGCGTAGCGTTCGGCGATGGCCCGGGCGATGCGGCGCGACGCCTCCCGGTACGCCGGGGCGCTGACGCAGTAGGTGTCGCGGCTGCCGTGGGTGAGCGTGGTGCCTTCGGCGGTGCGGGTCAGGGCGTCGGGGTGGGCCAGGCCGAACCAGGGCGGGGGTGAGGCGGTGGGCGTGGCCAGGCAGACCTTGATGCCGCCTTCGTGCAGCAGGTCGAGGACCCGGTCGAGCCAGTCGAAGGTGTACCGGCCGGGTTCCGGCTCCAGTCGCCCCCAGGAGAAGACGCCGACGGTGACCAGGTTGACCTTGGCTTCCCGCATGAGCGCGACGTCTTCGCGCCAGACGTCTTCGGTCCACTGCTCGGGGTTGTAGTCTCCGCCGTAGCAGAGCCCGTCCAGCCCTTTCGGCCGGCCCGGTGCGCCCGACATTCCGCCTCCCCGCCCTATTTGGTCGGGCATTAAACTAAATAGGCCCAGGTAGTGGTGTCAACCTGCCCGTCCGGCGCTGGCCGGTGGGCCGCCGATCGGGGGACGCGCTTCGGGCGGGGCCGTCGTCAGGCGGAGTCGCGGATGATCAGTTCGGTGGGGAGGACGACCGGTTCGACGGGGCCGGGCTCGTCGATGAGGCGGAGCAGCAGGCGCACGGTCTCCTCGGCGACGCGGGCGAGGGGCTGGCGGATCGTGGTGAGCGCGGGGTGGGTGCTCATCGCCACGGCCGAGTCGTCGAAGCCGCCCACGGCGACGTCGTCGGGGACGCGGCGGCCCGCGGCGCGCAGCGTGGCGAGGGCGCCGGCGGCCATCAGGTCGGAGCCGACGAAGACGGCGTCGAGGTCGGGGTTGCGTTCCAGCAGCCGGGCCATGGCGCTTTCGCCGCCGAGCCGCGTGTAGTCGCCGTGTTCGATGAGCTTCTTGGTGGCTCTGCGGCCGAGCACGTCGCAGAACCCCTCCAGGCGCAGCAGCCCGCCGGGCGTGCCGAGGGGCCCGGTGATGATGCCGATGCGGCGGCGGCCCTGCTCGACCAGGTAGCGGGTCATCTGGCGGGCGCCTTCGCGGTCGTCGGCGGCGGCGTACGGGATGACGTTTTCGAGGCCGAGCACGGCGCCCTGCGCGACGGCCGCCACCGGGATCTCGCGCAGCCGGGCGGGCAGCGGGTCGCCGGCGTGGGTGGAGATGAGCAGGACGCCGTCGGCGTGGCCGCCGCGCACGTACCGCTCGACGCGGTCGCGGTCGCTGTCGTCGGCGGCGATCATCAGGACGAGCGACACGTCGCGCTCGGCGAGCCGTTTGGTCGCGGTGCGCAGCAGCACGCTGAAGTTGGGGTCTTCGAACAGTTTCTCCTGGGGCTCCGACAGCACCATCACGACCGAGCCGGTGCGCCGCGTGACGAGGCTGCGGGCGTTGCGGTTGACGACGTAGCCGGTCTGCGCGATGGCCCGCTCGATAGCGACCCGCGCCGACGTGCTGACGTATTTGTCGCCGTTGAGCAACCGCGACACGGTGCCACGGGAGACTCCGGCCGCGGCCGCCACGTCGTGGATGGTGGGGCGTCGTTTCTGCACGATGACTAGGATTTCACGGCGCCGCTCGACAGGTCGGTGCGCCAGTAGCGTTGCATGGTGAGGAACAGGGCGACGAGCGGGATGATCGACAACAGGGCCCCCGTGATGATCAGGTTGTAGAGAGAGGGCTGGTTGGCGCCGGCCGCGAGCAGAGTGTACAGGCCCACGGTCAGCGGGAACTTGCGGTCGTCGCCCAGCATGATGAACGGCAGCAGGAAGTTGTTCCAGATCGCCACGAACTGGAACAGGAACACCGTGACCATGCCGGGCACCATCAGCGGCAGCGCCACCTGACGGAACAGCCGCCAGTCGCTGGCCCCGTCGATGCGGGCGGCCTCCAGCAGCGAGTCGGGCACCGCGGCCGTGGCGTAGACGCGGGCCAGGTAGATGCCGTACGGGCTGAGGATCTGCGGCAGCAGCACCGCCCAGTAGGTGTCGGCGAGCCCGGCCTTCGACAGCAGCAGGTACTGCGGGATGGCGAGCACCACGGCCGGCACCAGGATGCCGCCGATCAGCACGTTGAAGATCAGGCCGCGGCCGGGGAAGCGGTACTTCGCCAGGGCGTAGCCGGAGGCCGCCGACACCCCGGCCGACAGCACGGCGCCGACCCCGGCGTACAGGAAGGTGTTGAGCAGCCACAGCCAGAACACCCCTTCCCGGTACGCCGCCAGGTCGGCCAGGTTGTCGAACAGGCCGGTGCCGATGGCGAGGGTGGAGGTGGAGAACAGCTCGGCCGGTGACTTGGTGGCCGCGATCAGCACCCAGCTGACCGGAAACAGGCAGTACAGCGCTCCGAGCAGCAGCACGACCGTCGGCGCGACGCCGGCGAGGGACCCGGCGGGGCGGCGGGCCCGGCGGCCGGCGTGGACCGGGGCCTCGGCGGTGGTCGACGACATCAGCGCTCCCCGAAGGCGCGGTCGCGGACCACGCGCAGGAATCCGAAGGACAGCACCAGCGCGATCGCGGCGATCACGATGGAGGTGGCGGCGGCGGAGTAAAGGTCGCTGTTGACGAAGGCGTCGCGGTAGACCTTCATGAGCGGGCTCCACGTCGAACTGATCGTGTTGGTGAGCGGGCGCAGCGCGGTCGGCTCGGTGAACACCTGGATCGTGGCGATGATCGAGAAGACCGTGGTGAGGACGAGCGCCGGGACGAGCAGCGGGATCTTCACCCGCAGCGCGATCTGCAGCTCGGTGGCGCCGTCGATGCGCGCCGCCTCGTACAGTTCGCGGGGCACGGCCCGCAGCGCGGTGTAGAGCACGAGCATGTTGAACCCGGTCCCGCCCCAGACCGCGATGTTGGCCATCGAGTAGACGACCAGGTCGGCGCCGAGCAGTTCGGTGCCGTCGGGCAGGGCGCCCTGGAACGGGCTGACGTCGGGCAGGTAGAGGAACCCCCACAGCAGGGTGGCGGTGACGGCCGGCACGGCGTACGGCAGGAAGATCGCGATGCGGGAGAATCGGGCCAGCCGTACACGGGCGGAGTCGAGCATGAGCGCGAACACCAGGGCGAGCCCCAGCATGGCCACGAGCACCATCGTGCCGTAGCCGAGGACGCGCAGCCAGCCGGCCCACAGCTCGCCGTCGGTGACCGCCGCCGAGTAGTTGGCGAGCCCGGCGTAGATCTCCCGCCGCGAGCCTTTGCCGAGGCCGAGGCCGGAGACCTTGACCCGGCGCAGGCTCAGGTAGATCGTGTAGCCGATCGGCAGCGCCATGAACAGCGCGAACAGGGCGATGGCGGGCGTCAGGAACAGGTACGGGGCCGCGCCCGCGCGGTTGCCGCCGCGTCGTCTCATGATCGCCTCCTTGGCCCCTTGGCGGGAGCTCACTGGGCGAGCTGGAAGCCGGACTTGCGCATGTCGGCGACCGTGGCGTCCTGCATGACGCGCACGGCGTCACCGAACGACGACTTGGCCTGCAGCGCCTTGTCGAAGGCGTCGGAGAAGGCGTTGTAGGTCACCCCGACGTTGGGGCCGAACGTGAAGCCGCGGGCGGTGGCGGAGATCTGGTTGGCCTGCTGCCAGAAGTCGGGCTGGTTGGAGAAGTACGCCGGCGGCTCGGTCAGGGAGTCCTGGCCTTTGCTCGACGCGGGGTAGAGCGCGCCTTCCTTGACCAGCAGGTCGAGGGCCTCGGGGTCGGTGTTGAGCCAGGTGGCGAACTGCACGGCCTGCGCCTTGTGCGGCGACTTGGCGGCGACGGCGGTCGACGAGCCGCCCCAGAATCCGCTGACGTTCTCGCCGGCGCTCCACTGGGGCAGCGGCGCGACGGCCCACTTGCCCTTGCCCTTGGGCGCGTTGGCCTCCAGCACGCCGGGCGCCCACACGGCCGACGGCCAGGTCAGCAGTTTGCCGTCGTTGAGGGCCTTGTTCCACTCGGGGGTGAAGTACGGCATGTCGTCGATCACGCCTTCCTTGACCAGGCCGCCCCAGTAGTCGGCGACCTTGGTGGTGGGCGCGTCGTCGATGGCGACCTTCCACGACCCGCCGCTGGTCGACCACCACTGGGCCCCGGCCTGCTGGGCGAGGCCGGCGAACGCCCCCGGGTCCTTGCTGGAGAACGTGCCGAGGTAGACCTTGGGGTCCTTCTTGTGCACCTTGCGGGCGGCCTCGGCGTACTCGTCCCAGGTCTTCGGCACGTCGATGCCGTACTTGTCGAACAGGTCGGCCCGGTAGAACAGCATCATGGGGCCGCTGTCCTGCGGGATGCCGTAGACGCCATCGGTGCCGAGGGTGACGAGTCCCCACAGGCCGTCGCTGAACTCCGGCTTGATCGCGGCCGTCTCGGCCTTGATGTCGGCGACGGCTTCGGCGGCGACGAACGACGGCAGATGCTGGTACTCGGCCTGCACGAGGTCGGGCGGGTTGCCGGCCTTGGCGGCGGTGAGGAATTTCGCGGAGGCCTGGTCGCCGCCGGCCTGCTTGCTGACGGTCACCTTGATGTCGGGGTGGGCCTGATTCCACACCGCGACGATCTTGTCCATGTTCGGGACCCAGGTCCAGTAGGTCAGCGAGACGGGCCCGGCGGGGGCGGACGCGGCGGCGGAGCCGGCGGACGGTTCGGGGGTGTCGCTGGATCCGCCGCATGCGGCGACGGTCAGAGCGGCGGTGAGCACCGCCGTCACGGCGGACAGGCGCCTGATACTGCGCATGATTGCCTCCACTGTCCGAGGTTCTGATCTTGTCGGGGTGCGCTGGCATCTGTGAACGGTCACAGGCTGATGGGCCGAGGGTGGGCGCGTCAAGTGGTCGTTGCGGTGTCGTTAACTTTCGTGGTGGCCTGGTGGAATGCGATCTCCTGCTTTTCAGGCCTGTCGATCTGCGCTACTGTGCACGTTCACAGATGTCGAACAGGGGGAATCATGCGCCGGCGCCATCCCGAGCGACCCGACGGCCTCGCCTACGGAGGCGACTACAACCCGGAGCAGTGGCCGCGTGAAGTGCAGGAGGAGGACGTCCGCCTCATGCGCGAGGCCGGTGTCAACCTGATCAGCCTCGGCATCTTCTCCTGGGTCCTGATGGAGCCCGCGCCCGGCCGGTACGAGTTCGGCTGGCTCGACGAGATCGTCGACCGGCTGCACGACGCCGGCATCGCCGTCGACCTCGGCACTCCCACGGCCACGCCCCCCGCGTGGTTCTCCCGGCTGCACCCGTCGTCGCTGCCCGTCACCCGTGAGGGCATGCGGATCGGCACGGGCTCCCGGCAGACGGCGTGCCCCAGCTCCCCGGAGTACCGCGCCGCGACCGAGCGGCTGGTGCGGGCCCTCGCCGGGCACTATCGCGATCATCCCGGCGTGGTCATGTGGCACGTGCACAACGAGTACGGCGCGCCGCTCGGCGAGTGCTACTGCGACAACAGCGTCGAGGCGTTCCGCGCGTGGCTGCGGCGCGTCTACGGCGACCTGTCGGCCCTCAACGAGGCGTGGGGGACCACCTTCTGGGGCCAGCGGTACGGCGACTGGGCCGAGATCGACGCCCCCCGGGCCGGTCTCACCGCCGTCAATCCCGCGCAGCGGCTCGACTACAAGCGCTTCACCTCCGACGAACATCTGGCCTGCTACCGGCTGCAGCGCGACGTGCTGCGCGAGCTCACCCCCGCACTGCCGGTGACCACCAATTTCATGACCACCAACTGCGAGTCCATGGACTACTGGGCCTGGGCCGCCGAGGTGGACGTGATCGCCAACGACCACTATCTGGCCGCCGAGCGGCCCGACAACCACATCGACCTGGCCATGTCGGCCGACCTCAGCCGGTCGCTCGGCGGCGGCGAGCCCTGGCTGCTGATGGAGCACTCCACCGGCGCCGTGAACTGGCAGCCCCGCAACATCGCCAAACGGCCGGGCGAGATGCGCCGCAACAGCCTCGCCCATGTCGCCAGGGGCTCGGATTCGGTGCTGTTCTTCCAATGGCGCGCCTCCCGGTTCGGCGCCGAGAAGTTCCACTCCGCGATGGTGCCGCACGCCGGCACCGACTCGCGGATCTGGCGCGACGTCGTCGGTCTCGGCGCCGACCTGAGGCGGCTCGCCGAGGTGCGCGGCGAACGGGTCGAGGCGCAGGTCGCGATCGTGTGGGACTGGCAGGCGCACTGGGCGCTGGAACTGGAGTGGCGGCCGTCGGTCGACCTGCTGTACCGCGAGCGGATGAACGCGTTCTACGAGGCGCTGTGGCGCGAGCACGTCACCGTCGACTTCGTGCCGCCCACCGGCGACCTGTCCGGCTACCGGCTGGTGTTCGCGCCGAGCCTGTACCTGCTCACCGAGGCCGGGGCCAAGAACCTGCACCGGTACGTCGAGTCGGGCGGCCACCTGTTCGTGTCGTACTTCTCCGGCATCGTCGACGAGCACGACACCATCCACCCCGGGCCGTTCCCGGGCGCGTTGCGCGAGGTGCTCGGGCTGACCGTGGAGGAGTTCCACCCGCTGCGCGAGCACGAGACGGTCACCCTCGCCGCCCACGACGACACGGTCCGGGTCCGTGATCACGGCCGGGTCTGGGCCGAGCGGGTACGCCTCGCCGGCGCCCGCCCGGTGCGTGTCTTCACCGACGGCCCCGACGCCGGCCATCCGGCGTTGACCCGCCACGAACTGGGCTCCGGCGTCGCCTGGTACCTGTCCACGGCGCCCGGCGACCTGCGCGCCGTCCTCGCCCCGGCCCTCGACGACGCCGGCGTCGACCGGCCCCGCGACCTGCCCGACACCCTGGAATTGGTGCGCCGCGGCGCCCACCTGTTCCTGATCAATCACGGCGAGCTGCCCGTGACCGTTCCCGGAACGACCGGCACGAGCCTGCTCGACGGGGTCGAGTACGGCCCGGGGGACACCCTCACCGTTCCGCCCGGTGACGTCGTGGTCATCCGCCTCTGCGATCCCTGCCAGGTCATACGTTGACCTTTGTTGGTACGGTCGGCAAACTAATTGCCTGGGATGGCCGCCCCGGGGCGGCCGTGGAGCGATGACACCAGGAGTTGGGCAATGCCGTATCGTCCGCCGCTGATCGCGCGGGAGTACTTCGTCGCGGACCCGCCGGAGCTGCCCGTGCGCGCGCACGGGGAGCGGGGGCTGTCGGCGCTGGTCCGCGCCGAGGTGGTGGCCCTTGACCCGGCCGGGGTGGCGCTCAAGGCGGCGACGTCGGCGGAGGAGACGCTCGTCGTGCAGGTCGGGGTGGCCGGAGAGGGCGTGATCCGGGTGCGGCTGAGCGCCGACCCCGACACGCGTACCCGGTCGGCCCGCGCGATCGAGCTGGTGCGGCCCGGGAAGTACGACGGCGCCCGGGTCGAGACCCGCGACGGCGTGATCGTCGTGGACGCCGGGTCGGCGCGGGCCGAGATCACCCTGGATCCCTGGCACCTGCGGTTCACCAACGCCGCCGGCGAGGTGCTGACCGAGCAGGACCCCGGCCACGTCGACATCAGCGGCAGGCTGCGCACGCTGCCGTTCGGCCGGTCCCTGGTGGACGGCGCGGTGGTGGCCTACCACGAGAGCTTCGCGGCCCGCCCCGACGAGCACTTCGGCGGGCTGGGGGAGAAGTTCACGCCGCTGGACAAGCGCGGGCAGCGCCCGGTGATGTGGAACTTCGACGCGTTCGGCGTCGAGTCGGACCGGTCGTACAAGAACGTGCCGTTCTACGTCTCCAGCCGCGGCTACGGCATCATGCTCGACAGCGGCCTGCCGGCGGAGTTCGACCTGTGCCGCTCCACGCACAGCTGCGTCGAGATCGTGGTGCCCGACGACCTGATCGACTACTACCTGATCGCGGGCCCGACGATCCCCGCCATCCTGGACCGTTTCGACCGGCTGACCGGCCGCCCGGTGCTGCCGCCGAAGTGGGCGTTCGGCACCTGGATATCGTCGGGTTTCTTCCGCGACAGCCAGGAGCGGGTCATGGAGCGGGCCCGCCGCATCCGCGAGCGGGGCATCCCGTGCGACGTGCTGCACCTGGACACGTACTGGCAGCGGGACGGCAACTGGTCGGACCTGCGCTGGGACGAGGAGCATTTCCCGGACCCGGAGGGCATGCTGGCCGAGCTGGCCGAGATGGGGTTCAAGGTCTGCCTCTGGATGAACCCCTACATCTCACACCTGAGCCCGGTTTTCCGGGAAGGCGCGGCGAAGGGCTACTTCCTGCGCAGACCGGACGGCGAGGTGTACGTCGCCGACTCCTGGCACGGCACCTACCCGCCCTGCGGCATCGTCGACTTCACCAACCCCGAGGCGGCCGAGTGGTTCGCCGGGCTGCTGCGCGGGCCGCTGCGGCAGGGGGCCGCGGCGTACAAGACCGACTTCGCCGAGGGCGTGCCGGCCGACGCGGTCGCGTTCAACGGCATGCGCGGCACCGAGCTGCACAACGTCTACACGCTGCTGTTCAACGACCTGGTGGCGCGGGTGACGCGCGAGGTCAACGGGCACGAGCTGGTCTGGGCGCGCTCGTCGTTCCTGGGCGGCCAGCGGCACTCGGCGCAGTGGGGCGGCGACACGTTCACGAGCTACGCGGCGATGGGCAGCACGCTGCGCGGGGGCCTGTCGCACGGCCTGTCGGGGGTGCCGTTCTGGAGCCACGACGCCGGCGGTTTCACCGGCCGCCCGAGCGACGACCTGTACGTCCGCTGGGGGCAGTTCGGCGCCTTGTCGCCGCTGGTGCGGTTCCACGGCACGACGAGCCGGGAGCCGTGGGAGTACCCGGAGGAGGCCGAGCGGGCGGTCGTGGCGGCGCTGCGGCTGCGCTATCGGCTGATGCCGTACATCTATTCGGCGGCGATCGACGCGGCCCGCACCGGGTCGCCGATGATGCGGGCTTTGTGCGTCGACTATCCGGACGACCCGGTGGCGTGGCAGGCCGACCTGGAGTACCTGCTCGGGCGTGACCTGCTGGTGGCGCCGATGACGGCCCCCGAGGGGGCCCGGCAGGTCTATCTGCCGGCCGGTGACTGGGTGGACCACTGGACGGGCGAGGTCATCACCGGTGGCCGGTATGTCACGGTTTCGACCTCACTGGAGCACATCCCGCTGTTCGTCCGGTACGGTGCCCTGATCCCGGTCGTCGAACCGGCGGACACCCTGCCCGACGGCCCCTTCCCCGAGGTCACCCTCGTGAGCTGGGGCGTGCCGGTGGACGGCGAGAGCCGGGCCACCATCGCGGACATCGACGGGGACACGACGGTCACGGCCACACGGGCCGGGGACGTGCTGAACGTGACCGTGTCCGGTCCCAAGCGGATCGCCGAGGTGGCGTTCGCGCCGCTGCCGGGCTCCCCGTCGAGCGCCGTCATCACGACGGCCTGACCCAACCCCCCTGGAGACACGATGAAGGTAACAAGAGGCGTGGCGCTGGTGGCCGCGCTGGCCGCCGCGTCGCTCGCGCTCGCGGCCTGCGGCGACGGCGCCGAGAAGACGAGCGGAGGCGGGTCGTCCGGGGGCGCCAGGACGCTGACGCTGTGGCATTACGAGACCGCCGACAGCGCGATGGGCGTGGCGTGGGCCGACGCCATCAAGCAGTTCGAGGCGACGCATCCGGGCGTGCGGGTGAAGTTCGAGGAGAAGGGCTTCGAACAGATCCAGAAGACCGCGAGCATGATCCTCAACTCGGATCAGGCGCCCGACATCATGGAGTACAACAAGGGCAACGCGACGGCCGGCCTGCTGTCGAAGCAGGGCCTGCTCACCGACCTGACGGCCGAGGCGACCAAGCGCGGCTGGGACAAGCTGCTCAGCCCGTCGCTGCAGACCACCGCGAAGTACGACGAGCGCGGCATCATGGGCTCCGGCAAGTGGTTCGGCGTGCCGAACTACGGCGAGTACGTCATGGTCTACTACAACAAGGACATGTTCGATCAGTACAAGATCGAGGTGCCGAAGACGTTCGACGAGTTCACCGCCGCGCTCGACACGTTCGTCAAGGCCGGCATCACGCCGATCTCCGTCGGCGGCGCGGAGTACCCCGCGCAGCAGATCTTCTACCAGCTCGCCCTCAGCAAGGCGCAGCGCCCCTGGGTCGACGCCTACCAGCTCTACAAGGGCAAGGTCGACTTCCACGGCCCCGAGCTCACCTACGCCGCCACCACCTTCGCCGACTGGGTGAAGAAGGGCTACATCGGCAAGGATTCGGCCGGTCTCAAGGCCGAGGACATGGGAGTGGCGTTCATGTCCGGCAAGTACCCCATCATGATCTCCGGCAGCTGGTGGTACGGCCGCGTGGCCAGCGACGTCAAGGACTTCGAGTGGGGCACGTTCCTGTGGCCCGGCAACCGGCTGAGCGCCGGCTCCAGCGGCAACCTGTGGGTCGTGCCGGAGAAGTCCGAGAACAAGGACCTGGCGTACGACTTCATCGACATCACGATGAGCAAGGACGTCCAGAACAAGCTGGGCAACGCCGGCGGCATCCCCGTCGCCGCCGACACCTCCGCGATCACCGATGAGAAGAGCAAGGAGCTCATCGACAACTTCAACACGCTCTCGGCGCAAGACGGCCTGGCCTTCTACCCCGACTGGCCGGCCCCGGGCTACTACGACGTGCTCGTCGCCGCCGTACAGGAGCTGATCAACGGCACCAAGGCCCCCGGCGAGGTGCTGGACGAGCTGGCCCAGCCCTACAACGACAACCTGGCCGACATCGGCGACTGACCTGTCGGCCCCCCACCCTCGGCAGGCGGCGGCCGCCCCCGGCGCGCCGCCGCCCCCGAGGTGACGAGAGGTCTTCTCGTGGCACAACCACCCCAGCGGGTCCCGCGCGCTCCCGGCCGCGCCGGCTACTGGCCCTTCCTGATCCCGAGCGCGGTGCTGTTCCTCGCCGTGATCGTCGTGCCGTTCCTGATGAACGTCTACACGAGCTTCACCCGATGGTCGGGGGTCGGCACGCCCCGGTGGACCGGCCTGGACAACTACCGGCGGCTGCTGACCGACGCGAACTTCTGGGCGTCGTTCCGGCACAACGTGCTGCTGATCGTGGCCATGGCCATCGTGCCGACGATCATCGGCCTGGTGCTGGCGGCCGCGCTGTTCGACCACATCGGCAAGCGGTTCGGCCCGCGCACCGCGAGCGCGCTGCGGGCCGCGTTCTACCTGCCGCAGGTGCTGCCGGTGGCGGTGGCCGGCGTGGTGTGGGGGTGGATGCTGCACCCGTCGTACGGCGCGCTCAACCAGATCCTGGAGACGCTCGGCCTCGGCTCGCTGGCCCGCAACTGGCTCGGCGACCCCGACTACGCCCTGGCCACCGTCATGGCGGTCATGGTGTGGTTCCAGCTCGGCTACCCCGTGGTGATCTTCATGGCGGGGCTGCAGCGGGTCGATCCGGCGCTGTACGAGGCGGCCGAGATCGACGGCGCGTCGTGGTGGCGCAGGTTCTGGCACATCACCGTGCCGCAGATCCGGCCGGAGACCTTCGTGGTGCTGCTGACCTGCACGATCGCCGCGCTGAAGGTGTTCGGCCCGATCTTCGTGCTGACCCGCGGCGGGCCCGGCAAGGCCACGATGGTGCCGTCGTACTTCAGCTACCAGAACTTCTTCGAGAAGGCCAACGTGGGCTACGGCTCGGCCATCGCCACCGTGCTGGCGATCATCATCGTCGTGGTGACCTTCCTGTTCCTGCGCGTCCAGGAAAGCGACCGGGACGCCGGAGCCACGGCCGACGCAACGGCCGACGCCACAGCCGACGGCAAGGACACCCCATGACCGCCCTCCCCGCCCGCCAGGCCGCGCCCGCCCGCCGCGCCCGGTCCCCGTACGGCCGCGCCCCCGGCAGGTACGCCGTGCTGGCCGCGCTGATCGTGCTCGCGGTGGCGATGCTGCTGCCGTTCGTCATCGTCGCGCTCAACGCGGTGAAGTCGCCGGCCGACTACTCCTCCAACGGCCCGCTGGCCGTGCCCGAGCACCTCTACCTGCAGGGCATCATCGACTTCTGGAACCGGGTCGACTTCGGCGAGAAGCTGCTGAACAGCCTGGTGATCAGCGCCGCCGTGGCGGTGCTCGCGGTGCTGCTGTCGGTGCTCAACGCCTACGCGCTCGGCATCGGGAAGGTGCGCGGCCGGTTGTGGATCCTGGTGGTGTTCCTGGTGGGCAACACCCTGCCGCAGGAGGCGCTGGTCTACCCGCTGTACTACCTGTCCAAGCAGGCCGGCCTCTACGACACGCGGCTCGTGGTGATCATCATCTTCACCGTGATCCAGGCGGCGTTCGGCACGTACCTGCTGTCGGCGGTGCTCGGCGAGTTCCCCAGGGAGATCCTGGAGGCGGCGGCGCTCGACGGCGCCGGCCGGTGGCGGGCGCTGTGGCGGGTCGTGGTGCCGATCAGCCGGCCCACGATCAGCGTTCTGGTGATCTTCTTCTTCATCTGGACCTGGAACGAGTTCTTCCTGCCGCTGATCTTCCTGATCTCCAACGACAACCAGACCGTGCCGGTGGTGCTCGGCGTGCTCCAGGGCGAAAAGATGATGGACGCCACCATGTCCAGCGCGTCGGCGCTGCTCGGCATCGTCCCGGCGGTCGCCTTCTTCCTGATCTTCCAGCGCACCCTCACCCGCGGCGTCACCGTCGGCGCGATCAAGTAGCCCGGCGGGGCCGGGCAACGGCCGCGCCGCACCACCCTATCCGCGCACCACCTGACCTGGAGGCGCAGTTGTCCGTCACATCCCGCTTACGCACACTGCTGGGGGCAGGCACGGCCCTGATCCTCAGCGTGAGCCTGGCGTCGGCCCCCGCCAGGGCCGACGCCGGCTACCCGTTCCGCGACCCCGACCTGCCGCTCGCCCAGCGCGTCGACGACCTGCTCGGCAGGCTCACCCTGGACGAGAAGATCTCGATGCTGCACCAGTACGAGCCGGCGATCGACCGCCTCGGCATCGGCCCGTTCAAGACCGGCACCGAGGCGCTGCACGGCGTCGCCTGGTCCACCGACATCGACGACGGCGGCGCGGTCGTGACCGCGCAGGGCACGGTGTTCCCGCAGGCCGTCGGCCTGGCCGGCACCTGGGACACCGACCTGATCGAACGCGTCGGCTCGGCCGTCGGCGACGAGGCGCGCGGCTACCACGCGCGCAACCCCCGGGTGTGGGGCCTCAACGTGTGGGCCCCGGTCGTCAACCTGCTGCGCGACCCGCGCTGGGGCCGCAACGAGGAAGGCTACTCGGAGGACCCGACGCTGACCGGGGCGATCGCCACGGCGTACGGCTCGGGCCTGGAGGGCGGCGACCCCGACCACCTCAAGACCGCCCCCACCCTCAAGCACTACCTGGCCAACAACAACGAGGTGCACCGCGACACCACCTCCTCCGACCTGCGGCCCCGCGTCGCGCACGAGTACTACCAGGAGGCGTTCCGGCCGGCGATCTCGGCCGACGCCGCCACCGGCGTGATGGCGTCGTACAACCTGGTCAACGGCCGGCCCAACACGGTCAACCCCGGCCTGAACGACGTCGTGCGCTCGTGGACCGGCCGCGACCTGCTCAACGTCAGCGACGCCGCCGCCCCCAACAACCTCGTCGCCTCGGAGGGCTACTACGCCACCCAGCCCGAGGCCGACGCCGCCGCGCTGAAGGCCGGCCTCGACAGCTTCACCGTCGACGACACCAACGGCGCGCCGACCGCGGCGGCCGTCAAGGCGGCGCTCGACCAGGGCCTGCTGACCGAGGCCGACGTCGACACCGCCGTGCGGCACATCCTCGGCATCAGGTTCCGGCTCGGCGAGTTCGACCCCGACGGCGGCCCGTACGCCACGATCACCCCCGACGTGATCAACAGCCCGGAGCATCGGCGGCTGAACCGGCAGACCGCCGCCGAGGCCATGGTGCTGCTGAAGAACGCCGGCCACACCCTGCCGCTGGACGCCGCCCGCACCAAGAAGATCGCCGTGGTCGGCCCGCTGGAGAAGACCCTCTACACCGACTGGTACTCCGGCTCGCTGCCCTACCGGGTCACCCCGCTCGACGGCATCAAGGAGCGGCTCGGCTCCGGCGCGACCGTGACCGACACCGAGGGCGTCGACCGCATCGCGCTCAAGGACCCCGCCACCGGCAGGTACGTCACCGCCGGCACCGGCCCGTCCGGCGCGGCCCTCAAGGAGAGCGCCACCACGCCCGGCGACGCCGAGGCGTTCGACGTCTTCGACTGGGGCCAGGGCGTGCTGACCCTGCGCAGCGCCGCCAACGGCAAGTACGTCGGCTACAACTGGTCGACGTTCGTCAACGACCAGGACCAGCCGAACGGCTGGTTCGTCATGCAGCAGTTCAAGCTGGAGCCGCAGCCCGACGGCACCTACGCCCTCCGCTACGCCGGCTACGAGAAGGCCTTCGACTGGTCCGGCCCGAACCAGTACGTCACGGTCGCCGCCGACGGCACCCTCACCCTGGGCGCCGAGACCGCCGCCGACGCCGCCCACTTCACCAAGGAGACGATCAGCAGCGGCGCCGACCAGGCCGTGGCCGCCGCCAAGGACGCCGACGCGGCGGTGGTCGTCGTCGGCAGCATGCCGTTCATCAACGGCCGCGAGGACCACGACCGCACCGACCTGGACCTCGCCGAGGGCCAGGCCGCCCTGGTGAAGGCCGTGCGGGCGGCCAACCCGAACACGATCGTGGTGCTGGAGACCAGCTACCCGGTCACGATCACCTGGGCGCAGGACCACGTGCCGTCGATCCTGTGGACCACCCACGCCGGCGCCGAAACCGGGCACGCCCTGGCCGACGTGCTCTTCGGCGACGTCAGCCCCGCCGGCCGCCTCACCCAGACGTGGTACCGTTCGGCGGCCGACCTGCCCGGCATCCTCGACTACGACATCATCAAGCACGACCGCACCTACCTGTACTACCGGGGCGATCCGCTGTACGCGTTCGGCCACGGCCTGTCGTACACGACGTTCCGCTACGGCCCGGTCAGGCTGAGCGGCCACTCGGTGGGCGCCGATGACACCGTCACCGTGTCGGTCGACGTCACCAACACCGGCAGGGTCGCCGGCGACGAGGTCGTGCAGCTCTACACCCACCAGCGCCACTCCCGCGACAAGCAGCCGATCAAGAAGCTGGCCGCCTTCGACCGGGTGACCCTCCGGCCCGGCGAGCGCACCACCGTGCGCCTCACCCTCCCGGCGGCCCGGCTCGCCCACTGGGACGTCACCAGGAACAAGCAGGTCGTGGAGTCGGGCCCGTACGACCTCATGGTCGGCGCGGCCAGCGACGACATCAGGGCCCGCGCCACGCTGACCGTCCACGGTGAGCGCATCCCGGCCCGCGACCTGACCCGCACCACCCGCGCCATCGACTTCGACGACTACTCGGGCGTGCGCTTCGTCGACGAGTCGAAGCCGAAGGGCGACGCCGTCAGCGGCACCAGCGGCTCGTGGCTGAAGTTCGCCGACGCCGACCTGCGCTCCGGCCCGGCCCGCTTCACCGCCCGAGCCGCCAAGGCCACTCCCGGCGACGGCACGGTCGAGATCCGCCTCGACTCGCCCACCGGCCGCCTGGTGGGCACCGCCACCGTGCCGAGCACCGGCGACGCCTACACCTACACTCCGGTCACGGCCGCCCTCCACGGCGCCCACGGCAGGCACGACGTCTACCTGGTCTACGGCGCCGACCTGCGCCTGAGCACCTTCTCGCTCACCCGGTAGCCCCGGCCGCCCGCTGCAGGCCACCGCCCGGAACGCCGATGCTCCGGTGCCCCCGCGGGGGCCCGGAGCATCGCTGCGGGAAGGGGCGGCTCAGCCCTTGACGGCGCCGATGATGACGCCCTTGGTGAAGTGGCGCTGGACGAACGGGTAGACGAACAGCACCGGGACGAGGGCGACGACCACGATGGCCATCTGCAGGGCCAGGCTGGGCGGCAGGGCCTCGCCGACGTGGGTGGCGCTGGTCTGGCCGACGACCAGCGACTGGCCCTGCAGCACGTACTGGCGCAGCACCAGCTGCAGCGGCCATTTGGTGGTGTCGTTCAGGTAGAGCACGGCGTTGAAGAACGCGTTCCAGTAGCCCACGGCGTAGAAGAGGCCGATGACGGCCGTGACGCCCTTGGACATGGGCAGCACGATGCGCCACAGGATGCGGAACTCGCCGGCGCCGTCGATGCGGGCGCTGTCGATGAGCTCGCCGGGGATGCTCATGAAGAACGCCCGCATGACCACCAGGTTGAACGCCGTCACCGCCGTCGGCAGGATCAGCGCCCAGTAGCTGTCGATCAGCCCGAGCGAGCTCACCAGCAGGTACGACGGGATCATGCCGGGCCCGAACAGGAACGTCAGCAGCACCAGGAACAGCAGCGGCCGGTGCAGCAGCGACCCGGGGCGCGACAGCCCGTAGGCCGCGAGCACGGTGACGGCGAGGCTGAGCGCCGTGCCCACGCCGGTGACGCCGAGGCTGACCACCACCGAGCGGGTGACGACACCGCCCGCGAACAGTTCGCGGTAGGCGCCGAACGACAGCCCGCCCGGCACCAGCACCAGCCCGCCGGCGCGGTCGACGGTCTCCTGGGTGGACAGGCTGGTGAGCACCACCAGGTAGATGGGGAACAGCACGCACAGCACGATGAGCGTCAGCACGACGCCTTTGCCGATCCGGCCGGGCAGGCTCGGCACTTCGTCCCAGACGGGGCGGGAGCCGGTCGGCGACCGGCGGGTGGCGCGGGAGAGGAACGTCGTCATGATCGTTTGTAGATTCCCTGTTCTCCGAACCTGTGGGCGACCCGGTTGGCGATGAGGATGAGGATGAGCCCCACCACGCCCTTGGCGAGCCCGACCGCCGCGCCGTAGCTCCACTCGCCGGTGAGCAGGGTGCGCCAGTAGACGAACGTGTCGAGCACCTCGGCGGCGTCCCTGCCGACCGCGTCGCGTTGCAGGAAGAACTGCTCGAAGCCGACGTTCAGCGCCTCGCCGAGCCGCAGGATCAGCAGCAGGATGATCACCGGGCGGAGGCCGGGCAGGGTGACGTGCCACATGCGGCGCCACCGCCCGGCGCCGTCGACGGCGGCGGCCTCGTACAGGTTCTGGTCGATGGCGGCCAGCGCCGCCAGGAAGATGATCGTGCCCCAGCCGGCGTCCTTCCACACGGTCTCCGCGGTGACCAGCAGCAGGAACGTGTCGGGGTTCGTCATGAGGTCGATGCCCTGGTACCCGTGGTCGCGCAGCAGCTGCGACACCACCCCGGCGCCGCCGATCACCTGCTGGAACAGCGTGACGACCAGCACCCAGGAGAAGAAGTGCGGCATGTAGACGATGCTCTGGATGAGCAGCCGCAGCCGGGGGCGCAGCACGCTGTCGAGCAGGATCGCCAGCGCGATCGGCACCGGGAAGTAGAAGACGAGCTGGAACGACGTGATGGTGAGCGTGTTGAGGGTGGCCGACCAGAAGTCGCCGTCGAGCAGCATCCACTGGAAGTTCGCCAGGCCGACGAACGGGCTCTTGGTGAAGCCGACGTACGGCGAGTAGTCCTCGAAGGCGATGATGTTGCCCAGCAGGGGCACGTAGTGGAACAGCAGCAGCAGGCCGACGGCCGGCACGGTCATCAGCAGCAGCGGCCAGTCGCGCCGCAGCCGGGCGCGGAAGGGCGGTTTCACCGGTCGGCCGCGTGTTCGGCTTGCCTTTTTAGTGGTTTTCCCGACATTGTTAGATGTGCCGGTCCCGGCGGGTGAGGTCAGGTCACCCGCCGGGCCGGTTTCAGTCGGTGTGTCCTTAAGCACGGCCGTTGTCCCGTAGCACCTTCATGTAGAACTCACGGGCTTCGTCGCCGCCGTCCTTCGCCCACTCGGCCGCGATCTTCTTGACGTCGCTCACCGGCCGCCGGCCGCGCATCACATCGGTGAACTTGTCCTCGGTCGGCACCGTCAGGCCGTTCATCTTGCTCGGCCGCTGGATGCGCAGACCGTCGAACGGCGTCTTCTCGATGTACTTGAAACTGGCGTTCTGCCACTCCACGTTCGCCCGCACGCCGTCGGGGAAGGAGACCCAGTCCGTGTAGATCGGCCGCCCGCCGAGGAAGACGTACGTCGGCTGCACCTCCTTGCGGCCGAGGTCGGTGAACTGCGGCACGTTGCCGTCGCCGCGGGTGAAGTGCTTGCCCTCCACGCCGTACGTCTGCAGCTCGTACTCCTTGGTGCCGAACGGCGCGGCGCACCAGTTGAGGATGCCGAAGATCTCGTCGAGCTTGGCCTGGTCCAGGCCCTTCTTGATGAACGTGTAGATGCCGGCCGGCTGGTTGTGGTAGATGATCGGCGTGCCGCCGTCGGCGGCGAACACCGGCACGGCGCCGATGGCGAAGTCGGGGTTCTTGCCCCTGTGCTGCTGAAGCAGCTCCTTCCAGGCGCCCAGGCCGTCCCGGTAGATGATGATCTGGCCCGAACCGAAGAGGTCCTTTTCGTTCTGGTTGCGGTTGCCCACGATGCCCGGGTGGATGAGCCCGTCGGAGAAGAGCTTGCGCATGAACGCGATCGACTCCTCCCACTCGGGCGTCTCGTACTTGTAGATCAGTTTGCCGTTCTCGTACCGCCACTCCTGCGGCACGCGGAAGATCTGCCAGACCATCTCATGGATGTCGCCGAACGCCCAGCGCTTGGCCTTGGCCGCGGTCATCTCCTTGCCCAGCGCGTACAGCTCGTCGGCGGTCTTCGGCATGGTCCAGCCGTGCTCGTCGACGATGTCCTTGCGGTAGAGCAGGGCGAGGGGGAACGGCTCGGTGGGGAACGGCACCCCCATCAGCTTGCCGTTGAACACGCCGAACTCCCATGAAGGGCTGGGAATGTTCGCCAGCATCGGCCACTTCTTGATGGCGTCGCCCTTCAGGTGCGGCGTGAGGTCCTCGAACGCCTTGTCGACGGCCACGTTGAAGTCGGCCATCTTGTCGATCTCCCACTGCGGGATGACCATCAGGTCCGGGATGTCGCCGCCGGCCAGGCGGGCCGTCGCCTTGTCGCCGTAGGTGTTGCCGTCGGCGATCTGGAATTCCACGGTGGCGCCGATGTCCTCGTTGCACGCCACGAAGTACTGGTTGTCGGGCAGTCCGGGCGGTGGCGGGCCCCACAGGGGCGTCATCGCCTTGTAGCTGCCGCCCTTGCCCATCTTCTGCGGCACGCCGTCCGCCAGCGTGGCCGGATATGTCGTGAAACCGCCGCCCACACCCGGCACGCCGGGTAGGTTCGACACGGTTCCTGGAATATCAGGCTTGACCCCGGCGAACGGGATGTACGCGGGGATGAGCGATCCGAGCTGGTCGGCCGCGGCGGCCGTGGCGCCGCCCGAGCCGGGCCGGCGGGTGGTGGGGGTGGAGCAGGCGGCGAGCAGGCCGCCCGAAGCCGCCGCGGCGGCGGTCAGCCCGGCCAGGCGCAGGAAGTTCCGCCGGCCGGTGGTCGTAACGTCGAGGGCACCATCGTGGAACTCTCTCATGGCGCTCCCTCCCTTGGCGAGGGTAGAGTTAGTTCGTCTGCTAACCAAACAAATTAGCGGAGCGTGATGGACACCACAAGGTGCCGCCCAGCGGTACCCGGCGCGCGTGTAGGGTCGCATCAACAGGGAACGGGGCTGAATTGATCACTTCGCACAACGGCCCTCGGCCGGCGGACTTCACCGACGTCAGGGCCACCAACCTCGCCGTCGTGCTGCGGTTCGTGCGCGAGAACGCGCCCTGCTCGCGCGCCGACATCGCGGCCTCGACGGGGCTCAACAAGGCCACCGTGTCGAGCCTGGTGGCCGACCTGATCGACCGGCGGCTGCTTCGCGAGACCGGCCTCACCGAGAACCGCGTCGGCCGCCCGGCCACGATGCTCGTGCTCGACGGCTCGCCGTACGCCGCGATCGGCGTCGAGGTCAACGTCGACTATCTCACGGCCGTCGCCGTCGACCTCTCCGGCCAGGAGCTGGTGTCGTGGCGGCGGGCCTTCTCGGGGTCCGACGCCTCGCCCGGTCAGGCCGTGGCCGCCATCGCGGGCATCGCCCGGCGGGTGGTGTCGCGCATGAAGAAGGACGCCAGGCAGGTGCTCGGCCTCACGGTGGCCGTGCCCGGCCTGGTCGACCTGGCCGGCTCCGTGCGCGTCGCGCCCAACCTGGGCTGGCGCGACGTCGACGTCGCCGGCGACCTGGCCAAGGCGCTGCGCGACCCCGGCTTCCCCATCCTCGTCGACAACGACGCCAACCTCGCCGCGCTGGCCGAGCACCGCTTCGGGCCGCACGGCGCCATCGCCAACCTCGTCTACCTGACGGGGGAGATCGGCGTCGGCGCCGGGGTGATCATGGACGGCGGGCTGCGCCGCGGCGCACAGGGCTTCGCGGGCGAGATCGGCCACCTGGAGATCGACCCGGGCGGCGCCGACTGCCGCTGCGGGCGGCGCGGCTGCCTGGAGGCCGTGGCCGGCATCGGCGCGGTGATCCGGCGCACCGTCCCCGGTGTCTCGGCCGCCGAGCTGGAGCCCGAGATCGACGAGGTGGCGCGGCTCGCCCGCGCCGGCGACCGCGCCACGCTCGACCTGCTGGCCGGGGTGGGGCGCAACCTCGGCAAGGGCGTCGCGATCCTGGCCGGGCTGCTCAACCCCGACGTCGTGATCGTCGGCGGCTACTTCGTGCCGCTGGCGCCCTGGCTGCTGCCGGCGGCCGGGCAGGAGCTGCTGCGCCGCTCGATCGCCCCGGGAGCCGGCGGCTGCGCCGTGGTGGCCTCCACGCTCGGACATGGCGCGGCCGCCCTGGGCGCCGCCGCCCGCGTCCTCGACTCCGTCGACTCCGGCCGCCTGCCGCAGGCCCCGCCCGAATTGGGGTCTTGACCGCGACGGCCGGAGACGGCACGCTTCAACCAAGCCCCCCACATGACACCCCTACATTTCTCGCCAGGTCGTCGAAGCGCTTCGAATGTGACACCGGCCTCTTCCCCGGCCCTTCGTCGAAGCGCTTCGACATCAAGGGACGGTCCTCCATGAACGAACCGCTGTCAGGCACCTTCCGCGACCCGGACCTGCCGCTCGCGGCCCGCGTCGAGGACCTCCTCGGCCGGCTGACCCTGGAGGAGAAGATCGGCCTGCTGCACCAGTACCAGGCGGCGGTGCCGCGCCTCGGCCTCGGCGCCTTCCGCACCGGCACCGAGGCCCTGCACGGCCTGGCCTGGCTCGGCCCCGCCACGGTCTTCCCGCAGGCCATCGGCCTCGCCAGCACCTGGGACCCCGACCTGGTGCGCCGCGTCGGCGCCGCCACCGCCGACGAGGTGCTGGCCTTCCACCACAAGGACCCTGCCGGCGCCGGCCGCAACGTCTGGGCCCCCGTGGTCAACCCGCTGCGCGACCCCCGCTGGGGCCGCAACGAGGAGGGCTACTCCGAGGACCCCTGGCTCACCGGCGTCATGGGCACGGCGTACGCGCTCGGCCTGCGCGGCGACGGCCCGGTGCTGAAGACCGCGCCCACCCTCAAGCACTTCCTCGCCTACAACAACGAGACCGACCGCTGCGTCACCTCCAGCAACCTGCCGCCGCGCGTGCTGCGCGAGTACGAACTGCCGGCGTTCCGCCCGGCGATCGAGGCCGGCGCCGCCGTCGCCGTCATGCCGTCGTACAACCTGGTCAACGGCCGGCCCGCCCACCTCAGCCCGCTGCTGCGCGAGGAGCTGCGCCGCTGGGCGCCCGGCGAGCTGCTGATCGTCAGCGACGCCTACGCCCCGGCCAACCTCGCCGAGGCGCAGGCCTACCACAAGGACCTCGCCGAGGCGTACGCCGCCGCGATCAAGGCCGGGCTCGACAGCTTCACCCAGGACGACGACCGGCCCGCCGCCACCCTCGGGCACATCCGGGAGGCGCTGACCCGCGGCCTGCTCGCCGAGGAGGACATCGACGGCGCCGTGCGGCACACGCTGACGATCCGCGCCCGGCTCGGCGAGTTCGACCCCGGCACGCCCTACGACGACATCACCGAAGAGGTCATCAACTGCCCCGCCCACCAGGCGCTGGCCCGTGAGGCCGCCGTCCGGTCGATCACCCTGCTCAAGAACGACGGCCTGCTGCCTCTCGCCGCGCCGGCCGATGGCGGGCCGCGGCGCGTCGCCGTCATCGGGCCGCTGGCCGACACGCTGATGGAGGACTGGTACAGCGGCACGCTGCCGTACGCCGTCACCGCCCGCATGGGCATCGGCGAACGCACCGGCACCCTGTACTGCGAGGGCGTCGACCGGGTCGCGCTGCACGCCGGCGGCCGCCAGGTGATCGCCTCGGCCGACTGCGGCGGCGGGCCGCTGCGGCTGGAGCCGCACCGGGGCGCCCCGGGCGGAGGGTTCGACCTGTTCGACTGGGGCGGCGGCGCGCACGCCCTGCGCACCGTCGCCAACGGCCGCTACGTCACCGTCGGCGACGACGGCGTCCTCGTCAACGACCAGCCCGGCCCCGCCGGGTGGGAGGTGCGCCAGACGTTCCGCGTCGAGGAACGGCCGAAGGGCGCGCTGGCGCTGCGCCACGTCCACACCGGCCAGTACGTGACCGTCGACCCCGACGGCGTGCTGCGCGTGACCGACGACGCCGACGCCGCCACGGTGTTCACCCTGGAGATGATCGAACGCGGCGCCGAACGCGCCGCCGAGGCCGCCCGTGCCGCCGACGTGGCCGTGGTGGTGCTCGGCGACCACCCGCTCGTCAACGGCAGGGAGACCGAGGACCGCACCGACCTCGACCTGCCGGCCGCCCAGGAGTGGCTGCTGCGGGCCGTGACCGCCGCCAACCCGCGCACCGTGCTGGTGCTCAGCAGCGGCTACCCGTTCGCGGTCTGCTGGGCGCAGGAGCACGTGCCGGCGATCCTGTGGTCCGCGCACGGCGGCCAGGAGTACGGTCACGCCCTCGCCGACGTGCTGTTCGGCGACGCCGAGCCGACCGGCCGGCTCACCCAGACCTGGTACCGCTCGGCCTGCCAGCTGCCCGACCTGCTCGACTACGACATCATCGCCGCCGACGCCACCTACCAGTACTTCCGCGGCGACCCGCTCTACCCGTTCGGGCACGGCGGCGGCTACACCCGGTTCGCCTACTCCGGCCTGCGGCTGTCGGCCGACCGCGTCGCCGCCGACGGTGAGATCGAGGTGGCCGTCACGGTCACCAACGTCGGCGACCGGCCCGGTGAGGAGGTCGTCCAGTTCTACACCCACCAGCGGCGGTCGGTGGTCAAACAGCCGCTGCGGCGGCTGCGCGGCTTCCGGCGGGTGCGGCTCGCGCCCGGCGAGAGCCGCACCGTGTCGATCGGCATCGCGGCGCGCGACCTGGCGTTCTGGGACGTGCGCCAAGGCCGGTTCGTGGTCGAGGACGCCCCCCACAGGGTGCTGGTCGGCGCGTCGTCGCGCGACATCCGGCTCACCGCCCCGTTCACCGTGTGCGGTGAGCGGGTGCCGCCCCGCGCCCCGTACGCCGGCCCGCTGGCGGCCGTCGCGTGCGACGACTACGACGCGATCACGCTCTGCGACGCCGCCCTCGACACCGGCGACGCCGTGCGCTCCGCCGAGCCCGGGGCGTGGGTGGCGTTCCACGAGGTCGGCTTCCGCTCCGGCCCCGCCTGCTGCCAGCTGCGCGTGGCGAGCGCCGAGGGCGGCGTGATCACCCTGCGGCTGGGCGACCCCCTGCACGGCACGGTCGCCGGCGTCGCCGCCGTGCCGCTCACCGCTGGCCGCTACGATTTCACCGGCGTCGACTGCTCGCTCGACGACGCCGCGGGGGTGCATGATCTGTATGTGGTGTTCGAAAACGAGGGCATCACGCTGGCCGACCTGACCTTCCCGGGCCCGACCCGCCCGGCTCGCCCAGGGGCTCCGGCGTGAGGCAGGTCACCATCGCCGACGTCGCCAAGCACGCCGGAGTGGCGGTGAGCACGGTGTCGTACGTGCTCAGCGGCAAACGCGCCATCTCGGCCACGACCCGCCAGCGCGTCATGTCCAGCGTGCGCGCCCTCGGCTACCACCCCAACGCCGGCGCCCGCGCGCTCGCCAGCAAACGCTCCAACGTGATCGCGCTGGTGCTGCCGCTGCGCGCCGGCATGCACCTGCCGGTGCTGATGCAGTTCGCCACATCGGTCGTCACCACGGCCCGCCAGTACGAACACGACGTGCTGCTGATGACCGCCGACGAAGGCCCCGACGGGCTGCGGCGGGTCGCCGCCAGCGCCCTGGTCGACGGCATGGTGCTGATGGACGTGGAGATCCACGACCCGCGGGTGCCGCTGCTGCGCGAACTCGCCGAGCCGAGCGTGCTCATCGGGTTCCCCGCCGACCCCGCCGGCCTCACCTGCGTCGACCTCGACTTCGCGCACGCGGGCGCGCTGTGCGCCGACCACCTGGCCGAGCTCGGCCACCGCGACATCGCGCTGCTCGGCGCGCCCCGCGTCGTCTACGAGCGGGGCACGGGCTTCGCCGAGCGCACCCTCGACGGCTTCACCCGGGCCGCCCGGCGGCACGGGCTGCGCGCCACGGCGCTGCCCTGCGAAGAGGGCTTCGACGACGTCGCGGCCACGGTGAAGGAGCTGCTGGAGACGCGGCCCGAACTGTCGGGCCTCGTCGTGCACAACGAGGCGGCGGTCGGGCACGTGCTCGGCGCGCTGCGCATGTTCGGCAGGAAGGTCCCCGCGGACGTGTCGGTGGTCGCGATCTGCCCCGATGATGTGGCCGAACGCACAGGTCCCAGGCTCACGTCCGTCCTGATTCCGGCCGAAGACGTCGGACATCAGGCGGTACGGTTGCTGATGGCCAAGCTCGACGGTGAGACGGTGCCAGAGTCCACCCTGCTGGAGCCCCGGCTGACCGTGCGGTCCAGCACACTCGCGAGGAGAACGACTTGATCGACTTTCCCGAAGGCTTCCTGTGGGGCGCCGCGACGGCGTCGTACCAGATCGAGGGCGCCGCGACCGCCGACGGCAGGGTGCCGTCGATCTGGGACACGTTCTCGCACACCCCCGGCAAGGTCACCGACGGGCACACGGGAGACGTCGCCTGCGACCACTACCACCGGTACGCCGAAGACGTCGCGATCATGGCCGACCTGGGCCTGAAGGCCTACCGGTTCTCGGTCGCCTGGCCACGCTACGGCACGCCCGGATTCGACTTCTACGACCGGCTGGTCGACTCGCTGCTCGCCGCCGGCATCGCCCCGGTGGCGACGCTCTACCACTGGGACCTGCCGCAGTCGCTGCAGGACCGCGGCGGCTGGACCAGCCGCGACACCGCGCAGCGGTTCGCCGAGTACGCCGAAGGCGTGTACGCCCGGCTCGGCGACCGCGTCGCGACCTGGACCACCTTGAACGAGCCGTGGGTATCGGCGTTCGTCGGCCACTCCTCGGGCCGCCACGCGCCGGGCGTCACCGACCCGGCCGCCGCGTTCACCGCCGCGCACAACCTGCTGCTCGCCCACGGCCTCGGCGTGTCCGCGCTGCGCGCCGCGGGCGCCCGGTCCATCTCGCTGACCCTGAACCTGTCCCCGATCCACGGCGACCCCGAGCCGGCCACCCTCGTCGACGGCCTCGCCAACCGCCTCTTCCTCGACCCGGTGCTGCGCGGCGCCTACCCCGACGACGTGCTCGCCCACATCGAGCGGTTCACCAAGGTCGACCTCGGCGACCTGCCGGTGATCTCCCAGCCGATCGACGTGCTCGGCATCAACTACTACACGGTCAACCAGGTGCGCAGCGACCCCGCCGGCACCGGCCACCCGGAGTACCCCGGCACCGAGGGCATCAGCTGGGTCCGGCCGGAAGGGCCGGTCACCGAGATGGGCTGGGGCATCCACCCCGAGGGCCTGGAGGAGCTGCTGCTGCGGCTGAGCCGCGACTACCCCGGCACCCCCCTGATGATCACCGAGAACGGCGCGGCCTTCCCCGACCGGCCGGGCCCCGACGGCCGGATCGACGACTCCGACCGCGTCGCCTACATCGACGCCCACCTGCGCGCCGCCCACCGGGCCATCGAGGGCGGGGCCGACCTGCGCGGCTACTTCGTGTGGTCGCTGCTGGACAACTTCGAGTGGGCCCACGGCTACCACAAGCGTTTCGGCGTCGTACGGGTCGACTACGAGACCCAGGCCCGCACGCTCAAGAGCAGCGCCCACTGGTACCGCGACGTGATCGCCAAGGGCGGCCTGGACGGCTGAACCGCACTCCTGAGCCCCGTTGGCCCCATTGTGACCTCGCCGGGTCTTGGCAACGCCCGGGCAAGGTGCGACTTTCGAAACAGAACACATCGCCCGTGGGGGCCGTGGTCCTGCCGGTGATCATGTGACCGTCCGGCGTGCCCTGCGCCCCCGCGGCCGATCCGTGCGGCCCGGCGTACGACCCGGTCGGAGCACCTGAAGGGAGCCCGCCCGATGCGTGACGAGACACCCCGATCCCAGGCGGGAACAGGTCGGCGCGCGGGCCGGTGTGAACGTGAACAACCGCGGGTGCCGGATCCGCCCTGATCAGCCCGCCCCGCCGTTCCGCCCGGGCCGGCCCACCGGCCCGTCCCTCGACGCATCACCCCCATCACGAGAAGGAGAGACCAGCCAGGAACGACCGATCACCAGCGAGGACACGACATGAACGACATCCCCCCGAGGGTCGAGGAGGCCCTCGACACCCTCAAGCTCAGTCCCCTCGCCCGCCGCCGCCTGCTCACGGGCGCCGGCCTCATCAGCGCCTCGGCCGCCGCGGGCGCGCTGCTCAGCGCATGCAGCGACGACGGCGGCGCACCGGCCGCCTCGGGCGGCGCCGCCGGCGCCGGCGACTTCCCCGCGACCCCCAAGTGGAAGTTCGTCTTCGTCAACCACGTGACCACCAACCCGTTCTTCACCCCCACCCAGTACGGCGCCCAGGACGCCTGCGCGCTGCTCGGCACCACGTTCCAGTGGACGGGGTCCAAGGACTCGATCGTCGCCGAGATGGTGTCGGCCACCAACACCGCGATCTCGGCGAAGGCCGACGGCCTGGCCGTGGCGGTGGTGGACAAGTCGGCGTTCCGCGAGCCCATCGACAAGGCCCTCGACGCGGGCATCCCCGTCGTTTCGTACAACGCCGACGGCGCCCGCGACGACAAGGGCTCCAACCGGCTCGCCTACATCGGCCAGGGCCTGTACGAATCGGGCTACGCCCTCGGGCAGCGCGCCCTGCAGCAGGTCGACTCGGGCAACGTCGTCGGCTTCATCGCCACCCCCGGCGCGCTGAACATCCAGCCCCGCATCGACGGGGCCGCCCAGGCGTTCAAGGACTCCGGCAAGCCGATCACGTTCACCTCGGTGGGCACCAACGCCGACGTGACCAAAGGCCTGTCGATCATCGACGCCTACGCCCAGGGCCACAAGGACCTGGCCGGCATGCTCGCCGTCGACGCCGGCTCCACCGAGGCCATCGGCCAGGTCGTGAAGAAGTACGACATGCGGAGCAACGGGCTCAAGGTCGCCGGAGGCTTCGACCTGGTGCCCGAAACCCTCACCGGCATCAAGAACGGCGACCTCGACTACACGATCGACCAGCAGCCGTACCTGCAGGGCTTCCTGCCCATCCTCTACCTCTACCTGTACAAGATCTCCGGCGGCCTGCTGTCCCCGCCCGAGACCAACACCGGGCTGCTGTTCGTCACCAAGGACAACGTCGGGCCGTACCAGACCACCAAAACCCGCTACGAAGGCTCCGACACGGCCCAGAAGCTGGTCCCGCACACCGGGCCGATCGCGCACGCCTAGCGCATCCCCACGGTGCCCGGACGAACCAGCGGACCGAAAGGAGGAGGATGTGCCCGGCGCCGCAACCGAGACCCGGGAAGGGGAGACCGGCACGCCGCGCGGGACGGGGCCGGTCCTGACACGCATCAGGGACGTGTTCCTGCGCCGCCGCGAAGCCAGCGTGCTGGTCGTCGCCATCGGCCTCGGCGTCTACTTCGCCTCGGCCTCCGACGCCTTCCTGACCCGGAACAACTACGTCAACATCACCCAGGCCGCGGCCCCGGGCGCGATCGTGGCCTGCGGCATCGTGCTGCTGCTGGTCAGCGGCGAAATCGACCTGTCGGTCGGCGTCGTGGCGGCCCTCGCGCCGTTCATGATGCACTACGCGATCGACTTCTGGGGCCTCCCGGCGATCCCCGCGATCGTGATCGCGGTGCTGACGGGCACGGTCATCGGACTCGGCAACGGGTTCGTCACCGTGGTGCTGCGGGTGCCGTCGTTCGTCACGACCCTGGGCACCTTCTACCTGATCACCGGCATCGTCCTCACGACGTCCCACGCCTACCCCGCCGAGATCCCGGCGCCCGTCGACAACGCGATCGGCGAATGGCTCGGCGGGGCGCCCTGGGCGCATCTGGGCTGGGCGCTGGTGGTCGTGGCGTTCTTCCACGTGCTGTTCACCCGCACACGGTGGGGGCTGCACACGATCGCGGTGGGCGGCAACCTGCTCGGCGCGGCCGAGGCAGGCGTGCGGACCGGCCGCATCAAAATCGGCAACTTCATGATCGCCGGCACGCTCGGGGCGTTCGCCGGGATCCTGGAGGCGTTCCGCGTGCACACGATCGACCCCAACCTGGGCGGCGGCACCGGGCTGATGTTCACGGCCGTCTCCGCCGCCGTGATCGGCGGCACCGCCCTCGCGGGCGGCTCCGGCACCGTCATCGGCGGCGCGCTCGGCGCGTTCGTGCTCGCCGAACTGCAGAACGGGTTCAACCTGATCGGCATCTCCGCCAACCCGTACTTCGTCATCCTCGGCGTCGCCATCCTGCTGGCCATGATCGCCAACGTGTACCTGAGCAGGCTGAGAAGATCCGGAAGGACGACATGACCACCCCACCCGGCCCAGCCGGCGGCGCGGCGCCGCCCGAGGTGCTGCGCGTCGAGCACATCTCCAAGAAGTACGGCGCGGTGACGGCGCTGCGCGACGTCGACCTGCGGCTGGCCAGGGGCGAAGTGCTGGGCCTCATCGGCGACAACGGCGCCGGCAAGTCCACCCTCATGAAGATCATCTGCGGCTTCCACCAGCCCGACAGCGGCCGCATCCTCATCGACGGCGAACAGGTGACGCTCAGATCCGTCGACCACGCCAGGTCCCTCGGCATCGACACCGTGTACCAGGACCTCGCGCTGATCAACGAACTGACCGTCTACCACAACATGTTCCTCAACCGCGAGCCGCTGATCTTCGGCAGGTTCCTCGACAACCGCAAAATGCGCCGCCTCGCCCGGGAACACCTCACCGCCATGGGCGTCAACATCCCCTCCGTCGACGTCGAGGTCGCCAAACTGTCCGGCGGCCAGCGCCAGGCCATCGCGATCGCCCGCTCCGTCTACTCCCACTCCAAAGTCCTACTGCTCGACGAGCCCCTGGCCGCGATGGGCGCGAAGGAAGGCGTCCAGATCCTCGACCTGGTACGCGACCTCAAGGCCCGCGGCGACGTCGCCATCGTGATCATCGCCCACAACTACGCCCACGTCCTGGAGATCTGCGACCGCGTCAACCTGCTCCAGCACGGCACCATCACCTACGACCGCCCCACCGCCGAAACGTCCCTGGAAGAACTCACCGACCTGGTGGTAGCCGAGTACCGCGCCGCCCGCACACCCCCGAACACCCCCGAAACCTGACGACCCGCCCTTCCCCGGCAACACCGACCGACTCGGCCCGCCCCAGACGCACCCAGAGCTCCCCGCCCACGCGCAGGACGGCGACCCTTGCCGTCCGCACCGGGCCGGGCCGTGCTCTGCCGTCAAGGCCGGGGGTCGCGCTCAGCCGTCCGTGCCGCCCTTGCGGCCTCCGGCCACGAGCCGGTCGCTGGAAAGGGCCGTGGCGGGCTCGGCGGAAGGCTCCTCGGCGGGTGCTTCGCTGCGGCTCTCGGTGGTGGTGGACTGGCCCGGGTCGGCCCGGCGGCCCCGGGACCGGCGTCCGGACCCTTCGGCGGTGGCGCGCGACTCCTTTGTGGCGTCCTTGGCGGTGTCCTTGACGGTGTCGTTATCGGAGTCCTTGGCGCTGTCCTTGGCGGCTCCGGAGGCCCCGCCGCCGGTCGCGCGGCGGGCCCGCTTGCCGGGTGGGTCCCCCGGCGACGTGGCCGAACCGGCGTCGGCGGGCTCCTCCTTGCCGTCCTGTGCCTGTGGGGCTTCGGTGCGCCGTACCGTCGTTCGGCCCGAGCCGGTCCGTCCGGTCGCGGCCCGCGGGGTGCCGCCCTTGGCGGTGCCGGTCCGCGTTGCGCCGCCCGGGTCGGTGGTCGGCTCGCGCAGGGAGGCGATGACGGCCTCGGCCTCGCGGTCGGTCGCCGCGTCCTCCGGGTCCACGGTCTCGCGTCGTCGGATCACCACGACGTGGTCGATCGACAGCCGCCCGGCCCCGACGACGGCGAGGAGGATCGACGCGGCGCCGAGGGCGACGATCAGCTTGGTGTCGCCGCCGGTCAGGGGCAGGCCCTGGTCGCCGTTGGCGATCGCGAACACCGCCAGCGCTTCGGCGAACAGCAGGATGCCGCAGACGGGCACGGCGAAGCCGGCGACGAGCAACGCGCCGCCGATCAGCTCGGTCAGCATGGTGGTGGCGGCCCACACGGCCGGCGCGGGCGCGCCCTGCTCCCCGAACTGCTGCCCGGTGGCCACCAGTCCGGCCTCCAGTTTGTGCCAGCCGTTGGCGAAGAAGATGGAGCCCACCCCCACCCTGGCGGCGAGGGCCGCGACATCATTGAAGGTTCGTCGCACAATTCCTCATTCTGATTCCGCTGCCGCGACTTGCCCAGACATACGCCCAGGAACGCCGCTGAAATGCGCATCTATCGGCAGGACGGCTCGGTGGCCAGGACCGAGCGGGCCGTCACCACTCGTACCACGGGGGCGACAGGGGCAATGAACCCCACGAGGGTGACAGGGGACCGCTCGTGTCCGGCCGACCGGCGAACGCCGGGCCGCCGCCGTCGCGCCATGGGTGCGTCCCTGGGGCTCGGGCCGGGGCGGCCGGGGCGTCGCCGGGAGCGGCCCGGAGACGGGGAACGGACCTGCCGCCGGCCGTAGGCGGCACGGCCCGGCGGGTGGCCATGACGCGTTCACCCCGCACCCGGCGACTAGGCACGACGGGGCTCTTCGCCCGGAGACGGGCGAATCACCGAGTATCACGGATACGCGGCGAACGGCTCGGCGAACATGCGTGCAGCTTAGGGCAAGCGTGCTTTCCGGTCAGGAGGTTCAGTCAATATCAGGCAGGTCGATTCCGAAATCTCCGACCGATCGGAAATATCTCTAGAGAGCCACAGGTGTGTATCCGGGGCCTAGGCAACACGTGACCGCTGGCCGATCATGGCGAGCGTGGGGATCGACGGGGCCGATTCTTCCCCGGCGTCCGCTGCGACGTCTTCGGCCACCCCGATCCCGTCCTCGGACGTCTCGGCGGCCACGCCGAGGCGATCGTGGCGGCCCAGGACGCCGTCCGGCTCGCACCCGGCTCCTGGGCCGCCCGGCCGTCCGTACGCGCGTCCGCCCTGATCTTCCCCGCCGCCTGCACCGGTCGCTTCCGCCGCCCGACGGCACCGGCCCCGGTTTCCCCGGCGCGGATGGGCATGTGGCGTGCCTACATCGCCGTCTGGTGCGGTATAACCGGGGAACCACCGGGGAGGCGTGATGCGGGACTCCGACAGAACCCGGCCGGCGGGGAGGGCCGTGGCACGGAACCTGTTCGAGCAGGTTCGGCTTTACTATTTCCGGATTTCCCCACTGGCGAGACGCGGGCTCTACGCCGGCACACTGATCATCATGCTCGGCCTGGCCCTCGCGCTGGGCTGGAACTTCGGCACCACGTTCGTCTACACGGTCGCGTTGCTGGCCTTCGTGGCCCTCGCGCTGCGCTTCCCGCGCGCCGCCGCGACCGTTCTGGTGCTGGCGCTGTGGCTCCTTCTCGCCATCGCCATGCTGGCGCCGCTCGACGATCAGATGCCGCTGCGCGCCATGACGCTGCTCGGCATCGCCGTCGCGGGCGCCGCCCACCTGATCAGGTGGGTGCCGCCCTGGGCGACCACGCTGATGGCCCTGGTGCCCGGCGCGTTGCTCGCCGTCGCCGGCGGCCTCGACTGGCTGCCCACCCCCGTCATGCTCGGCGGCTCGTTCGGCGCAGCGGCCGTGATCCTCGGCTACCGGTTCACCCAGGCTCGCGCGGCGCGTTCCATGATGGCCGCGCAGGAGCGGCAGACGGTCCAGGCGCGCGGCCGGGCCAGGGAAGGCGCCCCGCCGCAGGGCGGCCAGGGCGAGCACACGCCGCCACCGCCCATCTCGGTCGCCGAGGCCCTCGGCGAACTCGACGCGATGATCGGCCTCGCGCCCGTCAAAGAGCAGGTGCGTTCCATCGCCGCCTCCATTGAGGCGTCGCGGCTGCGCGCCGAAGCCGGCTACACGGCCGACCCGCCCCTGCGGCATTTCGTGTTCGTCGGGCCGCCCGGCACCGGCAAGACCTCGGTGGCGCGCACCATCGCCAAGATCTTCTACGCCTTCGGCCTGCTGGAGACGCCGTACGTCGTGGAGGCGCAGCGGGCCGACCTGGTGGGGGAGTTCCTGGGCGCCACGGCCATCAAGACCAACGAGCTGATCAACCGGGCCCTCGGCGGCGTACTGTTCATCGACGAGGCGTACGGGCTGATCAACTCCGGCGACGGGCAGCCCGACCGGTTCGGGGCCGAAGCGGTGCAGACCCTGCTCAAACGGGCCGAAGACGACCGCGACCGGCTCGTCATCATCCTCGCCGGCTATGAGAAAGAGATGACGTCCTTCCTCGCGTCCAACCCCGGCCTGTCGTCGCGGTTCTCCACCCGGGTGCGGTTCCCCAGCTACACCCCCAACGAACTGCTCAGCATCACCGAACGCCTCCAGGCCACCCGCGGCGACCGGCTCGCCGACGACGCCCGGCCGGTGCTGCTCAACCTGTTCGACGACGTGCACCGGCGCGGCATCGTCGACGAACTGGGCAACGCCAGATTCGCCCGCAGCCTGGTCGAGGCCGCCGCCCAGGCCCGCGACGTGCGCGTGGTCGGCGGAGGCGGCGCGCCCTCGCGCGAAGACCTGGTGACCACCACCGCCACCGACATCACCAAGGCATTCGGCGAACTCACGGCCAGATTCCGCGGCTACCAGGAGACGCCGTCACTGGAAGAGGCCCTGGCCGACCTCGACCGCATGGCCGGACTCGAGCCCGTCAAACGGCAGGTGCGGGCCATCACCGCCCAGCTGCGGGTCGCGCGCATGCGCGAAGAACAGGGCCTGCCAGTGCAGGCCCAGATGCGGCACTTCGTGTTCGCCGGGCCGCCCGGCACCGGCAAGACCACCGTCGCCCGCATCCTCGGCCGCATCTTCGCCGCCCTCGGCCTGCTGGCCCGCCCCGACGTCGTAGAGGCACAGCGCGCCGACCTGGTGGGGCAGCACCTCGGCGCCACGGCCATCAAGACCAACGAACTCGTCGACCGGGCCCTCGGCGGCGTGCTGTTCATCGACGAGGCCTACAGCCTCATCAACAGCGGCTACTCCGGCGGCGACGCCTTCGGCGCCGAGGCCGTGCAGACCCTGCTCAAGCGCGCCGAAGACGACCGCGAGCGGCTGGTCATCATCCTCGCCGGCTACGAGAACGAAATGAGCCGCTTCCTCGCCACCAACCCCGGCCTCGCATCGCGATTCAACCAGCGCGTCGCGTTCCCGTCGTACTCTCCCGCCGAACTCGCCACGATCGCCGAGTCGCTGGCCGAGCAGTCCGGCGACCGCTTCGACGACGAGGCCCACGAGGTCCTCACCGAGGTCTTCGCCTGGGTCTGCGCCGAGGGCCTGATCGACGGCCTCGGCAACGGCCGTTTCGCCCGTTCCCTGTTCGAGCGCGCCGCACTCCGCCGCGACGTCCGCCTGGCCTCCCGCTCAGGCACCGCCACCGCCGCCGACCTCACCACCATAACCAGCACCGACGTCCGCACCGCCGTAGAAGAACTGGCCGGCCGCTAGCCCCCACCCCACCGCCCCACCCGCCGCCAACAGAGCCAACGCCACTCACCCCGACCCGGCACAGCGAACCCCGAACGGCGTGGCGCACCCGCACCGTCGACGCCTGCCGTTCGCGGGGCGGACGTGGCTCTCTCAGGGCCAGGTGGAACGCGCGCCGATGCGGCGGGGTGTGTCTGCGGCGGGTATTCGGCGCCGGAGAGCGGCGGCGGGCGACGCGGTGACTGTCGGGAGGGCTGGCGATAGCCGGGATTTCCGGCGGAATGGAGACGACACACCCCCCGGTTTCGGACGTGCTGTGGTCAAGTGATTACATCCTGTAGCAGGATTGGTTCCGGTCGCCCACAGAGTCGACTGTGGGGCCCGGCCGTGGAGCCGACGGGGGAGGGACGATGGCGGCATTCCTGCTACGCAGGCTGGCGGGCTACGCCGTGCTGGTCGCCGTCGCCGGCAGTTTGTCGTATCTGCTGGCGGCCGCCACGCTCGATCCCCGGGCGAACTACATGGAGCGCAGCCCGCGCCCGCCGGAGGCCGTGGTCGACGCGCAGCTCGACCAGTACAACCTGAACGATCACAGGCCGCTGTTCGAGCGTTATCTCACCTGGGCGGGCGGGGTGCTGCATGGCGACTTCGGCCGTACCTGGAACGGCGACTCGGTGGGGGCCGATCTGCGGCGCCGGGCGGGTGTGACGCTGCGGCTGATCACGGCCGGGGTGGTTTTCGGCAGCGCGGCCGGGGTGCTGGTGGGGGCGGCCGCCGCGAGCAGGCAGTACGGCTGGTTCGACCGTTCGTCGACGGTGGTGTCGTTCGTCGTGCTGGCCGTCCCGGTGGTGGTGCTGGCCAATATTTTGATCATCGGCGCGGTGTGGCTCAACGATCTGGTGGGCGGCCAGATCTTCTTGATCAGCGGCGAGGCGACGCCGGGGCTGCGGGGCGGGCCGGCGGTGCTGCTGGCCGACCGGGCCAGGCATCTGGTGCTGCCGACGCTTTCGCTGTCGCTGGGCCTTGTCGCCGTCTACAGCCGCTATCAGCGCAACATGATGCTGGACGTCCTCGGCGGCGACTACGTGCGCATGGCCCGCGCCAAGGGCCTGCGCCGCCGCACGGCGCTGGTCAGGCACGCGCTCCGCACGGCGTTGATCCCGGCGATCACCTACTTCGCGTTCACGTTCGGCACTTTGCTGGTCGGCACCACCTTCACCGAGAAGATCTTCGGCTGGCACGGCCTGGGCGAGCGGCTCGTCGACTCGATTTTCGTCAGCGACGTCAACACCGTGGCGGCGATCGGCTGTCTGGCCGCGGTCTCGGTGCTGATGGCGTCGCTGGCCGCCGACGTGCTGCACGCGCTGCTCGATCCTCGCGTGCGGGTGGGGTGACCGGGGGTGACTTTGGCCGAGGAGGGGGTCCGCCGCCGCGCGGCCCGCGCCCGCACCGTGCCGCCGTCCCGCGCCCGGGTGGTGGCCGGGCGTTTTTTCCGCACGGCGCGGGGCCGTGCCGGGTTCGCGCTGCTGGCCCTGGTGGTCGTGCTGGCCGTGGCGGGTCCGTCGGCGGGGTCGTGGGAGTGGAGCGACAAGGACTTCGCCGCGTTTCTGGCGCCGCCGTCCCGCGCCCACTGGTTCGGCACGTTGCAGACGGGCGCCGACGTGTACGCGGTGACGTTGCGGGGCCTGCGCCGGTCGCTGGTGGTGGGCCTGCTCGCCGCCGCGATCTCCACGGCCCTGGCCGCGGTGGTGGGCGCGTTCGCCGGCTACTTCCTCGGCTGGACCGAGCGGGCCCTGATGTGGCTGACCGACCTGCTGCTGGTCCTGCCGGCGTTTCTGATCCTCGCGGTCATGTCTCCGCTGTTCTCGAACGGCACCTGGTGGATCTTCGTGATCGTGCTCGCGGTGTTCCTGTGGATGGTCACCGCGAAGGTGGTGCGCGGCATGACCCTGTCGCTGCGCGAGCGCGACTACGTCCGCGCCGCCCGTTTCATGGGCGTGCCGCCGATCGTCATCGTGTTCCGGCACGTGATCCCGAACCTGTCGTCGCTGCTGATCGTCGACGCCACGCTCAACGTGAGCACGGCGATCCTCACCGAGACCAGCCTGTCGTACTTCGGCTTCGGCATCCGCCCGCCCGACGTCTCGCTCGGCACGCTCATCGCCGACGGCTCCGCGACGGCCCTGTACGCCCCGTGGACGTTCTGGTTCTCGGCCGGGCTGCTCGTCGTCACGGTGCTCGCCGTGAACCTCGTGGGGGACGCCCTGCGCGACGCCTTCGACCCTTCCTCGGGGGGATCGTGCCGTGCCTGACGTCCAGCAGCTCCAGCCGCCCGTGCTGGTGGTCCGCGACCTTCGTGTCGCCTTCCGTTCCGGCCGCCGCGCCGTGCACGTGGTCCGCGGCGTCGACTTCGAGGTGCGATCCGGGGAGGTGCTCGGGGTCGTCGGCGAGTCCGGGTCGGGCAAGTCGGTGACGTCGCTGGCGGTGATGGGGCTGCTGCCGCCCACGGCGACCGTCACGGGTTCGGTCCGCCTGTGCGGCAGGGAACTGCTCGGCCTGCCCGACCGCGAGCTCGCCGCGCAGCGCGGCCGGTTGATCTCGATGGTGTTCCAGGACCCCCTGTCGGCGCTCACCCCCGTCTACCGGGTCGGCGACCAGATCGCCGAGGCGGTGCGCGCACACGGCAGCGTCGGCCGGGCCCGCGCGGCGGCGCGCGCGGTCGAGCTGCTCGACCTCGTCGGCATCCCCGACCCGGCGCGCACGGCCGAGGCGTTCCCGCACGAGCTGTCGGGCGGCATGCGGCAGCGGGTGGTCATCGCCATGGCGATCGCCAACGATCCCGCCGTCATCATCTGCGACGAGCCGACCACGTCGCTCGACGTGACCGTGCAGGCCCAGGTGCTCGACGTGCTGCGCCGGGCCCGCGCCGAAACGGGCGCCGCGATCATCTTGATCACGCACGACCTCGGCGTCGTGGCCGGCCTCGCCGACCGGGTGCTGGTCATGTACGCGGGGCGCGCCGTCGAGACCGGGAGCGTGGAGGACGCCTACTACCGGCCGCGCATGCCGTACACCCGGGGCCTGCTCGACTCGGTGCCGCGCATCGAGGCGGGCGGCGCACCGCCCCCGGCGCCCATCGAGGGCGCCCCGCCGTCTCTGGCCGCGCTGCCCTCCGGCTGCCCGTTCCGGCCGCGCTGCCAACTCGCCGTACGGGCCTGCGCCACCGCCGAGCCGTCCCTCGTGCCCGTCGGCCCGGGCCATCTGGCGGCATGCCTGCGCACGGCCGACATGGCCGCCCTCGCCGGCCCCGCCTCCACCACCCCAGATCCCGCCACGACCGAGCCCTCCGCCCGCGTCCCGGCCACGGCCGAGGTCGCTGGGCGCGAGTCCGGCATGGCCGAGCCCGGCACCGGTGATCCCCGCACGGCTGAGCCTGCCGCTTGCGACCCGGCCACGGTCGACTTCGGCGCGCGCGAGCCTGTCACCGGTGAGCCCGTCACGTGCAGGTCCACGGTCCATCAGCCCGCAGCCGACACGACCGCAGCCGACACGGGCGGGGCCGAGAGTGGGCGGGAGGTCGGGTTCGGCGGTTCGCCGGTGCGGCGGCTGTGCCGGGAGCACGTGTCCGCGGCGCGGGCCGGGCGGCCGGAGGTGCTGCGGGTCGAGGAGCTGGCCAAGCACTATCCGGTGACGCGGGGCGTGGTGTTCCGGCGCCGTATCGGCACGATCCGGGCGGTCGACGGGCTGAGCTTCGATGTGCGGGAGGGCGAGACCCTGGCCCTGGTCGGCGAGTCGGGGTGCGGGAAGACCACGACGCTGCTGGAGATCTTGGAGCTGGCCCGGCCGCAGGCGGGCCGGGTGACCGTGCTCGGTCGTGACACGGCGGACCTCGGGGCCCGCGACCGGGTGGCGATCCGGCGCGACCTGCAGGTGGTCTTCCAGGATCCGATCGCCTCGCTCGACCCGCGCATGACGGTGCACGACATCATCGCCGAGCCACTGCGGACGCACCGCGTCCGCCCGGTGTGGCCGCGTGTGGCGGAGCTGCTCGGCCTTGTGGGGCTGGACGAGTCGGATGCGGGCCGTTACCCGGCGGATCTGTCCGGGGGGCAGCGGCAGCGGGTGGGCATCGCCCGGGCGCTGGCGTTGTCGCCCCGGCTTGTCGTGATGGACGAACCGGTGTCGGCGCTGGACATGTCGATCCGGGCGGGTGTCATCAACCTGCTCGCGGATCTGAAGCGGCGCCTGGGCCTGTCCTACCTGCTCGTCGCCCACGACTTGGCCGTGGTGCGGCATGTCGCGGACCGGGTCGCGGTGATGTATCTGGGGCGCATCGCCGAGATCGGCCGGGTCGACGCGGTGTACGAGACCCCGAAGCACCCCTACACCCGGGCGTTGTTGTCGGCGATCCCGGTGCCGGATCCGCGTGTGGAGCGGGCCCGGCGCCGCATTCTGCTCGACGGGGATCTGCCGAGCCCGGCGGGTCCGCCGGGGGGCTGCCGGTTCCGGGGCCGCTGCCCGGCGTTCAAGTCCCGGCTCACCGAGGGCGAGCGCTCCCGGTGTGTGGAGGAGGAGCCCGCGGTGCTGCCGTTCGGCGATGACCACGGCGCGTCCTGTCACTACGCAGAAAGGCTCACATTCGTATGAAGCTGAAAATATCCGGCGCCTTGGGCTGTGCGGTCCTGTCCATGGCCCTGCTGACGGGCCTGGCGGGCTGCGGGAAGGGCGACACGGACCACACGACCGAGTCGGCCTCGGTGAACGGCGTCAAGGCGTACGACATCAACCCGACGCCGCGTGCGAAGCTGCGTGACGGCGGCACGCTCCGGTGGGGGCTGAGCGAGTATCCCACGCAGTGGAACGCCAACCACGTCGACGGCAACCTGTCGGTGGTGGAACACGTGATCAGCGGGCTGATGCCCAAGCCGTTCGTGTCCGACCAGCGGGGCGACGTCCGGGCCAACCCGGACTACGTGACCAAGGCCGAGGTCACCGAGACCAGCCCCAAGCAGGTGGTGACGCTCACGATCAACCCGAAGGCCAAGTGGAGCGACGGCAAGCCGATCACGTACCGGGACTTCCAGGCGCAGTGGCGGGCGATGAACGGCCGCAACCCCGACTTCCGGGTGGCGTCCACGACGGGCTATCAGGACATCGACGGCGTCGAGCGGGGTGACGACGACCGCCAAGTGGTGATCACGTTCGGCACGCCGTTCGGCGACTGGAAGTCGCTGTTCTCGCCGCTCTACCCGGAGTCGGCCAACGCCAGCCCCGACACGTTCAACAACGGCTGGCTGAACAAGATCCCGGTGACGGCCGGCCCGTTCAGGTTCGCGAAGTTCGACCAGACGGCCAAGACGATCACGGTGGTGCGCGACGAGTCCTGGTGGGGCGACCGGGCCAAGCTGGACCGGATCGTGTATCGGAGCATGCAGAGCGACGCGCTGATCGGCGCGTTCACCAACGGCGAGCTGGACGTCATCGACATCGGCCCGTCCGCGCCGGACTTCCAGCGTGCCCGTGACGCCGCCGGCGTCGAGGTGCGGCAGGCCGCAGGGCCCGATTACCGGCACTTCACCCTGAACGGCGAGAGCGACATCCTGTCCGACGTCAACGTGCGGCGCGCCATCGCGCTCGGCATCGACCGGCAGGCCATCGCGAGGTCCGATCTGCAGGGCCTCGACTGGCCGATCACGCTGCTGAACAACCACTTCTTCATGAACACCCAGGAGGGCTACGAGGACGGGGCCGGGGAGTTCGCGACGTACGACCCGGACAAGGCCGGGAAGCTGCTCGACGCCGCCGGCTGGAAGATGAGCGGCGACGTGCGCAAGAAGAACGGCAAGGAGCTGTCGCTGCGGTTCGTGATCCCGTCGGGTCTTCAGCTCAGCAAGTCCGAGGGGGAGCTGACGCAGACGATGCTGCAGCGCATCGGCGTGAAGCTCGTGATTCAGTCGGTGCCGAGCGACGACTTCTTCACGAAGTACATCATTCCCGGCAATTACGATATAGCGCCGTTCTCCTACATCGGCACGCCCTTCCCGGTGACCAGCGGCTACGCCCAGTACGCCGACGCCGGGGGCGGCGACAAGCAGTGGAACTCCAACCTGGGCCGCATCGGCAGCCCGCAGATCGACGCGGCCATGCGCAAAGCCGCCGCCGAACTCGACCCGGACGCCGCCCGCGCGGCGGCCAACGCGGCCGACAAGCTGATCTGGAAGGCCGTCAACGTCCTCACGCTGTACCAGCGCCCGCAGAACGTCGGAGTGCGCCGCGACCTCGCCAACATCGGCGCCCGCGGCTTCTACGACCTGCGCTACCAGGACATCGGCTTCACCCGCTGAGCCGTCCCGCCGCCCGGGCGGCCAGGGTGAAACGCACCCGGTCGCCCGGGCGGAGCTGGGCCGGCAGCGGCAGGTCCGCCGACGCCACCACGCCGATCACCGGGTAGCCGCCTGTCGGCGGATGATCGGCCAGGAAGACGATGGGCAGCCCGTCCGGCGGCACCTGGATCGCGCCGGCGACCATGCCCTCACTCGGCAACTCGCCCCCGCGCGCCCGCTCCAGGCGGGCGCCTTGCAGCCGCACACCGACCCGATCGCTGTCCGGGCTCACCTCGTACGGCCGGGCGCACAGCTCGGCGAGGGCGCCGGGCGCGAACCAGTCGTCGCGCGGGCCCGGCACCACCCGCACCACCGGCTCGACCGGCGGGGCCGGGACCGGTGCCATGTCCACCGTCATCGGCCCGAGCGCCCGCGCCGTCCCCACGGGCAGCTGCATGCCCGCCCGCAGCGGCTCCGGCCCGATCCCCGACAGCGAATCGGTCGACCGGCTGCCGAGCACCGGCGGCACATCAAGGCCGCCCCGCACCGCCACGTACGTCCGCAGCCCGCGCTCGGGAGTCCCCAACCGAACCTCCTGCCCGGCGGGCACCCAGATCGGCGCGAACATCCCGGCCGAGGCACAGCCCCCCTCGATCGGGCAGGGCGCTCCGGCGACCGCGATCCACGCGCCCGAGGGGAAGCGCAGCCGCGCCCCGCCCAGGGTCAGCTCGATGCCCGCACACGACTCCGGGTTACCGACCAGCCGGTTGGCCAGACGCAGCGCCGCCGTATCGGCCGCCCCCGAATGCGGCACCCCGAGATGGGCATAGCCGGGACGCCCCAGATCCTGCACCGTGGCATAGGGCCCCGGCGTCAGAACCTCCACACATGCCCGCACCGCCCCGCTCCCTACCAGCGCACTCGATGCCTACCCCATTCTTACCTGCCTCGCGCCCGATCGGGTCCGTGCTCGCGCCCGATCGGGTCCGTGTCCGACCCCGTATCCGCCCGGCCGTGTCCGCCCGGACCGCAACTGTGCGGCCGTTGCCCGGGCGGCCGTGTTCGGCCGGCTCGTCCCGCCCGCTCTGCGCCGGGCGGCCTCGTGTTCGCCGGCCCGTGTCCGGGTCCTGGGTGCGAGTGATGTGTGTCCCCGCGGCCCCTGTCCAGGGCGGCCCGTGTGGGCCTGGCCCGTTCCCGCCTAGGTGTGCGAGCCCTGTCCGGTTGGCCGGCATCGGCCCGGGCCGGTTCTGCCTGTCGGGTGTTCATCGGCCGGATCGGGCGCTTGACGGGGGCTCAGGCCAGGCCGGGTCGCGCTACCGGCTCACGCCGTCCGCCCGGCGTCGCGGAAGCGGACTCTGGTGCCGGGGCGCAGGATCGACGGGGGATCGGCGGTGGCGTCCCAGACGCGGGTCTCGGTGCGGCCGAGCAGCCGCCAGCCGCCGGGGGAGGCGCCCGGGTACACGGCGGCGTAGGGGCCGGCGATCGCCACCGAGCCGGCCGGCACGCTGGTGCGCGGCGTGGGGAGGCGGGGCACGTGGAGGGCCGGGTCGAGTCCCACCAGGTAGGCGAACCCGGGCGCGAACCCCAGCCAGCCGACCACCAGGTCCCGTCCGGTGTGCCGCTCGATGATCTCGGCCCTGCTCAGGCCCGTCAGCTCGCTCACCGCGTCGAGGTCGGCGCCGTCGTACACGACCGGGATGACGACGGGCGGCCCCGCTTCGACAGGTCCGTCCTCGGCCGTGGCGGCCGTCCGGGCGAGCCGGGCCAGCGTGGCGCTCAGCCGGTCCAGGTCGCCGCGGCCGCCGCCGTCTGCGGTGCCGATGGCCGTGCCCTGGTGCCCGTGGTGGCCTCCGGCGACCACGAGAACGGTCTGCGGGCCGGGCACGATCTCGGCGATTCCGGGTGGCCGCTCGGCTCTCAGCAGCGCGTCGAGCCGGAGCGACGCCGCGAGCGACCCCGTCTCGACCAGCACGCCGCGCTCCCCGACCCGCCGCAGATTCACGGGCGGCGGGGCGGCCTGCCCGGCCGGGGTCATGTGAACGCCTGCAGGGTGACGCCGGCCTCGGTCAGGGCCTTGCGGACGGCGCGTGCGATGTCCACCGCGCCCGGCGTGTCGCCGTGCACGCACATCGACCTGACGTCGATGGCGATCTGCGCGCCGTCGACGGCGGTGACCATGCCGGAAACGGCCATGCGGACGGCGCGCGCCGCGATCTCGGCGGGGTCGTGCAGCACGGCGCCCGGCTCGCGGCGGCTCACGAGCCCGCCTGCGGGGGTGTAGGCGCGGTCGGCGAAGCACTCGCTCACCGTGGTCACCCCGTAGCGCTTGCCCGCCTCGTGCAGGGCCGAGCCGGGCAGGCTCAGCACGGGCAGGTCGCGCCGATAGTCGGCCACGGCCGCGATCACCGCTTCGGCCTGCTCCGCGTCGCGATAGAGGCGGTTGTAGAGCGCGCCGTGCGGTTTGACGTACGACACCTCGCCGCCCACCGACCGTGCGATGCCGTCGACCGCGCCGAGCTGGTAGAGCACCTCGGCGCGCAGCTCCTCGGGGTCCACGTCCATTTCGCGGCGGCCGAACCCGGCCAGGTCGCGGTACGACACCTGCGCGCCCACGTGCACCCCGCGCTCGACGGCGGCGGCGCAGGTGCGCCTGATGGTGAGCGGGTCACCCGCGTGGAACCCGCAGGCCACGTTGGCACTGGTCACGACGTCCAGCAGCGCCTCGTCGTCGCCCAGCCGCCAGATGCCGAACCCCTCGCCGAGGTCGGCGTTGAGATCGATCGCCATCGCCATGCCCCGATCGTAGGCCGCCGCCGCGGCGGCATCGCACCCGGTCGGCGACATTCCGCCAAGGCGCGATGGCCCGGGACGGCCCTGTCAAGACCCTTCGGCCCCCACGTTTCACCGTACCGGGACTCCGGACCCGTGGCGATGGCCATCGGCGACCCTGGCGACGGGTGCGCCGGTGACCGTGGCGGCGGCCGTGGCCGGGGTGGTCACGGGGTGGGCGGCTCGTCGGGGATGTCGGCGATGTCGTCGAGGGCGGCGGCGAGTTCGTCGGGGTGGTCGCCGATGCGTTCGGCGATCTCGATCAGCACGTGCAGGACGTCGTGCCGGTCGTGGCCGAGGTCGAGCAGCCGCTGCGCGGCCTCCCACAACTGCGGCGGGTCGCCGTCCCACAGCCGGGCGGCGATCTCCTCGTGCCAGGCCAGGTGCTCTTGGATGTCGGGCCGGTCGCGTTCGGCGCCGTGGTCGATCTCCAGCAGGATGCGCCGGTCGCCTTCGTCGGCGGGGTTGAGCGAGTCGAGGATGATGTCTTCGCGGACCCCTTCGAGCAGCGGGAACGCGAACGCCCGCCGGGCGAGCGCCGACAGGTCGCCGTCGGGCAGCAGCCGTGTGACCAGGCTGCGTTCGAGCCCGAACGCCGTCGGGTCGCGGTAGGCGGTGGTGAATTTGGCGGTGGCCTCCCAGACGGCGTCGAGGGTGGCCCGTATCCCTTGCTCGGGCAGGCCCATGCGCGGCCCGGCGAACCGCACCCAGGCGTGCAGGACGTGCGGCATGGCCTCCTGCTCGGCCGGGCTCAGCATGACCTTGTGGGGCAGCCAGTCGAGCAGGAACGTTTCGCATTTGGTGGGGCTCACCCGCAGCGGGCGGCTGAAGTCCTGGTCGCAGCCGTAGTCGATGATGTGGTCGGCGCAGCGGGACGCGGCGGAGGGGTCGGACAGGTGCTCGGCGGCGTCGGAGGCGAGGAACTCGGCGGCGAGCATGGCCCGCCGGTCGCGGCTGTAGGGGGCTTCGCTGTAGAGCGGGGCGGGCCGCTTGCGGCCCGGCGAGAGGGCCTTGATGCGGGATCTGGCGAAGGCGTGGTAGGCGCTGTAGCTGTCGCTGACGAGCCGGGGGCCCTTGCGGGTGATGGACTCGCGGGTGGCCTTCATCGCGAATTCCAGCAGCGCGCGGGCCTGCTGGGGTTCGAGGTCGCGGAAGGTCAGCATGGGGTTGCCTTCGGCTTCCAGCCGGGCCTGGTCGAGCAGCTTGTCGACCCGTGACGACACCCAGGCGTCGCGGGCCATGCCGCGCTGGTTGTAGTCGACGACGACCACCAGGGCGTGGACGTCGGAGTCGAGGCCCTGGCCGGGCGTGCCGGCGGCGGGGGCGCCGCCGTCGGCGGGGTCGCTGGGCCGCGGCACCGCGGGCGCGTGGGCGGCGAGGGTGTGCGCTGCGAGGTAGGCCGTGTTCGTGCCTTCGGCGCCCTGCCGGGTGTCCGTTCCGGCGCCGGAACCGGGCGCCGAGCCCGGCGCCGGGCGCCCGCCGGCGGCGCGCTGCCGATGTTCGCCGCTGCGGTAGGCGAACGTGCAGATCACGGTGTCCTGGTCGCCGTAGGAGTCGCGGGAGACGTAGCAGGCGACCGGTTTGACGGCGCCGACCCGTTCGGCCCAGCGGGGCCGGGCCACCTGCGACTCCATGAGGGCGAGGGCCGCTCCTTCCGCCTTGGCGGCCTGCCGGGCCGTGCCGAGGTAGGCGATGGCGATCAGCAGGGTCAGCGCCGCCGGGGTGCCGGCCTTGGCGGCGTAGTCGACGAGGCCTTCGCCCAGGACCTGTTCGACGTCGCCGCCGCGCACGCGGCGGCCCCACCAGGCGCCGAGCATGTCGGAGACCATCAGTTCGGCGTCGAGCGGGCTGCGCACGGCGAGTAACTCTCGGGCGGCGACCAGCATCTCGGCGAACACGTCGTCCGGAGACCTGCTGTCTGGTTCCCCTCGTCGGCGCTGGCGGCTCACCTTCCTACCTTCTCGCATTCCGGCCGCGAACGGTGCGCGGAACGCGGGCCGTTAACCCCAGCGTTATCGAGGAGCGTGGCACGACCCGGGCGGCCGCGGCGTCGAGTTGACCAGGGCGAGGAGGCGTTCGCGGGCGATGCGCTCCACGACGGGGGGAGTGGGGTCGACGCCGAGGTGCGCGGCGCACATCCACGCGTCGGCCACGCACCTGTCGATCGTGCCGACGGGCACGCCGAGGAACTCGATGGACAGCCGGGCGCAGATGCGGTGTGCGCTGACCGACTCGGCGCTGCCCGGTGCGGCGCCGGTGGTGAGACGCGTGGCGAGTGCGGGCATGAACGTGACGAATCCCTCGAATCGGCTATTGGCGCTCCCATTCCATAACTTTCCCCGTTCCTGTCAACCCTCTCTTCGGCGACATGCCAAGCTGTTCTCATGCCCATCCGCCTGACCCAGCGGGCACAGGCCGACGACCTGCTGACCCGCAGTCCCCTGGCGCTGCTCATCGGCATGCTCCTCGATCAGCAAATCCCCATGGAGTGGGCGTTCTCGGGACCTCTCACGATCGCCGAGCGCCTTGGGCGTGATCATAACGCCGGGTCCGATGACGGCTCCGATTCGGGTGGCGGGGTGCCGGCGGCCGAGGGCGGCGGCACCGCGGCCCCGCCCGCACTGGACGCGCGAGAGATCGCCGAATACGATCCGGAAGCGTTCGCCGCGCTTCTCGCCCGCAAGCCGGCGGTGCACCGCTATCCCAGGGCCATGGCGGCCCGGGTGCAGCGGCTGGCGGCCTACCTCGTCGAGCACTACGATGGCTCGGCCGAGGCGGTCTGGGCCGACGCGCATGATGGTGCCGAGCTCCTGCGGCGTGTCATGGCGCTGCCGGGTTTCGGCAGGCAGAAGGCCGAGATCTTCGTGGCTCTGCTGGGCAAGCAGCTCGGCGTACGCCCTCCCGGGTGGCGCCAGGCCGCAGGGCCGTACGGTCGGGAAGGAGTGCATAGGTCGGTCGCCGATGTCGTTGACGCCGACAGCCTGGCAAGGGTCAGACAGACCAAGCAGGCGGCCAAGAAGGCCGCTAGGAGATAGCCTGATCTTCTGCGGGCGGCAGCGGGTTTCGACACAGATGCGTTGACCGCATGACGGTCGGGGCTTCCGTCCGCGCATGCCCATCGCCGATGATGTAGTGCAGGTCCTGCCCTACCAGATCACAGTTATGGAGATGTGCCTCGTGGGAGACCCTGGCACGCGACGGAGGTGCCGACCATGAGTGCCGAAACCTCCGTTCCCCGTCCTCGGGAGTCGGGTGTGGACATCTCAGACTCCGCCCTCTTCCAGGGCCTGATAGCGGAGGCGCCGTTCGCCTTCGCGCTCCTCGACCCCGAGGGGCGGTTCGACCGGGTCAACGCCGCGTTCACCGATCTCACGGGGCTGCCCGTGGAGCGGCATGCCGGGCAGGTGCCGTCGGAGTTCTTGCCGGCCGACCTCGCGGCCGTGATCGAGGGTGCCGTGCATCGCGTGGTCGAGGAGGACCATCCGCTCACCGGCGGTGATCAAAGGGTGCGCACCCGGCTGGGCGGCGGCGAGACCCGCCACTGGTCGCTGTCGTTCTTCCCCGTGCGTGACGACGGCGCCCTGGTCGGCGTCGCCATCTTCGGCCACGACATCACCGAGCGGCAGCGGGCGGAGGAGGATCTGCGCCGCAGCGAGGAGCGCTACCGCTCCCTGGTGGAGTCGCAGCAGCAGCTCGTGTGGATCACCAAGCCCAACGGCGCGGTCGAGGAGGACGCTCCGCAGTGGCGTCAGGTCACCGGCCAGGGCCTGGAGGAGTACTTCGCACACGGCTGGCTCGGCGCCGTGCACCCCGATGACCGCGCCGCCGCCGAGGAGGCGTGGCGCGACGCCCTGCGCGGGCGCACCATGTTCGAGTGGAGCTACCGGGTGCGCACCCGGGCGAGTGGCTACCGCTATTTCGAGGTGCGGGCCGTGCCGATCATCCGGCACGGCCGCGTGACCGAGTGGGTGGGCGCCAACACCGACGTCACGCCGCAGCGTGAGGCCGAGGAGATGCGGGGGCGGCTCACCGACCAGCTGGGCGCCGCCGCGCTGCGCACCGCCCGCCTGCAGGGGGCCACGGCCGTGCTCGCCGAGGCGCTCACGGTCGAGCAGGTGGTCCAGGTGATCATCGATGTGGGCCGCACCGCGCTGGCGGCCGACCGTTCGGCGGTCGCGCTACTCGACGCCGAGCGTGCGGTGCTGAAGCTCGTCAACAGCGGCAGCGTGCCCGACGTGCCCGGTGTGCCCGGCGACGAGATCCCGCTGACCCACAGCAATGTGATGACCATGGCCGTCAACAGCCGCCGCCCGGTGTTCGCCGAGTCGCCCGAGATCCTGCGGGCCCAGCTCGTCGACGCCGGCGGCGAGGAGACCGCGGTCAAGAACATGGTGAAGGCCATGGTCACCCACAGTGACGAGCGTGCGTGGGTGGGCCTGCCGCTGCTCGCCGCCGGCCGGGCGCTCGGCGCGCTGCGCTTCTCGTTCGCCCGGCCGCAGAAGATCTCCCAGGAGGACGGCGTCTTCCTGGAGGCGCTGGCCGGTCAGTGCGCGCTCGCCGTCGAGCGGGCCACGCTGTTCGAGCGCGAGCACCGCACGGCCGAGACGCTGCAGCGCAGCCTGCTGCCCGAGCGGCTGCCGGTGGTGCCGGGGCTGGTGCTGGCGCAGCGGTTCCGCTCCGGCAGCCGGCACGTACAGGTGGGCGGCGACTGGTACGACGCGTTCGTGCTGCAGGACTCCCGGGTGGCCGCCGTGGTCGGCGACGTCATGGGCAAGGGCGTCAAGGCGGCCGCGGGCATGGGCCGCATCCGCAACGCCATGCGCGCGCTGGCCCTCACCAACCCGCCTCCGGCGGCGGTGCTGACGGGCCTCGACCGGGTGTTCGACGCGACGGAGGAGGAAGAGCAGGTCACGACGCTGGCGTACATGGTGGTCGAGCCGGGCACGGGCGAGGGCACGCTGGCGCTGGCCGGGCATCCGCCGCCGCTGCTGGTGTCGCCGCAGGGCACCGCGATCCTGCCCGACACCGAGCCGGGCACCCCGCTGGGCTGGCCGACGAGCCGCAGGCAGTTCAGGTTCACGGTGCCGCCGGGGCACACCGCCGTGCTGTACTCCGACGGGCTGGTGGAGAACCGTAAGCGCGGCCTCGACGCCGGTCTCGAGGAACTTTGCTCAGTTGTGACCGAAGCTCCACCTGAGGTCGTCGCGAGCCCGCATATGTTGCTGGACTTCCTGGTGGACCGCATGCTGGCGGGGTATGAGCAGGACGATGATGTTACAGTGCTGGCGGTCCATGTTCCGTCCACCACGAAGAGTGACTAAATGAATCAGTCATAACGGTTGCTTTCGGGTATCGGTGCCCCGCTTACGTACGCACTACTCTCCGGGTCGGCCTAGGGTGGAGGACAACGGGATGGGAGGCGGCCGTACGAGGTGCGTTGTCGTGCCACAATGCTGGGCAGGTACGTCGTTCACGGCCTTCACTCATCGCACAAGCTAGCAATCGCCCCTAGCGGGCACCTGGGTCCATTCTCGCCATGCGTTCGTTCGAGAGGTGTTCGTGTCGCCTGCAAGTTCGACTCGCTCGAAGCCATCTGAGCTGAACGAGCCCGTCATTCAGCGGCTGATCGAGCGTGGGCGCTCGCAGGGTTTCCTCGAGTCTGAGGATGTCCGCAAGGCCTTCGAGGAGGCGGACATCCCGATGTCGCACGCCGCTGGGTTCCTTCGCAGTCTCAGCAAGGAGGGTGTGACCGTCGTGGTGACCGCCGCGGATTCCGCCGCGCCCAAGAGGTCGCGTGGTTCGGCCAAACAGCGCCGTTCCGCCGCTCCAGTCAAGAAGACCAAGTCCGCCGCCGCGGCCAAAGAGCAGCAGCCCGACACCGTCACCGCCGTCGTCACCGGCGCGGCGCCGAGTGCCGAGCCCGCCGCTCCGGTGAAGAAGCCGGCGGCCAAGAAGTCAGGCCCGGCCAAGAAGGCTGCGAAGGCCGCGCCCGCCAAGCCGTCGGCGTCCGCCGCGGCCAAGCCGGGCGACGGCAAGCCGAGCGGCCGGTCCTCGTCCGCCGCCAAGCAGTCGGCCCCCAAGCCGTCGGCGCCCAAGAAGGGCCGGTCCGGCGGAGCGACAGCGGAGTCCCGGTCAGGCACCAAGTCGGGCAAGGTCGAGGCCAAAGGCAAGGTGGCCGACCTGCCCGAGACCGAGGAAGACCTCGAGCTCGACGACGATCTCGAGCTCGACGACTTCGATCCCGAAGTCGACGACGTCGAGGTCGAGTCCGACAGCGACGTGGAAGAGTCCGAATCCGAGTCCGACGACGATGACGAGGAGGAGGCCAAGCCCGCCGCCGTCGAGGCCGAGGAGCAGGTCGAGGAAGAGGTCCTGATCCTCACCGACGACGATGACGACGCGCCCGTCGCCCAGGTGGCGGCGGCCGGCGCCACCGCCGACCCCGTCAAGGACTACCTCAAGCAGATCGGCAAGGTCCCGCTGCTCAACGCCGAGCAGGAGG
>JBIQJI010000034.1:0-63439 GCA_044507605.1 Actinomycetales bacterium | reverse complement strand
TCGGCGGCGTGCAGGGCGCCGGCGGGCAGGCCCCGGCACGCGCGCAAGCGGCGGACACCGGCCGTCCGAGACCGGCCCACCCGACACCGCCCCAGCCGGGACCGTGCCATCGGGGACCGGCACTGACGCCGGGGCCCGCGCCGGCACCGGGCCGCCCCTGGGCCGCCCCTGGGCCGGAGCCGGGCCGCTCAGGCGGACTCCGCCTGCTGCTTGGCGCGGATGCGCTCGGGGTCGCCCGCGTCGTACGCCGCCGCCAGGTCGGCCGCGATGCGGCCCCGCTCGCTCACCCGCAGCCCGTGCCGCTTGGCCCAGGAACGGATCTCCGCGGACCGGTCCCGGCGCGCCGCCGCACGCCCGCCACGGCCGCGCCCGCGCCTGCTCGGGGTCACCTTGCGGGCGGCCTCCTGGAACGGCCGCAACGCTTCGCGCAACTTTTCGGCGTTGGCCCGCCGCAGATCGATCTCATAGTCCACGCCGTCGAGGCCGAACCTGATCGTCTCGTCGGCGGTCTTGCCGTCAATGTCGTCGGTGAGCGTGACCACGGTCTTCTGCGCCATTCACGTCTCCTTCCTATTCACCGGCCGGCAGGCCGGTCAAGCCGCGATGAATTGGTCGTCGAACCCCTTGGTGGGCGGTGTCGGCGTGGCGGCGCCGCCCGTCATCGATGGGGCCGAAGACCGGCCCGATCACTGGTGGCCAATGGCCCGGTGCGACCGCCGGGATATTCGACTGGGCAGGTCAGCGCCGGTCGAGCCGGTCCAGATCAGCGGCGGTTGGGCCTTTGCGGCATCGCGGCCGGGTAAAAGCGATTATCGGTTGTACTCATTCCCAATACTAGTGGAATGTTGCGGCAGGGTCACGGAGAACGACGCGGCTAATCGCCGCGACGCCGACCTGGGAGGCGGACACGGAAGAGCCGGCGGGGGCACTCCCGCCGGCTCTTTGTGAATCGTTTGGATAACCCAGACCCGGCCGGTCACGGCCGGGACGGCCGTTCCGGCGTCGCCTCACGCGGCCAGCCTCCCCACCGTGGCGACCGGGGCGCACTGCGCCGGCGCCACGTGGCGGCGCCGCTCGCGCAGGATGGTCTTCAGCACCCGCCAGCCGTCGCGCACGGCGTGCAGGTTGCTGGCGCCGTGGATGCGGCACCGCTCGTGGCTCGGCACCTCGTGGATCAGCAGGCCGGCCCGCGCCGCCCGCACGTTCATCAGCGTCTCGATCTCGAAGCCGTCGCAGTCGAGGCCCATCGCGTCGAGGTGGCGCGCCCAGAAGGCGTTGTAGCCGTAGCACAGGTCGGTGTACCTGGTGCCGTAGAGCAGGTTCGTCAGCGCGGTCAGCGCCCGGTTGCCGAGCGAGCGGATCGGGCTCAGATCGTCGGAGCCGCCGCCCGAGGCGTAGCGCGAGCCCTTGGCGAAGTCGGCGCCCGTCAGCAACGCCGCGACGTACCGGCCGATCTCGCGGCCGTCGGTCGAGCCGTCGGCGTCCATCATCACGATGATGTCGCCGGTGGCGGCGGCGAACCCCTCGATCAGCGCGTTGCCCTTGCCCTTCCCGCTCTGCACGACCACGCGCAGACCGGGCCGCAGCGCCCGGGCGACCGCCACCGTGTCGTCGGTGGAGTTTCCGTCGACCAGCACGACCTCGTCGATCCACCTGGGCAGCGTGGCGAAGACATGGGGCAGATTCTCGGCCTCGTTCATCGCGGCGATGACCACACTGACCGTCGCGTCACGGGCCAGCCCATCGTCGATCGGGGCAAGGTGGCTCGGCTGCGCGGTGTTTCGGTACGTCGTCGTCATGGCCCCAGGATGCGCGCGACCGCCTGCAAATCACTTAACTCCGCCTTATAACCCGCCTTGAAGGCCGCTTTTTCCCTGGTGACGGGGCTGCAGGCGGGCCGGGGAAGCCCTGCCCCTGGCGGGACGACGGGCGCCCAGAGCGTGGTAATCTTCTTCTTGCGCGCGGGGAGCGCGCACACGGGACGTAGCGCAGCTTGGTTAGCGCACTAGTCTGGGGGACTAGGGGTCGCGAGTTCGAATCTCGCCGTCCCGACGCATCGTCGAAGGGCCCGATCATCCGTGATCGGGCCCTTCTCGTTTCTCGTGGGGGCGACCGGCCCGCGCCGCGGGGCCGGTCGCCGTGCCGCCTACAGGCCGTACTCTTCGAGCAGGCGCAGCCAGATCTCGCTGACGGTGGGGAACGCCGGCACCGAGTGCCACAGCCGGTCCAGGGTGATCCCGGCGGTGACCGCGATCGTGGCCGCGTGCAGCAGTTCGCCGACCCCGGGGCCGACGAAGGTCACGCCGAGCAGCACGCGCCGCCGCTCGTCGACCACGGCCTTGGCGCGGCCGGTGTGGCCGTCGCCCTTGAGGTAGGCGCCCGCCACGGCGCCCAGGTCGTACTCCACGGTCCGCACCTCGTGGCCGGCGGCGCGGGCCTGGGCCTCGGTGAGCCCCACCGCGCAGATCTGCGGGTCGGTGAAGATGACCTGCGGGGGGCCCATCTCGTCGGAGGTGGCGCGCATCGACGGCAGGTCGTCGGGCCGCCCGGTGGCGCGGGCCGCGATCACGTCGCCGCAGGCCCTGCCTTGGTACTTGCCCATGTGGGTGAGCAGGTTGCGGCCGTTGACGTCGCCCGTGGCGTAGAGCCAGCCCTTCTCGATCCCCGTGGCGCGCAGGCTCGCGTCGACCTCGATCGGCCGGTCGTCCGGCAGCCCCACGGTCTCCAGGCCGAGGTCGCTCACCGCCGCCCGGCGGCCGGTCGCCACGAGGATCTCGTCGGCCTCGATCAGCGACCCGTCGTCGACGTGCACGGTGACCGGGCCGCCGGCCACGGGCCGCTCGACCTTGGCCGCCGAGCGGCCGAAGCGCACGTCGATGCCCGACCCGCGCAGTGCGGCGGTGAGCATCTCGCCGGCGAACGGCTCGGTGCGCCCCAGCAGCCGGTCGCCGCGCACGAGCATCGTGGTCTCCCGCGCGCCGAGGGAGTGCAGCGCCTGGGCCAGCTCGCAGCCGACCACGCCGCCGCCGATCACGACCAGCCGGCCGGGCACCTCGCGTGCCACGGTGGCCTCGCGGTTGGTCCACGGCCGCGCCTCGCGCAGGCCCGGGACGGGCGGCACCGTGGGCACGCTGCCGGTGGAGATCACGACGGCGTGCCGGGCCGTCAGTGTGCGCACCTCGCCGTCAGGACCGGTCACCTCGACGCGCCGCGGCCCGGCGAGCCGGCCCCGGCCCCGCACGAACGTCGCCGGGACGCCCTCGATCCAGCTGACCTGGCCGCCGTCGTCGAGGTGGGCGACCGCCTCGTCGCGGCGGGCCAGCACCGCCTCCGCGTCGATCGGGCCGCGCAGCTCGACGCCCGGCAGCCGCGCCACCTCGGCGGCCAGCTCCATCGGCCGCAGCAGCGCCTTGCTGGGGATGCACGCGTAGTAGGAGCACTCGCCGCCGGCGAGCCGCTCCTCCACCACGGCCGCCGTCAGGCCGCCCCGCACGGCGCGTCCCGCGACGTTCTCGCCCACCGGCCCCGCGCCGATCACGATCACGTCGTAGTCGTCCTCATCCGACATGCCCACCTCCGTCATCCGTTTCGGCAGTCTCTCATCGCTCGTCGGCCACTTCCCTTCTGTCCGGAGATAGCCCGCCGAACCGCGGGTAGGGGAGACGGATCGCCAAGCCGACATCGAGGAGGGGGACGATGAGGCTTCTCGCACGCCCGCACCAGCTTCCCGTGAGGTTCGCCACGGGCGCGTTCATCCTCAACTCCGGACTGGACATGTCCGATGCGGACGAGAAGACCGCCGCCGGGCTGCACGGCATGGCGCGCCAGGCCTATCCGATGCTCGACGAGATGCATCCGGCCGACTTCACCCGCCTGCTGTCGAAGGCGGAGATCGCGATCGGCGTGGCGCTGCTGCTGCCGGTCGTGCCCACCGTCGTCGCCGGGGCGGCGCTGACCGGCTTCGCGGCCGGGCTCATCGGCCTGTACCTGCGCATCCCGGGCATGCGCCGCGAGCGCGACCTGCGCCCCACCGAGGAGGGCCTGATCCTGGCGAAGGATGTCTGGCTGCTCGGCATCGGCCTCAGCCTGGTGGCGGAGGAGCTGAGCGACCGCCGCCGGACGCCCCGACGGCGGTGACCGGGGTCCCCTGACCGGCGGGCGGCGGCATCCACCGATCGGTCGATGCCGCCCATCGGCCGGAAAGGGGGCCGGCCGGTCGATGTGCGGCGAGCACGCCGCGGCGCATCCTCGTGCCGTGCCCAGGAAAGGAGGCCGGCCGAGTGAACGTGATAGAGGTCACGGGGCTGCGCAAGGCGTACGGCGACCAGGTGGTGCTCGACGACGTGTCGTTCACCGTGGAGCAGGGGGAGATCTTCGGGATCCTCGGCCCCAACGGCGCCGGGAAGACCACGACGGTGGAGTGCGTCGAGGGGCTGCGCCGCCCCGACGGCGGCACGATCCGCGTGCTGGGCCTGGATCCCCGGCGGGACCGGGCGCGGCTGCGGCGGCGGGTCGGCGTGCAGCTCCAGGAGAGCCGCCTGCCCGAGCGGATGCGGGTCGCCGAGGCCCTCGACCTGTACGCCTCCTTCTACCCGCGGCCCGCCGACTGGCGGGCGCTCATCGGCGAGTGGGGGCTCGACGGCGTGCGCGACACGGCGTTCGCGAAGCTGTCGGGCGGCCGGCGGCAGCGGCTCTTCATCGCGCTCGCCCTCATCGGCGACCCCGAGCTGGCCGTGCTCGACGAGCTCACCACGGGCCTCGACCCGCAGGCCCGGCGCGACACCTGGGCGCTGGTGGAACGCGTCAGGGACCGCGGCGTCACCGTGCTGCTGGTCACCCACTTCATGGAGGAGGCCGAGCGGCTCTGCGACCGGCTCGCCGTCATCGACGCCGGGCGCGTCGCCGCGCTCGGCACCCCCGCGGGAATCGTCGCCAGGGCGGCCCCCGAGCAGGTCGTCCGGTTCCGGCCGTCCGGCCCGCTCGACGACGCGCGGCTGACGGCCCTGCCCGAGGTGACGGCCGTGCGGAGGAAGGGCGGCCGCGTCGAGGTGACCGGGCGGGGCGACCTGCTGCAGGCGGTCACCGCCCTGCTCGCCCGCGAGCAGATCATCGCGGCCGAGCTGCGCGTGGAGCAGCCGGGCCTGGACGAGGCGTTCGTCGCCCTCACCGGCCACCGGCCGGCCGAGACGGCGCCCGCGAAGACGGCGGAGGAGTCCCGATGAGCGAACGCGATATCCGGACCGCGCACGACCGCGCGACCGGCGACGGGGGGAACGCCGCCGCCACCTCCGCGACCGGGGAAGACCACGAGGCGGGCCGGCGCGCCGCCGGGCGCGGCACCGGGGGCGCGACGCGCAAGCTGATCGGCTCGGAGCTGCGCCTGTTCCTGCGCGACCCGGCCGCCTCGCTGATCGTGCTCATCGCGCCGGTGGCCATCGTCGCGGCGTTCGGGGGCATCGCCCACCCGCGCGACGGCCACGACCCCATCGAGTCGTACTTCCCGGTGATGGCGCTCATGCTCGGCGTGGCGCAGCTCGCGCTCAACCTGGTGCCCACCTCGCTCGCGGGGTACCGGGAGCGCGGCATACTCAGGCGTATGGCCACCACGCCCGTCCACCCCGCCTGGCTGCTCGGCGCGCAGCTCGCCGTCGGGCTGGTCACGGCCGCCGTCTCGCTGGCGCTGGTGGTGGTCGTCGGCGTCGCCGGGTTCGGTTTCGACCCACCGGGTCAGGTCGCGGGGCTGCTGCTGGCGTTCGCGCTCGGCCTGGGGGCGCTGCTCGCCATCGGCCTGTTCGTCGCCGCGATCGCCCCGGGGGCCCGGGCCGCCACCGGCATCGGCGTCGGGGTGTTCTTCGTCAGCCTGCTGACCGGCGGGGTGTTCATGCCGGCCGAGACCATGCCGCGGTTCCTGGTCCTCGTCGGCGACTACACGCCGCTCGGCACGGCCATGGCGGGCATGCGCACCGCCTGGGACGGCGGCTGGCCGGCGGCCCACGGCCTCGCGGTGTGCGCGGCGTACATCGTGGTGTTCGGGCTGCTGTCCATCCGGTCGTTCCGCTGGGAGTGAGCGAGCCGTGGAGCCGAGCCCGACACGTACGCGGAGACGGGCCTGGCCCGCCCTCGGGGTCGACACCACCAGCCCCCGGGACAGGTGGATCTTCCTGTCGCTGGCGTACGCCGGGCTCGCGGCCTCCACGGCGCTCGGCCTGCTCGTCCCCGGCGGCCGGGCCGCGGAGCGGCCGTGGGTCACGCTCGGCCTGGTCGCCCTCGCCGCCGCGTGGCTGCCGCTGGTGTCCGTCACGCGGCCGTACGGCGTCCTGGCCGGCACGCCCGCCTGGACCGGCCACGCGCGCAACGCCGTCTACTACGGCGGCGTCCTGGCCGCCAGTGGGGCGCTGCTGTCGCTCAGCCCGTACTTCTCGGCGTTCGCGTGGATCGCCTACCCGCTCGCCTTCACCCTGTTCTCCGCCCGATGGAGCACGCCGGCGGTGATGGCGACGGCGGTGACCAGCCTGTGGGCGCAGGGCGGCCTGGCGGGCGACGCCTCGCCGGGCGCCGTCATCGCGGGGCTGGCCATGCCGGTGCTGTTCGCCGGCTGGTACGTCGGCCGGGAGAGCGAACGCCGCCGCGCCCTCGTCGCCGAGCTGTCCAGCGCCAACGAGGCGCTCGGCGCGGCCCTGCGCGAGAACGCCGGGCTGCGCGCCCAGCTGCTGCACCAGGCCAGGGAGGCCGGTGTGCTGGACGAGCGGCAGCGAATGGCCCGGGAGATCCACGACACGATCGCGCAGGGGCTGATCGCGCTGATCACGCAGCTGCGCGCCGCGAACAAGGCGCCGCCCGGCTCCGACGCGAGCCACCGGCACCTCGGCCTGGTCGAGGACCTCGCCACGCGGACCCTCGCCGAGGCCCGCCGCTCGGTCCAGGCCATGCGGCCCGAGCCGCTCGACGGGTCGCAGCTGCCCGACGCGCTGCGCGACCTCGCCGGGCGCTGGTCGGGCACCGCCGGGGTGCCGGCCACCGTGGAGGTGACCGGCACGGTGCGCCCGCTGATCACCGGCATCGAGGTGGCCCTGTTCCGCGTCGCCCAGGAGGCCCTGGCCAACATCGCCAGGCACGCCGACGCCACCCGGGCCGGCGTCACCCTGTCGTACCTCGACGACGTGGTCCTGCTGGACATCAGGGACGACGGCACCGGTTTCGACCCGGGGGCGCGGCGGGACGGCGACGGCGCGGGCTTCGGCCTGGACTCGATGCGCCAGCGCGTGGCCGGGGCCGGCGGCACCCTGACGGTCGAGACGGCCCCCGGCCAGGGCACGACGATCGCCGTCGCCGTCCCCGCGATCGAACGCCCCGGCGCCGCGCCGGGCGACGCACCCGCCTAGGCCAGGCCCGGGCCGTGGGCGCGGGCGCGGTGCGCGAGCAGGCGGGAGACGCGGCAGCGGGCATGATGAGTCACGCCCGTGCCGGCGACGGGGCCCGGCCGCCGGCACGATCGGCACCGCGCGCGGCACCGCGGCGGACCGCGAGGAAGGAGACGCCGTGCCTGACGACCGTGACGACGGCGACGTGATCCGGCTGCTCATCGTCGACGATCACCCCATCGTCCGCGACGGGCTGCGCGCCGTGTTCGCGGGGGAGCCCGGCATCGACGTGGCGGGCGAGGCGGCCAACGGCGCGGAGGCGGTCGAGGCCGCCGCGCGGGGCGGGATCGACGTGGCGCTCATGGACCTGCGCATGCCCGAGATGGACGGTGTCCGCGCCATTCGCCGGCTGCGCGAGGTGAGCCCGGGCACCAGGGTGCTGGTGCTGACCACCTTCGACACCGACGCCGACGTGCTGCCCGCCATCGAGGCCGGCGCCATCGGCTACCTGCTGAAGGACGCCCCCACCGAGGACCTGCTGCGGGCGGTCCGCGCCGCGCACCGCGGCGAGCCGGTGCTGGCCCCGTCGGTCGCCGGCCGCCTGATGGGCCGGGTCGGCCGTCCCTCCCGGGGCGCCCTGAGCCCTCGCGAGCTGGAGGTGCTGCGCCTGGTCGCCGACGGCGCCACCAACCGCCAGGCCGCGGCCCGGCTGTTCATCAGCGAGGCCAGCGTGAAGACCCACCTGCTCCACATCTACGCCAAACTCGGGGTCCGCGACCGCGCCTCGGCGGTCGCCGAGGCCTACCGGAGCGGCCTGCTCGGCTGAGCCCGCGCGCCCGGCCCGCCACACGGGTCGGCCCGAGGTCGTGACGGAGGTCAGCCGAGGTCGAGGCGGGTGAGACCTTCGGCCAGGGCCTTGGTGGTGAGGCGGGTGCGGCTGTCGCAGCCGAGCTTGGCGAAGATGTGCTCCAGGTGGGTGGTGACGGTGCGCACGCTCAGCACCAGGGCGGCGGCGATCTGCGGGTTGGAGTCGCCCTTGGCGACGCGGGTGAGCACCTCGACCTCGCGCGCCGTCAGGTCGTACGGCAGGTCGCAGGGCCGCTCGGCGATCAGCGCCCCCTGGATGGCGCCCCGGTGCCCCACCCCGGCCCGGTGCACCCGCACCTCGCGCCACTGCCCGCCGGAGTCGAGCCACAGCCCGCGCCGCGACAGCTCGCGCGAGTCGACGAACTCCCGGGCCAGCGTCGCCATCGCCGGCTCGGCGAGGATGGCCGTGGAGACGGGCCAGCCGGCGACCGGCCGGCGCAGCCCGGTGCGCTCGAAGCCGACGGCCCGGAACCCCGGCGGCAGGCCGAGCGGGTCGACGACGCACCGGGTGAGGTCGGTGACGTGGGCGAGCACGGGCGCGACGGCGGCCAGGACCGCCCCCGACTCGGCGGGGAAGGCGTCGGGCGCGCGCCCGCTCACGTGCAGCAGCCCGGTGTAGCGGCCCTCGGGGCCCTCGTCGACGAACAGCGGCGTGGTGAGCCCCGACCGCCACCCGTACGGCTCCAGGTGCCGCCGGAAGTACCGTTCGGTGCCCCGGGACCCCATGACGATGGGCCGCCGGTCGGTGAGGGCGTCGCGGTAGGGCGGCAGGCGGGCGTACTCCTCGGCGGCGTCGTCGTCGACGCGGGTGTAGCCGTCGGACAGCAGGCTGGTGTGGCGGCCGGTGGCGGGGTCGTAGGCCACGAACTCGTAGGCGTCGACCGGCAGCACCTCGCGTAACGCGGTCATGGCCGAGTGGGCCCCCGACCCGCCGGCCACCCGGAACCCCACCGTGGCGATGGCGTGGAGGTGCCGGGTCGTCAAGGTGATCTGGTTCATGGGGGCCTCCACGGTCAAGGGTGCCCGACGACACGGGGGCGCGGAATACGTAAACCATCCGATGCCGTGTGTTGCCCTGGTACTTACCCTCTCCGGCATCACGCCGGAGAGACCTCGGCGGCGGCGCTTGGGTAACAGGAGGCAGGCGGACAGTGACAATGCTCACCAGGATACTCGGCAGAGTGCCCGGCAGAGGAACACGTGGGGCCGTGATCCTCCTGGCGGCGGCCCTGGCCGTGACCGCCTGCGGCGGCAGCGGCCCGGAGAAGTCCACCGGGGGCGCGACCGGAGGCGGCGCCGCGGACAAGACGTTCTCGGTGGCGCTCACCGAGCCCGACCATCTCACCCCCGGCAACACGTCGAGCAGCTACTCCATCACCGTGCTGCAGGCGCTGTTCGACACCCTCGTCGTGATCGACGCGCAGGGCAGGCCGCAGATGCGCGCCGCCGAGTCGGTGACGAGCGACGACCAGCAGACCTGGACCATCAAGATCAGACCCGGGCAGAAGTTCCACAACGGCGAGCCGGTGACCGCGCAGAGCTTCGCCGACGCCTGGAACGCCGCGGCGTACGCCCCCAACGCCTGGACCAACAACTACTACTTCACCAACATCGAGGGCTACGACGCCCTCAACCCCGAAGACGAGAACGCCACGCCGAAGACCGACAAGCTGTCGGGCCTGAAGGTCGTCGACGACACCACGCTCGAAGTGCACCTGACGGCGCCGTTCAGCCAGTTCCCGATCACCCTGGCCTACACCGGCTTCGCGCCGATGCCCAAGGCGGCGTTCGACGACCTCAAGGCCTACGATCAGCACCCCATCGGCAACGGCCCGTTCCAGATGGACGGAGACTGGAAGCACAACCAGGAGATCAAGGTCAAGCGGTTCGCGGGGTACGCCGGGCCGCGCCCGGCCAAGTCGGCCGGGGTCGACTTCAAGATCTACTCCAGCCGCGAGACCGCCTACACCGACCTGCGGGCCGGCAACGTCGACCTGCTCCAGACCATCCCGCCGGCCAGCGCCCCCGAGGCCAAGCAGCTGCTCGGCGACCGGTTCGTCACCACGCCGAGCGGCACCATGGACTATCTCGGCTTCCCCGTGTACGACAAGCGGTACGCCAACGCCGACCTGCGCAAGGCCATCTCCATGGCCATCGACCGGGAGGGCATCGTGCAGGCCGTCTTCAACGGCACGTTCAAGCCGATGGGCTCGCTGCTCGCCCCGCTGGTGCCCGGCTACCGGGCGGACGCCTGCGGCGAGGCGTGCACGTACGACCCGGTGAAGGCCAAGGCGCTGTTCGACCAGGCCGGCGGCTTCACCGGCACCATGAACCTGTACTTCTCCAACGCCGACCCCAGCTACGAGCAGTGGATGCAGGCGGTCGCCAACCAGCTGAAGACCAACCTCGGCATCACCGACATCAAGTTCCGCAAGATCCCGGCGGCCGACTACCTGTCCCTGCTGCGCGCCCACAAGCAGGACGGGCCGTACCGCACCAACTGGGTCATGGACTATCCGAGCCCGCAGAACTACCTCGAATCGATGTGGGGTGAAGGCAACCGCATGGGCTGGGAGAGCGAGAAGTTCAACGACCTGATCGAGCAGGCCAACGCCGCGCCCTCCATGGAGGCGAGCATCCCGCTCTACCAGCAGGCCGAGGACATCGCGCTGGCCGAGATGCCGATGGCCCCGCTGTGGAACTGGCAGGACCAGGCCGGCTACTCCGACGACATCACCGGCGTGCACATCGACGCCTACAGCCCGAACCTCGACACGATCTCCGTCAAGGGCTAGACACGTCGCATGACGTACTCCGCATCGAGGCCCTGCCCATGAAGTACGCCGTCCAGCGCCTGCTGCAGGCCGTCCCGGTCTTCGTCGCGACCACCTTCCTGATCTACGCGATGGTGTTCGCGCTGCCCGGCGACCCGATCCTGGCGCTGGCCGGCAACAAGCCGGTGCCGGAGAACATCCTCAACGCCCTGCGCGAGCAGTACCACCTGAACGACCCGCTGCTCGTCCAGTACGGCATCTACATGGCCGGGCTCCTGCACGGCGATCTCGGCCAGACGTTCACCGGCCGCCCGGTGAGCGAGCTGCTCGCCGACAAGTGGGCGGTGACCGCGCAGCTCGCCCTCACCGCGTGGATCTTCGAGCTGGTCGCCGGCGTCGTCCTCGGCGTCCTGGCCGGGCTGCGCCGGGGCGGCGCGGCCGACACCGCCGTGCTCGCCGGCACCACGTTCGTCCTCGCCGTGCCGGTCTTCGTGGTCGGCTACACCGCCCAGATCGTGTTCGGCCTCGACCTCGGCCTGTTCCCCACGGCCGGGATCGAGGCGGGCTGGCCCACGTCGTACCTGCTGCCCGGCATGGTCCTCGGCTCCTTCGGCCTGGCGTACGTCGCCCGGCTGACCCGCACCAGCCTGGTCGAGAACCTGCGCGCCGACTACGTGCGCACCGCGCTGGCCAAGGGCATGCGCCGAAGACGCGTCATCGGCCTGCACGCCCTGCGCAACTCGCTCATCCCGGTCGTCACCTACCTCGGCATCGACATCGGCAACCTGCTGGCCGGCGCCGTGGTGACCGAGGGCATCTTCAACATCCCCGGCATCGGCCAGCAGGTGTTCCAGTCCATCCAGCTGCAGGAGGGCCCGGTCGTGGTGGGGGTCGTCACCCTGCTCGTCATGATCTTCCTGGTGGCCAACCTGCTCGTCGACCTGCTGTACGGCGTGCTCGACCCGAGGATCCGCCGTGCCTGACGCGACCACGACCCCACCCACCGGCCCGACCGGCCCCCCGGCGGGGTCCGCGCCCGGCGCCCGGACGGCATCCCCGGGGGCGATGCCGTCCGGCGGGGGCGGGGCACCTGCGGGCGCACCGGCGGGGGCGCCGAGGGGGTCGCTGTGGGGCGACGCCTGGCACGAGCTGCGCCGCCGCGTGGTGTTCTGGCTGTCGGCCCTCGTGCTGGTCACCGCCTGCGCCATGGCGGCGTTCCCCGGCCTGTTCGCCCGCCTCGGCCCGAACGAGGGCTGCGTGCTGCGCCGGGCGAAACAGGGCCCGGGCCCCGGCGCCCTGTTCGGCTACGACGTACAGGGCTGCGACTACTGGTCGCAGATCGTGCACGGCACCCGGGCCTCCATCGTCATCGGCCTGGCGGTGACGGTGTTCGCGCTGCTCATCTCGATCGTCCTCGGCCTGGTCGGCGGCTACTTCGGCGGCGTCGCCGACGCGGTCATCTCACGGCTCACCGACGTGTTCTTCGGCATCCCGTTCGTGCTGGGCGCCACGGTGATCCTCGTCGCGTTCCCCGACCACGGCATCTGGGCGATGACCCTGGTGCTGGTCATGCTGGGCTGGACCACGATGACCAGGCTCATGCGCGCCCAGGTGATCGCGGTGCGCGACGCCGACTTCGTCCTGGCGGCCAGGATGCTCGGCGCCGGGCATCGCCGCATCATGTTCACCCACATCCTGCCCAACGCCGTCTCGCCCGTCCTGGTGGTCGCCATGCTCAACATCGGCAACGTGATCGCCGGCGAGGCCACCCTCGACTACCTGGGCGTGGGCCTGCAGTATCCCGACGTCTCCTGGGGCCTGCAGCTCAACGTCGCCCGTGAGTTCTTCTCGGCGTACCCCCACCTGCTGGTCTTCCCGTCGATCTTCCTCACCGCCACCGTGCTGAGCTTCCTGCTGCTCGGCGACGTGGCCCGCGACGCCCTCGACCCCAGGCTGCGCTGACCCGCGGCGAGCCCCGGGCACCGGCGGCCCGGGCCGCCGCGGTGCGCGGCCGGCGCCTGACCGGACGGCCCCTCACAGCAGCAGCGTGTCGAGGACCCTGACCCCGAACTCCAGGCCCTCGACCGGCACCCGCTCGTCGACGCCGTGGAACATGCCGAAGTAGTCGAGGTGCGGGTCGAGCAGCAGCGGGGCGAAGCCGTAGCCGCGGATGCCGAGCCGGGCGAAGGACTTGGCGTCGGTGCCGCCGGTCATGACGTACGGCACCGGGCGGGCCGAGGGGTCCTGCGCCACCAGGGCCGCGCACAGCTCGTCGAACAGGCCGCCGACCGGGGCCGACACGGCGTCGTCGAAGCTCACGAACTCGCGGGTGATCTTGGGGCCGAGCAGGGCGTCGATCGTCTCCAGGAACTCCTCGCGGTGGCCGGGCAGGAACCGGCCGTCGACGTACGCCTGGGCCATGCCCGGGATGACGTTCACCTTGTAGCCGGCGTCGAGCATCGTGGGGTTCACGGAGTTGCGGATCACGCCCTTGAACAGCGCCCCGGCACGGCCCAGGCGCTGCGCCTCCTGCTCGAGGCGGTCGAGGTCGACGGGCGTGCCGAGGGCCCGCGACACGCCGTCGACGAGCTGCGCGACGGCCGGGGTGAGACGCACCGGCCAGCGGTGGTCGGCGAGCCGCGCCAGGGCCCGGGCCAGCTCGGCGACCGGGTTGTCGACCGGTGGCTTGGCGCCGTGCCCGGGCACGCCGTGGGCCGTGAGCCGCATCCAGGCCGTGCCCCGCTCGCCCACCGCCACCGGATAGATCCGGATCGCCTCGCCGTCGGGCTCCGGGTCCGCGCCGTCGCCGTCGTAGCGGCCGCGCGGCACGGTGACGCTGAAGCCGCCCGACTCGCTGATCGCCTCGGTGCAGCCCTCGAACAGCTCCGCGTGCCGCTCCACGACATGCCCCGAGCCGTACGCCCCGGTGTCCTCCTCGTCGGCGAGGAACGCCAGCACCACGTCGCGCTTCGGCCGCACCCCCCGCCGCGCCCAGCCGCGCACGGCGGCGAGGGTCATCGACAGTGTGCCCTTCATGTCGACGGCGCCGCGCCCGTTGACGCAGCCGTCCTCGATCTCGCCGGAGAACGGGTGCAGCCGCCACTCGGCCGGATCGGCCGGCACGACGTCGAGATGACCGTGGACGAGCAGCGCGTCGGCCGACGGGTCGCTGCCCGGGATCCGCGCCACCACGTTGGTGCGGTGCGGCGCCGACTCGAACACCTCCGGCTCGATGCCGACGTCGCCGAGCAGCGTCGCGACGTACTCGGCGGCGGGCCGCTCGCCCGACCCCGGATTGGTCGTGTCGATCCGGAGCAGGTCGGAACAGATCGAGGCCACCTCGGTGCCCGGCCCAGGCCCCCGCCCCTGCTCCGGCGTCGCTGCTGTCATCGACCGGATCCCTCCCCGTCGCCGTACGCGTGCACCCGACCGCATCAGTCTTTCCACCATCGGCGCGGAATCAAGCGTGATCGGCCGGACGGTCAACGATACCGGCCGGTTCCGTCCGCCGGGCCGGGCGTCATTGGCGGGCTGAATCATTGACAGCATCCTGAACCCGATTTAGTCTGAATCGGGTTCAGGATGTTGATGACCGTTCAGGAAGCCGAGGAATGAGCACGAACCGCAGGCGCAGCCTCGACGACCGCACCGCGCGAGCGCGCATCCGCGACGCGGCGATCGAACGCTTCGCCGCCGAGGGCATCGCGGCCGCCAGCCTGAAGGACATCGCGGCCGACGCGGGCGTGTCGGCGCCGCTCGTCATCCACCACTTCGGCTCGAAGGACGGGCTCCGCCTCGCCTGCGACGAGTACGTCGCCGCGCTGATCAAGGAGCAGAAGACCGCCGCGATGTCGGCCGGCGCGAACCTCGACCTGTTCCAGGCGATCCGGGAGGCCTATGCCGGCCCGCCGATCATCAGGTACCTCGCGCAGGCCATCGCGGACGGTTCCCCCCACGTCGACGAGCTCATCGACGACATGATCGACGACGCGGTGGGCTACATCGCGAAAGGGGTCGAAAGCGGCCTGCTCACGCCGGCCGAGAACCTCCGCGAGCGGGCCATCATGCTGTGCCTGTGGCAACTGGGCGCGCTCGTCCTGCACGAGCAGGTCGAGCGGCTGCTGGGCATCGACCTGCTCGACGGCACCTCCCGCTCAGCGCTGAAGTGGGCGCTGGTCAACGGCGACATCCTCGCCAAAGGCGTCATCAACGAGGAGCTCTACGACAAGTGGCGCGACGACCTGAAGGCCGCGGTGCGCGAAGGGCGGGACGCCCCCGCGCCCGGCGCGCCACCCACCCCACCGACCCACCCCACCGACCGGGAACCGACATGACCCCAGCCATAGTCACCCCCGGACTCGTCAAGACCTTCGGGTCGACACGGGCCCTCGACGGCCTCGACCTCACCGTGCGCACCGGAGAGGTCCACGGCTTCCTCGGCCCCAACGGAGCCGGCAAGTCCACCGCCATCCGCGTGCTGCTGGGCATCCTGCGCGCCGACTCCGGCTCCGTCACCCTGCTGGGCGGCGATCCGTGGGCCGACGCGGTGGCCCTGCACCGCCGCCTGGCGTACGTGCCGGGCGACGTCGAGCTGTGGCCGGGGCTCACCGGAGGCGAGGCCATCGACCTGCTCGGCGAACTGCGCGGCGGGCTCGACCGGCGGCGCCGCGACGAGCTCATCGAACGGTTCGACCTCGACCCGTCGAAGAAGGGCCGCACCTACTCCAAAGGCAACCGGCAGAAGGTCGCCATCGTGGCCGCGCTCGCGTCCAACGCCGAGCTGCTGCTGCTCGACGAGCCGACCGCCGGCCTCGACCCCCTGATGGAGGTCGTGTTCCAGGACGTGATCGGCGAGCTGAAGGCGGCCGGCCGCACCGTCCTGCTGTCCAGCCACATCCTCGCGCAGGTCGAAAAGCTCGCCGACCGCGTCAGCATCATCCGCCTGGGCCGCATCGTGCAGTCCGGAACGCTCGCCGAGATGCGGCACCTCACCCGCACCACCATCGAGGCCGGCACCGCCCGGCCCGTCACCGGCCTCGACACGCTGCCCGGCGTGCACGGCGCCGTGGCCGACGGCACCCGCGTGCGGTTCGCCGTCGACGGCGAGCACCTCGACGGCGCGATCAAACACCTGAGCGGCTTCGGCGTCCGCGCGCTCACCAGCCACCCGCCGACCCTCGAAGAGCTCATGCTCCGCCACTACGGCGACGAGCTCGCCGCCGAGCGCAACGGCGCACGCCCGGGGGCCGGCGGATGACCGCCACGACCACCCCGGCCGTCGGCCGCGTGGCCGCCCCCGCACGAGGCGACGCCCTGGCCGGCACCGGCGTCCTGCTGCGCTTCGCCCTGCGGCGCGACCGCGTCCGCATCGCCGTCTGGCTCGCGGCCCTCACCCTCGGCACGATGGCCACCGCCAACGCCTTCTCCACCCTCTACCCCGGCGCAGCCGAGCGGCAGGTCACGGGCGACGCGATGAACAGCCCCGCCGGGCTCGCCTTCACCGGGCCCGCCCACTACCTGACCGACTACACCATCGGCTCGATGCTGAGCCACCAGATGCTCGGCTTCATGGTGATCATGGTGGGCATCATGAGCGTCCTCATGGTCGCCCGGCACACCCGCACCGAGGAGGAGACCGGCCGGGCCGAGCTCGTCCGGGCGGCCGTGGTGGGCCGCCACGCCCCGCTCGCCGCGGCCCTGATCCTCACCGTCGCCGTGAACATCGCCCTCGCGCTGCTGCTCACGTTGGGCCTCGGCGTGCTCGGCGCCGACGGCGTCACCTGGGGCGGGTCCCTGGTGTACGGCGCGGCGCACGGCGCCGCCGGCATCACGTTCGCCGCCGTCGCCGCCGTGACCATCCAGATCACCGAGCACTCCCGGGGCGCGTCCGGCCTCGGCCTCGCCATCGTGGGGGCCGCCTACCTGGTGCGGGCCGCCGGCGACTCGGCCGGCAGCGCCCTGTCGTGGGCGTCGCCCATCGGCTGGGCCCAGCAGACCTTCCCCTACCTCGACGACCGCTGGTGGCCGCTCGCCCTGAACCTGGTCGCGGCCGCCGCGCTGGCGGCGGCCGGGTTCGCGCTCAGCGTGCGCCGCGACCTCGGCGCCGGCCTGCGGCCACCGCGCCGTGGCAGGCCGGCGGCCTCCCGCGCCCTCACCACGCCCCTCGGGTTCGCCCTCCGGCTGCACCGCGGCATGCTGACCGGCTTCGGCATCGCCATGCTGCTGGTCGGCATGTCGTACGGGCCGTTCCTCGGCGACGTCGACGAGATGTTCCGCGACATCGGCGCGTTGCAGGACATGATGGCCAGCCTCGGCGGGGCCACGTTCGTCGACTCGTTCATCGCCATGGTCACCCGGGTGATCGCGATCATCGCCATGGTCTACGTCGTGATCACGCTGCTGCGGCCCCGGGCCGAGGAGAACTCCGGCCGGGCCGAGCCCGTGCTGGCCACCGGGCTCTCCCGCGTCCGCTGGCTCGGCGGCCACCTGACCGTGGCCCTGCTCGGCGGCCCGGCGATGCTCCTGCTCGCCGCCGTGGCCCTCGCCGCGACCGGCGCCCCCACCGTCGACCAGAGCGGCCTGTTCGCCGACATCATGACCGCCGCCGCGGCCTACATCCCGGGCCTGTGGGTGACGGCCGGCGTCACCATCGCCCTGGTCGGCTGGTTCCCCCGCGCCGCGTCCCTCGCCTGGCTGGTCGTGGCGTACGGCGGCGTGGTCGGCTACCTCGGCCCCATCCTCCAGCTCCCCACCTGGATGAACACCCTGTCACCCATCGGCCACGTCCCCGCCCTCCCCGCCGAACCCTTCACCTGGCCCCCGCTCCTCGCCCTCACCGCCATCGCGGCCGCCCTCACGGCCCTCGGCCTGTACGGCTTCCACCACCGCGACCTCATGACGAAGTAGGCCCGGACGGGCACGTCCGCCCCGGCGACGCGGGCCGGCCGAGGCATCCCGCCATCGGCCGCCCGCGCCGCCGGGGCTCCGCAGTGCCTGCGACCACCTTCCACCAGCCGAGTTCGAGGTTCGCCGCAAAGCAGGCAACAGCCCCCGCTCTCCGCACCACAGCCGGCTGACCAGGCCCCATCGAACCCGGATCGGTTCAGTTCAGGCACCTCAGCGCAGGGATGCCGTTGGCGTGCAGGACGCGCGCCGGCAGTGATACCGCCGAGCCCTCGCCGACGATGATGAGCAGGTGTCTTCATGAGCGGCTCCTGTCCGGGGACCGGCGCTTCCAGATCAAGACTCCCGCACAGATGAGGCCGATCAGGAACGGATGGGTGGCGCCGCGTTCGATGAGGCCGACGAGGACATTTGCCCCGGAAATGAGGTCGGCGAAGTAGGCCACCATCGAAACCAGGCCGATCACGCCGACCGCGACCAGCGCTCTTCCGAGTTTCGGAGAAAGGTCAACGCGTCGGTGCATGCTCCCGAGCACGATGGCCAGTACGTTGCCGCCGACGAAGCCCGCCAGGGCGCCCAAGGCATGGAAGTCGCCGGTGCCGTCGTTCATCGCCTCGCCGGATCCGGGGAACAATCCGAGCAGGACGCCGCCGGCGGCCAGCAGCGTCGCGGGCACAAGCGCTGCCCAGCGGCGCCGACCCGACAGGCCCCCCAGCACGGCGATACCGGCCAGGATCGTGATCCCGAACAGGAAGAAGCCGGTGTTCATCACCCATGCCAGCGGTGAATACATGTACTGCCCGAACAGTGTCGAGGGCCCGCGGACTCCGAGGTCGCTGATGAAGTGATACGTGTAGCTGTAGGGCGGATCCGTCCACGCCGCAGCGGCGATGAACTCGGCGAGCAAGAAGATCACCGGCCCGGCGATGAGGAGCGCTCCCGCGTTTCGGCGCTGCGAGGGCCGACGCGCCTCAGGCTTCGCGTAGTCCACGGGTTCCTTTCGCTCGATGCCGGAGCGGGAGTCGATGTTCTCGGTCATGGTCGTGGTCCTTTCACCTGCCGGTGTCGCTGCCGGCGCCAGGGCCGGTGGAGCCTCGCGCGGGTTCGGTCCTGCCGTCGACGTCGTTCTCCCGAGCGGCGACGGCGGCTACCAGTGCGGCGTTGTCGCTGCCGGAGATGTCGAGCGACCGCGCCGCGGTCGTGCGGATCGTCTGGTCGAGGGGTGCCAGGAGCTCAGTGACCATAGACCGGCGACGGCCAGGAGAACGCCTCTCTGTGGAGCATCGAGGACCCCGGCCGCCAGATTCACTTCACTCGAGCACTAACTATACTGAGACTATTTTTACTGTCAATGTAGTTAGAAACCGGCACTAGTAGGATCGAGCCATGATCGATGGAACGCCCGTAGGACGGCGCGAACGCAAGAAGGCGGCAACGCGGGCGGCGATCCTGGAGGCGGCGACCTCTCTCTTCCTCGAGCGCGGCTTCGACGGGGTCAGCGTTCGTGAGATCGCGGACAAGGCGGATGTATCACCCAAGACGGTCTTCACGCACTTCCCCCAGAAAGAGGCGCTTGTCTTCGGCGACGAGGGCGAGCGGCATGAGCGCCTCGTGGCCGCGGTAAGCGGCCGGGCGCCGGGGACTACGATCTCTGATGCGCTGAAGGCGCACTACCTTTCCGAGATCGCCGCGATGAGGTCCGGGCCCCAACGCCGGATCCTCACCCTCATGGAAGAGACACCGGCCCTCATCGACTACGCGGAGAAGATGTGGTTCCGCCATGAGGACGCCCTGGTCGCCGTGATCACCAAGGAGCTTGGGCTCACGGAGCCCAGCGACGAGATCCGGTTCTACGTCCGCTTCGCCCTGCAGATCCAGCTCAGCGCGGCCCACCGAGCAGATCCGGAATCGGCCATCGACGCAGGGTTCCGACTCCTCGATGAGGGCTGGGCGCGCTACTACGAGGCCAGAGACCAGAGCGCTCGCCCATGAACGCCGGACTCGCCGGCCGGTCCACCAGGGCCGGCGGAGTGGGACCGGGTGAGGCCGGAGGCGGAGACCGGCGTGCCCTACCCCGAAGGCCGGCCGCTCAGGAAGCGGCCGGGCGGTGCCGGAGCGTTCAGCTGGGCCCCCTCGGCCGGACTCACCGGCCTCGACCTGGTTCGCGGCCCCGCATAGGCGCCGCCCGCCGCGACCCTGCGACGGGCGTCAACCGGCCCAGCGGCGAAAGCCGCCCTCGTGGTCGATGACCTGGCCGGTCAGCCAGGCGGCGTCGTCGGAGGCCAGCCAGCGGACGAGGCGGGCCGTCTCCTCGGGCCGTCCCCAGCGGCCGGCGGGCAGGGCACGGCCCACCCGGCAGGTCAGCTCGGGCGTGGCCCAGCCGGTGTCGACCGGGCCGGGGTTGACGGTGTTCACCGTGATGCCGCGATCGGCCAGCGCGTCGGCGAGGCTGAGCGTCATCTGATGGATGGCGCCCTTGCTGATCGCGTACGGCAGTTCGCCCGGCATCGGCCCGAGATGCTGCCCGGAGGTGAACAGGATCACCCGCCCGCCGGGCCGCTCGTCGTCGTGCACGGCGGCGAACGCCTGGGTCAGCAGCACACTGGCCCGGGCGTTGACCGCCCAGCACAGGTCGAGCTCCTGCGCGGTCACCTCGGCGAGGCCCTGAATCGAGCTCCGGGCGTGGTTGGCCACGACGATGTCGACGCCGCCGAACAGCTCCACCGCGCGCCGCACCACCCGCCCCGGCGCCTCGGCGTCGGCGAAGTCGGCCGTCACCTGCCCCAGCCGTTCCCCGACCCCGCCCAGCTCCTCGACGACCCCGTCCACGCCCACCGGATCGGCCCCCCACGGCTGCTCGGCGTCATGCGCCGCCCACGAGTGCACCAGCACCCGCGCCCCGGCCCCGAGCAGCTCCCGCGCCACCGCGAACCCGATCCCGGCCCGCCTGCTCACCCCCGTGACAACGGCGACCCGCCCGTCCAGCACCCCCGCCCCGTCACCCGATCCGCGTCCCCGCAGCGTCCCATCCGGCGTCGTCATGGCCACAGACGCTAGCCCTCCACGCCCGGCCGAGGCGAACCGATTTCGCCGGACGCTCCCGTGTCCTCGCATCGAAGGCAGTCCGGTGGGGCCCGCGGTGAGCCGGCCCATCAGCCGCCCCGATCAGCCGCCCACCCGGCATGCGAACCAGACGGTCTTCCCAGGCCCGTCCGGCAGGGGATAGATCCCCCATTCGTCCGCGAGCGCCGCCACGATCTCCAGCCCGCGCCCGCCCTCGGCGTCCTCGCCGGCATGCCTGACATAGGGCATGCCGGCCCCCGATCGGTGACCTCGCCCAGCACCGCCCGTCCGTCGCAGTGCATGGCCACCCTGACCACGGTTCCCGCGTGCACCACGGAGTTGGTCACCAGTTCGCTGACGATCAGACCGACCGTGTCGGAGACCCGCTCCACCCCCCACTCGGCCAGCGCCTTACCCGCCGGCTCCCGAGCCTCCCGAACGCACTCCCGCCGAGCCGGCAGCTCCCAGTACGCCCCTCGCCCCTCGATCAGCTCACTCATGGAACGTTCCTCAGCGTCGGGACCGCGTCGAGTCCGCCCGCACGGACCACCTCTCGATCGCGGACGAAACCGGATATGCGGCCAGTAGTAGTAGATTCGCCGGTTTGCGATGTGAGTCCTAGTGGTCGTAGACCATCGGCTTGCCTCGCCATAATGAACTCCGGCACGCGGAGTAGGAATTCTGTTACGCTCAATCATGACACTGTAATTCGACAAGCTGCAAGTTACAGTCTGAATGATTGTGGTATGTCCAATTTTGTGGCGTTGGGGTATAAGGCGTGGTGTTGGGAGGAAGGGTAAAGATGGCGGACTATGGTCGGGGTCCGACAGTTCGTTTGCGCCGCCTCGGGCGTGAACTGCGCAACCTCCGTGAGGCGGCGACCAAGACGATCCAGGAGGCGGCCGATGAGTTGGAATGGTCATCGGCCAAGATCTCGCGGATGGAGAACGGGTTAACGAAACGTCCCGATTTGCATCAGATTCGAGCGATGTGTCAGGCATACGGGGTAACAGATGAACGGCTCGTGGAAGCCCTTGTAGGTCTGGCCCGCGATGCTCGGAAGCTGGGCTGGTGGACGGCGTATAACGACGTTTTCACCGGTTCGTATGTTGGTCTTGAAGCGGAAGCCGTCGCGATCAGTACCTTTGAGCTCGCACTTATCCCTGGTCTCCTCCAAACCCCGGACTACACCACACACATCACACGTGCGGCCCTGATCCGTGACGCACGGGAGGTGGAGCGCAGAGTCAAAGCGCGCCAGGAGCGTCAGGAGATCCTCAAACGCCAAGACCCGCCACGGCTTTGGGCGGTCATCGATGAAGCCGCCCTCCTGCGACCCGTAGGCTCACGTGAGGTGCGGGAGGGTCAGCTGAGAAAGTTGATCTCCACGGAATCGTTGGAGAACGTCAAGATCCAGATTCTTCCGATGTCGGCGGGTGCACACACAGGCCTGGTCGGACAATTCGTGATCCTGGACTTTGCCGAGCCCACCGACCGCAGTGTCGTCTACCTCGAAACGGCCACAGACGGCCTGTATCTGGAGGAACACGAGCAGCTCGCTCGTTATAGGATGATGTTTCAGCATCTATGCGCTTCGGCCCTCAGCGTCGACGCCTCGATCGCGTACCTATCCGCCTTGATCGATAAGCTGTGAGGCGCCATGAACCCGCCCGGCATCACCTGGCGCAAGAGCACGTACAGTTCAGGTAGCAGCAACAATTGCGTGGAGGTCGCGCTTGCCGCTCCTGACGTTCTGGCCATCAGGGATTCCAAAAACCCCGATGGGCCGAACTTGACGATCTTTGTCCGTGAATGGCACGAGTTCATCGATCGGGTCAAGAGCGGCGAGTTCGATGGTCGGCGTGATCGGGCCGGCTATCTCCACTCGGTGAGGAACCGATAGACGTCACCCCGGTCAGATGGCACAAGAGCATCGATACCGGTCTCACGGCGATGAGACGGCCCGAAGATCCAAAGATCAAGAAGTCCGTGACGTTGCGCCGGTCGCTCGTGGAGGAGATCGAGAGCAGGACCGGACCTCACGGGATCTCATGATTCCTGATCAAGCAGCCGAGCACGGCCTTGCGCTTCTCAGGGCCGATGAGACGGTCTCCACCATGGACCTGGCTTGCCGAATCGGCCCACGCGAGGTCAGGGGCATGTGCTTCCTCGGGCGGTCGTGAGAATGGCGGGGGAGTCCCTGCCCGCACGCCGCCATTCGGATTCCGATCGGCGAAGGGTGGGCGGGACGCAGGTCACCCACCCGTACCTCGAGACAGGCTGCCATATGCGGCAACCTGACGCATCTGCTCGCCGGAAAAGGCGTTCTGCCCGCATCGTCGCCTGACGCCGGAAAACCGGGTCGCAGCCTGAAAGATCAGGATAAGGTCTGACGATCTACTGTCGGGGCGGCGTCTAGGAGTATTCGGGATGAAGCGGTCGCGGCGAGTCCGGTTATGGATGATCGCCCTGATCATGGCCATGGTGCCGTGGGCTGCGGTCCTTCTTCCGGGGCCGCAGATGTACAGCTCCGGTGTCGCCTGGTACGGCGATATGCGGTGCCCGGCTTTCGAGGTCGAATCGAATGCGTACTTCGCCCCGGTCATGTTCTCGGCGCTGTTCGGGCCCCTGGTCGCGGTGCCCGCGGCTTTCGGAATCTGGCTTTACGCTCGGGGACGCCGCTTCGGCCGTGTGACCGGGCGGGTGGCCGCCGGATGCGTGCTGCTTCCGCAGCCGATCGCTCCCTCGCTCATTCTGGTCGACCTGGCCGCCAGCAGAGGGCGTTGCTGGAGCCTGTGGTCGCAGGTGGCCCCGGGGACCTTCTGGATGGCCCCCGTCTGCTACGCGATCGTCGCTGTGCTGATGGTGACCGCGGTCCACGTGCCTCCTCCGAGGCGGCCGAGATGGCGGCGGTGGCCGCGTCGTACGCTGGCCGCCGGGACTGCGGTATGCGTGACGCTGGCCCTGGTCTCGTCCGCGCAGCCGCCTGTTCCGGTGCAGAGGTCCGCGCACCGCCGGCGCCCGGGCAGCAGCGGGTCGAGGCGGACGGCTGTGCACCGTGGACGAGCGACCACCTTTCGTACGCGCAGACCCGGCCCGAGGACCGGGAGCGGGCGTTCGTCTGCGAGGGCCGGGCAGCCGGCGGGTTCCTCCCCAAGCTCTCCAGAATGCCGGCGCCACAGATGATCTCGTATGGTCGCGCGCTCTGCGGCGTCACCCACCTCGACGCCACCACGCCGCGCGCCCATCGCCTGCTGAAAGGCGCGGGGGAGCGACGTGGGTGGAGCTTCCCGCTGATGCGCGCCCTCGTGTTCCTGTGTCCCGAGGGCGTCCGCCGCTGGTGGCCCGGGTTGGTGGTGCCGATGGACGACTCCGGGCAGGGCGAAAAGGAGTGGCTGGCGGAACTGGCGTCCCACTGCCGCGACCCGCTGAGGTCGCCGCGAGCCCGCCGGTCCGGAACGACGGCCGTCCTCACGTCCGAAGCCGCCGGCTATTTCGTCGCCGCCAGCGACGACGACGTGGGCACGGTAGCCGATTTCAGGATCGACAAGGTCATCTCCGCGGAAGGCGCCTCGGCGTACGTGCTCACCAGAGTGCAGAACTCCGCCGTCTGTGTGACGGTCAAGGCGTTCACCCGCCGCCCTTCGGTCTCCACAAGGCGCTGGGACCGCGTCGTGGAGACCGGGATCGCCAGCCCCACCGGACACCTTTTCGTGGTCGGCTGGGAGTCGGACCCCCGCCTGCCCGACCTCGCCGCCACCGGCCGAGGTCACTACCGCATCCTCTGCTACGTCCGGAACCAGGACGAAGCAGAGGAAAGCGTCACCGAGCTCCCTGTCGAGGAACACCTCATCGTGGTCTACCCGGGCAGATCCACTCGGACCCGGATCCTCAAGAAATGACCTCGTGCGCCATCTGCCGAACGCATGAAGGGAAGCGATCAGGGCGAGCGGCGTGGCGCTGGGGCCGGGCTCCCACCGGCCTTCGAAAGGAATGGGCCGACCGGCTCGGCCCTATGGTCCGCCCCCGCTCTCAGTGGGCGCATGGGGCCGCACGCCTCCTATTCGGGCCGTGACAGCAGGGTTCGGAGCACGGTGGTGAGGGTCTGTGCGGGGTCGGGGGGCGGGGTGGGGGAGCGCCAGGCGACGAAGCCGTCGGGGCGGACCAGGACCGTGCCGGTGTGGGTGATGCCCAGGGTGGCCGGCCAGGTGCCGGTGGGGGGGAGGTGGTGGGTGGCCAGGTCCAGGGCGAGGTGTTTGGCCGCGGTGTCGGCGGCGTCCGGCCAGGGGTTGTCGCCGGGGCCGGTGAGCAGGGTGAAGCGGGAGCGGATCAGGTCGAGGGTGGAGCGGGGGCCGTCGGGGTGGGGGAGCCACACGTGGGGGAGGCGGGAGCCGGGGGCGCCGTCGAGGGCGACCTCGGCGTTCTCGGTGGAGGGGAGGCGGGGGCACGGGTCGATGACGGCGGTGGAGGCGTAGCGGTAGCCGAGGTGGACGACGGGGGCGTTGATGGCTCCGGCATCGGCCCGGCGGGTGGCGGCCTCGGGGCCGCGGCCCCAGTGTAAGGAGGGGTCCGTGAGGCGGATCAGCGCCTGGTCGAGGGTCATGGCGGCGACCGGGCGGCGCTCGGCGTCGTAGGTGTCGAGCAGGCCGGGGCCGGCGGTGCCGGCGAGGACGAGCGCCAGCTTCCAGGCCAGGTTGTGGGCGTCGGCGGCTCCGGTGTTCATGCCGAACGCCCCGACGGGGGGCACGACGTGCGCGGCGTCGCCGGCGAGGAAGACCCGGCCGGCGCGGAACCGGTCGGCCACCGCCGCCGTCACCTGCCAGGGCAGGATGCTGACGGGCTCGGGGTCGAGGTCGGGCAGGCCCACGGCCGTCTTGATCAGGTCGCGGCAGCGGGCGGGCGTGAAGTCGGCGGCGGTCTGCCCGGCGGCGGGGTCGTAGCGGGTGTGGTAGATCCACTCGCGGTCGCCGTCGACCGGGAGGAGGCCGCCGGGGGCCAGGGGGGTCGTGATGTCGCACATGGTGAACGTGACGCCGCGGGTCAGGGCGCTGAGGTCGGCGCGGAACAGCACGCTGATCAGCGGCAGGCCCAGTACGCCGAGCCCGGACCGGCCGATGCCGAGCGATTCCCGCACCGTGCTGCGGGCGCCGTCGGCGGCCACGAGGTAGCGCGCCCGGACGGTGCGGGGCCCGGCGCCATCGTGCAGGGTCGCGGTCACGCCGTCGTCGTCCTGCTGGAACGCCCGCAGCTCGGTGCCGAACCTGACGTCGGCTCCCTGTGCCCGCGCCGCGTCGAGGAGCACCATGTCCAGGCGGCTCTGCGGGCAGGTGCCGCGCAGCGTCTGCGGCGTGAGCCGGTCGAACTCGGCGAGGCGCGGGGGAGCGGCGGCGGCCAGCGCGGGCAGGTCGGCGTCGGCGAGGGTGGGGGTGGCGAACATCTGCAGGTCGCTGCCCGACATGTCCATGCACGCCTCGTCGACGGCCTCGGCCAGCCCGGCCTCGCGGAGCAGTTCGACGGTGCGCGGCCCGATGCCCATGGCCCGTGGATGCACGAGGGGCGCGTCGTGCCGGTCGACCGCCACGACGCGGACGCCGTGGCGGGCCAGGAACAGCGCGGCGAACAGGCCGACCGTGCCCGCCCCCGCCACCAGGACCTCTGTGCTCTCCTCGATCATGGACGTCTCCCAGTCGTCAGGCCGGTCATGGGGGTCGGACCGCCGGATGGCGGCCCCGGTCGCCGGCTCGTGGCGGTTCCCTCCTGTGGGTGCCACGGGCCGGTCGTAGAGCCGGTCGCCGAGCGGCGGCTTTGATCGGCGGCGTGGTGCCGTTCCTCCCTGGCGGGCGCCACGGGCCGGGGCGTTGAGCCGGGTCGCCGAACGGCGGTTGTGATCGGCGGCGTCGTGGCGTTTCTCCCCGGCGGGTGACCGCCACGCGTCGGACGGTCAGGGGCCGCGCCGGTGCGGGTCGCCGGCCGGCCGGGGCATCGGGCGCTTTTCGGTCACACGGGTCTCCGCTCATCGGGTCGCCGGCTCGGCGACGGGGGCACGGTGGGGCAGCAGGGCGGCCGGGGCGAAGGTCAGGGCCGCCAGGCCCGTCACCACCCAGAACACCGGGTGGAACGCGGTCGCGGTGGCCGTGCCGTCGGTCAGCAGGCCCTCCAGCAGCAGGGCCACGACGGCCGTGCCCAGGGCGCCGGCGACCTGCTGGTTGATCGCGTTGGCGGTGGTCGCCGCGGGCACCTTGGCCGGGGCGAGCGTGTGGTACAGGGTGACCATCGTGGGGGAGACGGCGAAGGCGAGCCCGACGCCGCGCACGAACAGGGCGCCGGCGAGCAGCGGCCCGGCCGTGCCGGGCCCGGCCAGCGCGAACGGCACCGTGCCGGCGACGACGAGGGCCAGGCCGCCGAGCACGAGGGCCCGGTGGTTGTCGCCCACGTCGATGAGCCGGCCCACCAGCAGCACGGCGACGAGCATGCCGAGGCCCTGCGGGGCGAGGGCGAGGCCGGCGCCGAGCGCGCCGGCGCCCCCGGCCCGCTGGAAGAACAGCGGCACCAGGAAGACCGCGCCGAACAGCCCGGCGTTGTTGAGGAAGGTGACGGCCATGGACGCGCTGAAGGCGCGGTCGCGGAACAGCCCGAACTCGATGACGCCCGGCGTGCGGGCGAGCGCGGCCCGCACGCCGTAGGCCGCGAGCAGCGCCACGCCCGCGACGAGCGGCCAGAGCGCCCCGGCGCCGGTGATCGCCTCGCCCTGGGACAGCGCGCCGAGGCCGTACACGATGAGGCTGAGCGCGCCGCCCAGGCACAGGGTGCCGATGAGGTCGAGCCGGACCTTGCCGCCGCCCCGGGCGTTCGGGATGAACAGCGCGGACAGGACGGCCACCACGACCACGATGGGGACGTTGAGCAGGAAGGCCCAGCGCCAGGACAGGCTCTGGATGAGCGTGCCGCCGACCACCGGGCCGATGATGGGGGCCACCTGGACGGGGATGGCGATGAGCGCCATCAGCCGGCCCAGCCGGTCCTTTCCGGCGACCTCGACGATGATGATGCGCATCAGCGGGAACAGCATGCCGGCCCCGGCGCCCTGCACGACGCGGGCGGCGATCAGCCAGCCCAGCGACTGGGCGAGCCCGCACAGGGCGGATCCGGCCGCGAAGACGCACAGCGACACGACCCAGGTGGCGGTCGCGCCGAACCGCTGGGACGCCCACCCGGTGGCGGGGATGACCGCCGCCATGGCCAGCAGGTACGCCGTCGAGACCCACTGCGCCACCGCGACGCCGGTGGCGAAGTAATCGGCGAAGGTGTGCATGGCCACGGCGACGATCGTGGTGTCGAGGAGGGCGACGAAGGCGCCCAGCGCGAGGATCAGGGCCTGGCTCACGAGCCGCCGGTCGAGGCCGGGCGGGGCCGAGACGTCGTCTTCGCGGACGGTCTGGTCGGTCATCGTCACGCCTCCCGGTGCGGCAGGGTCGGCCAGTTGAGCAGGGAGGAGTGGAGCACTTCGATGGCCCGTTTCCACGACGCCTGGACGTCGCGCGGGGCCCCGAAGCCGCCGACCTGTTCGAGGTCGACGTAGCCGTGGAAGGTGCTGCGCAGGAGCCGGACGGCGTCGGTCAGGTCGGGCTCGGCCAGCCGGTAGGCGTGCAGCATGGCGTAGGTGAGGTCGACGATGCGCTGGTGGCCGGTGGAGGCGGCCACGACCTCTTGGGGCAGCCGCATCTGGATCGCGGTGTAGCGGCCCGGGTGGGTGAGCGCGAACTTGCGGTAGGCGTGCGCGAACGCGATCAGCGCGTCTTTGCCGGCGCGGCCCGCGATCGCGGCCGACAGCTCGTCGGCGAACTCGCGGGCGGCGCGCACGGCTATGCGGTGGTGCAGATCCTGCGCGTTTTTGATGTGCGAGTAGAGGCTGGCGTCGGCGACTCCGAAAAGCCGGGCCAGCGCCGACACCGTGACGCGATCGAAGCCCACCTGGTCGGCGAGGTCGGCCCCCGCGGAGGCGAGACGGTCGATCGTGACCCCGGCGTGAGCCGCCATGGCGTGTCCTTCCCTATGCTGCTGCCTAGAGGTCCTAGCTTTTTCCCTACCATAGCTAGGCACTGCTACTTTGGCCACCATGGAGGCACTGACCGAGCGCGCCATCCGCGGCTGTTTCGTGAACTGCTCGAAGGGGGAGGCCCAGCGCCTGACCGTGCCGAAGCGGCTCGCCGAGCTGCCCTGGGACGATCTGGACTTCCTGGGCTGGCGCGACCCCAAGGCGCCCGGCCGCGGCTACCTGGTGACGCGGCACCGCGACCGGCTGGTCGGTATGGCGCTGCAGCTGACCGCCGCCGGTCCGCGGCAGCGCCGCGCCATGTGCTCGCTGTGCCTGACGACGCACTCCGGCGGCGGGGTGTGCCTGGCGACGGCGCACAAGGCGCGCGGGGTGGGCCGCGACGAGGACTCGGTCGGCGAGTACGTGTGCACCGACCTGTCGTGCTCGCTTTACGTGCGCGGGGTGAAGCGGCCGGAGCAGGGGGAACGCATCGAGGAGTCGCTCACGGTGCAGGAGCAGGTCGCGCGGCTGCGCGACCGGCTGTCAGGGTTCGTTGACAAGCTGTTCGTGTGAACCTCCCGGTGCGGTGACGTACGGCGCGTGCAGCACCGACACCGCGTCGAGCAGCCCGCGGGGTGTCAGGGCGGCGAGCATGGCGTCCCGCTCGGCCGCCCGCCGCCCCGACGGGTGGTAGAGCGCCTCGCCCATCCAGCGGGCGGCCCGCTGCGCCAGCGCCGTGCGCTCGCGGCGCAGCTCGGCGAAGGCCGCGAACCGGGCGGCGACGCCGCCCGCCGCGCCGGTCCCGATGCCGCCCGCGGTGCCGGTCCGGACGCCGCCCGCCGGCTCGCCCACCGTGCCGTTCGCCCTCCCGCCCGCGGTGGCGGCGGCCCGGCCGCCCGAGGGGCCGCCGAGGCGGTCGTGCGGAAGGTCGTCGAGCGCGCCGTCGAGCAGCTCGCCCAGGACGACCGCGTCCTCCAGCGCCATACAGGCGCCCTGCGCGGCGTACTGCAGCATCGGATGCGCGGCGTCGCCGAGCAGCACGACCGGCCCGTCGGACCAGCGGGCCACCGGCGGACGGTCGCACAGCACCCAGGTGCGCCAGCCGCGCCCGAGCGCCAGCAGCTCACGGGGCACCCCGGTCAGCCGGTGGAAGCGGCGCAGCACCGTCTCCCTGGCGACCGGCACGCCCGACAGGGCCGCGGTCGCGCCGTCGTCGCGGGTCACGGCCAGGTTGAGCCGGGTGCCCCCGGCGATGGGGTAGCAGACCAGGTGCCATTTGGGCCCGGCCCACAGCCGCACCGTGTCGCTGCGCAGCGCGGCCGGGACGGCCTCCATCGGCAGCACCGTGCGGTGGATGGTGTGGCCGCAGACCTCGGGCGGCCCGTCGCCGACGACTCCTTCGCGGACGACCGAGCGCAGGCCGTCGGCCCCGATCAGGCCGTCGGCCTCGATCCACGTGCCCCGCCCGGTCGACACGCGCACCGACGAGCCGTCGGTGACGTATCCCGTGACGGGGGTGGCGGGGCGCAGCCGGACCCGGTCGTGCTCCTGGCAGGCGCGCAGCAGCGGGGCGTACAGGTCGCCTCGGTGGACGACGACGTAGCGGTCGCCGAACCATTGGGCGTAGGTGTCGTCGATGGGCAGCTCGGCGAGCAGCCGGCCCGACTCGCCGTCGAGCAGGCACAGGCCGTCGACGCGTACGGCCAGGCGGCGCACCTCGTCGCCGACGCCCAGGGCGTCCAGCGCGGCGAGGGCGTTGGGCGCGAGCTGGATGCCGGCGCCCACCTCCGAGAACGTCGCGTTGCGTTCCAGGACCTCGGCGTCGTGGCCGCGCCGGGCGAGGGCGATGGCCGCCGCCAGGCCGCCGATGCCGCCGCCCGCGATGACGAATCGTGACACTGGTCGACCTCGGATGATGAGTAGGGGCAGGACTTTGCGGTGGGTTGCCGGGCGAGCGGGACCGTCACGGTGGGCCGCCCGGCAGGGACGGGCCGAGGGAGCGGTCCGGTTCGGGCAGCAGCGCCGCGATTTCGGCCGCGAGCACCGCGAACCCGTGTTCGCTGAGCACCGACTCGACGTGGAACTGCAGGGAGCGGAACGCCGGGCCGCTCAGCCCGTGGACCTCTCCGGTCGCCGGGTCGCGGCTGACCGCGACGGGGCCGGGCAGGCCCGGGGGACGCACCTCGTCGTACGGGCAGCGCAGCGCGAACGTGTTGTAGAAGCCGACGCGGACGCGGCGGCCGAAATGCTCGATCTCCCGCTGCACGCCCTGGTTGGGCCGCACCCGCCGCACCAGGTCGAAGCCCAGGACGAGGCCGAGGATCTGATGGCTCAGGCACACCGCGAGGAAGGGGCGGCCGTCCCGCAGCAGGCGGCGGGTCAGGGCGTGCATCCGGCGGATCCGCGGGTCCGCCGGGTCGGCGGGGTCGCCGGGGCCGGGGCCCATGACCACCAGGTCGTGCCCGCCGCCGAGGTCCGCCTCGTCGTGCGGGCGGACGGTCACGTCGAGACCGAGCGCGCGGAGCTGGTGGCCGATCATCGCGGTGAAGGCGTCCTCGGCGTCGACGACGAGGACGCGGCGCCCGGCGAAGCCGGGGCTGCCGACCCGCCCGGCCGGTTCCAGCCAGAACGGCGCGAGGTGGGCGTTGCGGGACCGCAGCGCCCGTTCGACCAGCGGATGCGTCGTCAGGTCGGGCCCGTCCGCCGCCGGCCGCGGGCCGCAGCGCTCGACGCCGAGCGCGCGCAGCATGCCGCGGGCCTTGGCGTGGGTCTCGGCGACCTCCGAGGCGGGATCGGAGTCGCGCACCAGCGTCGCGCCCACGGTGATCGTCAGCCGGTCGCCGCACGTCTCGGCCGTCCGCAGCAGGATGGCCGAGTCGAGTGAGCGGTTGCCGTTGGCGTCGCGGCTGGCCAGGGCGATGACGCCGCTGTAGTAGCCGCGGCCGCGCGGCTCGTACTGGCGGATGACGCGGCAGGCGTTCTCCAGCGGGCTGCCGGTGACGGTCGGGGCGAACATGGTCTCGCGCAGGATCTGGCGCACGTCGCGCGAGGTGCCGCCCTCGATGAGGTACTCGGTGTGCGCGAGCGTCGCCATCTGGCGCAGGTACGGCCCGACGACGCGGCCCCCGCGGTCGGTGATCCGCGCCATCATCTTCAGTTCCTCGTCCACCACCATGTACAGCTCGCCGGCCTCTTTCGCGTCGGCGAGGAAGGCCAGCACGCCGGGCAGGGTGGGGCCGCCGGGCGGGTGGCGCAGGGTGCCGCTGATGGGGTTCATCACGGCGGTGCCGTTGAAGAGGCTGACGTGCCGCTCGGGGGTGGCGCCGACGAGGGTGCGGCCGCCGGCGCGCACCAGGAACGTCCAGTACGCGCCGCGTTCGCCGGTCAGCAGGCGGCGGAACAGGCCGGCCATGGCGCGCGGGGAGACGTCGGACAGCCGGGCCGTGAACGACCGTTTGATCACGAAGTTGGAGCCCGCGCCGGCGCCGATCTCGTCGGCGAGCACCCGGCGGACGATGCCGGCGTACTCGTCGTCGCCGATGTCGAACCCGGTGGGGGACACCGCGATCGGGTGGTCGGGCAGGAGGGCCAGCGCGTCGCCGAGCGGGCAGGACGCCTGCCGCCGCACGGTGAGGGCCAGCAGCGGCGCGCCGTCGTCGTGGCAGGCGAAGCCGCGTTCGTGGATCTGCCGGAAGGGGAGCACCGCCAGCACCTCGTGCCGTGGGGGCCCGCCCGCGGCCGCGGGGAGGGGCACGTCCGCGACGCGCTCGACCCGGGTGACGTCGCCGAGCAGCAGCTCGACGCGCGCGCCCACGGCGTCGGGGCGGTACAGCAGCGCGAAGTCGTCGTGGCGCCCGTCGAGCACGCCGGCGAGCAGGCGGCCGAACTCCGCCTCGCCGGCGCTCACCTGACGGCCTCCGGCGCCAGGTGGCGGAGCGTCGCCGCGGTCGAGACCACGACCGAGCAGCGGGTCGCGGCGTAGTCGAGCGCCATGTGGTGGTGCTCGGGGGTGAAGTCGGCCACCGCGTCGGCCACCACGAAGGTCTCGATGTCGTGGGTGAACGCGTCGACCGCGGTCATCAGCACGCCGACGTGGGCGTACACACCGCAGATGATCAGCTGGTCGCGGCCGGCGGCGCGCAGCCGGTCGTGCAGGTCGTTGCCGTGGAAGGCGCTGTAGCGCCATTTGGTGAGGATCGACCCGCGGGGCGCGGGAGCCAGCTCGTCGATGATGGCCTTGTCCTCGGGGGTGCCGCGCATGCCGGAGCCCCAGAAGTCCTTCAGCAGCCCCCGCTGGCCCGCGCTCATGTCGCCGGGCTGCGCGGTGTAGAGGACGGGGACGCCGAGCGCCTGGCAGTGGGTCACCAGCGCGGCGCAGTTGGCGACCAGGTCGGTGCGGGGCTGGCGGCCTTCGGGGAACGGCGCGACGAAGTAGCGCTGCATGTCGTGGACGAGCAGCGCGGCGCGGCGCGCGTCGGGCACCCACCGCGCCGTGTTGGGCGGCAGGCGGTCCGATCGCGGCATGGGGTACGCCCGGATCGCGGGAATGGCCACAGTGATCTCCTTCGCGAAGGTCGCGGAGGCGCGGAGCCGCGGGGCTCACACGCCGAGCGAGGCGCCGCCGTCGACGAGCAGCTCGTGCATCGTGATGTGGCGGGCCTGATCGGACAGCAGGAAGGCCACGGCGTGGGCGATGTCGTCCGGCTCGGCGAACCGGCGCAGCGGAATGCCCACGCGGTACTCGGCGAGGCTCCCGTCGAGGGACCCCGCCGGCCCGGTTTCGTCGTGCCACAGGGAGCGGAGCATGCCGGTGTCGGTCGAGCCGGGCGCCACGACGTTGCAGCGGATGCCCGCCTCGGCCAGTTCCAGGCCGAGGCTCTTGGTGTAGGCGACCGCCGCCGCCTTGGACGCGCAGTAGGCGGCCATGCGCATGCGCGGCACGTGCGCCGCGTTGGACGCCACGGTGACGATGGCGCCGCGGCGGCGCGTCACCATCCTCCTGGCCACGGCCGACGACATGTGGAACACGCCGGCGGCGTTGACGGAGAAGGTCTGCTCCCAGTCGTCGGCGGTCGTCTCCAGGGCGGCCGCGGGGCGCAGCACGCCGGCGCAGTTCACCAGGTAGCCCACCGGCCCGATGCGCGCCTCGGTCTCGGCGACCAGGTCGGCCACCTGACCGGGGTCGCGCACGTCGCACGGGCGGCCGAAAACGTTCGGCGTGGCGTCCGCACCGGGCCCGTCCGGCCGCGACTCGATGTCGGCGGCGACCACCGATACGCCTTTTCGGGCGAGTCCCAAAACGATGGCCCGGCCAATTCCGCCGGTCGCCCCGGTGACGATCGCGACTTTTTCGGCAAAACTTGTTTCGGACATCCGAATCCGTCCCCAGCCGGTGCGCAGAAATGATCTTGCGGCGTGATTCATTCGGAATATACAGAGGGCCGCCTAATGTGTCTAGGCAGATTTTCGGGAGGGGTCCCGTATATACCATGTCACACTTGACCGGGCCCGCCTCTTGACAGCTCTCCGCGGTCTGTAATCATTGCTGCGTGACCTGGCTTCGTCCGGTCATCCCGCCGAAAGATCCAAGACCGCTCACTTCCGGTAATCTGCCATAACCGTTAAGTATAAATAGTCAGCGGCCTAGACGTCCTAGGTAGCGGCGGGATAACGTCTCGGTGCCGAGCACCACGGCAACGGCGTACTTCGATGTTCGAGGAGCCCCTGGAATGCGCGGTCCGACACCTGCGGGTAACCGCATCCACTCGCTCACCGGCTGCCGATTTCTGGCCGCCGGACTGGTGTTCGCCTTCCATCTGGCGACGCTCCAGATATTCACCGCGAATTCCGCCGCCGACGCCACGCTGACCGCACTCACGAAATCGGCGGGCACGATCGGGGTCTCGTTCTTTTTCGTGCTGAGCGGATTCGTGCTCACCTGGTCGGCCCGCGACGGCGACACCTACCCGGGGTTCCTGCGCCGCCGGCTGGTCAAGATCTACCCCAACCACCTGGTGACCTTCGTCCTGGCCCTGGCGGTGTTCGCGGCCGCCGCGACGACCCCCGGCCAGGCCATCGTGAACGTCCTGCTGCTGCACGCCTGGGTGCCGGACCCGGACGTCTTCCTCGGCGTCAACGGCCCGAGCTGGTCCCTGTCGTGCGAACTGTTCTTCTACGCGCTGTTCCCGCTGCTGCTGAAGGCGACGGGCCGGATCGCCGCCGAGCGGCTGTGGCGGTGGGCCGGCCTCGTCGTGCTGGTGATCCTCGCGCTGCCCTGGCTGGCCCTGCTCCTGCCGGCCGGCCCGGCCTTCGGCGGCGGCCTGGCCGGCACCGTGCTCGGCGGCCAGTCGATCACCCGCATGTGGTTCCTCTACATCTTCCCGCCGGTCCGGCTGCTCGACTTCGTCCTGGGCGTGCTGCTGGCGCGGCTCGTGCTGGCCGGGCGCTGGCGAGGCCCCGGCGTGCGGGTGTCGGGCGTCCTCGTTGCCCTCGCCTACGTCGCGGGGCTGTTCACCCCGCTGACGTTCACCGTCGACGCCGTCACGGTGGTCCCGCTGGCCCTGCTCATCGCGGCGCTCGCCACGGCCGACGCCGGGGGAACGCCGACGGTGCTGGGCCGCCCGGCCATGCGCCGCCTCGGCGAGATCTCCTTCGCGCTCTACCTGGTGCAGGAGATCGTGCTGGTCGCCCTGCGCGCGGCCGTCGGGTTCGACCGGCGGCTGCCGGTGCTGCCCGGCCTGGCGTTCGTCCTGGTCGCCGCCCTCGCCGCCCTGCTCGCGGCGGCCGCCCTGCACCGCGGCGTGGAGGCGCCGCTGGTGCGGGCGTGGGGGCGGCACACCGCCCCAGCCCCCGGACCCTCTCTCGACAGGAGTGAGAATGCGTCTGCTGTTCGTGACCGGCGGTAGCCCCGCGACCGTCTTCCCGCTGGCGTCCCTGGCCACGGCCGCGCGCCTCGCGGGCCACGAGGTGCTGGTCGCCTCCAACGAGGAGACCATGAACGCGGTGGCGGGGGCCGGCCTGCCGGGGGTGTGCGTCTCGCGGATCCCCATCCGCACGCACATCACCACCGACCGGGCCGGCGCCGTCGTCCCGGTGCCCGCCGACCCGGTCGCGCACATGCGCTACATCGGCCACGGCTTCGGCCGGATGGCCGCCGCCTACCTGGACCCGCTGCTCGACCTGACCGCGCGCTGGCGGCCCGACATCGTCGTGGGCGGCATGCTGACGTTCGCGGCGCCGCTGCTCGCGGACCGGCTCGGCGTGCCGTACGTGCGGCACTCGTGGGACTCCGGCGAGCCGCCCGTGGTGGACGTCGCGGCCGAGGAGGAGCTGCGGCCCGAGCTCGCCCGGCTGGGCCTGCCCGGCATCCCCGCCCCCGCCCTGTGGATCGACATCTGCCCGCCGAGCGTGCGCCCGCCCGACGCCCCCGACGCGCAGCCCATGCGTTTTCTGCCGTGGAACCTTCAGCGGACGCTGGAGCCGTGGATGTACGGCCCGCCGGAGTCCGGCCGCCTCGTGTGCATCACGGCCGGCACCAAGGTCGCCCCGGGCTACTTCTACGACTACCTGATCGAGCTGGTGGAGAAGGTGAAGGGGCTCGACGCGGAGATCGTGATCGCCGCCCCCGACGCGGTCGGCCCGGAGCTGACCGAGCGGCTCGGCGTGCGGGCCGGCTGGGTGCCGCTCGACCTGGTGGCGCGCCACTGCGACCTGCTGGTGCACCACGGCGGGGGAGGCACGGCCCTGACCGCGATGGCCCACGGCGTGCCCCAGCTGCTGGTGCCGAACATGCCGAAGCTGATGGGCCCGTGCCGCCGGCTCGCGGACTACGGCGCCGCGCGCATGGTGCCGCCCGGCGAGGACACCGCGGACGCCCTGGCCGCCGCCTGCCGCGACCTGCTCGACGACCGGTCGTACCGGGACCGGGCGGCGGCCCTGGCCGCGGAGATCGCGCGGATGCCGCTGCCCGGAGAGGTCCTCGCCCACGTCGAGAAGCTGGTCTGAGCACGTCCGCTAGCAGCCCACCTGACCTGGGAGTGATGGCGATTTTCTATCACGTGTGCTTCGTGGTGCCCGACCTCGAAGGCGCCATGGACGACCTGACGCGCATCGCCGGCACGCAATGGGGTCCGGCCACGGCCGACACCGTCGGCGACTGGGAGTACCGCATGACGTTCTCCCGCACCGGCCCGCCGTACATCGAGCTCATCGACGGGCCGGCCGGCAGCCCCTGGGACTCCACGCTCGGCCCCCGCTGCGACCATATCGGCTACTGGGCCCGGTCGGTGACCGACGGAGCGCGCCGGCTCACGGCCGAGGGCTTTCCCGCCGAGTTCAGCGCCTGCCCCTACGGCCGCCCCTACACCTACCACCGTGTCGGCAGCCTCGGGGTCCGCGTCGAGCTGATGGACGCGACGCGGCGGCCGACGTTCACGGCGGCGTGGGGACTGCCGGACGACGTCTTCGACGGGTGGGGGACGGTGCGGTGAGCGAGTCGATGGTCGTCGCGCCCGGCGACGGGGTCCGGATGACGGCGGCGTGCGCCGCCGGGCAGCCGGACGAGGCGGCGCTGCTGTGGCGCCAGATGGCGCTGTCGGTCGCCCCCGGGCGGCGCTCGGCGCGGATGCCGATCCACGCCGGGCTGCGGCCCGTGCTCCGGCTGTTCGAGATCGCGGCGAGCGGGTCGCTCACCGGCGGGCCGTCCGTGCCGTCCGCCGGGGCGCTGTACCCCTACGAGCACGTCGCCGTCGTCGCCGGCGAGGACGGGCCCGAGATGTACGGCGTGGACGTCGCCCGGCGCTCCTGCCGCCTGCTGGGGTCCGGGGCCCGGGTGGAGGGGGCCCTCGACGAGGCGGGCCTCGGCCCGTGCCGGCCCGGCGCGGCCGTGCTGCTGACCGTGGTGCGGCCCTGGCTGTCGATGCGCAAATACGGCACCCGCGGCTACCTGTACGCCCACCTCGACGCCGCCCACCTGGCGACGCACCTGCTCTGCCTGGCGGCCGGCACCCATGCCGGCGCGCAGCTGCGCACCCGGCTCGCGGCCGGCGCGCTCGGCGACCTGCTCGCCCTGGACGCCACCTGCCGGTTCCTGCACAGCGCCCTGGTGCTGCAGGGCCCGCCGAGCGAGGCCGCCACCTTCTGCGACGCGGCGTGGACCTGCGCCGACCTGCGCGACGGGCCGCCGCCCGCGCCCGTCGTCAGCGGGCTGGAGCGGGAGTGCTGGGGGCCGATCGCGCGGCACCGGGAGACGGCGCGGGCCGCCGACCCGGCCCTCGACCCGGCCCTTGACCCGGCCGCCGGACCGGCTCGGGTGCGGGCGCGGCCGCTGCTGCCGGGGGCCGCGTCCTGGCTCGGCGCCGGGTCGCCCGAGCAGGCCGAGCCGTGGGCGGTGCTGGCGGCGCGCCGCCGCTCCACCAAGGACTTCGCCGCCGCGACACTGCCCGGCCGGACGCTGGACCGGACCCTCGCGGCGCTCGCGACGCCGCTGCCGACCGATCTGCCCGACGACACGGGCCTGCGGGTCACGCTCGTCGTGCGCGACGTCGCCGGCTGGGCGCCCGGCAGCCACCCCCTGGACGGCCCGGGCCGGCCCACCCGCCCCGTCGCGGCCTGCCCCGACACCGACGAGATGGTGCGGATGTGCATGGGCCAGGAGCACCTGCGGCACGGCTGCGTCGTCGTGCTCTTCCACGCGCCCCGCTCCGAGATCGTGGGGCGGGGGGCGCGCGGCGTCGACACGGCGCTGCTGCGCGCGGGCGCCCTCGCCCACCTGCTGTACCTGGGCGCCGCCGCGTCCGGGGCGGCCGTCACCACGATCGGCGGCTTCGACTCCGACCGCTGGCGCACCCTCGCCCGCCTGCCGGACGGGCACGACGTGCTCTACGTCGCCATGCTCGGCGTGCCCGGCACGGCGGCGGTGAAGCTCGACCGGCTCAGCACTCCCATCCACGACGAGAGGTGGTCCCGTGCCGATTGACGTCATCAACGCGGCGCTGCGGCGGCACGGCTCCCGGGTGGCCGTGTCGGACGGCGCCGCCACGCTCACCTACCGGGAGCTCGACGAACTCGCCGAGAGCACGGCCCGCGACCTCGCGCACCACCTGCGGGCGTTCGAGGCGCCGGCCCGGGTCGGCATCCGCGCCGGCAACTCGGCCGGCTACGTCGTGCTGTACGTGGCGCTGTTGCGCGCCGGATGCGTGCCGTTCCTGCTCGACCGCGCGAGCGGCGCCCAGGAGACCGCGATGATCGCCGAGGACTGCGGGCTGGACCTGCTGTTCCACGAGCCCGCGACCCCCGCGGTAGGCGCGCCGCGGGGGTCGTGGTGCGGGCTCGTCGCCTCCGTCCCGGAGCCCCGCCCCGACCGGCCCGCCCTGCACCCGCAGACCCGGGTGTGCCGCTTCACGTCGGGCTCCACCGGGCGGCCCCGGTGCATCGAGTTCACCGGCGGCGCCGTGCAGCGGGCCGCCGCCAACTGGAACACCGGCACCGGGCTCGACGGCGACGACCACATCGTCTGCTTCGCGTCCCTGTCCAACGGGCTGGCCTTCAACACCTCGCTGCTGTCGGCGTTCCTCGTGGGCGCGCGGCTGCACCTCGCGCACGGGCTGCCGACCGCCGGCCGGGTGACGCGCCTGCTCGCCGCGACCGGCGCCACCCGCCTGGTCGCCTTCCCCGCCCTGTACGAGTCCCTGGTGCGCTCGGCCGGCCGCGCGGACGGCCCGGCGCCGTTCCCCGCCCTGCGCATGGCGATCTCGTCGGCGGCGCCGCTCGACCCGGAGACGGGCCGGCTGTTCGCCGCGCGGACCGGGGTGCCGATCCGCAACTACTACGGCGCGGCCGAGGCGGGCCCGCTCACGTTCGCGCCCGACCCGGCGCACGACCCCGGCCTCGGCCGCCCGCTGCCCGGCGTGTCGCTGCGCGCGGGGCACGGCCCCGGCGAGCCCGGCCCGGTCGAGGTGCGCAGCGAGTCGATGGGCACCCGCTACCTCAACGCGCCCGGCCTGCTGGAGAGCCGGCTCACCGACGACGGCCACTACCGCACCGGCGACCTCGGCTACCTGTCGGCGGGCAGTCTCGTGCTCACCGGCCGCGCCACCCAGACGATCAACATCGGGGGACGCAAGGTCGACGCCGCCGAGGTCGTCGCGGCGCTGCGCACCGCCGACGGCGTCCGCGACGCCGTGGTGCTGCAGGTGACCGACCGGCACGGCGCCGCCGCCCTCGGCGCCGTGGTCGCCGCCGACGGCCCGCTCGACCCGCTCGCGCTGCGGCGCCACGTGGGCGAACGGCTCGCCGCCCACAAGGTCCCCACCCTGCTGCGCCTCGTCCCGGACCTGCCGTCCGGATCGAGCGGCAAACCCGCCATGGCCGAGCTCCGCCGCATGTTCGACTGAAGGGGAACGCGTTGACCATCTCCCTCGACACCCTCCGCGCGCACATCGTGCGCCTCGTGCTCGACTCGGCCGAGGGCGACCTGACCGAGGCCGACCTCGCGGCCGTCGGCTGGTCGCTGCCCGACGTGAGCTACTCGTCCCTGTCCGCCATCCGGCTCCTCGACGCCGTGGAGAACGAGTTCGGCGTCTACCTCGACGCCGAGGACGACGCCGACCGCATCACCACCGTCGACGGCATCGTGGCGCTGGTGCGGCAGCGTCTCGGAGAGGACGGCCGATGACCGGGCGCCCCCCGCTCCTCGGGGTCGTCGGCACCGGCCGCCTCGGCGGCGCGATCGTCCGCCGCTGCGCCGAGGAAGGGCTGCCCGCCAGGGCGTACGACTCGCGCCGGCCCGACGGGTGGGACACCGACCCCGCGCCGGCGGTGCTGGTCGACTGCTCCGCGCCGGGCGCCGTCCCCGACGTGCTCGCCCTGAGCGCCCGGCTCGGCGTGCCGCTGGTCGAGTGCGTGTCCGACCTGAGCGACGACCACCTGGCCGGGCTCGACCGGCTGTCGCGCACCGTGCCGGTGGTGCGGGCCGACAACCTGACGCTCGGCAACCATCTGCTGGTCCGCGCGGTCGAGGAGGTGGCCCGGGTGCTGCGCGTCCTCGCCGACGCCGGCATGAAAGGCGTGCTGCCCGAGGCGGCCGTCCTGGAACGGCACCCGGTGACCAAGGCCCACCGCCCCAGCGCCACCGCCGGAGCGCTCGCGCTGACCTGGGCGAACGCGGCCGGGAACGGCGTGACCGACGTCGCGTCGCTGCGCGGCGGCCGGCCCGTCAGCGACCACGAGATCCGGCTCACCTGGGACGACCAGGAGCTGATCCTGCGCCACGAGCTGCGCTCGCTCACCGCCGCCGCGGCCGGGGCCATCGGCGTGGCCACCTGGCTCACCGGCCGCCCGCCGGGCCGCTACCACGTCCGCGCCGTCTTCGACGACATGCTGCGGCGCCACGGCGCGGCGGCTCTCCACCAAGGGGTCACACCATGACGAACGGTTCACCGGCGGCCGCGCGCCTCGCCGTCCAGGTGGCGCTCGGCGCCCGCATGCTGTCGCGCAACGGCCACGACGACTTCAACCAGGGCCAGATCTCCGCGCGGCTGCCCGGCACGGAGACGTTCCACATCAAGAACGCCCTGTGCGGCTTCGACGAGGCCACCCCCGACCAGGTCGTCGACGCCTCCATCTGGGCCGACGAGCCGCCCCCGCCGCTCGCGCCCCCCGAGCTCCCGCTCCACCAGGCCATCTACCGCGCCCGTCCCGACGTCAACGGCATCGTGCACAGCCACGCCCCGCACACGCTGCTGTTCGGGGCCACCGACCTGCCGATCCGGCCCGTCTCCCACGAGGGGGCCTACTTCACCGACCGGGTCGGGCTGTTCACCGACACCAGCAACACCGTGCTCACCCAGGAGGTCGGCGACGCCATCGCCAAGGCGCTCGGCGACGGGGTCGCGGTGCTGCTCCGCAACCACGGCGGCGTGATCGTCGGGCGCAGCGTGCGGCACGCCGCGGTGTTCGCGCAGATGCTGGAGCGCGCCTGCCTGCTGCAGCTGGCGGCCGAGCGCACCGGCGTCCCCTACCACGTGTCCACCGCCGACGACGTGGCGCTCAAACGCGACTTCATCTTCGCCGACCTGTCGCTGCGCTCCTACTGGGACCACGCGGTGCGCGCCGTCAACCGGGCCTGGCCCGAGACCCGCACCTGGGGCCGCGGATGACCCGCCACGCCGCCCCCGCCGCCTCCGCCGACCACGCCGGGCTCCCGGGCGAGGTGCGCGACCTGCTCGACCTGACCGAGGAGCTGGCCGCCAAGGAGCTCGCGCCGTACGCCGACGACCACGAGGCACGCGCCGAGTTCCCCCGCGAGACCCTGCGCGTCCTCGGCCGGGCCGGGCTCCTCGGCCTGCCGTACCCCGCAGAGCAGGGCGGCGGCGGGCAGAGCTACGACACCTACCTGCGCGTGCTGGAGATCCTCGCGAGCCGGTGGCTGTGCGTCGCCCAGTCGGTCAACGTGCACGTGCTGTCCTGCTTCGGCCTGGCAGCGTACGGCGACCCGGACCAGCGGGCCCTCCTGCTGCCCGGGATGCTGGGCGGCGACCTCCTCGGCGCCAACTGCGTCTCCGAGCCCGACGCCGGCTCCGACGTCGCCGCCATCTCCTGCCGGGCCGAGCGGCGCGACGGCGGCTACGTGCTGAACGGCACCAAGGCGTGGGTCAGCCACGCCGGGCAGGCCGACTACTACAACGTCTTCTGCCGCACGGGCGGCAAGGGCCCCACCGGGCTGTCGCTGCTGCTGGCCGACGCGGCGACGCCCGGCCTGCGCGTGCAACGGCCGGAACGCAAGATGGGCGTGCGCTCCTCCCCGACGGCCGCGGTGGTCTTCGACGACGCCGCGGTGCCCGAAGACCGCCTCGTCGGCCGGCCCGGCAAGGGCTTTCTGATCGCGATGAACCTGTTCGACCGGGGCAGGCTCGGCATCGCGGCCTGCGCGGTCGGCCTGGCGCGCGCCGCGCTCGGCTACGCCGCCGACTACGCCCGGACCCGCCGCCAGTTCGGCAGGCGCATCGCCGACTTCCAGGGCGTCTCGTTCATGCTCGCCGACATGTCGACCCGCGTCGCCGCGGCCCGCGCCCTCGTCCGGGACGCCGCCGCGGCGCTCGACCACGGCGCGCCGCCGTCCCGCGTCACCACGGCCGCCGCCCAGGCCAAGCTCTTCGCCACCGACACGGCCATGCGGGTGACCACCGACGCCGTCCAGGTCCTCGGCGCCTACGGCTACGTCCAGGACCACCCGGTGGAGCGCTGGATGCGCGAGGCCAAGCTGCTGCAGATCATCGAGGGCACCAACCAGATCCAGCGCGTGGTCATCGCCCGGTCCCTCACCTGAACGGCCGAACGGAGACACGTCATGACCGACCACCACCCCCGCACCGCCCTGGTGACGGGCGCGAGCCGGGGCATCGGGCGCGCCGTCGCCGAACGCCTGGCCCGCGACGGCCTGCTCGTCGCCGTCCACTACGGCCGCGACGACGTCGCCGCCAAGGAGACGGTCGCCGCCATCACCGGGAGGGGCGGCCGGGCGTTCGCCGTGCGGGCCGACCTGGCCGTGCCCGGCGCCGCCGACCGGCTGTTCGACGCGGTCGAGCGCGGGCTGCGCGAGCGCACCGGCGGCATCGGGCTCGACGTGCTGGTCAACAACGCCGGCATCGGCTGCCGGGGCGACGTCGAGCAACTGACCGAGGCGGCCCTCGACCGGGTGCTCACGGTCAACGTCAAGGCGCCCGTCCTCGTCGTGCGGCGGGCGCTGCCCCTGCTGCGCGACGGCGGGCGCATCGTGAACGTGTCGTCGGCCGCCTCCCGGGTCGCCCATCCGCAGATCATCGGCTACGCCATGAGCAAGGGCGCGCTGGACGCGTTCTGCCGCTCCCTGGCCGCCTGGCTGGGCCCGCGCGGCATCACGGTCAACAACGTCGCCCCCGGCCTGGTCGACACCGACTTCCACGGCGACCGCCTGCGCGCGGACCCCGAGGCGGCCCGGCAGGCCGCGGCACTGACCGCGTTCGGCCGCCTCGGCCGGCCGGACGACGTCGCCGACGTCGTCGCGTTCCTCGCCTCGGACGCCGCCCGCTGGATCACCGGCGAGCGGCTGGAGACCACCGGCGGGGCGTACCTGTGACGAGCCGTCAGGACCCGCCGGCCACGACCCGTCCCGACGGCCTGCCTTCACCCGACCCGCGACGCAGCCGCTGAGGAGCCCACCCGATGCTGTTCGACGACGTGTACATCGACGCCCTGGGCGTTCGCCTGGGCGACCCCCTCGACCTGGCCGACGCCGTCGCCGACGGCCGGTACGCCGCGTCGGAGTACACCGCAAACGCCCTGCTGGGCGCGCGCGTCTCGGCGGAGTTCCCGCCCGACCTGGCCGTGGCCGCCGGCCGCCAGGCCATGGCCAGGTCCACGGCCGGCGCCGGCGACGTGCGCCTGCTCCTGCACGCCACCAGCTACTTCCAGGGCCAGGACATGTGGACCCCCGCGTCGTACATCCAGCAGCACGTCATCGGGGGCCGGGCGCCCGCCATCGACGTCGACCAGAAGTCCAACGGCGGCATGGCCGCCCTCGACCTCGCCGCCTCCTACCTGACGGCGCGGCCCGCCGACGACGAGCGGGCCGCTGTCATGGTCACCACCGGCGAGCGGTTCTGCCTGCCCGGATTCGACCGGTTCAAGACCGAGGCCGGCACGGTGATGTCCGACAGCGGCACGGCCGTCGTGCTCACCCGGCGCCCCGCGTTCGCCCGCGTCCTGTCGATCGTGCTCACCTCGGACTCGACCCTGGAGGGCATGTACCGCGGCCGCTCGCTGCGCGACGCGCCGGCCGGCGGTGACCGGCCGCTCAACATGCGCGCCCGGAAGTCGGCCTTCCTGCGCGGCCGGGCGAGCGAGCTGGCGGACATCTCCAAGCGCGTCGCCGGCGGCATCATCGACTGCCTGGACGAGGCGCTGGCCGAGACCAAGACCGACCTCGCCGCCGTGCGGCGCTTCGTGCTGCCGAACATCGGCCAGACCGTGCACTGGTGGACGCGGCTCAAGGAGCTCGGCGTCGGCCTCGGCGACACCACCTGGCACTACGGCCGCACCATCGGCCACCTCGGCGCCGGCGACCAGGTCGCCGGCCTGGACCACCTCGTCACGACCCATCTGCTCGCCCCGGGGGACCGCGTGGTCCTGGCGGGCAGCGGCTACGGCTTCAACTGGGGCTGTGCCGTCCTGGAGATCATCCGCTCGCCCGAATGGAGCCGACGATGACGTACCACGCGACCCCCCTCGTGACACCGGCCGCGGGGCTGCCCGACGACGACCTCGGGCGGCTGGCCCACCAGCTGATCCTCGCCGGGCACGGCGCGGAGGGGCAGCGGCGGCTGCGCAACGCCAAAGTCCTGGTCGTCGGCGCCGACGAGGTGGGCGGCCCGGCCCTGGCGCACCTGGCCGACGCGGGCGTCGGCACCCTCGGCATCGCCGACGGCGCCCCGCTGTGCGCATGGGACCGCTGCCTCGGCCACCCACCGGCCGCCGCCCTCGGCTCGCCCCGCGCCGAGGCGTGGCGGACCGCCCTGTCGGCGGCGTACCCCACCCTCACCGCGCACGCCCACACCACCCGTCTCGACGAGACCACCGCCAAAGAGATCATCGACGGCTACGACGTGGTCGTCTGCGCCGCCGAGGACCCCGCCCGCTGCTACCTCGTCGACGACGCCTGCGCCCTGCTCGGCAAACCGTTCGTCTGGGCCGGTTTCGAAGGCGTGCGCGGCGCGGCCGCGGTCTTCTGGGACCCCCACGGCCCCACCTACCGCGACCTGCACCCCGACCCGCCCGCCGCGTACTTCCGCGGCATGGCGGGCACGCTGTCCGCCGCCGGGGCCTGGCTGGCCGCCACGCTCACCATGGAGGTCGTCAAGCTGGTCACCGGCTCGGGCGACCCGCTGATCGGCCGCCTCATCCGCTACGACGCCAGGGCCGCCACCTGCGCGGTCGAGCCCGTGCCGCGCGACCCGGGCCGCAGCCGCCCCGACCCGCTCACCGCCGCCCCGCCGTACTTCGGGCTGCTGTCGCCGGAGGCGGCCGAGGCGGCCCGCGAGTCCACCATCTCCGCGGAGGAGCTGAAGGCCCTGCTGGACGCCGAGCCGGGCCGGATCTGCGTGGTGGACGTCCGCGAGCCCGACGAGTACGCCCTCGCGCACCTGCCGGACTCGACGCTCATCCCCAAGGGGGAGTTCTTCGGCGGCGACGGCCTGGCCCGCCTGCCGCGCGACCGCCAGGTCGTGTTCCTCTGCCGGATGGGCATCCGCTCCGCCGAGGTCCTGGCGGTGGCGAAACGCCACGGCCACCCGCACGCGGTGCATCTCGGCGGGGGCATCCTCGCCTGGGCCGAGCGCGTCGACCCCCGCATGCCCCGCTACTGACGGGCCACCGACCCGACGGGCTAGGGTGCCTCACATACGTAGAATTTCCGATGTGTGGGGGTCGGGGGGTCACCACAATCAGCGGGGTGGTCAGCCTGTCACCTGCCGGTTCTCGACGCGTCGCCCTGCACCGATGGGGCGCCGTCGACCCGCGTGAGAGCGGGGTGGCGGAGTATCTGGACCCTTTCGGGCACGGCTCGCGGACGTGGAAGTACACCCGGTGGACCTCCGGCGAGGTGCGCCTGGAGTTCCCGGCGACCGAGCTCGTGGCCTCATGGACGGCCGACGCCCCCCGGGGCACCTGGATCGAGATCGAGCTGCGGGGGCGGACCGCCGCGGGCGCCCTCACCAAGTGGTACGTCATGGGCCGCTGGGCCGAAGACGACGGCGACGTGCACCGCACCTCGCTGCCCGGCCAGGGCGACGACGACGGCGACGTGGCCGTCGACACCCTCGTGGTCACCCGGCCGCTGGTGGCGTACACCACGCGCGTGACGTTCCACCGGTCGGGCGGGCTGGAGCCGGTGCTGCGCTCGGCGGCGGTGATGGCCTCGGCGGTGCCCAAGGGCGTCGCCGCGCCGGTGAGCCGGCCCGGGGTGGCGCGCGGCGTCGAACTGGACGTGCCGCGCCGATCGCAGAAGCTGCACATCGGGCACTGCCCGGAGCTCGACGGCGGCGGAGCCAGCTGGTGCAGCCCCGCCTCGGTGACCATGGTGCTGGACTACTGGGGGCGCGGCCCCGCCGACGAGGACGTCGCCTGGGTCGAGGAGCTGCACCCCGGCGACCCGTGCCCCCGCGTCGACCACGCCGCGCGCGGCATGTACGACCACAGCTACCAGGGCACCGGCAACTGGCCGTTCGGGGTGGCCTACGCCGGGCGGTACGGCCTGACCGGCTTCGTCACCCGGCTGCGCTCGCTGCGCGAGCTGGAGCTGTTCATCGACGCCGGCATCCCGGTGATCACCTCGCAGTCGTTCAAGGAGGCCGAGCTGCCCGGGGCGGGTTACTCCACCGGCGGCCACATCATGGTGGTCATCGGTTTCACCCCGCGCGGCGACGTGATCGCCAACGACCCGGCGGCGCCCGACGACGCGTCGGTGCGGCGCGTGTACCCCAGGGACGCGTTCGAACGGGTGTGGCAGCGGACGACCGGGGGAATCGTGCACGTGATCCATCCGCACGACATTCCGCTTCCCAGCTCCGAGGGCAACTGGTGACGAACTTCGCGATCGACCCTTCCCCGATCAGTGCCGTCGACGTCGCGCGGGTGGACGGAGACCCGCAGTGGGTGGAGATCGTCCCCACGGCGGACGGCCAGGAGGTGTGGTGGGACGAGCCGCGCCCCCACGAGGGCGGCCGGCGGTGCGTGGTGCGGCGCGACGCCCACGGCGTCGTCCACGACGTGCTGCCGCCCGGATGGAACGCCCGCAACCGGGTCATCGAGTACGGCGGCCGGTCCTGGCGTCCCCTGCCCGGCGGCCGCCTGGTGTTCACCCACTGGGCCGACCAGCGGCTCTACCTGTACGACCCGGCGGGGGAGTCCGGCCCGGTGCCGCTGACCGGCGCGGCCGGCCCCGGCGACGCCGAGCCGCCCCGCTACGCCGATCTCGTGGTGCACGGCGACGAGGTGGTGTGCGTGCGGGAGCAGGGCGGGCGGCGCGACGGCCGATGGGACGTCTCCCGCGACATCGTGGCCGTGCCCCTGGACGGCTCCGCTCCCCGCGTGCTCGTGCGGGCACAGCATTTCCTGATGAACCCCCGCATCTCGCCCGATGGGCGGCGGATCGCCTGGATCGGCTGGAACCACCCGGACATGCCATGGGACTCCACCGAACTGTGCGTGGCCGAACTGCCCGCCGGCGGCGGCCCGGCCGCACCGCACGTCGTGGTCGCGGGCGGGCCCGGAGTGTCGGTCGTCCAGGCCGAGTGGCGCGACGCCACGTCGCTCTACGCCATCGCCGACCCCACCGGCTGGTGGAACGTGCATCTGGTGACGTGCGACGTGCCCGGCGACGGCACGCCCGCCGAGCCGCGCAACCTGGCCCCGCTGCCGACGGAGTTCGGCGCCGCCACCTGGAAGCTCGGCCTCGCCTGGCTCGCGGTCGCGGGCGAGCGGCTGGTCACGACGTACGGCCCGCCCCACCACCGGCGTCTCGGCGTCCTCGACCCCGCCACCGGGCAGATCACCGAGGTCGGCGGCGACTACACGTACTGGTCGGCCACGCTGTCGAGCGACGGCGAGACGGTCGTCGGCGTCGCCGCGTCGCCGTTCACCCCGGCCGCGGTGGTGCGGGTCGACCTCACGACCGGGCGGCACGACGTGCTGTCGCCCCGCAAGGACCTGCCCGCGCGTGACGCGCTGCCGGTTCCGGAGGCGGTGACGATGGACGGCGTGCACGCCCACGTCTACCCGCCGAAGGGCGCCGACGGCCCGGCGCCGTACGTCGTGTTCGTGCACGGCGGCCCCACCGGCGCGGCGCCGCTGGTGCTCGACCTGGAGATCGCCTACTTCACCAGCCGGGGCATCGGCGTCGCCGAGGTCAACTACGGCGGCTCGACGGGCTACGGCCGGGCGTACCGGGAGCGGCTGCGGCACCAGTGGGGCGTGGTGGACGTGCGCGACTGCGAGACGGTCGCCCGCGGCCTGATCGCGGCGGGCCGGGCCGACCCGGAGCGGATCGCGATTCGCGGCGGCAGCGCCGGCGGCTGGACCTCGGTGGCGGCGATCGTGCACAGCGAGGTGTTCCGCGGCGCGGTCGCGCGGTACGCGATCACCGACCCGGAGGGCTGGGCCAGGGAGACCCACGACTTCGAGTCGAGGTACCTGGACGGGCTGATCGGCCCGCTGCCCGAGACCAGGCGGCGCTACGCGGACCGCTCGCCGCTGCTGCACGCCGATCGGGCGGCCGGTCCGGTGCTGCTGCTGCACGGCACGGAGGACGCGATCGTCGACCCGGATCAGGCGAAGCGGTTCGCCGACGCGCTGGCGGCCCACGGCAAGCGATGGGCGTTCCACCTGTTCCCCGGCGAGCAGCACGGCTGGCGTCAGGAGAAGACGATCGTGACGGCGCTGGAGCTGGAGCTGGCGTTCTACGGGTTGCTCTTCGGTTTCCCGACCCCGGAGGTCCCACCGCTCGTCCTTAAATGACGATATACCGCCCTAAACCAGTCAATAGGGGACGAGCAACCTCGAGAAACCCTGTGAGGGAACGCAATACGGTCATGGCTTTGGGTAGCACTCGGTAAGGTCGAGTACTCCTTAAGAGTCTCCAAAAGGATCGTGACCCCCAGGAGAGTTCCGTGGCCATTGATGTGGTAACCCGCGACGAATGGGGGGCCCGCAAGCCGAAAAGCTCGTACGTGCCCCTCAAGTCCACCAAAGGGGTCAAAGTGCACTACACCGGGGGCAGGGTCGATCCGGCGATCGTCGACGATCACGACAAGTGCGTGGCGATGGTGCGGTCCATTCAGAACTACCACATGGACGGCAACGGCTGGATCGACATCGGCTACTCGGCGGTGGCCTGTCCCCACCGGAAGGTGTTCATCGGCCGCGGCCCCCACCACCTGCCCGCCGCCAACGGCGCCGGCCTCAACTCCGGCCATTACGCGGTGCTCGGCCTGGTCGGTACGTCGGGCCTCGTCCAGCCGCCCGACGACATGCTCAACGGCATCGTCGACGCGATCGAGTACTTCCGCGAGAAGGGCGACGCCGGCGACGAGATCAAGGGCCACCGTGACGGCTACCCCACCGACTGCCCCGGCGACATCCTCTACGCCTGGGTGCGCAAGGGCGCCCCCAGGCCCTCCGCCCAGGAGCCCACCGGCCCCGGCGACGACCCCGAGCCCGGCCCGCACGCCCCCGAGTGGCCCGGCCGGCTGCTGCGGTATCCGCCCGTCATGCGAGGCGACGACGTGCGCACCTGGCAGGCCCGGATGGCCGAGCTCGGCTACGAGATCGACGTCGACGGCGCCTACGGCCCGCTCTCGCGCGAGGTCTGCCGCGCGTTCCAGCGCGACCACGACCTGGACGTCGACGGCATCGTGGGCCCGATCACCTGGCAGGCGGCGTTCCGGCCCGTCCCCGCCGGCGATCAGGACGGCGACGACACGAACGGCCAGGACACCAACGGCCAGGGTACGAGTGGCCGGGACGCGGGCGCCCAAGGCTCGGGCGGCGGGGACACGAGCGGCGAGGACGCAGGCGGCCAGGACACGGGCGGCGCCGGCGCGGGCGGCGCGGACGAGGGCGTGCGCGGCGGCTCGGCCGACGGGCCGGGCGATGGGCCGGGCGACACGACGCCGGGCGGTGCGGAGGATCGCGCGGACGGCGGCGGCTCGGGTGAGGAGTCCGGACGTGCCCCGCAGGCACCCGCGACCCGCGGGGCCTGACCCCGCGCCCCGCCCGGACCGTGCGCGGACGCGGAGGGGCCCGGCCGGGCCGGCGGGGCGGCGGCGAACGCGCGCGCAGGCCGCCCGGCGCGTTCATGCTGGTCCGCCACGCCGTGGTCACCCCCGGTGTTCGTCTTCGGCGGCGCGGCTCTTACCATCCCTAGCATGACGGTGCCGCCTGAGGAGCTACAGCTCGCCGCAGACTTCCCGCCGGCCACCCGCGACGCCTGGCGTGATCTCGCGCTGGCCGTGCTGCGCAAGTCGGGCCGGGACGACGCCGACCCCGAACAGGCCCTCGCCACGACCACCCACGACGGCGTGCCGATCCGCCCCCTGTACGACGAGGGCGATCTGCCGGGCCCGGAGTTCGATCCGGGCCTGCCGGGCGGGTTCCCCTACACCAGGGGCGCCCGGCCGGAGGGGGCGGTCGGGACGGGCTGGGATCTGCGGCAGCGGCACGCGGGCCCCGACCCGGCGGCGGCCCGCGAGGCGGTGCTGGCCGACCTGGAGAACGGCGTCACGTCGCTGTGGCTGGACCTGGGCGAGGGCGGCCTCGACGTGGCCGCCCTGCCGAAGGTGCTCGACGGCGTGCATCTCGATCTCGCGCCGATCGTGCTCGACGCCGGGCCGGGCGCGGCCGAGGCGGCGGAGTCGTTCCTGCGGCTGCTGGCCGAGCGCGACGTGGTGCCGCCGGGCGGCAACCTGGGCGCCGACCCGATCGGCACCCGCGCCCGCCTGGGCGCCGGCCCGGGCCTGGAGGTGGCCACAGGCCTCGCGGAGCGGTGCGCCGCCCACCATCCCACGCTGCGGGCGATCGTCGTCGACGCGACGCCCTACCACGAGGCGGGCGGCGGCCACGCCGATGAGCTCGGCTGCTCCCTGGCCGCCGGGGTCGCCTACCTGCGCGCCCTCGACGACGCCGGGCTGCCGGTCGAGGCGGCGCTGTCGCAGCTGGAGTTCCGCTACGCCGCCACCGCCGACCAGTTCCTGTCGATCGCGAAGCTGCGGGCGGCGCGGCTGCTGTGGGCGCGGGTGGCGCAGGCGTGCGGGGTCACCGGGCCGGCTGCGGGGCAGCGGCAGCACGCGGTCACCTCGGCGGCCATGATGACGGCCCGCGACCCGTGGGTGAACATGCTCCGCACCACCATCGCGTGTTTCGCCGCCGGGGTCGGCGGCGCCGACGCGGTCACGGTGCGGCCGTTCGACGAGCGGCTCGGCCTGCCCGACGCGTTCGCCCGCCGCATCGCCCGCAACACCGCGTCGCTGCTGGTCGACGAGGCGGGGGCGGCGCGGGTGATCGACCCGGCCGGCGGCTCCTGGTACGTCGAGCGGCTGACCACCGACCTGGCGGAGCGGGCGTGGGACTGGTTCCAGGAGATCGAGCGGGCCGGCGGCATGCCGGCCGCGCTCGATGCGCTGATCCCGGAGCGGCTGGCGGCCACCTGGGCCGCCCGCGCCGACGCCATCGCGCACCGCCGCGACCCGATCACCGGCGTGAGCGAGTTCCCGAATCTGGCCGAGCGTCTCCCGGCCCGCGACCCCGCCCCGTCCGTGGCCAGGCGCGGCGGCCTGCCCGAGGTCCGGTACGCCGAGCCGTTCGAGGCCCTGCGCGACGCCGCCGACGCGCATCCGGTGCGCCCGAAGGTCTTTCTCGCCACGATCGGCCCCCTCGCCCGCCACACCGCCCGCGCGTCGTTCGCGGCGAACCTGTTCCAGGCCGGTGGCGTCGCGACCGAGACCGCCGGCCCGCTCACCGACCCGGCGGCCATCGCCGGCAGGTTCCGCGAGAGCGGCACCACGGTGGCGTGCCTGTGTTCCAGCGACGACCTGTACGCCGAGCACGCCGTCCCCGTGGCGGCGGCCCTGCGCGAGGCCGGGGCGACCCGGGTCTGGCTGGCCGGGAGGGCCGGGTATGACGGGGTAGACGGCAATGTGTACGCGGGCTGCGACGCGGTCGCGGTGCTGCGCACCACCCTCGACGACCTGGGAGTGACCGGATGAGCGGCCGAATCCCCGACTTCTCCCGCATCGGCCTGCGCCCCGAGCGCACGGGGGCCGACGCGGCGGAGCGCGAGCGCGCCTGGGCGGCGGCCGTGCGCGAGGCGACCGGCAGGGATCCCGCCGACCTGGTGTGGGAGACGCCCGAGGGCATCCCGGTCAAGCCGCTCTACACCGCCGCCGACGTCGCCGAGACGATCGCCTCGGGCGAGTTCGATCCGCGCTCCTACCCGGGCATCGCGCCGTTCCTGCGCGGCCCGTACCCCACGATGTACGTCACCCGGCCGTGGACGATCCGCCAGTACGCCGGCTTTTCCACCGCCGAGGAGTCCAACGCGTTCTACCGCCGCAACCTGGCCGCCGGCCAGAAGGGCCTGTCGGTGGCGTTCGACCTGGCCACGCACCGCGGCTACGACAGCGACCATCCGCGTGTCGCCGGCGATGTCGGCATGGCCGGTGTGGCCATCGACTCGATCTACGACATGCGCATGCTGTTCGACGGCATCCCGCTGGACCGGATGAGCGTGTCGATGACGATGAACGGCGCGGTGCTGCCGATCCTCGCCCTGTACATCGTGGCCGCCGAGGAGCAGGGCGTGGCCCCCGAGCGGCTGACCGGCACCATCCAGAACGACATCCTCAAGGAGTTCATGGTCCGTAACACCTACATCTATCCGCCCGGCCCCTCGATGCGGATCATCTCCGACATCTTCTCCTACACCTCCCGGCACATGCCGAAGTTCAACTCGATCTCCATCTCCGGCTACCACATCCAGGAGGCCGGCGCGACGTGCGACCTGGAGCTCGCCTACACCCTCGCCGACGGCGTGGAGTACCTGCGGGCGGGCGTCGCGGCCGGGCTGGACGTCGACGCGTTCGCGCCGCGGCTGTCGTTCTTCTGGTGCATCGGCATGAACTTCTTCATGGAGGTCGCCAAGCTGCGCGCCGCCCGCCTGCTGTGGGCGAAGCTGGTGAAGGGCTTCGGCCCCGCCGACCCCAGGTCGCTGTCGCTGCGCACCCACTCGCAGACCTCCGGCTGGTCGCTGACCGCGCAGGACGTGTTCAACAACGTCGTGCGCACCTGCGTCGAGGCGATGGCCGCCACGCAGGGCCACACCCAGTCGCTGCACACCAACGCCCTCGACGAGGCGCTGGCCCTGCCGAGCGACTTCTCGGCGCGCATCGCCCGCAACACCCAGCTGCTGCTGCAGCAGGAGTCGGGCACCACGCGCGTCATCGACCCGTGGGGCGGCAGCTCGTACGTCGAGCGGCTCACCTACGATCTGGCCCGGGCCGCGTGGGCGCACATCCGTGAGGTGGAGGCGGCCGGCGGCATGGCGAAGGCCATCGACGCGGGGCTGCCGAAGCTGCGCATCGAGGAGGCGGCGGCCCGCACCCAGGCCCGCATCGACTCCGGGCGGCAGCCGGTGATCGGCGTCAACAAGTACCGCCCCGACGCCGACGAGCCGATCGAGGTGCTGAAGGTCGACAACTCGGCCGTGCGGGAGCGGCAGCTCGCCAAGCTGCGCCGCCTGCGCGCCGAGCGCGACCAGGGCCGGGTCGACGCCGCGCTGGCCGCGCTCACCAAGGGGGCCGAGGGGGAGGGCAACCTGCTCGCGCTCGCCGTCGACGCCGCCCGCGCGATGGCGACGGTGGGCGAGATCTCCGACGCGCTGGAGCGGGTGTTCGGGCGGCATGAAGGGCGGATCCGGATGATCTCCGGCGTCTATCGGGACGAGGCGGGCCGGGTGGCGGCGATCGAGCGGGCCCGGGAGGCCTGCGCGGCGTTCGAGGCGGCCGAGGGGCGGCGGCCTCGCGTGCTGGTCGCCAAGATGGGCCAGGACGGCCACGACCGGGGCCAGAAGGTGATCGGCACCGCGTTCGCCGACCTCGGGTTCGACGTCGACGTGGGCCCGCTGTTCCAGACGCCCGACGAGGTGGCCCGGCAGGCCGTCGAGGCCGACGTGCACGTCGTGGGCGTGTCGTCGCTCGCGGCGGGGCACCTGACGCTGGTGCCGGCGCTGCGCGACGCGCTGGCCGCGCACGGCCGCGACGACGTGATGATCGTGGTCGGCGGCGTCATCCCGCCGGGCGACCACGACGAGCTGCGCGCCGCCGGGGCCTCGGCCATCTACCCGCCCGGCACGGTGATCGCCGAGGCCGCCCTCGACCTGCTGAAGGAACTGTCCGCCCGGCTCGGCCACACCGCGGAGTGACCGTGGCAGGCAGGCCGGGCCCGCCGGCGCTCGGCGACCTGGTGCAGGGTGTGCGCTCGGGCGAGCGGGCGTGGGTGGCGCGGGCGATCACGCTGGTCGAGTCGACCCGCGCCGACCATCGCGAGCTCGCGCAGCGGATGCTCGTCGAGCTCACCCCGCTCGCCGGCAAGGCCCGCCGGGTCGGCGTGTCCGGCGTGCCGGGCGTGGGCAAGTCGACGTTCATCGACGCCCTCGGCACGCTGCTCACCGGGCGGGGGCACCGGGTGGCGGTGCTGGCCGTCGACCCGTCGTCGACGCGCAGCGGCGGCAGCATCCTCGGCGACCGCACCCGCATGACGCGCCTGGGCCGCGACCCGCGCGCGTTCGTGCGGCCCTCGCCGACGTCGGGCACGCTCGGCGGGGTGGCGAAGGCCACCCGGGAGGCCATGGTGGTCGTCGAGGCGGCGGGCCACGACGTGGTGCTGGTCGAGACGGTCGGCGTCGGCCAGTCCGAGACGGCCGTGGCCGGCATGGTCGACACGTTCCTGCTGCTGAGCCTGGCCCGCACCGGCGACCAGCTGCAGGGCATCAAGAAGGGCGTGCTGGAGCTCGCCGACGTCATCGCCGTGAACAAGGCCGACGGGCCGCACGAGATGGACGCCCGCAGGGCGGCCCGGGAGCTGGCGGGCGCGCTGCGGCTGCTGCGCTCGGACGAGCGGTCCTGGCGGCCACCGGTGCTGACGTGCAGCGGCAAGGAGGGCACCGGCCTGGAGGAGGTGTGGGCCCAGGTGGTGCGCCACCACGACACGCTGGAGGCCACCGGCGAGCTGGCCGCGCGCCGCGCCCGCCAGCAGGTCGAGTGGACCCACGCCCTGGTCACCGATCGGCTGCTCGCCGCGCTGCGCGCGCATCCGGGCGTGCGCGCCGCGACCGCCGAGGCCGAGCGGGAGGTCCTGGCGGGCGTCCTCACCCCGTCCCTTGCCGCCGACCGCATCCTGGCGGCCTTCGGCCTGTGACCTCCCGCCGGCCTGCGGCGGGCCTCAGACGGCGGCGACCGCGCGTTCGGCGGTCTCGGTGATGGCCGCGCCGCGGCGCAGCGCCACGATGAGCGTCATGGCGAGGACCAGGAAGCAGTAGACGAACACGAGCGCGATCCGCACCCAGTGGGTGGCCAGGATGTGCTCGTAGAACGGGTTGAGCGTGCCGTCGGCGGCCCGCACGTAGCCCATGTCGCCGAGCCGGTGCTGCCAGCGCGCCCAGGTCAGCTCGGTCGAGACGACGATGGCGAGCTGCACGGCGGCGCTCGGCCAGAGCAGCCAGCGCGGCGCGTGCGGGTGCCGCAGCACGAGGGTGGCGACCACGCAGGCCGTCGTCAGGAACGACAGCGGGAAGATGATCTGATGGACGGCGCCCTCCCAGTGCCGGTGGACCGCCTGCATCTCGGCCGAGCCGACGTGCAGCCACGAGGTGATGGTGACCTGGGCGAGCATGATGATGCCGACGTCGCACGCGGCCACGGCCAGCGTGATCAGCAGCGTCACCTGGGCCCACCGCTCCCTCGCGCCCAGCCGATCGAACGCGGATGTGTCGCCCCGCATTGGCGTATCTCCTCATATGTCGACGGATCGCCTCATCAGTGACTAAGGGTCACTTATGAGAACACTGCGTAGTTCATCCCCTTGAGTCGCCGGGTCATGCCTCCGCCCGCCCGCCGAGCCGCCGCGCCCGGCGCCCATCGCCGCATCCGGCGTACACGCGGGTTCAGGTCTTGGTAACCGCGTAGCAGAAAGCCGTACCCGGCGGCGTGACACGGCCCAGGCGCCCCGCCGCGCTCCATGTGACGATGGCGACGCACGTGACTACAGGAGGTATCGATGTGCGGGGACGAAATGGTGCCGGAGCCGGTGGCCCGGATGCTGGAGGACTACCGGCGGCTGCTCGCCGAGCACGGTCTCACCTGGGGCGACGGCCCCAGCGTGTACGTCGAGCAGATGCGCACCGACCCCTACATCATGGGCCACGACTTCTGGCGGGCGGCGTTCCGGCAGATCACCAGGAGGCACCCCGAGGCCGCCGTCACCGACTACGCGGCGCTGCTGCTGCGACTCGACCCCGCCGAGGTGGTGCGCGACGCGCTCGGCGGCGACGTGCCCGACAACCTGGCCGTGCTGCGCCTCACCCCCGACGGCATCTCCCTGGACGCCAGGCCCCGTGCCGTGCTCGGCGCGGCCGGCCGCGCGGCGTTCCGCACCACGCTGCTGGTCGACTCGTCCCGCGCCGACACCGCGCCCGTCCGCGTCGACGGCGTGCCCTGCGACGTGCCGCCGGGCGGCGCCCGGCTGGTCGACATCGGCGAACGCAGCGAGGTGCTGGTCGACGGCGCCACGGTGGTGCTCTCGGGGCTGATCCGGCCGGTGCCGGTCGCCCGGCTGCGGCTGCGCGCGGGGTTCCCCTGCCGGTGGAGCGTGTGGAGCGGCGACGGCCAGGGCTGGTACCCGTCCGGCGTGCCCGCCAAGCTGGACTTCCACCGGCTGCCGTACTTCCACGGCGACGACGTGGTGCTGGACGTCCCCGCCGAGCCGCTCACCGTGTGCGTGACCCGCGGTATGGAGTACGACGTGGCCGAGACCACCGTGCTGCCCGAGGAGGGCGCCGAGACCCTCGTCGAGCTGCGCCCCGAGCGCCGCTACGACGCCGCCGCGAAGGGCTGGTACGGCGGCGACATGCACGTGCACCTGAACTGGGCCGGCGACACCGTCGGCACGCCCGGCCTGGCCGCCCTCATGCAGCACGGCGAGGACCTGCACGTGCTCAACCTCGTCGCCGGCAACGTGGCCGCCGACCGCGTCTACGACCGGCCGGCCCTGGAGTACTGGGCCGGCCGCGACCTGCCCTGGTCCGACGCCACCCACATCGCCCGCATGGGCGTGGAGTACCGCAACGACCTGCTCGGCCACCTGTACGCCTTCGGCGTGACCGGCGTGCCCGGACGGTTCCACTCCGGCTTCTGCGGCGCCCCCGACTGGCCGCCGAACGCCGCCGCCTGCGAGGAGCTGCGCCGGCTCGGCGCGATCACCGGCTACAGCCACCCCTACCACCTGCCGATCACCGAGACCGACCCGCCGAGCGCCGTGGCCGCGGTGCTGCTGCGCGACTGCGCCGCCCGCGAGAACGTCGCCGACGCCGCCCTCGGGCTGGTCGACAGCCTCGACGTGATCAACCACTCGTCGGTGCGCGGCACCGCCGTCGTCTACCGGCACCTGATCGGCGCCGGCAACCGGCTCGCCGTCACCGCCGGCACCGACGCCATGATCTCCTTCACCCGGCGCGGCAACCAGTCGAACCCGCCCGGCTGGGGCCGCGTCTACGCCCGGGTCGACGGCCCGCTCACGGCCGCGTCGTTCGCCGACGCCGTCCGCGCCGGCCGCACGTTCGCCACCACCGGGCCCTGGCTGGAGCTGTCGGCCGACGGGCACGGCCCCGGCGACACGCTCGACCTCGCGCCGGGCGACCGGGTCACGGTGACGGCGAGCGTGGTGGGGGAGGAGGCCGACCTGCTGGAGATCCGCACCGCCGACGGGGTGCTCGCGTCCACGCGGGTGGCCGGCGGGCAGGCCGTGGTGCGGGCCGAGCTGGTGGCCGACGAGCCGACGTACCTGGTGGCGGTGGCCTCCGGCGGCGCCCACCCGCGCACCCTGCGGCAGGACTGCTACGCCCACACCAGCCCGGTGTTCGTCGACGTCGCCGGGCGGCACGTGGCCAGGGAGGCCGACGTGCGCTGGTGCCTGGAGTGGATCGACCTGCTGGTGACCGCCATCCCCGAGCACGCCCGGCTCACCTCCGGCGGCCAGCTCGCCGGCTACCTGGACCTGCTCGGCCGCGCCCGCGACGTCTACCGGTCCCGGCTGCCCCGGGCGGACCGGGGGAGCGGCCGGGCGGACGCGGGCCGGGGCGGCGGTCAGGCGAACAGCGCGCGGCCCCAGTAGTCGCCGGCGTCGCGCACTCCCGGCGGGCAGGCGAACAGGGCGCTGGAGACGTGTTTGATGTACTCGTTCAGCGCGTCGCTCTTCGCCAGCGCCATCTGCACCGGCACGAACTGCCGGCGCGGGTCGCGCTGGTAGGCGATGAAGAACAGGCCGGCGTCGAGCCGGCCGAGGCCGTCGGAGCCGTCGACGAAGTTGTAGCCGCGCCGCAGCAGCCGGGCGCCGCCGTGCTGGGACGGGTGGGCGAGCCTGATGTGCGAGTCGGCCGGGATCAGCGGCTCCCCGCCGGCGCCCTTCAGCGTGAAGTCGATCGGGTCGAACTCCTTCTCCCGGCCCAGCGGAGCGCCCTCGCCCTTGTCCCGCCCGAAGATCGCCTCCTGCTCGGCCAGCGACGTGCGGTCCCAGGTCTCGATGTTCATCCTGATCTTGCGGGTGACCAGGTAGCTGCCGCCGGCCATCCAGGCCGCGCCGTCGTCGGCGGACGCCCACAGCCAGTCGCGCACCAACGCGGCGTCCTCGGCCTTGAGGTTGTCGGTGCCGTCCTTGAAACCGAACAGGTTGCGCGGCGTCTGCTGCGCCTTCGACGTCGACGACGTGCGGCCGAAGCCGAGCTGCGACCAGCGCACCGACACCCGGCCGAACCCGATGCGCGCCAGGTTGCGCACCGCGTGCACCGCCACCTGCGGGTCGTTCGCGCACGCCTGCACGCAGATGTCGCCGCCGGAGATCTCCGGCTGCAGGTCCTCGCGCGGAAACGACGGCAGGTCGGCCAGCGCCGGGGGCCGCCGGTCGGCCAGGCCGAACCGTTCGTCGAACAGCGACGGGCCGAAGCCCACGGTCAGCGTGAGCCCCGCAGGGGGCAGCCCCAGCGCCTCCCCGGTGTCCTCGGGCGGAGCCTCGGGCACGCCGCCCACCGCGCCGAGCGGCCCGGCCGTCTGTCCCTGCGTCATGCGCGCGGCGGCGGCCGTCCAGTCCTGCAGCAGCTCCACCAGCTCGGCCCGCTTGTCGGTGATGACGTCGAAGGCGACGAAGTGCAGACGGTCCTGCGCCGGCGTCACGATGCCGGCCTGGTGCGCGCCGTAGAACGGCACCGGATCCGACGCCGACGCGGCAACGGCATGCGTCGGCTCCGACACCATCCGGGTCGCGAACGCGCCGGCCCCGAGCGCCGCCGCCCCGGCGGCGCCCATGCCGAGCAGCCTCCTGCGGTTGATCCGTGTCATCCCGCGTCATCTCCCGATAGTGCGGCCAGTGGGACGCCCAGGCCGGGCGAGGGTCATCGCGCGACGAGCGGAGACACCTTGCTGATGGGCTCGGCCAGCGCGTTGATCACGTCCGAGAGCTCCTTCAGGTCGGCCTTCGACAGCTCGTCGTGCGGCTTCCAGCCGTCGCCGTCACGGTGCTTGGCCAGCGTATCCTCGGCGGCGGCGAACTTCTCGTCGAGGGTCTTGCCGAGCTCGGGGTCGCGCTCGTCGATGATCGGACGCAGCGCCGCCACGGCCGCCTTCGACCCTTCGAGGTTGGCCGCGAAGTCCCACAGGTCGGTGTGCGAGTAGCGGTCCTCCTCGCCGGTGATCTTACCGGTGGCCACCTCGTCGAGCAGCTCCTTGGCGCCGTTGCCCAGCTGCACCGGCGACAGCTGCTCGCTGTTGGCCCGCGCCACGATCTCCTTGATGTCGGTCATCAGCTTGTCGGCGAGCTCGCCGTCCTTGCTGATGTCCTTGGTGACCCACAGGTCCTTCTCGATGCGGTGGAACCCCGTCCACTCCTCGCCCTCGGCCAGGTCGCCCTCGCGGGCGTCGATCGCCGGATCCAGGTCGCCGAAGATCTCCGCGACCGGCTCGATGCGCTCCCAGTACGTCCGCGCGATCGGGAACAGCTCCTTGGCCTTGGCGGCGTCGCCGGCCTTGACCGCGTCGGCGAACTCCTGGGTCTTGGTGAGCAGCGCGTCGGTCTGGCTCTTGACGTACCGCTGGTAGCTTTCGGTGGCCTGCTTCAGCTTGGTGTCGTCGGTCAGCGGCGCCGCGTCGCCGGTCACCTTCAGCGGGCCCCTGATGCCCTTGCCGATCATGCCGGGCTTGCACGCCGTCTCGTACGTGCCGGCGGGCAGCTCCACGAGCATGTCGCGGCTCAGGCCGGGCACGATGTTCTCCACCTCGCCCATCACCCGGTCGCCGGGGGCGTACACGTAGAACTCGGTCACCTTGCTGCCCTTGTTCGTCACCGTGAACGTCGCCGTGCCCGCCGGCAACTCGGTCGTCGCGACCTCGCAGGAGGTGTCGGTGGCCGCGACGGCGATCTTGCCGGGCCGGTCGGACGCGCCGGCGGCCTCGGTCGTCGCGGACCGGCCGTCGTCCGAGCCGCCACAGGCGGCCAGCGTCGCGAGGGCGAGCGCGCCGACGGTGAGGAGGATGGGGGTTCGCATGGTTCTCCTGTTCAAGACGCCGCCGTACCGGGGCGGGAGGTGCCGGGGGAGGATTCGGCCGGTGAGATCGCCGGCGACGCGGCCGACGAAGCGGTGCCGGACGAGGTGGTGTCAGATGGTGCCCCGTCAGGTGAGCCCGTGCCGGACGACGCCCTGCCCGATGACGCCGTGCCGGACGCCGCCTTGGCCCGGCCGCCGTGGCCGGTGCCCGGAAGCAGGAACAGCACCAGCACGGGCACGACGTAGCAGGCCCACGCGATCATCTCCAGCACGCTCGGCTGCGGCGTGATGTTGAACATGCCCGACAGCAGGCTGGCGTACCAGGCGTCGGGCGGCAGCACGCCGCTGATGTCGAAGGCCCGCGTGTTCAGGCCGGGCACGATGCCGGCCTCCTGCAGGTCGTGCACGCCGTACTTGAGAATGCCGGCCGCCACCAGGACCAGCAGCAGGCCGGTCCAGGTGAAGAACCTGCCGAGGTTGATGCGGATCGCGCTGGCGTACAGGCCCCAGCCGAGCGCGATGGCCGTCGCCACGCCGAGGCTGATGCCGATCAGCGGGCTCGTTGTCGTCGCGGCGCCCTGGGCGGAGGCGAAGAACAGCAGCGCCGTCTCCAGGCCCTCGCGCGCCACCGTGAGAAACGCCACCACCACGACCGCGAACGAGCCCAGCTGCAGCGCCTCGCCCAGCTTGGCCCGCAGCTCGCCGGACATGCGCCGCGCCGCGCCCCGCATCCAGAAGATCATGAACGTGACGAACACGGTCGCCAGCAGCGAGGCGATCGCCTCGAAGGCCTCCTGCTGCTCGTACTCCAGGTGGGCCGCGGTGAAGGTGAGCAGCGCGCCGAACCCGACGGCGAGCAGGATGGCCGCCACGACCCCGGTCCACACCAGCGGGAGCCGGTCCTTACGGTCGCTTTTCACAAGGAACGCGACCAGGATCGAGACGACCAGCGTCGCCTCCAGACCTTCGCGCAGACCGATGAGATAGCTGGCGAACACCGCGGCTCCAGGGCAGGTTGCTAAGGCTTACCTTAATTAGGGCAGGTTTACCTTACCTCGCGCAAGCCTTCGCGGACACCCCGGGTGCCCCATAAGGCGGTGCCGCGACGCCCTTTCACCGCCCGGCCCCGCCGCACCTGCACGGACGCCGGCGTCGCCCGGACCGCCCCGCGACGCCGGCGCCGATGCCGCGGCCCCGTCAGCCGGAGAACACCGGTCAGCTGGAGAACAACATGTCGAACAGGCCGCGCTCACGGTGATGGTGGTGACGGTAACCGTGGTGCGGCGCACCCCACGAGGGGACGCCGGGCGGCGGGCCGTAGTGCTGCTGGGCGTACTGGCCCTCCAGGCGAGTCAGGGTCTCCAGTTCGCCGTAGTCGAGGAAAATGCCCCGGCACATCTCGCACTGTTCGATGTGCACCCCGTTGCGGTCTAAAGTGCGCATGTGGCCTGAGCACTTCGGGCACTGCATCTCGCTGGTCTCCCGTCGTCGAAGGACATCCCCGGAACCACCCCCGGGAAAGCGATCATCATTGATGATCAGCCTATGGGGTGTGCCGGCGGGCCATCGCGGCGATCCTCGCGCATGAGCCGACCACGGCCTCCTCGGCCTCCCCCAGCGGCCTGGCCTGGTCGCGCGCCCGGGCCACCGCCTGAGCCGCCAACTGGACCGTCAACGCCCGGGCCGGCCCGTCCAGTTCCCGCCACGGATCAGCCGCGGACACCGCCCATCCGCCCGCCTCGTGGTAGCCCGCCAGGAACCGCGCCCACACCTCCGGCGCCAGCACCCCCGCCGCGAAGAACGCGGCGGGCCGCGCCAGATCCCACGCGGGATCCCCCGCCCCGAGATCATCGATGTCGATCAGCGTCCACCGTCCCCCGAAGCGCGCCATCTGGCCGAGGTGCCAGTCCCCGTGCGTCACCCCGCGCCGCCCCCCGCCCGGCGGAGGCAGCGCGGCGAACGCCTCCCGGATCACCCGGGCTTCCGGCCCGTCCGGCCCCGGCCCCGCGAGCGCCCGCACCGCCGCCACGACCCGCCCGGGCCC